>NZ_SNTY01000036.1 GCF_004377485.1 Alkanindiges illinoisensis
AGTTCAAATCAATGATAATTTATCATCGCCAAAAACCAGTAAAAATCCACACAAGTTGTTCTTTACAATCTTTTAATGAATCAATCCACCAATCTCTTGGTAAATTCACAACACCTCGTCAGTGTTGTCTAAATCAGAGCGCGTATTCTATATCATATTCGCTCTTTGTCAATCATTTTTTAAATATTTTTTCGATTATCTCTACTTAAACACTTAAATCATTTTACTGACTGATTTGACTATGCTTTTAGCTAACTTGTTGTTTATTAACAACTTATTGTTTCGCTTCATCATCGCCGTGGTGCGCATTATAGGGGGTTTAAAATGCTTTGCAACCCTTATTTTAAAATAATTGATTAGGCGTTTATGTTTTAAGCATTTTTCTGATATATGCCTAGTTTTTGATCTATTTAAGCTTAATTTTAAGCTTTTTTATTATTTCCTTATTTAAAAAGCACTTTATCCATTCTTTCATAAGTTGTACCAACTCGCCTTCGACAGGCTCAGGCAGCGTTGGTTGAGCTTGTCGAAACCAGAATTATGCAAGAGGTCTATTTATTGTGATTATTTCAAAAATTGAAACAATAGTGACTTAATGTTTTTTAATACAGAAGCGGCTTAATGTAGCCGCTTTCTGAATATATTGATGATTAGGCAATCACCTTAACCCGTGCAATGGCTTTTTTACCCGCCTGAATAATGACTTTATCTCCCTGCTTCAGGGTAAAGCTGGCATCAATCACTTGCTGATCGACCTTGACTGCACCACGACCTAAAGCATCCTTGGCCTGCGCTGCATTTTTGGTGAGTCCTGCACGCGACAGTACGCTGGTAATGAATAATTGTTCCTGACCTTCCAGCGACAGTTCAACTTCATTGATGTCTTCAGGAATTTCACCATCGATAATGCGATTGCCGGCACTCTTATGCGCATTGGCGGCAGCATCAGCATCATGGAAGCGTTCGACCAGTTCCAGTGCAATGATACGTTTAATCTCCTGCGGATTGCGCCCTGCGGCCATTTCTTGCAGGTACTGCTTTACTTCGGACATTGGTTTAAAGCTCAGCAGTTCAAAATAGCGCTCAATCAGACTATCCGGCATGGAGAGGATTTTCTGGTAAATGGTGCCAGGAGTATCGAACACACCAATATAGTTGCCCAAGGATTTGGACATCTTTTGCACGCCATCCAGACCTTCCAGAATAGGTACGGTAATGCATACCTGTGGTTCCTGATCATAGCGGCTTTGCAGGGTGCGTCCCATGAGCAGGTTAAAGGTTTGATCGGTGCCGCCCAGTTCGACATCGGCCTTGAGTGCTACTGAGTCATAGCCCTGAATGAGTGGATACAGGAACTCGTGGATGGCAATGGGCTGCTGGTTTTTAAAGCGCTTGGAAAAGTCGTCACGCTCCATCATGCGTGATACGGTTTGCTGGCTGGCCAGACGGATCAGGTCGGCGGCACTTTGGGCATTAAACCATTCACTGTTAAACACCACTTTGGTTTTAGCCGGATCAAGAATTTTAAATACCTGTTCCTGATAGGTTTTGGCATTGGCCAGTACATCTTCACGGGTTAACGGCGGACGCGTGGCACTTTTTCCAGTCGGGTCGCCAATCATGCCGGTATAGTCGCCAATCAGAAAATACACCTCATGGCCGAGATCCTGAAAGGTTTTGAGTTTATTAATCAGCACGGTATGGCCCAGATGCAGATCAGGGGCTGTGGGATCAAAACCGGCTTTAATCCGCAGTGGACGGTTTTCTTTTAATTTTTTCAGCAAGTCTTCGCGGGAAATAATGTCGGCAGTGCCGCGCTCAATTAGCTCAAGTTGTTGCTCAGCAGGTAAAAATGTTGTCATGGCAAATCAAAAACAATAAAGTTGGCATTGCGCGCTATACTAACTTTTTTTTGGGCGAATTGCAGGCTTTGATATGACAGCAATGTATATAGGGATTATGTCTGGCACCAGCATGGATGGTATTGATCTGGTGGCTGCCTCATTTGATCCGCTGGTATTGCATGCCACCTTGACTGTTCCATTCCCTGAAGAATTGCGCGATGAGCTGATGGCGTTAAGTTCGCCCGGTGACAATGAAATTGAGCGTATGGGTCAGGCCGATGTGGCTTATGCCCGACTGGTTGGACAAGCAGTGCTTCAATTGCTGGAAGAAAATAACTTAGATTGCTCCCAAATTATAGCCATTGGCAGTCATGGTCAAACGATTCGCCATCGGCCACATCTGGGCTTTAGCCTGCAAATTGGTGATCCAAACTTAATTGCTGAAATCAGTAAAATTCCGGTGGTATCTGATTTTCGCCGCCGTGATCTGGCAGCAGGTGGTCAGGGCGCGCCATTGGTACCCGCCTTTCATCAGGCATTGTTTGGCCACGCCAGCATTCACCGGATTATTTTAAATCTGGGTGGAATTGCCAATATCAGTGTGCTGCCTGCCGGAAATCCGGCGCAGGTGTATGGTTATGACACTGGCCCGGCCAATGTACTGATGGATGGCTGGTGCAAGCGGCATACCGGACAGAATTATGATCAGGACGGTGCCTGGGCTGCCAATGGCAATTCAATTCCAGCACTAATGGAAATAATGCAGCGGCATGATTACTTTGGTAAAAAGCCGCCAAAAAGTACCGGGCGTGAAGATTTTAATATGGACTGGCTGGATAATCAGCTGGATGACTGGCGTAATCAGGGCGATTATGATCCCAATGATGACCATCCTGAAAATATTCAGGCTACTTTATTAAAGCTGACTGTTCGGCCAATTAAAAAAGCCATTGCACGTTGTGGCCTGCCTGGTGGGGAGCTGTATGTGTGTGGTGGCGGGGCTTACAACAAAACTCTGATGGAGCAATTACGCTGGAAACTGGGCAAGCATGACTGGATCGTTGAAAGTACTGAGGCACTGGGCCTGTCGCCCACCTGGGTTGAAGCCACCGCATTTGCCTGGCTGGCCAAACAGCGTATTGAACAGCAGCCGGGTAATTTGCCCGTCGTGACTGGTGCCAGTGGATTACGGATTTTAGGCACACTAACAGGCTCAGTTTAGGTGCTAAATTGAAAAGTACTGGTTAAATTTATGTGGAAATGGTTATTACAGCAACTTGATATTAGTGCCGAGCTGCCCAGATTTTCTATACTCTATATGGGCTTGTCTGGGGCCGTAATGGGTATGGCTTTTGTCGGGCTATATTTTCATTATGTACAACAGGATAATCATTTGCTGGGCATTGCCATTATCCTCACCTTGCTCATGTCATTGCATGAACGCTACTGGATTAAGGCGCATAAAAGTGCCAACCTGACCTTGCTATCTGCGGTGATTTATAGCCTGCTGATGTTATAAACAGGCTTTTCCACTCCAGCTTTACTATCCAAAAATTTAAAAATTAAATTCCAGATTTAAGCAGCAGCCAGTGCGGCAGGCGAGCGATTGAGATAATCTAGTGCCTGCTGGGTATTGCCTTCGTGCACTGGATGAAAACTGGGTGGCAACCAGCGCAAACTGGCTTTAAGCAAATAGCTAAAACGCGGCACATGATCAGTTTTACGACCCGTTTTTTCCATGGCTCACAACATTTGCAATACATTATAGCGCGCATACTGTTTGGCATCGGCATCCTCACGGCAAATTGCACGCAGGCCATCAGCCCAGACTTTAACCAGTATTGGCAATACAATCGCCATGAGTGCCTGTCGGCTCAGGTAAAAGCCAAATTCATTTTCAAACAAATGCGCAAACAGGTCAAAGGCCACACTACGATGTTCAACCTCTTCCGCCAAATGCCAGCGAAACAGGTCAGCCATCACCGGATCAGCCTGATCCAGACTGGTGTTATCCAGTGACCACTGGCCTGCAACTCCGGTAAAATGTTCAATTGCAGCGACCACCCCAATCCGGGTGAGCAACCATAATTTTTCCGTGGCTTTAAATTGCAGTGCCTTTATCCCAGCCGGTGCTTCACCCAATAACACCTCAAACAGATAATGCATGCGGCGGTTATAGGCCTCTACATTAATCTGATGGGTTTTGAAATACTGTAAGGCATGCTGATGGGTACGCCCATGCACGGCTTCCTGACGAATAAAGCCCAGCACATCCTGTTTCAGTTGCTCATCCTTAATATAAGGCAGCGCCTTGTTATACACCCGGCAAAACCAGAACTCACCGGCTGGCAACACCAGATGGGCCACATTTAAAAAATGGGTGGAAAAGGCATCATTGGGAATCCAGTGCTTGGGAACCCCTGAAAAATCAAAATGAACCTTACGTGCCTTAAGCTGATGATGGGCAAATGCGGTCATGGGCTTTGTCCTGCTGCAACAATCAATACTGTTACTACTATAAAAAATTGCAGTCCAGGCAAACCAGCGCTATTGAGGACATTGACACGCCTTGTTGTCCTTTAATGATAAAACAGGCGATAAACCCTATAATCAAAGGCAAATCCATAAAAAAAGCGCCCTGATTTAGGACGCTTTCTTCATAATATTATAGGCGTATTGCAGTGCTAGCTCATATGGAAAATGAGGAACCACAGCCACAGGTAGTGGTGGCATTTGGATTTTTGACAATAAAGCGTGAGCCTTCCAGGCCTTCCAGATAATCCACTTCTGAACCCACCAGATACGGATAGCTTAATGAATCCACCAGCATGGCGACGTCACCATTTTCAAATCTGGCATCATCATCATTGGCAGCTTCTGCAAAGCTAAAGCCATAGGAAAAACCTGAACAGCCGCCACCCGTCACATAAACGCGTAGCATTAAGTCGTCGCCACCTTCCCCTTCGCGCAATTGACGAACCTTGTTCGCTGCACGATCTGTCAATACCAAAGCAGGAGCGTTCATGCCTGTCTCCAAAAACATAAAATCCGGGCCAGTATACTGGCAATATCAGGTTGCTACTGTAGCACAACCCAAACTATAAATTGGGTTGTGCTGCTGCCTTTTCAAGCATTTTTGCAACCGGATAACCGATTTTACTCGTCTTTGAGCGCGCATTCAAAACTGGATGGTTCAGCCTGACAGCGTGCACGCTTGAGGAACGACATCATTTTCTTGTTATAAATGCCTTCTTTGGTTAAGGCAATCCGTGATTCACGCATCAGTTTTACATAGCCAATCTTGTCATTGGCCGGAATGTCCATCCAGTACTTGGCTGGTACTTCTTTTTCCATTTTGCCCAACATGCCAAAGGCACGCGGTAACTGGCCAGCAATCCACTCACGGGATTTTTGTCCGTAGCCGGCCGGGAACTTATCCTTACGAATAATCACGTTACCGGTGACCTGCAATAATGGGAAACGCACAATCGCGCCCTTGGTTCCCAGACCCTTGTATAATTCCATGGGTTTATAGGCAACAATCGGTGCGCCAATAATATCAACCTGTCCATTGTTAAACTTGCCACCAAAGTTGGTCACATCGCTGGATACCGGCTGTGCGCCAATTTGCTGAACCATTTTGGCCTGTGCCTTGTCATAATCCAGTACCGCAACTTTTTTGCCTGCTGCCTTGGCAATGGTATTCAAATTGCGGTCATTAACAAACAAATAGGCTGCACCCACGGGAATCACACCAGCCACTTCATACGGTCCACTCACCATATCGGCAGCCAATTGCGGCTTGGCCAGTAATTGCATAACATTTACAGCCAGTTTCAAGTCAGGCAATGCCCCAATGGCATCAATTGAACCGGTAAAGCTATTGAACTGGCGGCCGCGCATGCCACTAATGGCAGCACCATCACACTTACCAGCCTTAAAGTCTTCTGCAGCAACACGCTCATCGGTATAGGCTTTAAGCTGGACATCAGCACCCCAGCCTTTAGCAGCCAGTGCATAATCTTTCATTAAGGCATACACATCACCAGCGGTACCCACCAGATCAAATACGCAAAAGGTTTGTTTGGCCTGAACCTGACTGGATGCCATGGCAATAACACCCGCCATTAATCCGAATTTTAACTGTTGTCGCATCATTTTTATGTCCTCATGTCCTGTTGGGGATGACACTGCTTTTCCAAGCAGCTTTAACAGTGCTAGGTATAGTCGCTTCCGTTGCGTTTAACAATAATCTTTTGGCAGTTTTTCCTGTCACTAAGGTCAATAAAAAACCCGACCTAAGCCGGGTTTTCTATTACTTTTCAGGATAGCAAATATTTATAACATCAGCTATCAAGACAGCTTATCGTCGAGAATTACTCGTCTTTCAATGCACATTCAAAGCTGGATGGCTCAACCTGACAACGCGCACGTTTCAGCAGGCTCATCATGCTCTTGTTGTACAGGCCTTCTTTGGTTAAAGCAATGCGTGATTCGCGCATCAGCTTCACATAGCCTACTTTGTCATTGGCTGGAATGTCCATCCAGTACTTGGCAGGAATAGCAGCTTCAGTCTTGCTGATTAAAGAAGTCATGCGTGGAAGCTGGCTGGCAATCCAGGTACGGGATTTTTGACCAAAACCAGCAGGGAATTTGTCCTTGCGAATGATCACGTTACCAGTAACCTGCAAAATCGGGAAGCGTACAATCGCGCCTTTGGAACCCAGCCCTTTATGCAGCTCCAGTGGCTTGAATGCCATGGCTGGTGCACCAATGATATCAACCTGGCCATTGTTAAACTTGCTACCAAAGTTGGTGACATCGCTGGATACCGGCTGTGCACCAATCTGCTGAACCATTTTGGCCTGTGCCTTGTCATAGTCCAATACGGCAATTTTTTTACCAGCTGTTTTAGCAATGGTATTAATGCTACGGTCATTCACCATCAGGTAAGCAGTACCCAATGGCACCACACCTGAAACTTCATAATTACCGTTAACCATGTTGCTGGCCAGTTTTGGGCTTGCCATTAACTGCATGACGCTTTGCGCAACCTTGCTGCTTGAAATCGCGCCAATGGCATCAATAGAACCGGTGAAGGTATTGAACTGACGTCCACGCATACCCGTTAAGCTAACGGCATCACATTTGCCTGCTTTAAAGTCTTCTGCAGCTACGCGCTCATCGGTATAGGCTTTAAGCTGGACATCAGCACCCCAGCCTTTGGCAGCCAGCGCATAATCTTTCATTAGGGTGTAGGTATCACCGGCGGTACCCAGCAAGTCAAACACACAAACGGTTTGTGCCTGAGCAGTATGGGACAGGGTGAAAACAGACGCAGCCGTCATGGCCAAAGCAATTTTTTTCATCTTTAACTTCCTAGCAGAAAATTTCAGCTATGCTTGTAGGGTGAAATTGGACATCATCCAAGTTGATATATTCTATCGGACAATTGTGTGAAACAATAGAGTATTTACTCCAATTTGCTCCACCATTTTTTGTTTTTTTACGTGTGGTTTATATTATTTGTTAATGAATTGTCTGTTAATGAACCGCGCTCAGTATTCATCGTGCTTTCATGATGCTGGCATGAACCCACTGTAAAGTTATGTCATACCAATTCTAAGGCTTAGCCTAGCACAAGTGAATGCTATTTAGACTATAATTTGCCTTTCCTTTACATTGCTCCGGATGCGTCATGATTCAGCTTCAAAATTTTGCTATTCGCCGTGGTGGCCGCCTGCTGTTTGAAAATGCCACCATGCAATTGCATCATGGCTGGAAGATTGGCTTGACCGGCGTGAATGGTGCAGGTAAATCCACCCTGTTTGCGGCATTGTTGGGTTCTATTCAGGGCGATGTCGGCAGCTTAACTAGACCTGCAGGCTGGATTGTGGCGCACATGGCGCAGGAAGTTGAAAGTCAGGAAACCTCAGCCATTGATTTTGTATTGTCCGGTGATGAGGAATGGTGGGACATTCATCAACAGCTGGAACATCAGGCTGACCAGCTCGATATGGATACCCTGACCCAGCTGTATGGCCGCTTTGATGAAATTCATGGTTATACCGCGCCTGCTCGAGCAGCACAAATGATGGCAGGACTGGGCTTTCTGGAAAACCAGATCAGGCTGCCTGTGTCGAGTTTTTCAGGTGGCTGGCGCATGCGCCTGAATCTGGCGCGTACCCTGATGAGCCGCTCCGACCTGCTACTGCTGGATGAGCCGACCAACCATTTGGATCTGGATGCGGTATTGTGGCTGGAAGACTGGCTTAAAGCTTACGAAGGCACACTGGTACTGATTTCGCATGACCGTGATTTTCTTGACGGCATTGTTGACCATATTATTCATATTGAAAATGCCCAGGTAACACTTTATACCGGCAATTATTCCACCTTTGAACAAACCCGCGCTGAACGATTGTCCCAGCAGCAACAGGCCTTTGAAAAACAGGAAGCCACCCGCGCACACCTGCAAAAATATATTGATCGCTTCAAGGCGCAGGCCACCAAGGCCCGTCAGGCACAAAGCCGGATCAAACAATTGGAGCGTATGCAAAAGTTGGCGCCTGCGCATGTAGATACGCCATTTACCTTTAGCTTCCGTGAACCAACCCGCATGAGTTCACCCCTGTTGCGGCTAGATCATGTAGATGCGGGTTATGCCAGCAAACGAATTCTGAAAACGATTAACCTGCAAATTACACCCGATAGCCGTATTGGTTTGCTGGGTATGAATGGGGCGGGTAAATCCACTTTAATTAAAACACTGGCGGGTACACTGGCGCCTTTAAGCGGTGAACGTGCTGCCAGTGAATTGCTCAATTTGGGCTATTTTGCCCAGCACCAGATGGATGCACTGGATGGCGATGCTTCGCCCATGCTGCAACTGGCACGTCTGGCTGGTCGCCAAATCTCTGAAGCCACCCTGCGTGCTTTTTTAGGCAGCTTTGGTTTTAGTGGTGAGCGCATGGATACGCCCTGTGAGAGTTTTTCCGGTGGTGAGCGTGCCCGTTTAGCGCTGGCACTGATTGTCTGGCAAAAACCCAATGTACTGATTCTGGATGAACCGACTAACCATCTGGATCTGGACATGCGGCATGCGCTCACCATGGCCTTGCAGGATTTTGAAGGTGCTGTAGTGCTGGTGTCGCATGAACGCCAGCTGATTGCCAGTGTATGTGATGAACTGATGCTGGTGCATGATGGCAAGTGTGAAGCCTTTGATGGCGATCTGGTGGATTATGCCAACTGGTTGCGTCAGGCCCGCATTGACCTGGAAAAACAGCAAAAAGCCCTAACACAAAAAGCTAATGAGCAAAAAATTAACGATCAAAAAACATCATCGACCCCTGTTGAAAAACCTGCCCTTGTGGCAGCGCCTGTTCAGGCAATAACTCAGCCTGTCCCTTCTGTGTCATCTGCTGCTAATACAGGTTTAAGCAAGGAAGAATCACGTAAGGAAGCTGCACGGCGCCGTGAAGCCACTCGACCGTTACGGGACAAAATTGAAAAACATGAAAAGCAGCAGCAAAAAGTTCAGCTGCGGTTGACTGAAATTGAAAATTTGCTGGCTGATGAATCCTTATATTTGCCCGAGCAAAAGACTGCGTTGCTAAAACTTATGACTGAACAAACTGAATTAAAGGCCACGCTGGAGCACAGTGAAAATGAAACGCTCGAACTCATGCTTGAGCTAGAAGAAATGCAACAGGGATTTAATCAAGCATAGATTTTTTTTTAAACATTAAAAACTCCCTGTTCCACGTGGAACAAGGAGTTTATTTTTTCTTTTCAATAACAATAGTTGAGCGTATTTACTTTTTAAGCTGCACGTTGCTGCTTTAGGTATTGCATCACCAGTTGGGCAATCCGGTCTATAGCCTGCAAAATAATTTCTTCAGCTGAACCCTGAAACACTTCACGGTGATTATAGGATTGTTCCCGAATAATGATATGAAAAACATAGTACCCACTGGCTTTTGCGGGGTTTCACTACCCCCAGCTGAAGCCAGACCTGTTACGCCAACAATAATATCTGCATCAAAAAACTGCTTCAGGTTTTTAGCAATGGCTTCGGTTACTTCGGCAGATTCAGGCGTGAACTGGTCAATTAATTCCTTGGGAACTTTTAGCAAATCCTGCTTGATACAGGCATCGTAACAAACCAGACTGCCTAACAGGCACTTTCCTGCATGATTGGTCAGAGAAAATTCTGCGGCTAAACGCCCGGCTGTGGCACTTTCCACAAAAGCAATTTTTAGTTTTTGCTCTGCCAAAAGCTGAGCACATTGTGCAACATGCTGAGACGACATATTCATCCATTTCAGTTACTTTCCTTTTATGAAAGTTAGCATGGATATTCTTGCATCAGCGTAATGTTTTGGTTGAGGTTTATTATTGTGGTGCAGTCTTATTTTCAGTTCTTTACAACGGTGTATCCAATTTCCACCTATAAAAAAGCTGCAACCTGTGCAGCTTTTTTACGAAGGACTAACTCAAAACATCAAATGTCCAGATTGGTTACTGTCAGGGCATTTTCTTCAATAAATGCACGGCGTGGTTCCACGTCATCCCCCATCAGGCAGCTAAACATATGATCGGCATTGATGGCATCATCAATCGTCACTTGCAGCATGCGGCGGTTTTCCGGATCCATTGTGGTTTCCCACAATTGTTCGGCATTCATCTCACCCAGCCCTTTATAGCGCTGGATCATCAGGCCACGACGGGAATCCTGCATGATCTGGTTCCATAAGTGATGGAAACTGCCAATCGGAATCTGTTTGTCACCACGTTGCAGATAAGCCCCTTCTTCCAGCAAGTTTAGCCAGCTTTGGCTGCTATTGACCAGGCGCGCATACTCTGTAGACTGCAATAGCGCCGTTTCCAGTAAATAATGCTGTGGCAGGTTATGCACATACACGGTTAAACGAGGCCAGTAAACGGTTTTGCCAATACCTTCTTCCCCGGTAGTGCTAAAGCTTTCTAGACTAAACTCAGGCAGCAGGCTTGGCTGAATCTGGCTGATTTGCTCAACCAGTTGACCAGCCCAGTGGGTGACATAAGCCTGATCTACTGCTTGTTCCACGTGGAACATCGGCACTTGCAGTAAGCCTTGTAATAGACTGGCCGGATAACGCTGGCCTAGCCTGTCCATGGTTTTCTGGGTGGTTTGATAGTCAGCAATCAGCTTTTCCAGTGCACTACCATTAATGGCAGGCGTATCTGGACTAACATGCAGTTTTAGTTCATCCAGCGCACTCGACACCAGATATTGTTCCAGAGCTTCACCGTCTTTGAGATACTGTTCCTGCTTGCCTTTCTTGATTTTATACAAGGGAGGCTGGGCAATATAAATATAGCCGCGTTCCAGCAGCTCAGGCATTTGACGGAAAAAGAAGGTTAGCAACAGGGTGCGAATGTGTGAGCCGTCTACATCAGCATCGGTCATCAGGATAATCTTGTGGTAGCGCAATTTGTCTGGGTTGTATTCTTCCCTGCCAATGCCACAGCCCAGCGCAGTAATGAGCGTGCCCACTTCCTGACTGGAAATCATGCGGTCAAAGCGCGCACGCTCCACATTCAGGATTTTACCTTTTAGCGGTAAAATAGCCTGCATTTTGCGGTTACGGCCCTGCTTGGCACTACCACCCGCAGAGTCCCCTTCCACAATATACAGCTCGGATAATGCCGGGTCTTTTTCCTGACAGTCCGCCAGCTTGCCAGGCAAACCTGCAATATCCAGCGCACTCTTGCGGCGGGTCATTTCACGGGCTTTACGGGCTGCATCACGGGCACGCGCTGCATCAATGATCTTGCCGACAATGGTTTTGGCCACATTGGGCTTTTCCAGCAGGAAAGTTGAAAACTCGCGGCTCATGGATGATTCCACGGCAGGTTTTACTTCACTGGATACCAGCTTTTCCTTGGTCTGGCTGGAAAACTTGGGATCAGGCACTTTTACTGAAACAATGGCAGTTAATCCTTCACGGGCATCATCACCAGTAACATTCACCTTTTCCTTTTTCAGCAGGTTTTCACTTTCCATATAAGTGTTCAGGCAGCGGGTTAACGCTGCACGAAAGCCAGCCAGATGGGTGCCGCCATCCTTTTGTGGAATATTATTGGTAAAACAGTACACACTTTCCTGATAGGAATCGTTCCACTGCAAGGCCACTTCCACCCCGATCCCATTATCGGCCTGCACGGTAAAATGGAAGATTTCATTGAGCGGATGCTTGCCTTCATTAATGTATTTGACAAATTCAGACAGACCGCCTTCATAGTCAAACACGTGCTCAACATTGGCGCGTTCATCTTTAAGAACAATACGCACGCCCGCATTCAAAAATGACAGTTCGCGCAGGCGACGTGCCAGAATATCCACTGAAAAAATAGTCTGGGTAAACGTATCACTACTGGGCCAGAAGCGTAATGTGGTACCTGTTGTGCTGGCTTCACCGGCGACACGGAGCGGATAATCCGGTACGCCATGGCTGTATGATTGTTCATACAGCTGGCCATTACGGCGAATGTTCAAGGTCAGCTTGCTGGACAGGGCATTAACCACCGACACCCCTACCCCATGCAAACCACCGGAAACTTTGTAGCTGTTGTCATCAAACTTGCCACCAGCGTGCAGGATGGTCATGATGACTTCAGCAGCGGATACGCCTTCTTCCGGATGAATATCCACCGGAATGCCACGACCGTTGTCACTCACGCTCACGGATTCATCAGAATGAATGATCACTTTAATTTCGTCACAGTGACCGGCCAATGCTTCATCAATGGCATTATCAACCACTTCAAACACCATATGGTGCAGGCCGGTGCCGTCATCAGTATCGCCAATATACATGCCGGGACGCTTACGAACGGCATCCAGGCCGCGCAGCACTTTAATGCTGGAAGAATCATATGCCTTGGGGCTGTCTTGCGGTTGCAGCGAATCTTGTACTGAATCTGGTGATATTTCGGTCACTGACTGGGTCTGGGAATCAGAACTCATGTTGTCTCCCTGATGATTCATATTTAAAAATGCTTAATTCAAATGAGATGGCACGTCATTGCCAGAAAATGGACGGGGCTGAACCTGACCGTTGCTGACTTCAAAAACAGCCGCCGGTAGGCTCAGGATTTCCTGCATTTTCTGTACCGCACTGCCATTGAGGGTAGTTATAAAGACTTGACTGTTTAAGCCGGCCAAGGTGGACAATAACCGTCCCTGGGCAGTGTCATCCAGCTCGGCACTAAAATCGTCTAATAATACCACAGTTTCCTTATTCAAGTCTTGCAGCAGATGTATTTGCGATAGCTTTAATGCCACCATCAGCAGCTTTTTCTGGCCACGGGACAGTACCTCATCAGCAAGACCTAAGGGCGTTTTTAAACGCAAGTCTGCGCGATGTGGCCCATGCTGCGTGGTGGCTCGATCCATGTCCCGACCACGATGCTGCACCAGACTGGCAGCCAATCCCTGCTCACTGTCAAACCCTGCTGTATAGGCCAGGCTGATTTCAATATGTGGCAATAACTGCTGGCAGTAATGCTTAAATAAGGGCTGCCATTGCAGCATGACTTTTTCACGCAGGCCATCAATTAGCTCACCATATTCAGCCAGGCCAAGCTCCCAGCTTTGAATACTTTGCAGCCAGAGCTTCTGATCACTAAGCGGATGCTTCAGCAGGTTATTGCGTTGTTTTAGCGCGCGTTGATAGCGTAGCCATAAACCGTGAAACTCATGTTCCACGTGGAACATCAGCCAGTCCAGTAATTGGCGTCGTGGCTTGGAACCTGTATCCAGCAGGCTAATGGTATCTGGGTCAATCAGCTGAATGGGCAACAGTTTGGCCAGTTCACTTTGGGTGGCAACGGTATCGCCATTAAGCCGGATAATTTGTTCGCCAGATGCAAACTTTTGCAGGCCTAATCTGTAATATGTGGATTCGGCGTAAACCAGCCCGTCAAGCTCACTGTGCTGGATATACTGCTTGACCAGATTGGTACGGAATGAACGACCCGTGGCCAGAATATGAATGGCTTCCAGAATCGATGACTTGCCGCTGCCATTAGCACCATAAAAAATATTAAAGGGCTGAAGCTGAGCCAGCTCCACCCCTTTTAAATTACGGATACGCTCAATATGCAGGCGCTGTAAATGCATGGCAAATGGCCAGAAACAGGATTAAACCCGCATTGGCATAACCACATACAGACTGCTGCTAGTAGTTGGGTCTTGTACCAAAGCGGAGGCATTGGCCTCTGACAAGGTGAGTTGTACCTGATCACTGCTTAATACCCCGATCACATCCAGCAGATACTGGGCATTAAAGGACATCTCCAAGCTATCGCCTTCATAGGAAATTGCCATGTCTTCAACGGCTTCATCCTGCTCGGGATTATTAGCACGGAGTTGCAGTTCATTGTTTTTGAAAACCAGAAATACACCACGCAATTTTTCATTACTTAAAATTGCAACCCGCTGCAAAGACTGACGGAATTGATCATGGTTGATGAGTACAATCTTGTTGCCATGCCGCGGCAGCACACGACGGTAATCCGGAAACTTGCCATCAATCAGCTTGGTAGTAAAACGAACAACAATCTCGTTGTCCTTTTCCTTATCTTTACTGTTCAGGGTAATGCTGACGTTCATCAGCTCGCGGCCAATAATGAGGGTTAACGGCTGCTCATCCACTGAAAGCAGGCGCTGTAGCTCACCTACAGCCTTGCGTGGTACAATCGCTTGCAGCGTTTGCTGACCTTCGAAAATAGCAGAGGTTTCAGACAGTGCCAAACGGTGACCGTCGGTGGTCACGGCACGCAGTTGCCCCTCGCCCACTTCAATTAAAGTACCAGTCAAGTAAAAGCGCACGTCCTGCACAGCCATGGCAAATGCGGTTTTATCCAGCAGCTTTTTCAGTTCACTTTGCGCAACCTGTACGGATTCACCGGCAACTACCCCATTGCTGGCCAGTAAGGGATAATCTTCTGCTGGTAGTGTACCCAGTACAAAACGGCTGTTTCCCGACTTCAAGATGCAGCGCTGGTCATCAGTTACTTGCAGGTCAATTAGCGCAGCATTGGGCAAGGATTTACAGATATCTACCAGTTTGCGCGCAGGCACGGTAGTTTCTCCCGGCTGCAAGCAGGCACCACTGGCAAGCTGGGCACTTGCTACCAGTTCAACTTCCAGATCAGAACCCGTTACGGTGAGTTGCTGCTCGGTAACCTGTAACTTGATATTGGACAAAATACTTAAGGTATGACGACGCTCTACCGCCCCAACCACATGAGATAAGACATTCAATAACAAGTCTTTACTGATTTTCAGGCGCACGCTGCTTTCCCCTTGAGATCATACATTTCAACACCGCATGCTTATTTAAAACATGGCAATTTGATTTAATGCGGAGATGAAATTAAAGCAATAATGATTACAGACGCAATCATATAAAATAATAGGGTTTATTGTGCCAGTTAACTCTGCAATAAGCGCAATAAATTTTGATAATCTTCGTTAAAGGCTGGATCTGACTGACACAGCTCCCGAACTTTCTCACAAGCATGCATCACGGTACTGTGGTCACGCCCGCCAAAGGCTTCACCAATGTCTGGAAAGCTATCATTGGTCAGTTCACGTGCCAGTCCCATTGCAATCTGGCGTGGCCGCGCATAGATGCGGGTGCGCTTGGGGCCAATCAGCTCCTTTAAGGGAATCCGGAAAAATTCACTCACTACCCGCTGAATATTATCAATGCTCATGGTGCGGGCACGGATGGCCAACACATCCTTTAAGGACTCACGTACTACTTCAAGATCAATGCTTGTACCCTTAAAGCGTGAAATTGCCACGACTTTATTTAAAGCACCCTCCAGTTCACGTACATTGGCCACCACCTGCTGGGCAATAAATAATGCACAGTTGCGTGGTAACTCAATGCCATTGCTTTCGGCTTTCTTAAGCAGGATTTCAATCCTGGTTTCCAGATCCGGTGGCTCTACTCCAACCGATAAGCCCCAAGAAAACCGGGATACCAGACGTGGGTCCAGCTCGGTTAACTCTTTCGGATAACGATCTGACGTCAGGATAATCTGCTTGGATTCATCGAGTAAGGCATTAAAAGTATGGAAAAATTCTACCAGACTGGCTTTACCGGTCAGCAAGTGAATATCGTCAACCAATAACAAATCCAGTGAACGACAATTTTGCTTAAACTCATCAATTTTGCCGCGCTGCAAGGCACTGACAAAATCCTGCACAAAATTTTCCGAGGTCATGTAAATGACCCGCGCATTCGGTTTGGCCTGTAGCAACGCATTCCCTACCGCATGCATCAGGTGAGTTTTACCTAAACCTGTAGGACCATACAAAAATAACGGATTATGCTGTGACTCACCCAGCTGGGTTAATACCCGGCGACAGGTTTCAGCTGCCATCTGGTTGGAACGGCCTTCAACAAACAAGGCGAAAGTAAATTGTGGATTTAGCTGACGTTTTTTCTGAACTGGTGGGTTCTTACTGCTATCGGCTTCTACCGCGACCTTGCGTTCCCGCCCTTCCCCATTGATGGCTTCATTGGTGGGCGCTACATTTGCAGGCTCAGCAGCCTGCGAAATAATTTCACCAGGACGCGAATCAACCTGGATGTGAACTTCGGAAATGCGTCCGGCACTGGCCTTATTCACCAGATAACGGATCTGGTCCAGATGATGTTCCTGTATATAGCGGGTCCAGTAATGATTGGGCGCCAGCAACACCAGCGCATTGTCACGTTCTTCAGCATGAAGCGGACGAATCCACATCGTGAATACATTATCCGACAACTCATGCCGCAGTGTATTCAGACATTCTGCCCAGATCATGACACCCCCAAACAATGATGAACAATAAAAAAATGAACCAACGATAACCAGCGCTAATCAACTACGGCATATCTCATGCATGTCCGGGATTTTATGAATGCTCACTTCCTGATGAGGACAGCATTCTAACTAACTTATCAACATCTGTCATGGCGTCCATACCCTATGCTTGCTGCTTTCTTGAACATTAAATTCATTTTTTTACGAATTTAAATTTAAAAATACCTGTGGAAAACTTTTTGGATAAACTTGTGGATAAAATCATACCCAAAGTTATCCACAAATCATACACAAATCTTAATCCCTTTTATCCACAAGCTAACTTAATGGTTAAATTAAAAAATAAGCCTATTTCCACAGAAAAATACGCTCCTAATAATAATAAATATGAATTTAATAAATTTAAATTTAAATTATGTTTAGGGTCTTATGGGGATAACTTGGATTCTATGCTATCAATTCAAAGTTAAAAATTAACGCTTACACCTGATTCTTCCTAACATGGACGTAAATATAGTAATCTTGTGGATAACTTTCAATTATAAGTTAAATTATTAGATGTATGCTGCTGTTATTTAATGAGTTAATTTTTAATAATTAATTGTGAATAATTTTGTGGATAACATAAAAAAGCCTTAAAATCAGATATTTATTTAAAAAATGATTAAATATATCAAGTGTTTATTTAAAGAAATAATTTGGATACTGGTTTGCCTGCTTAGGCATTAGCATAAAAAAAAGGCATTAAACAAGGGCTTTTGTTTGACACAGCGAGCAGAGGTCAATAAAATCGCGTTCTTTTTGTCAGCTTTGAGTTTTCATCATGAAACGTACTTTCCAACCCAGCGTGATCAAGCGTAAGCGTGTCCATGGTTTCCGTGCCCGTATGGCTACCAAGAATGGTCGTCAGGTGCTGGCGCGTCGTCGTGCAAAAGGCCGTCATCGTTTAACCGTATAAACAGTTAAACGTGCAAAGACGCGTGCGCGTCGGGTAACATGACATCGTTTGCATTTCAGCCAGAATGCAGGCTACTGACAGCTGCTGATTTTAAAGCAGTGTTTGACTGTGCCATGTATAAAGTCCATCAATCTGGTTTTTTGGTATTGGCAATCCGGCGCAATGCTGAATCTTCTCAAAGCCGTATCGGCATTGTGGTGGCCAAACGAAAAATCAAGCGCGCACATGAGCGTAACCGCTTTAAACGGTTGACCCGAGAAAGTTTCCGGCTGCACCAGCAACAGCTACCTGCACTTGATATTATTGTGATGGCAAAGCAAGGCGCCGATCACATTGACAACCCGCAATTGCATCAGGAATTGCAAAATGCCTGGCGCATGCTCCATACCCGGGTTAAAAAACAGCAGCTGATCCAGCAGCCAATTTCTCCTAAAGTCACGTAAAGGGCGGGCCAATGGCTGGTTTTTTACGCTGGTTGATCCGATGTTATCAAATTGCCATCAGTCCACTGCTTGGACCCCGATGCCGCTATATCCCTACCTGTTCCCAATATGCCCTTGAGGCAGTTGCCCTGCATGGGGCAGGCCATGGCAGCTGGCTGGCTTTCAAGCGGGTCTGTCGTTGCCATCCCTGGGGCGGGCAGGGCTATGATCCGGTGCCTTCGATCCGGCAGCCGATGCGCCAATTTATATCGTTTCAGCCGCTTGATGCAAAGCAGGTAAAATCTAGTATTCCGTTTCGGCAATGCTAGGTGTTTTAGACAGCTTTATTTTTTGGGGTAAGCACTATGCAACAGTGGGGCAGAATTGCAATTCTGGCAGCCATGTTTGTGACCGCGTATTTAATTATCTTGGCGTGGCAAAAGGACTATGGTCCAAACGCTCAGGTAAACCAGCCACCAGCAGCCATTGCAGCAAAAGCAGGATCAACAGCAGATGTTCCCAGTGCAACCCGTACTGGCACAGCTACCGATATTCCCTCAACGACGTCGGTAAATGCCGCAAACCCTGCTGTGGCAAATACTGCTGCCAGCAGCAACCTGATTGAAGTAACAACCGATGTTTACCATTTGTGGATTAATCCCAAGGGTGGGGACGTGGTGCGTGCTGAATTGCTTCAGCATGACCTGAACAAAAATCAGGACAACAAGCCGTTTGTTATGCTGGAAAATGATGCCAACCGGGTTTATATCGCCCAGTCCGGCTTGATTGGCGCCAATGGCCCGGATAATGCCAATGGTCGTGCCAGTTTTGAAACCGAAAGCAAGCAGTACAAGCTGCTGCCTGGCCAAAAAACACTGGTGGTGCCACTGGTTTATCAGGCCAATAATGGTGTTGAAATTATCAAGAATTTTACCTTTAAGGCTGGTGAATATCCGATTGGGGTCAGCTACCGGATTATTAACCGGGGCAACCAGCCATGGCAGGGCCAGATGTTTGGCCAGATCAAGCGTGACGGCAGTGCTGATCCCAGCAAGAGCCATCAGGGTATTTTCCAGCTGGGAACTTATCTGGGTGGAGCGTGGGGCACACCAGACGAGCAGTATAACAAGCTCAAGTTTGATGACTTCCAGAGTGATGGCTTAAACCAACAGGCCAAGGGTGGCTGGATTGGCGTGGTTCAGCATTATTTTGTGACGGCCTGGATTCCGGATGCCAAGTACAATGCCACGCTGGAATCGCGCAAGGTTGGCAATGACAATGTGATTGGTTTCCGTACCCCACTGATTAATGTTCCAGCTGGCAAGCAGATGGACGTTAGCGCCACGTTGTATACCGGTCCCAAGGTACAATCCAAGCTCAAGGATCTGGCACCAGGTCTGAACCAAACAGTGGATTATGGCTGGTTGTGGCCCATTGCCCAGATCCTGTTTATGGGCCTAAAATTCTTCCACAGTATTGTAGGCAACTGGGGCTGGGCCATTATCCTGCTGACCTGTGCCGTGAAGCTGGTATTGTTTCCGCTATCAGCCAAAAGCTACCGCTCCATGGCCAAAATGCGGGTGATTGCACCGGAAATGCAGCGCCTAAAAGAAGAGCATGGCGAAGACCGCATGAAGTTTTCGCAGGAAATGATGGCACTGTATAAAAAAGAGCAGGTGAATCCATTGTCCGGTTGCTTGCCTTTATTGCTACAAATGCCGATTTTTCTGGCACTGTACTGGGTACTGATGGAAAGCGTGGAACTGCGTCATGCCCCGTGGCTGGGCTGGATTCAGGATTTGTCCGCCATGGATCCGCTGTTCATTTTGCCGCTGATCATGGGCGTTACCATGTATGTGCAGCAAATGCTTAATCCGCAGCCGACTGATCCGATGCAGGCCAAGGTGTTCAAGCTGATGCCGATTATCTTTACCGTGTTCCTGCTGTTTTTCCCGTCAGGACTGGTACTGTACTGGATCTGCAATAACCTGCTGACCATTCTCCAGCAGTGGCTGGTTAATCGTTCGATTGCCAAGGAAGCAGCAGCTAAAGCCGCCAGTTAAATGCTGCCATGTGTTTTTAAAAACCGCCTAAAGTGATACGCTTGGGCGGTTTTTTTATACCTGCTGTTAAACCGTTTACTGCTCTGTTTACCTGAGGTGCGCTTATGACGCCAACCACCACGATTACTGCAATTGCTACCCCTCAGGGACGTGGCGGTGTTGGTGTTATCCGCTTGTCTGGCCCCAATGCTTTTGCCATTGCTGAAGCTTTAACAAATAAATCACTACCTGCACCGCGCATGGCTGGATTTCGTCAGTTTAAGGATGCACAGGATGAGGTGATTGATGAAGGCTTGATCCTGTGCTTTAAAGCCCCCCATTCGTTCACTGGTGAGGATGTAGTGGAAGTGCAGGGACATGGCGGGGTGGTGGTGCAAAATGCGTTACTGGCGCGCCTGTTGAGTCTGGGTGCAGTGGCGGCCAAGGCCGGTGAGTTTTCCTTACGTGCCTTTGAAAATGGCAAAATGGATCTGGTGCAGGCAGAAGCCATTAGCGACCTGATTGATGCCAGTAGTGAAGCAGCTGCCCGTTCGGCCGTGCGTTCCCTGCAAGGTGCATTTTCGCTGCGGGTGAATGAGGTACTGGAGCAACTGATTCATTTGCGCCTGCATGTGGAAGCTGCCATTGATTTTCCCGAAGAGGAAATTGATTTTCTGGCAGATGGTCGGATTTTAACTCTGCTGGAACAAGTACAGGGGGCAGTTAGCCAAGTGCAAAAGTCGGCCAAGCAGGGACAGTTATTGCGTGAAGGCTTGCAGGTGGTGATTGCGGGCAAGCCCAATGCCGGGAAATCCAGCCTGCTTAATGCGCTGGCCGGGATTGACCGCGCGATTGTTACCGACATTGCCGGCACCACCCGTGATGTGCTGCATGAAAAAATTACCTTGAATGGCCTGCCCATTACCCTGACCGATACTGCTGGCTTGCGTGAAACTGGTGATATCGTGGAGCAGGAAGGCATCAAGCGTGCTTATCGGGAAATTGAACAGGCTGACTTGCTGCTACTGGTCTATGACCTGACCACCGATGATGATCCACTGGCACTGGCCGATGGATTTTTTCACCAGCGTGATCCCAAGCGGTTACTGCTGATTGCCAACAAGGCTGATCTGGCGGAACAAACCCCACATCAGGATGAGTTAAATGGGTTTAAGCGCATTATATTGTCGGCACGGCAAGGAGAAGGCCTTAATACGCTCATACAGGCGATTAGCGCGCACGCAGGCTATCAGCCCGAGGAAAGTACCTTTATTGCCCGAACACGGCATCTGGACGCAATGGTGCGTTGCCAGCAACATCTGGCTGATGCCCGCGTGCAGCTGGTTGAATTTCATGCCGGGGAGCTGATGGCAGAATCTTTGCGGCTGGCGCAACATGCGTTAAGTGAGATTACTGGTGAATTTAGTGCAGATGATTTACTGGGCAAGATTTTTGGCAGTTTCTGTATTGGAAAGTAATTTCATTTTTTAGCCTTTGTTCAACCAGATTCAATAAGCACCAGTAAGGTGCTTTTTTCATATTTATAAAGCATAAAAACAATAAGTTATGGTTTAAATTCACTTCGCCTTATATTCAATAGTGTGCAATACGTTCTAACAGTGCTATGCTTTTTTTAGTCACTGATAAGCCTTAGTGACTGATAGAACCTAAAATTATGTGATGAGTGACTAAACCATGACGGCTGCCAGTAAAGACCAGAGCTTTAATTCAGATCGGGAAATTAACGCGCTAAAGGCCAGCGATAAACGCTATACCGTGAAGGATAAAAGCAGACGCGGCCTGTTTATTGAGGTGAAGGAATCCGGCCTTAAGTCATGGCATTACCGTTACACCATAGACGGCAAACAGGAACGCATTGTGCTGGGGCAATACCCAGACCTGAAATTAAAAGATGCTAGGGAACTACGCGATGCCGCCGCCTTACTGGTGGCTAAAGGCATATCCCCACAGCAGGAAAAACGCAGCAGGCGCGAAAAGAAAGCCGCCGGAGAAACGGTAAAGGAGTTTGGCGACAAGTATTATCAGGGCGTAATCAGCAAGGATAGGGCAAATCCTATTACCATGAAGCGCTTACTTGATAATGACATTTACCCGCTTATAGGTGACAAGCGATTAACCGACATTACGCAGGCTGATGCGGTAGCTGTGATATGGCGCAAAAAAGATCAGGGATATGATGCAGCAGCTAATCAGGTACGCGGCCTGCTTAAGCGCATGTTTGACTATGCTGTCACTAAAAACCTAATGACGTTTAATCCAGTGCTTTCCATTCCTTCACGCCATGTATTTAAGTATGTGGAGCGTGACCGAGCATTAAGCCTTAATGAAATCCGCGAGTTTTATACAGCCCTGCTAGATTCCAGAGTTTACCGCCCGCGTAAGCTGGCCTTGTTATTGTCATTATTGACCCTCCTTAGAAAAAGCGAAATGTTGAATGCCAAATGGGAGCATATCGACTTTGAACAGCGTATCTGGCATATCCCTGTCACCAAGAACACCACAGGCGGTAAGAATAGCCGCCCCATGATGGTTTTTATGTCAGATCAGGTCATAGAAATATTTAAAGAATTAAAAACGATTGCTGGCAATGAACCTTATGTATTTGTAGGCAGGCAGTCAGGAACGCGCATTGCTCATAATGTTTTAAATTCAGCGCAAAAAACCGCGCTGGCCTTAACCAATGTTCCCCACTTCACCATTCACGACTTACGCAGAACAGCCAGCACCTTGATGAATGAAAAGGGGTTTCATGCTGATGCTATCGAGGCATGTTTGAACCACACTACCAAGGGAATGAGGGGCGTATACAACAAGGCGGTTTATGCTGATATTCGAACCGCCATGATGCAGGAATGGAGCAATTATGTTCACAGCATTATTTATGAGCCGAACCTAATTTTCTTCAATGCTGGCCAGCAGCGCATTGCTTAAAAATGAATATGAAGATGAGTTTAATTAGTGGCGCTATAGTCAACTGGGCACAAGATATAGCGGTAAAAAGTGTAAAAATTTGTAAAAGTCTTAAAAACTTTTTATTAGCAAATGCTAAAAAAGTTTAAGTAATTCAACTTATTAGTAAACTAATAGTTTATTTTTTATAAAATAAATATAGGCAACTCAAGAGGTTAAACAAATGGTTTAAAGGCAAAAGTGATTTGTTAAAGATGAAAAACACTTGTGGATAACTTATCCGGCGTTTAACGAAGATTACCAATTTTAAGATGGCTTTTTTTAAAGTTCTATCCAATAATGCAATTCAGCTAATGCTTTCCAGTGCTAGTAAGCATAACTGGCAGGCATTAAAAAGGCTAGAACCGCGCCAACGGAACTAGCCTAGTGTGGACACCGCCAAGTGTCCGAATTTCATTAACCGCCATCACAGGCACATACTGGAGAACCAGAAATGTAAGCAGTTAATTGGTACAACTAAAAGTTGTACCATTAATGGCTAATATAATCATTGGTTATAAATATCGCAATGCTGATATACACAAAAAGTTTACTATTTTAAACTTTTCTGGTAGTCACTGAACTTAATTGAATTGGTTTAGTGACCTATTAGCGATTGATATAACAAGCCTTTTTAAACTGATTTACATTCCTGATTATCCTGTTTTGTGCCTTACAAGCAATTTGTAAGGAGTGCTTACATGCATCTTTTAAACAGTGATAGCCCTACCGCAATCAATGCGGCCAGCCAAACCCCGCGTTTTATTCGTCGCAGTGAAGTCCAGAAGCTCACAGGGTTGGGCGCATCTTCCATTTACCAGCTACAGCGTGAAGGCGACTTCCCGCAATCTGTGCAGCTTTCTGAACGACGTGTGGCATGGATTGAGAGTGAAGTAGTGGCATGGATAAACAAGCGTATTGCAAACCGGATCGCTGCCAATGATGAAGTAATCCCAGCACAGGGGGCAGAATAATGACCTACAAAAATTTTGTGCTGGTTGCCTATGCCCCTATTGTCGAAGCAGGCCAAGCAGCCGAGGCAATCATTGACGATACCCCTGTAAATTTTGTGGAACTAATGGCCATGGATGGCAGCATTACTGAGGTATCACGCGCCCATGATGCAATAGCCAGCAAACACGGTCAGCGGGTTATTGTGCTGCATATTGGCAGCGTAGGTCGCTTACTCGACGTAATGGGGGCAGCAACATGAAATATGCAACTCCACGATACCAAAGCAACGGACTGGCAAGTGAATACTTCGGCGGACGTGCCAATAATGGCCGCAAATTTGGTTTAAACCGCGCCTTACTGCCTAACCCCATTGACTACCTGCAAAGTCAGCAAATTAGCTTTAAAGGCTCAGGCCAGTGGCGTGATGTGCTTTGCCCCTTCCATGATGATAAAAGCCCCAGTCTACGCATGAACGCCACAACAGGAGGCTTTAAGTGTATGGCTTGCGGTGCTAAGGGTGGCGACCTGATCGCGTTTCATCAGCAGCTTACCAGCCTTGGTTTTGTTGAAACCTGCAAGGCATTGGGCGCATGGGAGTCAAAACAATGAAAGATACAGACAACACCATAGATTTATGGGATGAACCTTTTTGCGGTACTGGTGCGCTCCCAGTGAATCAAACCGAGTTTTCGGAGCAGTACGAGGCAGGCCAGCAAAACGTGCGTGCGCGCGCGAATCATGCAGATTCTACCCTACTACAAGATCAGGCCAAGGCATACGCGCTCAAGTATGCCAGCAGTGTAATAAAGCTAGGCTATGTGTTTAAGTACCTGTTTTGCTATACCGATGTTAACGGCAAGCCCGTGTACTTTAAAGCACGGTATGAACACGCAAACTTTGACAACCTGCCAGCAGATGAACAGGAACAGATTGCAAGTAAAGCCCGTGCCAACAGGCACAAATGGATTAGGGCGTTATCCTTTAACTGTCATACACGGCAATGGCGGCTTAAAGAGCCGGACTATACAGCAGCCTACCCAGCAGGCAATGGCAAAAAACCGCTTTACCGCTTAGTGGATATGGTGCAGGCCGATACAGCCCAGTCTGTTTATATCTTTGAGGGTGAGCAAAAGGCCGACTATGCGGCCAGCCTTGGCCTTGTCGCCACGACATGCGGCAGTAGCGGCAGTATTACCACAACGCACCTAGAGCCACTAGCAGGCCGTTCCGTTGTGATATGGCCAGATAACGATGAAGCAGGCATAAAAGCGCGTGATGAAATAGCAGCCGCATTACAGGCTGTTGGCTGTAGTGTTTTAAGTATTGATATTGACGCGCTTGGACTGCCTGAAAAGGGCGATATTGTCGACTGGGTACAGCAACGTACCAACAACAGCCAAACTACGACTAAAGCCGACATTGAAGCACTATCTCTTATCAAATGTCAGGTTATATCGGGTTCTGCTGATAGCCGGAAAATCTTGAGCAATACAAGTGGCAACATACCCAAAGGCCATTTATGCGAGCCACTGTATAGCGGCGGCAATGATGCACGCTTTGAAATACTGCCACATGGTATTTTTTATATTGCCAAAGACCAGCACGACAATGAACGGGCGCATTTTATTTGTAGCCCTGTTTTAGTCATTGCCAAAACCCGCGACACTCACGGCAACGCATGGGGCAGGCTGTTACAGTGGCATGATGACGAAAGACGCTTACACCAGTGGGCAATGCCCATGCAGCTATTGCAGGGCGATGGCTCAGAGGTTAGGCGCGAACTGGCAGATCAGGGCGTAACTATTAGCCCAGAACGCAAAAGCCGCGACCTGCTAACCACCTACCTGAACGGCTATCCGTCGGACACGTTCGCTTTATGTGTAGACCGCCTTGGCTGGCACGGCTTGCGCTATGTCATGCCCCAGCACACCTATGGCGAACAGCAAGGGCAATTAACCGTATTTCAGCAAAATAGCGTCATGGCGGCCAGCTTCTACCCATTGGGCAGCTTAGCCGACTGGCAGCAGCAGATCAGCCAGCCATGCGGCAACCATAGCCGCCTTGTATTTGCCCTGGCGTGTGCCTTTGCAGGCCAGTTACTTGAGCCACTAAATGAACAGGGCGGCGGCTTTCATATCAGGGGCGATAGCTCAAGCGGTAAAAGCACCGCCTTAAAGCTGGCTGGCAGCGTATGGGGCGACCCTGAACAGGTAATCAGGCAATGGCGCGCTACCAGTAACGCATTAGAAGGCATAGCCGCCTTGCACAATGATAATTTTCTAGGACTGGATGAGATCGGCCAATGTAATGCAAAAGACATTGGCGACACGGTTTATATGCTATCTAACGGTCAGGGCAAGGCGCGTATGCAGCGCACCGGAATAACCCGACCTGTTAGCCAGTGGCGGGTAATGTTTTTAAGCAATGGTGAAGAATCCCTAGCCGCCATTATGCAGCAGACTGGCAAACGTACTAATGCAGGCCAGGAAATACGCCTAGCTGATATACCAGCCGACGCCGGACATGGGTTGGGTATATTTGACCCATTGTCCACAGATCAGCCCCCAGCCGCCTATGCCGAACAGTTAAAACAGGCCAGCGCCAGCAATCACGGTACAGCAGGTATAGCATGGCTTGAGTATCTAACCAGCAACAAGGCAGCAGTAACCGAACAGGCTCAAGTCTATATACAGCAATTCATGCAGGACTACGCCAGCAGCAAAAACGGACAAGTGCAACGGGTAGCAAGACGCTTTGCTATTGTCGCGGCGGCTGGTGAACTGGCAACACTGGCAGGCATTACCGCATGGCAGCAAGGCCGCGCAATAGAGGCTATAGGCCAGTGTTTTAATGCCTGGCTTAATGGTTTTGGCGATGGTGCAAACCTTGAGAGCCGCAACATACTGGCAGAGGTTAAAGCATTTTTTGAGGCTCACGGCTCAAGCCGCTTTGAAAACATGCAACCGCCAGTAATGAATGATGGTAGCGACATGCTCCAACGCATTATTAACCGTGTAGGGTACTACAGGCAAGACGACAACAGCCGCGCTTACCTTGTTTACCCTGAACAGTTTAAAAGTGAAATCTGCAAAGGGCGCGATGACAAGCAGGTCATTAAGATATTAAAAGCGGCTGGCTGGCTCATTCTTGGCGATGGCGGGCGCAATCAAAAAAAGGAAACTTTGCCCGATGGATCGCGGCCTCGCATGTACGTTTTCAATAACAGAATGTGGGAGTGGGACAACGAAGCCAGCGCAGAACTATCAAAATCCAGTGGGACAGGTGGGACAAGTGGGACAGACCAACAGCCGCAAGGCTTACAGCCTGTCCCAGTGCAAAAAGCAGTAGTGGGGCAGAGTGGGACAGGTGAAATTAGCCTAGTTATGTCCCAGTCTGTCCCAGCAGTAAAAACAGCAGTGGGACAACATAAAAGCCTTGATAATAAAGGCTTGTCCCAAGTGTCCCAGTTGTCCCATTGCAATAATGATGAACTGAACAGCCAGATTAAAAATAGCCGGAGGGCAGTTTTATGAACGCCATAGAATTGCTGGCCGTGTGCAATAGCATGGGTGTATTGGTTGAAATCGCAGACCATGGACATATCGCGGTTGAGCCTATCGACAAATTACCACCGGAACTAATTAACCAGCTTAAGCTATACAAGCGCGACATTATTGAATACTTAAGCCAGCAGCAGCCAGAGTGCATAGGAGCGCCACCAGCCGCCAATGATGACCCGATACCGCCTAACCTAGCCCCATTGCAGGCAAGGGCGCTAAAAGGCTATTACTGGCGATTAGGCATTAAACGCGACAATCTGCTAGGCAATGATTATGCACCAGATCGGGCAAAGGTGAGGCTTGAGGAATGGCGGAACGATATAGGCCGCATTATTGGCTTGTCCAGGTATGAAGTCGCAGAACTGGAACACGAATTGATTAGCCTGGGCATACTGGCTATAGAAGGGAGCTGGATTATTGAAGGCAACGGCCAGCCAGTAGCAGAACGCAGCAGCGTCATGAACGGGCAATGTTTGCATGATGGTACAGGCAAGGGCTTTTTAGATTGGTTAGAGGATAACAATACGATTCACTAGCCAGCAGATCAACCGCGAATAAGCCGCCTACATCATGGTCGGTTTTTTAATACTTGCTATTTTCTTTCATGGGGTTTGTTTTCAAAAACCGTGTTTTCCATGCGAACCAAGCCGCGAACCGAAATTCAAAACAGCCAAAACCGTGCGCACCTGGCTGTGTACCAATTAATGCGCACCAACAATAAACCAGATTTTAGCTTTTTGAATGTCAAGTTTTAACTTTTTTGAATAATAGGTTTTAAAAGGTTTTGAGCCTTTTCAAATCTTAGGTTTTATGAGGTTCTACGTTTGGCAATGTGAGGTTTTAACCTGTAGTTTTATCAAATACCAATGCAAATCCAGATTGACAATTGTTGACAGCTTTTTAACTTTTTTAACTTGGGTTATTCAGTGTGATTAAGTATTAAAGCCAATAAGCGCAATGGCTTGATGTGGATTTATGCCTTTTTCTGCCTGTTAACTTTGTCAATTAGGAAATTTTTTATACATGCGATGGGTAGCGGTCTAGGAAAACTGTTTATTGCAACTTTCAATCTACCCCCCACCTTTTTTATGGACTCGGAAAAACCATAACAATTGATAACAGGTACAATAAGACCATTATCATGCGTGAGTGCCAGCAATGCGCCCTATCAACCACCAACAGCAGCAGTTTATCAATGAGTACCTAACCACAGGCAACGGCAAACAGGCGGCCATAGCAGCAGGCTACAGCGCAAATACAGCACAGGTACAAGCCAGCAGGCTATTAAAGCAGCCAGCTATCAGACATGCTGTAGAAGCACAGCAGCAGGCGGCCAGCATAGAAACCCAAACCACCATGCAAGATTTACTGGCAGAACTTGAAGCGGCCAGAGTTGAAGCATTGGCACAAGGTCAGTGCGGTGCGGCCATAAGTGCAACGATGGGTAAGGCTAAGTTGCTAGGACTGGATAAACCGAAAGATCAAACAGGTCAGCCTAAAGATGAGGTAACTAAAATTATTATTGAATTTATGGACGATGACCAACGGATTGAAAAGGATTGCCTAGTAATTTAAAACGACTTCCTTTTTATGGACTCACAAAAATATTAAATTGCTTCCTTGGCTGTAGTATGGGTGTAAACTAAAAAAACACAATTACTGCTCAAATTAGGCGTGCATCAGTCACTGGTTAATTTATTTTAAAATTTATATGTTATTTAACAACGTCTTAGATTTCTAAATAACATTCTGTATTGGCAAATAAAGCTAAGCCCGTACCTGAGCAAAGCAAAACTGACAGAACAGGACGCAAAACCTAGGGCTTGGATAGCTATAAGAATGTGCTGACCATTGGCCAGCACAATCATTAAATTTAAGAGTAATTTGAGTTATTTAAGTGAATCAACGAGTTGCTCAGCCATTTGCAAATGCATGGCCACGGCAGCACGGGTCATGGTCAGGTGGTTACGCAGATCAGGATGCTGTGCATTGGGAATCAGTTTCTTATCAATGGTTTCCAGAACCATTTTATGCACTTTAACCTGACTTTCCATATAGGTTTTATCAAAGTCTTTGGCATCTGCCTTGTTTAACTTCATCACCACGTCGTTACTGTCTTTTTGCAGCTTCATGCTCAAATGATTGTTTTGTGGTGCCATATTGGCACTGGCCAGCAGCGCTTTGCCTTTCTGGTCATTGTCAGTATGTTCACTTACCATGCGCTGGGCAAAGTTTCTTACATCAGCACGCTGGGCTTTTTGTACTGCAATTTGACCCTGGGAAATTTCGCCCATATTGGCTGTATGCAGAACGGATAAAATCTGGGCATCACTCATTTTGGCTTTCATCATATGCGTGCCGTCGCCATCATGCATTCCATCCATGCTTTGACAGCCTGTCATGGCAACCAGTACACCCAGTAATGCTCCAGTAGCAATATTTTTCATAACCTTTCCTCTATTTGCTATATACACGTGTAAAGCTAAAGACTAGGGCATGAAAATAAATAATTTGTAAGATTTTAACTCAGGTTTTAAAGGGGTTACGTGAAGAATTGGCGATTAATGTAGCGTTATATAACAATTTCTGCTTTAAATAACAGTTTATTAAATTAAGTTAACAATCATTGGTCTAAATCGACCTAAGCTGCAAAAAGACAGTAGCTCAAATAAAAATTTAACGCCTGATCAATTGATAGATTTACCGCAATAGGAACTTTAATCTTTAGATATACAAACTCGATAAAGCCATATTAGTCATGTAAGCCTGATTACTTGTAGAGAAACCAAAGGTCAGGTTCTCACAGCTTTAATAATCAGCCCTACACGACTTTTAAAGGCATCGGAATATTAAACCTGATGGCGTTTACGCATCACCAGATTATAGATAAACAGCACCACTACTGCACCGACTACTGACATGATAAAACCGGCTGCTTCCCCATCATCATACCAGCCCAAGCCGCGACCCAGATAAGTGGCTAGCAGTGAGCCAATAATGCCAAGCACAGTCGTTACAATAAAGCTGGCCTTGTCATCGCCCGGATGAATGGCACGCGCAATTAACCCGGCAAAAAAACCAATAATAATGGCACCAATCAGTGAAAACATGGTCGTCTCCTTAATTTATGATTTCCAGTTAATTAAGAAATACCATGTGCCCAAAAACAATCAAAAGGGCTTTGGTAGACTTTGGGTGAAGGATTGTAGTTATTGTTACGGCTGGATTTTTTAGTTTCTGGTATAAAAAACCTTGCGCTAAAATTACCGATTGGCAACTTTAGCGCAAGGTGGAATAGGTGCGGATCAAATGATTAAATGGCCCAGCCACCGATATAAAACGCAGCCAGAATAATGGCAATGGTGACGGTGCCGATATTTAGCTTGCGCCATTCGCCAGCAAACAGGCGACCAATCACCAGCGCACTAAAGCCCAGCATAATACCCGTGACTATATTGCAGGTGAGCACAATAAACACCGCACAAATCAGGCCGGACATGGCACCCACAAAGTCAGCAAAATTAATCTTGCTCACGTTGCTCAGCATGAGCAGACCCACATACATCAGCGCAGGTGCGGTGGCGTATTCAGGCACCAGATAGGCCAAGGGTGACAAAAACAGGATCAGCAGGAACAACAGGCCTACCACAATGGCAGTCAGACCGGTTTTGCCACCCGCAGCAGTGCCAGCAGCAGATTCAATATACACGGCAGCCGGGGCAGTACCGAGGAAACCCGAGGCAATGCTGCTCACGGAATCTGAGGTTAGTGCGCGCTTGCCATTGATAATTTGCCCGTCCTGATCAATCAGGTTGGCTTGCCCAGCCACTGCACGAATGGTGCCCGTAGCATCAAAAATGGCGGTCATTACCAGTGCAAACACGGTGGGCAGGATTTTTGGGTCCAGTGCGCCCACCATATCCAGACTAAACAGCAGTGAATGACCCGTACTATCACTCAGGCTGGGCATGGCAAACAGGCCCTGAAATTTAACTGCTGGATCAAAAATCAGGCCCAGTATGGAAATGGCAATAATCACCAGCAAAATGGTACCCGGCACTTTCAGGCGTTCAAGGCCAATGGTCACAGCAAGCCCCAGCAGCGCCATCAGCACCGGAAATGAGGTCAACTGACCTAGACTAATGGGCAGGCCTTCATTGGGGTTTTTGATGATCAGGCCAACACCGCTGGCTGCAATTAAAAACAAAAATAGGCCAATGCCCACGCCAATGCCATGCGCAATATCCATTGGCAGGTTTTTTAAAATCCAGGTACGGATGCCAGTCACTGAAATCAGGGTAAATAAAACACCCATTAAAAATACCGCACCCAGCGCTACCGGAATACTCACCTGCTGGACCAGCACCAGACTAAAGGCGGTAAAAGCAGTGAGGGATATGGCACAGCCAATCGCCATCGGCACATTGGCCCAAAAGCCAATCAGCAGGGAGCCAAAACCAGCCACCAGACAGGTGGCCACAAACACCAGTTCTGGCGGAAAACCGGCCTTGGCCAGCATGGCGGGCACCACAATGACTGAATAGACCATCGCCAAAAAGGTGGTAATGCCTGCAATAATTTCCTGCCGGACATTGCTACCGCGTGCACTGATGCCGAAAAAGCCATCAAGCCCGCGTGGGTTGGAGTGAGGGGCAGTCATAAAGTTCCTCTTTACAGCGCTATCGCGCCAATGTTCTGACAAATACAATTTCTGATGGTTCACCCTGCACTAACCAATGCCGGTTTTTTTGGTTAAACCGTGCCAATGATACACGCCTGCATCCCTGTTTTGCGTGGGAAAAAGCTGGCTTAACCAGTCAGCAAGCAGCCCCTTTTGTTGAAGGCAAGATGATCAGGCAGTCAGAAACCTGCCCAGCGATATGCCCAGCAATAGCGAATTGGCCTATCAATAATCATAAAAAAAGCCAGCCCTCATCAAGCGCTGGCTGGCTTTGTTATGAAGTACTAAAGATTTATCGGTTTTTTAGGGCAGCAATAATTTTTTGATGCAAGCCACCAAAACCACCATTCGACATAATGACCACAGCATCGCCAGACTGGGCTTCCTGCTGAACGCGGCCAATAATTTGCGCCAGTTGCTGGGAAATGGTGGCGGAATTGGGTGATGCAGCAATCACGGGCGATAAATCCCAGTCCAGACCTTCCGGCTGATACCAGATCACTTCATCGGCCATGCGGGCAGAATGCGCCAGATTATCCTTGTGACTGCCCATGCGCATGGTGTTGGAACGTGGCTCAATAATGGCCCACAACTTGCGCTGGCCAATTTTCTTGCGTGCGCCATCCAGTGTGGTTTCAATGGCAGTAGGATGATGGGCAAAGTCATCATAAACCTCAATGCCATCAATGGTGGCCAACAGTTCCATACGGCGCTTGATGCCTGCAAAGTTTGACAAGGCATCACAGGCAACCTGTGGGCTAACTCCTACATGATAAGCTGCTGCAATCGCGGCCAAGCCATTGGACACATTATGCTGGCCGCTCATGCTCCAGTTAACCGTACCTGCGTCGATGCCCTGATGAATCACCTTAAACTGGCTGCCATCGGCACTGAGTAGCTCAGCTTGCCAGTCTGTTGCTGTACTGGCGCTTTCATTGCTACCAATGGCAGTGCGCTGTACTGGCGTCCAGCAGCCCATGTCCAGCACTTCATCAATATGGCGTTCAGTGATGGGGGCAATAATCTGGCCTTGGCTAGGAATGGTGCGTACCAGATGATGAAACTGCTTTTGAATGGCGGCCAGATCATCAAAAATATCAGCATGGTCAAATTCAAGATTGTTTAAAATAGCGGTGCGTGGCTGGTAATGTACAAACTTGGAACGCTTGTCAAAAAACGCGGAATCATATTCATCTGCTTCCACCACAAAGTAGTTTTTTTCACCGTTGCCATTGCCACCAAGCCGCGCACTATGGCTAAAACACAACGGCACACCGCCAATCAAAAAGCCCGGATTTAAGCCAGCCTGATCCAGAATCCACGCCAGCATGGTGGTGGTGGTGGTTTTACCATGCGTTCCAGCCACAGCCAGCACATGACGGCCACGCAGCACATAATCGGACAAAAACTGCGGGCCAGAGGTATATGGCAACCCAGCATTCAGCATGTATTCCACCGCCTCAATGCCACGCTTCATGGCATTGCCCACAATCACCAGATCAGGATGCGGCTGCAAATGACTGCCACTATAGCCCTGCATGAGTTCAATACCAGCGGCTTCCAGCTGGGTAGACATGGGCGGGTAAACATTCTGGTCTGATCCGGTGACGGTGTGACCCAGTTCGCGGGCCAGCAGCGCCAGTGAACCCATAAACGTGCCACAAATCCCCAAAATATGCAGATGCATTGCTGTATTTCTCCATGCCAGAACCGGTGCGTGCAGGCGAGTGCTAAAAAATGGGCCTGCTAAAAATTGCCAAGAACGATAGCAAGGCTTAGGCTAAAAAGATACTGTTAGCCTTGTGTTTTACTGCTGTATTGCAGTCGCTGCATTGAGCAGGACTGTATGGCACTATTTGAGAAAATCCATGACAAATTTATGGTTTCCGCTGTGTTTACTGGTGGTGTCCAACTGTTTTATGACGCTGGCCTGGTATGGGCACCTGAAGTTTTTACATCACGCGCCCGTATGGCAGGCCATTCTGTTTGGCTGGCTGATTGCCTTGCTGGAATATGCCTTTATGGTGCCGGCCAACCGGTTTTTAAATGAACAGGGCTGGAGCCTGGGTCAAATGAAAATTACCCAGGAAGTGATTACCCTGCTGGTGTTTGTGCCGTTTATGCTGTGGCTGTTCAAACAGCCATTTAAGCTGGATTACCTCTGGGCTGGCTTGTGTTTGCTGGGCGCAGTGTTTTTTGTATTTAGAAGTCAAATCATGAGTGCTTAACACCGCGTTAAGCACCATAATGCACTATAGCCTGCCTCAAATATCCTGATTTTCAGGTGTTTTAGCCAACGGGTTGTAACGCTTTTTCTTATATTTCCCGATCAGCACGACAGCAATAGACAAAATAAGCCACAACGGCCATAACTGCATGGCAGTAACCAGAAAATCCAGAAAGCCCACGGCACCAAGCTGGATAGAATGCCATAGGCGGTTAAAGAAGCCATATTGCTCCAGCGCCACCCGCTGTAATTGAATATCCTGTGTTTGCCGTAAGATTGCAGGCTGGCTAAAATCAAGCTGAATGGTGCTGTAATTCAAGCGATCCTGAACTTCCTGTTGCGTAAGGTCTGCAATGTCAGCTGCCAAGCGGTTATTAGCCCTGCTATCTCCTACTGCGCCAAGCGTGGCCTGCTGCCCCAGTTTTTCCTGCAATAACTTGAGTTGAAGCCGTTTTGCTTCATAGCGCTGTTCATTTAAAAACAGCATGAATTGGGGCAGGGTGTTGATAAAACGCTGGGTTTGATTATTGGGAATCCTCACAATCATACTGGCGTGTGGCCTGATTTTCTGGAAGATAGTTTGGGTGCCGTCGCCATTATTACGGCTCACTTCATTTTCGAGTGTTTTTTGAATGTCCTTCTGTTCAACAAAGCCCGCGAATTTGGCTGTCAGTTGTTCTAACTGTAATGCAGATTGATAAACATCCTTTACTTCAAAATCAATGGTTGCGGTTTTAACCATTGGCCGGTTTTTTTCAGCCGGATTGTTTTGTTCTGACAACAATACATCAGGGATATTTTGCGCATTATTTGCCTGATCGGCCTGTTCAGTAGAGGGAATCGCTGCTACAGATTGCACATCGGCAGTCGTTGTTTCAGCAGTTTGCTGTTGTTTGGAACAACCATTAAGGGCAATGAACAGGGTGATAACAAGCATCAGAGAGCTGTTTTGATTTTTATGGATCTTTTGCATGCTAAAACAGGCCTTAACTTTTAATTATTTTTTAAGCATAAAGTGTTTTAGCATGGACACAAGCAAAATCAGGCTGTAAAGCCAATCATTCATTGGTGTGAATGAAAAGGCTAATTTCTAAAAAATAAGCGCATTAACCGATGTGGTCAATGCGCCTGATGAGCAATGGCTTAATGTAGCCAGCCTGCATTAAAGCACTGGCTTTGGCATGTCGGGTTGGCCACCCTTGTGATGATGCTTAAAACTGGCATGTTTGGCTTGTGCGGTTTTAAGTTCATCCATACTTAAAGCACCATCTTTGTTGGCATCCAGCCGTGCAAAGCGGTTCTTTTCCATCTCCTGCTTGCGGGCTTCCCACGCGGCTTTTTTCAGCTCATTAAATCTGGCAAATTCGGCAGCAGACAATTTACCATCCTTGTTGTTGTCAGCCTGCTGGAACAGGGCTGCTTGCTGTGCCTGCATTTTGGCCTGTCTTTGCGCCTGTTTGGCACTATGCTCAGTGGGTGTAGGTTGGGTCGTAGATGTGGCAGCAAAGGCAGAAACCGCAATACCACAGCCTAAAATTGCAACAGATAAGGTTTTTGATAATGTCTTCATGTTTCATTCCTGAATATATGGGTTCATTTAGTGATACGTGATCTGTAATCTTGCTAAAGGCAACTGTTAATCACGTTATAGCGCTATCATAGCGAGTCGTCATCGCGACAGTTGGCAGAAAGCGTGTAGAACTACCCTGATTGGCAGCCCGGCTAAGGCACTTATGTAATTATTTGAAATACAGTGTGTTATTTTGACTGATAAGTTAATTTTTATCCTATATCTGTGCAATTTCAAACCACTCGTGAAGCAATCTGGCAATTTAATAAACTCAAGCAGTTCACAAGTGGTGTTAATGGCGGCTATTTCATGAGTTTGCACTGAAAACCTGATAATTTTCTTGGCTGCTGCTGCTTTTTCAGGCAAAATATGCGGTCTTTTTTTTAACAAACGCTCTGGATTGCCGTGCTTATGAACTCGTCCGCTAACCCTGCCAACCCGCCGCTGGTTGGAATTATTATGGGCTCTCAGTCTGACTGGGCGACGCTTGAACACACTGCCGACATGCTCAAAGCATTGGGTGTGCCGTTTGAAGCCGAAGTTGTGTCCGCGCACCGTACGCCGGACCGTTTGTTTGAATATGCTGAAACAGCACGTGCGCGTGGCATTCAGGTGATTATTGCCGGGGCAGGTGGTGCCGCGCATTTACCGGGCATGTGTGCTGCCAAAACCGATTTGCCAGTGCTGGGCGTGCCCGTGCAATCATCCATTTTAAATGGTGTGGATTCGCTATTGTCCATTGTGCAAATGCCGGCAGGTATTGCCGTGGGAACGCTGGCCATTGGCAAGGCCGGTGCCACCAATGCAGCGATTTTGGCCGCGCAGATTCTGGGCTTAAACAACCCGGCCATTGCCGAAGCGATACAGCAGTTTAGGCTGGCCCAAACTGAGAAAGTCAGTAGCAACAACATTCCCGGTCAAACGCAATAAGGCTGACAGCATGGCAACCATAAAAACTTCAGGCAGCAACTCCCCAATGGTCAAGACAGTGGGTATTTTTGGTGGCGGCCAGTTGGGACGAATGCTGGCACAGGCTGCCTTGCCACTCGGGGTACAATGTACGTTTTATGAGGCTGGAAGCGAGTGCCCATCAGCCGCGCTAGGCCGGGTGATTGACAACACACAAGCCAATGCCCTGCAAACCTTTATGGACAGCGCAGATGTATTTAGCCTTGAGTTTGAAAATACGCCACTGGCTGATGCCGATGCCTTAACTGAGCATCAAGGCCAGCACAAAACCCTGTATCCACCGCGACAGGCACTGGCCATTGCACAGCATCGCCTATCAGAAAAGGCATTGTTTGACCAGCTTGGTATCCCCGTGGCGCCCTATTCAGCCATTCACTCACTTGCAGATTTGCAACAAGCTGCTGAGACTCAGGGTTTGCCCTTGGTGGTGAAAACCGCAACCGGTGGCTACGATGGCAAGGGCCAGGTTGTGATCCGTGAAGCAGCGCAAATTGAGCAGGCCTGGGCGGAGTTGGGCAAGGCTGCCCCACTGATTGCTGAAAGCTTTGTGCGCTTTAGCCGTGAAGTGTCGATTATTGCAGTGCGTGGGCAGGATGGTGAAGTGCGCACTTGGCCACTGGCTGAAAACCATCACAATCAGGGCATTTTATCGCATTCGATTGTGCCAGCACCGCACAGTCAGGATTTGCAGCCGATTGCCACTGATTATATTACCCGCCTGCTGAATCATTTGAATTATGTCGGCGTGCTTACCTTGGAACTGTTTGTGACTGAACAGGGCCTGTTTGCCAATGAAATGGCGCCACGGGTGCATAATTCCGGGCACTGGAGCATCGAAGGTGCTGTTTGCTCGCAGTTTGAAAACCACATGCGCGCAGTTGCAGGCTTGCCGCTGGGTTCCACGGCATTGGTGAAGCCCACTGTGATGGTTAACATCATTGGTCAGCATCCTAACAGCACCGACATTCTGGCGCTGGAAGGTGCGCATTTGCACCTGTATGGTAAAACCGAGCGTGCGGGACGTAAGCTGGGTCATATTACCCTGATGCCCGTCGATAGCCGCCAGTTAAGCCAGTTGTGTCAGCAACTTGCTACTCTGTTGCCAGAACCATTGGCACTCACAGCAGATATGGTAATTCCACTGGCAGATGAGGTCTAAAAAACACGGTCTTGTTAGACAATTTTTTTGGTTTTTGTGTCTTGCCATTTTATAATGGTAACGTGAACGGCTAGTTTAGTTTGTTACACCCTTTCGATGGGGCACATCGACCAAACCCTCTTTCAAAGGTGGCTCCTGCCACCTTCTTTTTTGCCTAAAATTATTCAAAACCATTTTTAAACACTAGATTTATAAGCCATTAAGGTCGTTCTGCATATTGTGGCAAACCATCACAAATTACATCCCATTCGGCTTTGTATGCGGCAAAAATATGCATCCTTGGGCCATGGGTGAGAGGTGTGTCCAGTGTGCCCAGACGCAAGCGATAATGTGCGGGGTCATTGTCGCGCTTGCTATAAATCGGCGCACCGCAATTGCCACAAAACACCCGGTGTACCCCGGGGCTTGAGGAAAATTCCTTTAAGCTGATTTCGCCTATGACTAACTCAAAATCTGCACGTTTGATCGGGGCATTGACCGCCCGCTTATATCAAAAGCCCCTACCATTTGCCTTGCGGCAACGCTGGCAATGGCAAATTACTACCTCACCAATTTCGCCATTAATCTGATAGGCCACACTACCGCACAAACAGGTTCCGGAATACATAGTGTCCTCTTTGATCAATTATTAGTAGTTATCCACAAGTCAGTAGTATTTTTCATGGTTTTATTTGAATTTAAAAGTCTTTATTTTTAAATTCAAACTCCAAAGCTGGTAAAATTAACAGATTGTGGATAAGTCTGATGAGCTAAAAGCAGTAATTAGAAATAAATTCAAAGTTTTAAATTTAAACTTTTGAATTCATTTTTTAGACTGCCAGCTGATGTTCATTACTAAAAAATCGGCTTTTAGCCAAGAATTATGAATTTAAAACCATAAAATTTGAATTTAAAGTTGCTGCAATAGAATGGATTATTTTAAATTTAAAAAACTGACAAAATGAATTTAAAATTTTGAATTCAAAAATTATGCTTGGGTGTAAAAAATTTGAATTCAAAAGTCCTGTTTTAAATTTAAATATTTTATTTTGAATTTATTTTAATTAATTGTTTTGAGATAACACATGACAGATTTTCATCCTGCCATTTCAGCGGCAGCGCATCACGAAATTCAACAGCGGCTTTTGCGTGCTGAACAGGAACATGAAGTTAAAATCCTGTATGCCATTGAATCGGGTAGCCGTGCCTGGGGCTTTCATTCGCCGGATAGCGACTATGATGTACGTTTTGTTTATGTCCGGCCGCAAGATTGGTATTTAAGCATTGACGTTGAAGATCGCCGTGATGTGATTGAATACCCGATTGTTGACGAAATTGATATCAACGGTTGGGATTTGCGTAAGGCGTTGCGCTTGCAGGCCAAAAGTAATCCAGCCATTGTGGAATGGCTAAATTCACCGATTGTTTATCGCGAGCAGGGTCGTTATGCAGTTCAGGCGCGCCAGTTGCTTGCACAGCATTACAATAAGGCACGCGGGTTTTATCATTATCGCAGTACTGCGAAAACACATTTTCAGCAGTTTCTACAAGGTGAGCAGGTTAGGCTGAAAAAATACCTATATGTGCTGCGTCCGCTGCTGGCTGTGCGCTGGATTGAGCAGTTTGGTGGCGTTGCACCGATTGAGTTTGAACGACTGCGTCAGGCATTAAATGAGACTTCCGTACAACAGGCCATTGATGCCCTACTGCTGCAAAAGCGCCAGCATGGTGAGGCAGAAGCACAACCAGCAGTTCCGGTACTGCAAGCATGGATTAAAGCTGAACTGGAACGCTTGCAGCATGTAGTGCCGGCACAGGATATGGAACCTGTCGCATTGGCAAACCTAAACCAGTTATTTTCGCAGTTACTACACGCACAAGAATAACATTGGGGCAACCACACTAAAAACAGCAAGGTTTATTGGGCTTTATAGGTGGCCTTTGTACTGCTACATATTAAAACCAAGCGGCTTTTTATAGGCCGGGCTGGGCATGTTAAGGTAATACCCAATAACGTGAGTACCCATAGCCATTGAATGGCCTGATTTGTATGCTGATAGTATGCAAATGGGTGCTCTGACATTCATGCGCGTTAAGGTAAAACAATGAAACGTAGTGATATCACCAAAAAACTATCCTTATTGACCATGGCTGGCCTGTTGACAATACCTGTGAGCGGTTTTGCTGCTGATGACGGGGTTTCTGAAAGCCAGTTTCAGGGCTGTTTAAGCAATTTGCGGGGTGATGCTATTGCAGCCGGGGTGTCCGGGCAGGCGTTTGACCAGTATACAGCCAACCTTGATCCGGACATGACCGTGATTGAAAAACTGAATTATCAGCCGGAATTTAGCACACCCATCTGGGATTATTTGTCGGGTCTGGTGGATCAGGAACGGGTTAATCTGGGGCGGCAAAAAATGGCCCAGTATGCGGATGCCTTGCGGCGTATTCAGGCGCAATATGGGGTAGAACCTGCGGCTGTGGTGGCTGTATGGGGCGTAGAAAGCAATTTTGGCGATATTTCGGGTAAATATTCACTGGTACAGGCACTAGGCACCTTAAGCTGCTATGGCCGTCGTCAGGGTTATTTCCGTACCGAACTGTATGCCGCATTGCGTATCCTGCAGGCCGGGCATATTAGTGAAGAGCGCCTGCGTGGTTCATGGGCGGGTGCATTTGGCCATACCCAGTTTATGCCATCCACTTTTGAACGGCTGGCAGTGGATTTTGATGGCGATGGCCGCCGTGACATTGTCGATAGCGTGCCGGATGCGCTGGCTTCAACCGCCAATTTTTTAAAGAAATCCGGCTGGCAAACCGGTATGCCGTGGGGCTTTGGAGTTCGCTTGCCTGCGGGGTTTGATGACAGCGGCGAGGGCAGGCGCAGCAAACGCTCACTGGCCAGCTGGCAGCAACGTGGCCTGACCCGTGTGGATGGTTCTCCCCTGGTTCAGGGCAATTTGAGCACGTCCAGCATGGCAGGCTTGCTGGTTCCTTCAGATACCAGTGGCCCGGTATTTCTGGTGTTTAAAAATTTTGATGCGTTTTATAGCTACAATGCCGCAGAAAGTTATGCCTTGGCTATTGCCCATTTATCTGATCGGCTGAAAGGTGCCGGGCCGCTGGTTACCCCGTGGCCAACCGATGATCCGGGTACATCACGGGCGGAACGTCGCGAAATCCAGCAATATTTGCTGGCCAAAGGCTATGATATTGGCGAACCGGATGGTTTGATTGGTGACAAAACCCGGCAAGCCATCCGGCAGGAACAGGCACGCTTTGGCTTGCCGCAAACTGGAAGGGGCGGGCAGCGTATCCTGCAAGTGCTAAGGCAAAATGCCCAGCAGTCTGGCCAAGTTAGCAATGGTAGCGCAGCAGCAAATACAGGCACCGTAAGCCAGCCTGTCCCTGTCGTTATCACTGCGCCCACCACCGAGCACAGTGAAAACTTGACTATTCAGCAAACAATCCGGCAGACCCCAAAAAACATGCAGGGTGAACCGTTTTAAGCAGGTTAATTCATGCTAAATCTAAAGCAGGATACATGTGATCCTGCTTTTTTTATCAGGAAAACAAACGCTATGTCTTTGCAGCTCAGTGGTTATATTTACAGGATGCGGTTTTTATTCGTTGGTTTGGGTCTGGTGTTAGGTGTAAGCACGACAGGATTTGCTGATGATCATATTTACCAGTTTGCTTTCCCAAAATTACACAGCTCAGCGGCAGAACGTGCCCGGATTCACCAGTGGATAGCGCTGGGCAATGCCCGGTTTAAGGGGAACATTTTCATTCCGGCCTATGGCATTAGTATTGAAAATCCGGTCAGTGACGGCATAAAAGAAGATGCTTTGCTCAAGGATTTCACATCCTGTCAGCCAAAAGCCTGTAATTTCAACTTCACACTCAATGCTGCACAGGCACAGCAATTGGCGCTTTATCAGGTCGAAGGCTTGGGATGGTTTTTGGCGCCCAGGCACTGGAATACCATTGAAGCCAGCATGGGGCCATCGGGCATTGCAGCGCTTGTCATGTTTAGTCCTGATGGAAAACAGTATCTGAGCATGGACGATAGTTCCGCCTGTGTAGGCTGTGCATTAAGCAGTGCATCATTGTTTTTTAAAGCCGCGCAACAGGAAGCCAAAAAAAATGAGTTCTGGTTTTATAGAGGCAGTAATGTCCCTGTAAAGACTGTGCATTTGAAAACTGCTCCAGATGGCGGTCAAACAGCGCTTTACCACTATCAACTAGTTTCACATTATCCCAGTGATGGCGTGGCAAAATTTACTGGCATGCAGGCGGATATTGTGAATTTCAGGCGGATGACGGTTAGCCTAAACCCAAAGGACAAGGCACTGGCACAGGTAATGCTTAATTTTTACTTGTTCAGCCATTAATCTGAGTTTGGGAAGTTGATGTTCCACGTGAAACATCAGCTCAGGACTGGCGGCAAAACAGGGAAGGGGTTAAACCAAACTGCTGCTTAAAGCTGGCGGTAAAGGCACTCTGGCTGGCATAACCCACCTCAAGCGCGACAGAAATAATCTTTTCACCACGCGCCAGTTTTTCAAGCGCTAAAAGCAGCCGGGCCTGTTGCCGCCACTGACCAAAACGCAATCCGGTTTGCTGGATAAACCAGCGCTGCAAGGTCATCTGGCTCATGCCCAGTTGCTGGGAAATCTGAGCAATGGTGCTGTGCTGCTGTGGAAAGTCCAGCAACTGCTGGCAATGCTGTTGAAGGCGTAAATCTGTGGGCCATGGCAAGTAAAAGGGCAATAAAGGAGATAGCCTAAGTTCATCCAGCAACAGCGCTGTAATGCGGCCTTCACGTGAATTTTCGCTATAGGGTGCCATAATCTGGCTACTGGCCAGAATCAGCTCGCGCAGCAACGCTGAGGTTTGCAGCACACAAATGGCCGCATTAAAATGCATCACCACACTGGGTTGAATAAACACGCTACGCATTTTAACTGCTGTTAACATGGTGACCGCATGCCATGTCTGCGGCGCCAGCCAGACTCCGCGCTGTGAGGGCACAATCCAGCGGCCTTTGGCGGTTTCAATCAGCATAAGGCCTTCAATCGCATATAGCAGCTGGGCTGTATCATGCGCATGGGTGGCAAAATGATGGCCAGCCGTATAATCGATTGCCATGCTATAAAGCGGCACATGCGCCTGTTCAAAGGCCACAAAATAATTGGGATCAGACTGCATAAACAAATGTTGCTTTGGCGACAATTTTTGAAAGTTTAGCGCAATACAATCGCGGCTAATAGTCGCATAATAGAAACGTGGTCTGTCAGCCGGTGGCCGTTTTGCCAGAGTGGAGCATTGAGATCAACATGACTGAGAAACGTAGCGAACAGGATTTAATCCAAGCCATTGCCCAGCTCACTGCACGGCTGGATCAATTGACACAGGTGTTTGGCCATCTTTTTCCCTCGGTAGTGCCGGATACGGCGGTGCTGGATACTGCCATTGCCTTTCGATGGGAAAAAACCGAGGCCTTGCTACAGAGTGCTGGTTTTATTCCCTTGCACCAGCCACAACTGATTGAGTTTGATGCCCTGTGCAATGTGGACAAGCAGCAGCTTAAAATTCGGCAGAATACCGAACAGTTTGTGAAAGGATTTTTTGCTAATAATGTGCTGCTCACTGGTGCACGCGGTACGGGAAAATCGTCGCTGGTTAAGGCCTGCCTTAAGGAATTTCATGCGCTGGGCCTGCGCGTGATTGAAGTGGAAAAGAAGTTTTTAAATGACTTGCCACGTATTGTGGCGGCCATTAATAACCGCCCGGAAAAATTTATTATTTTCTGTGATGACCTGTCGTTTGAAGAAGGCGATACCAGCTATGCCGGGCTAAAAACCGTGCTGGATGGTTCGATTGCCGGGCCATCGAGCAATGTGCTGATTTATGCCACCTCCAACCGTAAGCATCTCATGGTTGAAAAAAACCGCGATAATCTGGAATACCATCAAAGTCCAGATGGCGAAATTCATCCGGGCGACAGTATTGAGGAAAAAGTATCTCTGGCAGATCGTTTTGGCCTGCAAATTACCTTTTATGGCTTTAATCAGCAGGAATATTTAAACCTGATCCATGTCTGGCTCAGCCGATTTGGCTGGTCTGATGAAGACATCAAGGCACAGGAAAAGCTGGCATTGCAATGGGCCACGCAAAAGGGCAACCGTTCTGGCCGGGTTGCCATGCAGTTTGCCAAGCAGGTGGCTGGGCAGCGTATGATTGAGCAGGAGCAGGGACACTAAAATTTTTTATAGGTTCCACGTGGAACCTTAAAGCTAAAAATAGCATCAGTGGCTTTTATTTTAATTAATGAAGGTGCTGTGCCAGCAGGGTTTTATCAGCCACCGTCAGACGGAAATGATCGACATCCTGCTGTTTAAGTACCGGGTACATCAGGGCATAGGGATCGGTGTTATGACCAAGGCCCAGCGCATGTCCCAGTTCATGCGCAATGGTTAGACGTAAATCGGCAGCTGAACTAAATTCATAAATATTGATGTGCTGGCCATCATAAACCCCTTTTTCAAATTCACGCGGCGCAAAGCGTGCCTGATAACGACTCACTGCATCATTATAGTGATCGGCCATTTGATTGAGGCTGCCTGCCACCTGATTCAAGGCATTGACCTGCTGGTTATAACTGTCAATGGCAGTGCGGATATCCTGCTGTTCTGCATCCAGCAGGCGTTGCTGTTGCTCCAGTTGCTGGCGGTTAAACTCATCCAGCGTGCCCAGTGCATTCCAGTCCTGCACGGTGCGGTTGTAGCTGGCTAGCCGCTGCTGAAAAGCCGCTTCACGCAAATCCAGTTGCTGGCGTTGCTGCTCCAGTTGCATCTGACGCTGACGATATTCACTACTATTGCTTTGCTGGCTGGCCAGTTCCTGTTGTAACTGTTGCTGCTGGGAGTGGCGCAGGTTACTTTCAAGCTGCCGCTCATCAAAGCGCAGGTTAATGCTTAGGCGCGCTGAGGGATCATAAACAAATAAGGTTTTGCCGGTGCCCTGATGCCAGATTTCAGTGGCCTGTTTGGCTAAATCAATCACTTCGGTTTTTGACAGCTTAAATTGCGGGTCAACTTGCCCAATCCGGTAATGCACCCGGTGATCAAATGGATGCAACAGCTGGGTGGCCAGACTGGTGTGGCGACGCTGCGATTGTCCCGCCTGATATAAATAAAACAGGACAATGATGACCATTAAGACAGGCAACCAGGAACGCATTAGCATGAACACGAATAGAGTTATTTTATTGAGTATAAAATGGCGCGTGCTTAGATTAAAGCAAACTTTTTAGTAAAAACTGACCTGAAAAGCAGGCATAAAAAACCGCTCACATGGAGCGGTTAATAACAAACAGATGCTCAAAAACAGTTTTGGCGCAAAGCTGTTAATTATCCAGTTTGCTGGCTATACAGCCCACGGTATTACATTCACGCAGACGGTCATTAAGCCAGTTGGTACGGTTGGTGGTCTGATCCAGCAGGCAGGCGCTATCAATCACTTCACCCATATCCACGCTATTCATGGTGCAAGCCTGATCACGTTGCTTGATCCAGCGAATCTGTGCACGACGCAGGGTTTTTTTCTCATTCACTTTGAGTTTTTTGACCAATTGCTGATAGGTGGCATTGAGCTCTTTATCGGCCTTTTGATAAATGATATTGCTACAGTGAATGGCATCCAGACTATTACGGGTATGGTCACAATTATCAGCCTGCGCTGTAAAGCACACAGCAGCCAAGCCAGCCCCCAGTAATAATTTTTTCATCATTGCCTGCATCATTATTGTCCTCGGTTGTTGTCTTAAATCTATTGGTTAAAGCCATTATTGTTGGTCATTATGAATGACTTAAGAGATAAATTTTAAAGCGCGATAGGTTAAATACCAGTGTGCATTTGTTATTCTGTGGTTTGAACAGCCTTACATGAAAGCCCAAACAAAATTTAAGGCCATAAAAAAGCCGCCCCGGTTTTTTAACCAGAGCGGCTTTTATTTTTACCCGAAAGGGTCAGGCCGACAAATTATTTTTTGTCGTCTTTCACTTCGGTAAATTCGGCATCAACCACACCATCGTCGGCAGGCTGTTGCTGTTGACCACCGGCACCCTGACCAAAGCTGTTTGGATCAAAACCTTGCGCACCGGCATCACCACCTTGCGGCTGGTTCTGCTCATACACACGCTGCATTAATGGCAGTGAGGCATTGGACAAGGCTTCAATCTTGGCCTTGATGGCATCAACATCATTTTCCTTGGTGGCCGCTTCGAGCTCAGAGATTGCCGCATCAATAGAGGCTTTTTCTTCATCAGTGGCTTTGTCACCCAGATCCTTGATGGCTTTTTGTGTGCTGTGAATCAGGCCATCCGCTTCGTTGCGTGCCTTGGCCAAGTCCTCGAATTTTTTATCTTCTTCGGCATTGGCTTCCGCATCACGGATCATTTGCTCAATTTCAGCATCAGACAAACCGGAGTTGGCTTTAATTTGAATGGACTGCGCTTTGCCAGTACCTTTGTCCTTGGCAGATACATTCAAGATACCATCTGCGTTGATATCAAAGGTTACTTCAATTTGTGGCATACCACGTGGTGCTGGTGGAATATCTGTCAGGTCAAAACGTCCCAATAGCTTATTCTGTGCAGCCATTTTGCGCTCACCCTGGAACACCTGAATGGTGACCGCTGGCTGGTTGTCATCGGCGGTTGAGAAAACCTGTGATTTCTTGGTTGGAATCATGCTGTTTTTCTCAATGATCGGTGTCAATACACCGCCCATGGTTTCAATACCCAGCGTCAGTGGCGTTACGTCCAGCAGCAGTACATCTTTCTTGTCACCGCCCAATACTGCACCCTGAATGGCTGCACCGACAGCAACTGCTTCATCCGGGTTCACGTCTTTACGTGGCTCTTTACCAAAGAAATCCTGCACTTTGGCCTGTACCAGTGGCATACGGGTTTGACCACCCACCAGAATCACGTCATCAATGTCAGAAGCTGACAAGCCAGCATCTTTCAGTGCAATTTTGCAGGGTTCCATGGTACGCGCTACCAGATCACCCACCAGACCTTCCAGTTTGCTACGGGTGATATTCACCACCAGGTGTTTTGGACCAGAGGCATCAGCAGTAATGTAGGGCAGGTTTACTTCGGTTGATGATGCAGAAGATAGCTCAATCTTGGCTTTTTCTGCCGCTTCTTTTAAGCGTTGCAGTGCCAATGGATCATTCTTCAGGTTAACACCCTGTTCTTTCTTGAATTCTTCAACCAGAAAGTCAATCAGTGCCAGGTCAAAGTCTTCACCGCCCAGGAAGGTGTCACCATTGGTGGACAGTACTTCAAACTGCTGTTCGCCATCAACGTCGGCAATTTCAATAATGGACACGTCAAATGTACCACCGCCAAGGTCATACACGGCAATTTTGCGGTCGCCTTCTTTCTTGTCCATACCAAAGGCAAGGGCAGCAGCAGTTGGCTCGTTAATAATACGCTTAACGTCCAGACCTGCAATTTTACCGGCATCTTTGGTAGCCTGACGCTGCGCATCGTTGAAATACGCAGGCACGGTAATTACCGCTTCAGTTACCGTTTCGCCCAGATAATCTTCGGCGGTTTTTTTCATTTTTTTCAGGATTTCAGCAGAAACCTGTTGTGGAGCCAGTTTTTTGTCGTTGACGTTTACCCACGCATCGCCATTGTCAGCCTGTACAATTTTGTACGGTACCATGGCAATATCTTTTTGAACCACGTCATCGCTGTAGCGACGGCCAATCAAACGCTTGATGGCAAACAGGGTGTTTTTTGGGTTGGTCACGGCTTGACGCTTGGCGCTCTGGCCAACCAGTACTTCACCATCTTTATAAGCAATAATGGATGGCGTGGTGCGTGCGCCTTCAGCATTGTCGATTACTTTTACTTTGTCGCCTTCCAGTACGGCAACACAGGAATTGGTGGTGCCTAAGTCAATGCCAATAATTTTGGCCATGTGTATCTCTCCTCATCATTTTGCAGTAGTGGCTGCTTGTTATCCGATATCGGTGTGAATCGGTAAATTTCAAGCAAATCCTGCAAAAAATTTTAAAAATAATTCAAAAAAAGCGTCGAAAAACAACGAATCACAGCACTGCTTATGCACAGCAGCAGGCTAGTCAAACTTAATCAATCATCAGCGCGCTTTAGGCAGGTCAAGAGCCAGCGCGCGGGTTTAATTCATTTGTTGCCATTACTGGCCAACGGTAACCATGGCCGGACGCAGTAAACGGCCGGACAGGCTATAGCCTTTTTGCAGCACATTGGCCACCTGACCTGCCGGGGTATTGGGATCAATGCCCACCGCCTGATGCAGCTCGGCATTAAACGGCTGACCTGCCGGATCAACCACGCTAATACCGTGTTTTTCCAGCGCACCCAGCAAACTTTTATGGGTTAGACGCACACCTTCAATCACCGGGTTTTCATCATTGCCTGCCGCTGTGAGTGCACGCTCCAGATTGTCAACCACGTCCAGCAAGCTACCGGCAAACTTTTCCAGTGCATATTTTTTGGCGTTGTCGGTTTCGCGCTCAACCCGTTTCTGGAAGTTGTACATGTCGGCATTGGCACGGGCTTTGACATCGGTAATTTCTGCTTCAAGTTCGGCAATGCGCGCCTGCAAATCTTCCGGGCTAGCGTTGTTGTCATTGTCATCTACAGGCGTAGCGGAAGGCACAAAATCGCTATCGTTCTTGATCTGATCCTGTGGGTCGATCTGCGCATTGTTGTTGGTGCCGTTTTCAGGTATGGAATTGTCTTGGCTAGACATGGCTGACCTCCGTTTAAAAAATTGAATCATGTACAGTCCTTAGGCCTTGCGGCAATGTTTTGACGTTGCTGTACGTTTCAGTAAAACCTGTCCCTTGAGTGAGGGTAATCGTGCTGAAATTCAAGAAAATAATGCTGTTTTTTTGGTGAGTCTGTTGATTTTTAAATCAGCAATGTTCCAAATATGCAACAAACTGTTGTGAGAAATGACACTGACATTTAAAAATCATTGGCTACAATGAAGCACGACTAACAAATGAGGCGAATGACAATGCAAAAGTTAATGATGCAAAAACTAAAAATGCTTGCCCACACTACGGTGATCAGTACAGCACTGATTGCAGCCAGTAGCACCAGTATGGCAGCCACCACGGATTACCAGATTGATTCCAAGCACACTGCTACCCTGTTTAGCTGGAGCCATTTTGGTTTTTCCAATCCAACCGCCAACTTTAATGATGTGCAGGGCGTAATTAGCGTCGACGATAAGCACCCGGAAAAATCCAGCGTGAGCGTAACCATTCCGGTGAAGAGCGTGGATAGCCATGTGGAAGCATTGGACAAGGAGTTTTTAACCGATGCGTGGTTTAACGAAGCCAAATATCCCAACATCACCTTTAAAAGTACCAAGGTACAAACCAAGGACAAAAAACACTTCAAAATTACCGGTGACTTAACCGTTAAAGGCGTAACCAAGCCCGTGGTGCTCAATGCCACCTTAAATGGCAAGGGCGAGCATCCCATGGCCAAAAAACAGGCGATTGGGTTTAATGCTACCACCAGCTTTAAGCGTTCTGACTTTGGTATTGCCCAGTATGTGCCTGCGGTCAGTGATGAAATCAAGGTCAACATTACCACCGAAGCGCTGGCCAAATAACCGATTTTAAAATTCATTCAAATTTTAATATTTTGCTAGGAATACAAAATCATGGCCAACCCGTTTTTAGACAGCATTGCAAAACGCCGCTCCATTTATCACATTGGCAAAAATGTAAATTTGTCACAGGATCAACTCAGTGAGCTGATTCAAACCGCCGTTGAACAAAGCCCGTCATCGTTTAACTCACAAAGCTCGCGTGCCGTGATCCTGTTTGGTCAGGCCAGCGTGGATTTTTGGGAAATTGTGCGTGAAACCCTGCGCAAGATTGTGCCGGAAGCCGCCTTTGAAGCCACCAGCAACAAGATTTCTTCATTTGCAGCCGGTTTTGGCACTGTGCTGTTTTATGAAGATCAGGACATTATCAAAAACCTGCAGGAGCAATTTGCCCTGTATGCAGAAAATTTCCCGGTCTGGTCTGAGCATTCTACTGGTATTGCGCAGTTTGCGGTGTGGTCGGCACTGGCTAATGAAAATATTGGTGCTACGCTGCAACACTACAATCCAATTATTGATGATGAAGTTGCTGCCCGCTTTGGTATTCCAGCCAGCTGGAAACTGCGTGCGCAAATGCCATTTGGTTCGATTGAATCACCAGCGGGCGACAAGAACTACATGCAACGCGATGAGCGTTTCAAGATTTTTGGCTAGAGGTTGAAGCCTGTTTTGAACAGGCTAATGCTAAAAAACGCAGCAAGACATAACCTTGCTGCGTTTTTTAATGCTTAAAAGCTGATAAATCAAAGCTTAATTAGATGCATAATTGGCTGGTAGCATGGTTGGTAATGTAATAGAACCACTGATATTGGCCTGTGCATGGGCCTTGCTGCTACGGCCAAAGTAACGGCTGCGGCTGCTAATCATCAGGCCCAATACCTCACCTTGCTTAAGTTTTGCATTTACGGCTGGTAAATCAATCCCCTTGGCCGGGTCATCAATGGGCACAGATAACTGGCCAAGCATTTGATTGCGATAGTGCAATTTTTGCAGGTTAATGGGAATTACCTGTTCATTTAACACCTGATAGCTGCCTTTGCCGGGAGTCCAGCGTGCCAGTGCGATAAACAGGGTCGGGGAGTTTTCGGCTTTAGCTGCATCAGGTGTATCAATGTTGAGGTGCAGGCGTGGAATGCCAGTCAGCCATTGATCCTGTGTCATGCGGGTGAGTGGTAGCAGTAACGGACGTGAACCGCCCTGTTGTGGTTGCTGCCAGTTGGCTGGCAAGTGCCGGGGTGTCAATAAATGCCGCAAGCGATCCGTGGACTTAAACAGCCATTCGTAGCCACCGCCAGCGGTCATGTGCAAGGCTGGCAGCGTGTAGTTCACGGCAGGCTTCATAGCCTCAATACTGCTGGCCGGACTATGGTCAATGCACACTTCTGGAATCTGGCTGGCTTGTGCAGGCTGGTCCTTGAGCTTGGCATCAAACCAGTGGGCAATCATGGCCTGAATATTAATTATTTTACCCTGACAATCCATATTTTTGCCAATGTACCAGGTCGGTAGCTCAAGCCCCGGTGAATGCTGTACGCCCGGTTGCAGGTGGCCGCCTTCAACACCCAGCAAGCGCACATCATGGCCGGCCTGCTTTAAACATTGATACGCTGAAATGCCTTCATTAAACGGAAACAGCACATCACGAAAACCCTGAATAATCAACGTATCGGCTTGTGGCGCCTGCTGGGTATCACAAAACCAGCGTGCCTGATGGGTTTTTAAGAATTGGTAAGAGGATGCTGAAATCGCGCCATTTTTGGTGTCCTGATAGGCCATTTTCAGGGCAGGATCAAACTTGTTTCAGTTCCACCAGTCGCCCACAATATTCAATAAATCCAGCCAGCCACTTTTGGGCACGCCATTAGGCGCAAGGCTGTATTCCAGATTGTACCAAGTGGTAACGGGTACAAGAGCCTGAATACGTTTGTCGTGTGCTGAGGCAATATATTGAATGGCCCCACCATAGGATTCACCAATCATGCCAACTCGTGCGCCATTGGCATTACGAGCCAGTTGCGGCAGGTTTTTCTCAGCCCAGTCAATCACCCGGCTGACATCACGCCCTTCAAATTGCGGATCAATGAGGCGAATCTTACCACCCGTGCCATCAAGCCCGCCGTGCCCGCGCTGGTCAAAACTAATCATCCAGTAACCGCGTTTCCAGGCGGCTTCGGCACCTTGTCCGGTGGGCATGACACTGCCATACAGGCTTAAATACGGGCGTTTCATGCGGGACAGGCCAAAGCCATGCGTGTGAAGAATCAGCGGTGCAGTTTGGCCGGGTGCAAGTGCGGGCTGGTATACGGTAAAGGACAAGGTAACGCCATCATCCGTGGTCATGCGCATTTGATAATGGCTTTGCTTCAGCGTGCCCTGTGCTGTGGTAGGCAGCAGTGGCTGAACCTGACGCGTGGCACAACCGGTTAAGGTAAGCAGCAGGCTTAAGCCCAACAGGCTAAGCGATGTTTGAAGTGCCATAAAATTCCTTTTTATAGCAGCCATGCTTCAGCAAAACATGGCGTTGAAAGTTTTAAATTAACAGATTAAACAAGCGCATAATTATTGCGCGTTAATAACAGTACCCATGGCCTGACCCATCATCACCGTGCTACCCGCTTCAAATGGGGCCAGCCAGTTAATCTTGCTGTTTTCAAACAGCACAATGGCAGTCGAACCCAGATAAAAACGGCCCAGTTCCGCGCCTTTATCAAGCTGAAGGTCATGCTTGCGGTGTTCCAGCTTGCCGGATGGCTTGATCTTGCCGGTAGCCACACATTCAATACCGGCCACAATCATGGCACCCACCAGCACCACGGCCATGCGGCCCACGCTGGTGTCAAACAGGCAGACCAGACGCTCATTACGCGCAAACAGGGCAGGCACGTTTTCAGCAGTGACGGTATTAACTGAAAACAGCTTGCCCGGCACATAAATGGTGTCAGTTAGGCGACCGGCAAATGGCATATGTACGCGATGATAATCACGTGGTGACAGGTATACGGTAGCAAATTCTCCACCTACAAAGTGTTGCGCCAGTGCGGCATCACCAATCAGCTGGTTGAGGGAAAAATTTTGTCCCTTGGCCTGAAAAATCTCGTCGCCGTCAATTTTACCCAACTGGGAAATTGCACCATCGGCAGGCGAAACAATACTGGTGGGCGAAGCATCTACCGGGCGGGCATCCACTTTGAGCGCGCGGGTAAAGAATTCATTAAACGAGCCAAACCGGGACAGCTCTTCAATTTCCGCCAGACTCATATCAATCTGGTAACGGTCATGGAACAGCTTGATAAACGCCTTTTTCACCAGCGGATTTTTGCTGGCGGCCAGCGTGCCGACCAGACGGCTTAAACCATGCTGCGGTGCCAGATGCTGAAACTGGATAAAAGCCTTATCCATCAAACTTTTCTTCTGATTGGTGTTGTCTTGACTCAAAGCGGGTGTTCTCCTGTCACAATAGGCGTATCAAGTCGATTGCCCCATTCACTCCACGCGCCATCATACGCGCGAACCGGCCAATTGAACAGCCGCGCCAGTACATAGGCCAGCCCGGAACGATGATGGCTCTGGCAATACACAATCACAGGTTTTTGCGGGTTTAGGCCTTGCTGCTGTAGTTCCGCCATAATCTCAGGCAGGGGACGCAAACACAGGTTATTTTGCCGATCCAGCATAGTGTTCCATTCATAATGAAATGCGCCCGGCAAATGACCGCCACGCCGTGCGGCCAGCCTTGCACCTGTATATTCGCCATGCGTGCGACAGTCCCACAGGTTATAGGCATCCGGTTGTTCAGTCAGAATGGTTGTTAGCTCATCCAAGGTAATGCGTAGCTCAAGATTTAATGGATTGGGTGGAAAAGACTCAACCGCAGCAAAGCTGGGCACCTCACTGCTGGTCGGCAAGCCCTTGGCCAGCCAGCTATGAATCCCGCCATTTAGCAAACTTACCTTGTCAAAACCCAGAATATGCAGCGTCCAGATCAGACGGCCTGCCCAGGCACCGCCTTCATCGTCATATACCACCACCTGATGCTCAGGTGTAATTGCCAATGTTTGCAGCAATTGTTGCAGTTGCTCATGATCTGGCAGCAAACCTGAGGCATGTTCTTCCTGCCGAACCAACAGCGCAGGTGCTAAGGACAATGCATTGGGCAAATGCACCTGTTCATACACCCGGGGCTTGCCCAAATCGACAATACGCAGCAAGGGATGATTCAGCACCGGCAGCAGTTGTTCGGCATCCACCAGCAGGGGCAGGCTAAGGGGTTCGGCAGACATCATGAGCATGAAAAAAGACAGTAAAAAACCACTGTACAAGAACTTGGCTTGGTTGACCACCCAAAGCATTTTGTATTTTTTGCAAAATTTTTGCAGCCTAAATCAGGTCTAGGAATAAAGGCTGTAGCGTAGCTTAATGGATAAACCCATCACAACAATTGCAGCATCGGGCTGCTTGTTTCACAATAGCCAAAACAGTCTGGAATCACATTATGCGGGCACTGATTCAACGCGTTAAGCATGCCAAAGTTGAAGTGGATGGCAACGTCATTGGGCAAATTGAGCAGGGCTTACTGGTGTTTGTCGGCCTTGGCAAAACCGATACCCTGCAAACTGCCGAAAAAATGCTCAAGAAAATTTTGGCCTACCGCATTTTTAGCGATGACAGTGATCGCATGAATTTAAATGTGCAGCAAGTGAATGGCGGCTTGCTGCTGGTGTCACAGTTCACCCTGATGGCCGAAACACGTAAGGGATTGCGTCCGGATTTTGGCCCGGCCATGCCACCCGATGAGGCGCGTGAACTGTTTAGCCAACTGGTTGCCCATGCCAAAAATGTTTATCCAAATGTGCAAACCGGCGCATTTGGAGCCGACATGCAGGTGAGCCTGCAAAACGATGGGCCAGTGACCTTTATGCTGGAATTCGAATAACGTGCTGTTGTGCTATCATCCTATTTTTACAGGAAAATTTAGACATAATATTTATAATCTTAATTCAGCCAGCCCCATCAATAGCCTGAAGGCACAGTAATGATCTGGATTTTCTTTACCATCATGGCTGCATTTATGCAGGCCTGGCGCAATGCCTTTCAAAAACAGCTCAGCACCACCGTAGATGCCTATGGCGTGACGCTGGCACGCTTTATTGGTGCAACGCCGCTGGCTGTATTGTATCTGCTATTGCTGTATCACTTTCAGCCAGTGGCTCAATCAGCGCCTGTGAGCAGTTTTGGGACTCGCTTCTGGCTGTACATTGGTCTGGTGGCGGTAAGCCAGATTCTGGCCACAATACTCATGGTGAAACTGTTCCAGCAAAAAAACTATGCTATAGGGGTGGGCCTTGCCAAAAGTGAGGCGATTCTGGCGGCCATCATTGGGGTAGCTGTGCTGGGAGTACAGTTGTCATGGCTGGGCTGGATGGGAGTACTGGTAGGCGCAGTTGCGGTATTTTTATTGAGCGGAGCGCGTTCCATGGCCACACTGTCATGGCCAACGCTGTGGACAGGACTTGCCAGTGGCCTGTGTTTTGCCATTGCCTCACTCATGGTGCGAGAAGCCAGTCTTGAGCTAAGCCAGTTGCCATTTTTGCACCGTGCGGGCTGGGTGTTGCTGTGTGCCATTAGCTTACAAAACCTGTTGTTGCTGGTCTGGCTTTCTATAAAAAGTCCAAAAACGCTAGCCGCCATGCGCCAGCGTAAAGGCTTGACCGCACGGGTGAGTCTGGCCAGTTTTTTGGGATCACTAGGCTGGTTTAGTGCCATGAGTTTGCAGTCGGTGCCGCTGGTCAAAACCTTGGGGCAAATTGAAGTGTTATTTACTCTGCTAATCTCCTTATATTTCTTTAAGGAAAAACTGGTAAAAACCGATCACGCCGGATTATGGCTGGTGATGTTAGGCGCGGTGCTGGTGATTTGGGCTTAAAAGTAATTGATAGAGATAATTTTAAAAAATGAATATTGAAGTACTTGCTGCAAAAATAGCTTTTGGTAATGTTCAACTGTGTGATTACAGTGACTGGGCAGAATCGCTACTAAATCAAGGTGTCGAGAGCGAGAATATTATGATTCTTGCTAGTTTTGGATTAGAGAAAAATATTGATAGATATGAAATTGAAACGTGTTTTGAAAAATGTCTTTCTGAATTGAATATTCAGCTACCTGATAAGAATGAGTCTTTAAAAATTTATGCTAAATTGTGTTGCATTGAAATATTAAAAGAAAATACGCTACCAGCAACGGCAGTTGATAATTTAAGTCGCCTAGCATTTTTAACCGAACATGAAGAACCTTTGTTTAGAATCTGGGATGCATTAAGTGAGGATATCTATTTTATTGAGAATGAAGAGCATGGTGCTATCTGGAACAGTGGACTGACTAAAGAAAATCAGAGCATCTATATTAAGGAATTCGCTGAACAGTTCTTGCAACTTTTAGAATTAAAGCTTCCTGAAAATTTCTGGCAACTCACTTACTGTGAAAGTTGTAAATATATTGGGAATTCAATAATAAAAACTAAAACAGAATGGAGCTTATTAGCTCAGTTTAAATTGCCTAACGAGCACTTAGTACATTATGCTGCTTGTGCAAAGTGTTTAGCACCTTATCCCTTAATAATGACAGATTTTATTGGACGTAAAAATTATCTTGAAATGCTAAAGATGGCTTAAATTGCCCATAAGGTATTAAATGATCTTTCACATAACCATTACTGAATTCCAAAGCCAAAACAGGATAGAACTAATCAGGATTAAAAATTAAAACACAGGATATTTCACTGATGTTTGAACAAACAGAAACCTTTGTTATTCAAGCTGTCAGCTGGTTACGTCTCATGGTGGAAAGCGTCGGTGCGCTCATTATTGCTTTTGGTATTTTTGCCGCGCTCTATGGATTTTTAAAAGCGTTTGCTAGCCGCCATCCTGATGGGTTTACGCCGGTTCGGCTGATCTTCGCGCGTTATCTGGCTTTAGGCCTGGAGTTCCAACTGGCTGCCGATATTTTATCAACCGCCGTGTCACCCAGTTGGGAACAAATTGGTAAACTGGCTGCAATTGCCATTATTCGGACTGGTTTAAATTTCTTTTTAATGAAAGAAATGCAGGAAGAACGGGCTGTTGAACCCAAAAATAAACCAGAAAATATTAATTCGGTAGTTACCGAAACAAAGTTTGATGACTAGGGCGTGTCATCAATTAAGCCATATCATGATTGAGGCAAGGTAGATCGCTGACAGGAAGTTTTGAGCCAATTTATCATAGCGCGTAGCAATACCTCGATACTGCTTGAGCTTGGCGAAGAAGTTCTCGATCAGATGTCTTGCCTTATAAAGATGTTGGTCATAATCACGCTGATCAATCGCGTTACTTTTGGACGGCATCACGATCTGGCCATTGATCTTATGGATTGGATCAATCACCCTATCCTTGGAATTGTAAGCTTTATCCATGAGCCAAGTCTGACTTAACGATAAGTCCAGCAGCACATCAGCACCATTTAAGTCATGAGCCTGCCCGGCAGTGAGATAAAATCCTGTTGGGTTGCCTAAAGCATCAGTACGGGCATGAATTTTGGTACTTAAGCCACCTTTACTGCGTCCGATCGCCTGTTCTTTTTTTTCCGGCACTGTGTTGATGAGCGCGCACAATGGTTGAGTCTAGCATGGCATATTCATTGTCACTTTCATGTGATAGCACTTCAAAAACTCTCTGCCATACGCCTGCTTTAGCCCAACGGCTAAAGCGAGTGTGCACGACTCTAAAATCACCAAAGCGTTCTGGTAAGTCTCGCCACGGAATACCTGAACGATACCGATACAATACTGCTTCAACAAATAGCCTGTTGTCTTTGGCAGTTACTCCAACAGTACTCGCTCGTCCGGGTAACAGATCCTTAATCTGTTCCCACTGATCATCTCTTAATGCATAGCGTTTAGTCATGAAAAAATAATGAGGACAGGTTAGATTTTCTCAAGCTAATTGATGACAGACCCTAGCTAAAGCACTAATTAACTGAGAAATGTGCTCATCCGTATGCGCTGCACTTAAGGTAATTCTTAACCGTGATGTTCCACGTGGAACAGTCGGCGGGCGAATTGCACTCACCAAGATGCCTTGCTCCAGCAATTTTGCTGACAATGCCAAGGTGTCCTCAGCATTCCCCACAATAATCGGCTGAATGGCGGACTGACTCGGCAGTAGTTGCCAGCCTTGCCCCATTAAAGCGCTACGCAAGCGGCCAATATGTTGCTGTAATTTTAATTGTCGCCACGGTTCCTTCGCAATTACATCCAGTGCGGCCAGTGTTGCTGCCGCAATCAGTGGCGGTGTAGCGGTGGTATATACAAACGTGCGTGCCCGGCTTTTTAAATAGTTAATCAGTAATTCCGAACCAGCCACAAATGCGCCAAAAGTTCCAATGGCCTTGCCCAGCGTGCCCATGTATATATCAACCTTGGGCAAAGGCTGAGTGCGCAAGCCAAAGCCATGCGCATCGTCAATCATAAGTGCCGCCTGATGCTGTTCGGCGGTTTTTATCAGATCATGTAATGGTGCTTCGGTACCATCCATACTAAATATTTGATCAGTAACGATTAATTTTTGTGCGCTAGAATCCTGATTTAACCATGCATTAAGCTGATTAATATCCAGATGCGGATAGCGTCTTAACTTGGCACAAGACAAGCGTCCGCCATCTAAAAGAGAAGCGTGATTTAAACGATCCTGATAAATAATACCGTCTTTGCTATCGGACAGATTACCCATCAAAGCATCAATTACGCCCATATTGGCCATATAACCGGTTGAAAACAGCATGGCTTTGGGATAACCCGTGATTTGTGCAAGGCGTTGTTCAAGCTGCTCGTGAATCGTATGATGTCCCGTGACCAGATGCGCAGCCCCTGCGCCAATGCCATGCTGTTTTAAATAATCAACAGTTGCTGCGGTAATAGCTTGATGACTGACCAGCCCCAAATAGTCATTACTGGAAAAGTTAATCAGGGTTTTGCCGTGGCGTTGCACCAGCGGTGTCACCCCTTGATCAATCACTTGCGTGTGACGGTCTAAATATTGCTGTTGCAGGTCAGCATATTTTTGTGCCAGCTTAAACTGTTCAAGGCTCATGCTAGAAAATCAGGCCGCCCTTAGGCACTCATCGCATTGATTGCATTAGCCTTAACATCCAGCTTGGCTTTTTCTTTGCTAATGCCCAGTTGTGCAAACAAAATTGCATCACGGCTTTCACCTGCATTGGGAGTGGTCAACAATTGCTCGCCAGAAAAAAACGAATTGGCACCAGCCTGAAAACATAGCGCCTGCTCAGCATCGGTGAGGCTTTCACGACCTGCAGACAGGCGAATATAACTGGTGGGCATCAGGATACGGGCAGTGGCAATGGTTCTAACCCATTCAATCACACTGACCTTGGGGGCGTCTGCAAGGGGAGTACCTGCAATCGGCACCAGCATATTGATGGGTACTGACTGGGGATGAATGGGCTGGGTCGCCAGTTCATGCAATAAGCTGATGCGATCAGCTTGCTGCTCACCTAAGCCTAAAATGCCGCCGCTACACACTTTCATGCCACTGTTGCGCACATGCTCTAAAGTTTGCAGGCGGTCATCAAAGCTGCGGGTGGTGATCACATTACTGTAGTGCTGGCGTGAGGTATCCAGATTGTGGTTGTAGTAGTCCAGGCCTGCATCGGCTAAGCGTTCAGCCTGGGATGACGTAAGCATACCTAAAGTCATGCAGGTTTCCAGCCCCATGCCTTTGACTTCACGTACCAGCTCCAGCACATAGGGCATGTCGCGTTCATGCGGATTACGCCACGCGGCACCCATGCAAAAGCGTGATGAGCCACTGTCTTTGGCCGCCTGTGCTGCTTTTAGCACTTCATCAATTTGCAGTTTCTTTTGCGGGGTGAGTGGGGTGTCATAGCTATTGGATTGTGAACAGTAGCCACAGTCTTCAGGGCAGGCGCCGGTCTTGATCGACAATAAGGTACTGACTTGTACGGTGTTGGGATCAAAATGCTGGCGGTGCACAGTCTGGGCAGTAAACAGCAGGTCATTAAAGGGCTGCTCATAAATCTGCGCCACTTCAGCTCGTGTCCAGTCTGTGCGTTGCATGAAAACTTATCCTTTTAAAGCGGCTTTCTTGTCCATGATAAAACGCTGTGCCTGCTTGATTTTTTTCAGCACAGGTTTTGGAATGTTGGGGGCAATCAGCTTGGCCGCCTGGTTAAACCACATCAGCAAGGAAAAATCACCTTCCATCTGGATTTTGCCAGACTGCATGCCGGTCATGAATACGGTTGGATCACCTTTTAGCAGGGTTTGTACTGCAAACAGGCTATCCTCAAAACGTAAGGTAAAATCCGGCTTGGCTGCTGTGCCTGATGCCATTTTGACGTGTTCATCCTGAATAATAAAATGGCGAGAAATACCATTTTTGCTTTCCAGCTGTAAAGTGAAGTTACGGCCATGCAGCAGTTCAATAAACTTGGGGCTGGTTTTGGACAGTTGCTGCATGCGCAGGCCCAAAGCCACCAGCAACAGGTCAAACGGATCGGTGCTGACATTAATCAGGGGTAAGTTGATAACAGGAAGCGATGATAGATTCATGATTTAACTCTTGATTTTAAATTCTGGCAAATAGCTGATAATCACTATGGCTTGCATGCTAGCGCCTGTGGCTAGCCTTTGCAATGAATTGACAAGTCAAAAATGAAGCAAGCCCAGTGAATCAGCAGGGTGCTTTATCATGCTATCAAGCAAACGCGCAGGCTAGGTGATAAGTTTTTCATTTATGTTGTTTTTTTTAAGTCTATTTTTAATATTTCTTTCAAAATAACTGGTTCATGCGGGCTTAACAGAGTCATTGGCCACAGTTAAGCCCGCATGATTGATCTTAGTGACCTGACAAAGAGCCAAGGTCATCATCATACACTGGCGTATGTTCAATGCAGCGTTGCTGGGTTACTACAGGCTGCTCATTGGTCGCAGCAAGCCAGGTGGCCAGCAAGGCCAATGCAGCACCTACGCCTGTCATATAACCCTGAAAATCGGTAAAACTGAACAGGTACTGGCTGCACACCCGGATAATTTCCAGGAAACACCAGAACAGCATTCCTGCCAGCATGAAGCCCAGCCAGCGGCGATACGGAGAAAAGAATATGATGATCATGCCCAAGGCCACCAGACCACCACCAATCATTGTGCTCATTTCACCATTTAACATGATGAACCCTCCTGTACGGGTGTGCGGGACACCGTAATCTAAGTTATTGCACTATTGTGCAGCATGACATCACCACCAGACCCCATGTTGTGCTGCAACGATGCGTTTTCAGGTTTTGTTTATCTGTTTTTAAGTAGCGTCAATTTAATTAGCAGCTATTTTTTCAGTAACTCACCCTCATGACGTGGCAGGTTTTCCAGCGAATTATCATCTAGTAATACGAGGTGCCCGTTAAGGCAAAATGCCGGTAAAACCAGAAATGCTGCGTCATGGCGCTATTATGCGTAACTGCATCAATTTGAAAAGAGGTTAAAATGCCTGTTGCGTCATGGAGTGACGCGTAGGCTAAATGTCATTACATTTTTGCAGACTGCAAAGCTTAAAAAAGCACTTATGTAACTGGATTTGCCTGTCATTACATTCACTGACCAGCAAAAAATCGGCAAAATATTTTTTTTAAGGGTGAAGCAGTCATTTGATTATTTTATTAGCAATGAGCACGTTACGCGATTTATGACAAAATATTAAAATGGATTGTAACCGTTCTGAAACCAATAAAAATATTGTGTAAAAAATAATCAGTTTCAGAACGTAAAAACCTTATAGTCTATGTAGATTAAAGGTTTACAAATCTTTATCACGCACCCCAAGCAGATATAATATTCCGTCCAGACCCACGCTGGAGATGGCCTGACGTGCATTTTCACGCACTAAGGGCTTGGCGCGAAATGCCACCCCCAGTCCAGCAATGGACAGCATGGGTAGGTCATTGGCACCATCTCCCACGGCAATCACCTGTTGCAGGCTGATGCCATGCTTTTCGGCCAGTTCACGCAGTAATTCAGCCTTGCGGTTGCCATCCACCACCTGTCCAATTACTTCACCGGTGACAATACCATCTACCACATCCAGCTGGTTGGCATACACTTCATCAATGCCCAGCTTGCGCTGTAACATCTCAGCAAAATACTGAAAACCACCTGATAAAATCGCTGTGCGATAGCCCAGTGCCTTAAGCGTGGCAATCAGCCGTTCGGTGCCTTCAGTGATGGTCAGGCGTGCAGCAATTTTTTCCAGCACTTGGGTGTCCAGCCCTTTGAGCAGTGCCACCCGGGCGGCAAAACTTTGCTTAAAGTCCAGCTCACCGGACATCGCACGTTCGGTAATTTCAGCAACCTGCGGGCCAACCCCTGCTTCCAGCGCCAGCTCATCAATGACTTCCTGCTCAATTAAGGTTGAATCCATGTCAAAGCACACCAGACGGCGGTTGCGGCGATAGGCATTGTCTTCCTGTACCGCAATATCAATCGACAGGTTAGTGCTCAGTTTTAGGCAATCGGCACGTAGCGCCTGTGCATCCAGTAGCTGGCCGCTTAAGCCAAATTCCACACAGGCCTTGCGATGTTGCTCAGTGTCACTGTCATCCATGCCCAGACGGCCAGACAGGCGGGTGACGGTTTCAATATTAAAGCCATGCTGCGAAATAATTTGCGTAACGGCCTGCAAATGTGCCGCGGTCAATTCACGTGATAGCACTGTCACAATGTATTTGGTTCTGCCGCCTTCTTTAACCCAGTGCTGGTATTCCTCAAAACTAATGGGTTTAAAGTACAGGGTCAGGCCAATCTCATGCGCCAGCAGCAGCATATCTTTCATGGCGAGTGCCGCCTGAGTGGGCTGATCACTGGCCACCACAATGCCTAGGGTGAGCTGATTGTGGATGACTGCCTGGCCAACATCTAAAATATCCAGTTGATGGGTGGTCAACACCTGCATCATTCGGTTAAATTGATTGGGTTGATCAGGGCCTAAAAAAGAGATAAGAATTATTTCACGCATTAATCGTCTCAGGCTTGAGAAGCAAGTCGTGTAGAATCATAATCTATTTGTCATCTATTTGCCTGTTTACACATTAGGAACTTTCACTTGAACGCGCCTCGCCAAGGGCTGTATGCCAGCCTGCTGATTATTAGTTTTGCCGTGCATGTCATCCTGATGGTGCATACAACCAACCACCAGCTGGGTCATACACGCGCCATTCAGGGTGATTTAATGACACGACAGCTGGCTGATGACAGCCTTGCCATGCTGGCACCAGTGGACACGGTGTCGCTGGCATTAATGGCCAATCGCTACACCAGCCGTCCTGATGTAGCATCCCTAAAAATCATGGCAGCAGATGGCCGGGTGCTCACCAGCAGTGGCAATGCGCCCACACGGTCAGGTGAGGTCTTTAAAAAGAAAGTCTTGCTGGATCAAAAAGCCATTGGGCAAATTGAACTCACGCTAATTCAGCCCAGCATTGGTGAAATGATCCGTACCCAGTGGCTGCCAATACTGCTGTCATTAATCACGCATCTGTTACTGTGGCTATTATATCGCGTGGTGGCGCGTCCAACCCGGCGCGAATATCTGGCGACACTGGCACGTGAGCAGCAATTGCAGGAACAACTGCTGGCCTTGAAACTGCATGCGGAACAGGCGCAGAAAAATGCAGTGATGGCACGGGCAATGGCTAATCCTGCGGAAATCCCGAAACCTGTTCAAGCCAGTTCTAATAATGATGGCTCAACGACAGAAACACAGGACAATGCCTTTATCCTGCGGATTGGTTTTGTTGACCCCAAGCAATTGCTGGGCACTTTAAGTCCTGGCCTGGCGCGTCCGTATTTTAGTTTGTGCCAGACCTTGCTGGAGCAGGCAATCCAGCAAAACCGCCAGCATTTTGAAGGACTGGATGGTCAATCCGGCAAGCCCGTAGACTGCAAAATTGTGCAGCCATTTGGCGAAAGCGGCGCGATTGTGAGTGCATCAGGCAACCATCCGCAAAGTGCGCTGTTTTTGGCGCAATTGGCGCAGTTATTTAATTTGCTTACCGAAGTGGTGTATCGCCGCCATCGTGACATTAAGCGCTTTGCCTTGCACACCCGCACGGCACTGGCCGAGCCGCAACACAACCAGCCTGCGCAGGCACTGGCACAAAGCCTGATTCATCAGGTTGATGCCAACCAGCTGGCAGTGCACTTAACCGATGATCAGGTGTTAAACCTGCAACAGTATTTCCAGCTATCCCCGTTTGATAGCCCAACCGATGCGCAAACCCGTGAAGCATTACTGGTCACGGCCATGAATGTTGAGGGAGCGCGGTTTGTCAGCAAGGCTCGTGAACGGATTCTGGCCGGAGACAAGCCCGCCAGTCGCCCAGCGGTACAGCAGCCCCAAACTGATGCCACCGCAGAACTGGAAGACTAACGGATTAATTGCAATTGCCTAAAAGCAGGCTGCAATAACAATGAAATTAAAAAAGCCAGTTTTATGCAGACTGGCTTTTTTAATGAATAGTCTGGGCATCACCAGACTAAAACAGGCTTTAAGGTGATTTAAACAAAAATACACTGATGCCAATCAGCAGGAAAATCAGCGCGGCAATGCGGTGAATCAGGCTAATTGGCAAACGGCCAGCCAGCCGGTCACCAATAAAAACAGCTGGTGCATTGGCAATCATCATGCCTAGCGTTGTGCCTGCCAGTACCATGAGGATGCTGTCAAAACGTGCAGCCAGTGCCACAGTGGCAATCTGGGTTTTATCACCAATTTCAGCCAGAAAAAACAGCACAAAAGTGGCCCCAAATACGCCAAAGCGCTGCCAGCGACCAATACTGTCTTCTTCATCATCCAGTTTGTCGGGAATCAGCATCCAGCCGGCCATGGCAATAAAGGAAATGCCCAGAATCCAGCGCAATACTTCGGCATTTAAAAAATCGGCAAGCCATGCTCCCAAGGCTGCTGCCAGGGCATGGTTAAACAGGGTGGCCAGTAAAATGGCAATCAGAATCGGCAGCGGCTGGCGATAGCGGGCAGCAAGCAATAAAGCAAGGAGCTGGGTCTTGTCGCCCATTTCTGCAAGCGCGACAAGGCCGGTAGAAATCAGGAAAGCATCCATAGTCAGGTTCCGGGCTGGCACATTAAACCAGTGATTTTATCTTTTGCCAGCCCAGACGTGCCGCACCAGTCCAGAAGGATTGGACTAGCGTGAAACAAAGATAAAATCAAAGGTCTTGCCAGTCCTGCCAGATAATAACGGTACGATGCCTGAAGCAAACATCTGCATTATCCCAGCAGCAGGATTACAGCCGCCATGCCAGTTCAGCCCAGATCGGGTGGCTGTTAAGCAAGTATGTTGACGACTGCCAGTGTGAACCTTTACAAGGCTAACACTGCGGCTACTCCCCAGTGATGGCTTATTATAGAACAACCCAGACTGATAAAACAAATCAAGATGCGCGGGAAAATGCAGTCAAAAGCCATAAGCGGTTTAAGCACTATCATAAAGTGCCTGTGTATTTTGCAGCATAAAGGCATTCAGACGCTGTGATGCTCAACAGTGCGTTAACATGAAAATAAGAATATGTCGACTAAAGTTGGGCAAAACAGCGAAAAAATCGGTAGAATAGCCCGCCAAACGTTTTTTTAATTCAGTGCAAGCCTTAACAATGCACCGGATAGTTTTTTATCAAGGTAAATTTCATGCAGCTCAACAGCGTTGAAGAGCTAATTGCCGACATCCGTGCCGGTCGTATGGTCATTCTGATGGATGACGAAGACCGTGAGAATGAAGGTGACCTCATCATGGCCGCCAGCCATGTGCGCCCGGAAGACATTAACTTTATGATCACGCATGCGCGCGGTCTGGTGTGTCTGACCTTAAGCAAGGAGCGTTGCAAGCAGCTGGATTTACCGCTGATGGTGGAGCGCAATGGCGCCCAGCATGGCACTAATTTTACTTTGTCCATTGAAGCCGCCGAAGGGATTTCTACGGGCATTTCGGCAGCGGAGCGGGCACGTACGGTGCAAGCCGCAGTTGCCCCATTGGCCAAGCCAACCGATATTGTCCAGCCGGGGCATATTTTCCCATTAATGGCGCAGCCGGGTGGCGTACTGCATCGGGCAGGCCATACCGAAGCAGGCTGTGATCTGGCGCGACTGGCGGGTCTTGAACCAGCCTCGGTCATTTGTGAAATCATCAAGGAAGATGGCGAAATGGCACGCCGTCCTGATCTTGAAGTATTTGCACAAAAACATGGCATCAAGATTGGCACCATTGCTGATCTGATTCATTACCGCATGACCAATGAGCAAACCATTGAGTGCCTGGATGAGCAGCAACTGGATACCGAATATGGCCAGTTCCGTCTGCGCCGCTACCGCGAATTAGGCAGTCCTGACATTCATGTCGCACTCATTAAAGGCAACCCGGCGGAAGGCGTGAGCACTGTGCGTGTGCATGGCTTTAATCCGGTGCGTGATTTACTGCATGTACAGCAGGAGACATCTGGCTGGCATCTTGACAGCATTTTAAAAACCATTGCTGCCAGTGAGCGTGGTGTGCTGGTATGGATTGGCCAGCCAGTACTAGAAGATTTGGGTACAGCACTGGCGAATATTGCTAAGCAGGATGGCAAACCTTCTTCCAAGGCCTTGTCGCAGCAGTACCGCACCATTGGTGTGGGTGCACAGATTTTGCGTGATGTGGGGGTGCAACAGATGCGCCTGCTCAGTTCGCCACTGCGCTTTAATGCCCTGTCCGGTTTTGATCTGGAAGTGGTGGAGTATTTGGCACCTGAGCGAGGATAAGCAGCGATTGATAATCGCTGCCCGAGCGCAAGGCGAAGGCTATGGCTGAGTAAAGAGGATAAGCAGCGATTGATAATCGCTGCCCGAGCGCAAGGCGAAGGCTATGGCTGAGCAAAGAGGATAAGCAGCGATTGATAATCGCTGCCCGAGCGCAAGAGATGAGTCACACTGTGACGTAAGTATGATTTTCTGTGTGGATAAAGCGGAGGCACTGCACCTTGCGACCTGTCTATCTCATAGGCTGCAAGCGATGAGACCTTGCGGAATATATTCCTCATTCGCAAGTGTGGTTTTCTATCAGGCTAAAGCCCTGTCTTAAGCGCAATGCAGGGGTTCAGCATTAAGTACCGTGAAGTCTTGCTTCACCAGCATGCAGAGATAAATCATCTTGTTTCATAACTTTACTTTCTATGTGCTTAAAGCGTGGAAAGTAAAGGCAGCTTGATCAGGCATTTACATTATTAACTGGTTATTAATTAATTTTGAGGTTAAACATGAGCATTCGTACTGTTGAAGGTCAATTGCATCAGGGTGGTGAAGACCGTTATGCCATTCTGGTGGGCCGTTTTAACAGCTTTGTGGTCGAGCATTTGCTGGACGGCGCTGTAGATACGTTAAAACGACACGGCGTGAATGAAGCCAATATTACGATTGTGCGTGCACCTGGTGCCTGGGAATTGCCTGTTGTGGCCAAAAAACTGGCTGCCAGTGGCCAGTATGATGCCATTATTGCTTTGGGTGCAGTCATTCGAGGCAGCACTCCGCATTTTGATTTTGTGGCGGGTGAGTGTGCCAAGGGTCTGGGCGTGGTCGGTCTGGAATACAGCCTGCCCGTCATTAACGGTGTACTGACCACTGACAGCATTGAACAGGCGATTGAACGCTCAGGGACCAAAGCCGGTAACAAGGGCAGTGAAGCCGCAGTTACTGCCATTGAAATGGTTAATTTACTCAAGGCGATTTAATGACATGAGTGAGCAGCAAGACAGCTTTAAGTATCCCACCACATTTGCTGCCAAACGCAAGGCACGTCGTTTTGCCTTGCAGGGCTTGTATGAATGGCAAATGACCCATAACCCGGTACATGAAATTGAAGCGCGTACCCGTGCTGAAAATGCCATGCACAAGGTTGATATTGGCTATTACCACCAGTTGCTAACGCAGGTGATCCAGCATACTACAGCACTGGATGAGCTGATTAAGCCATTGATTGATCGTGACTTAAGTGCATTAGATGGTGTGGAACTGGCCGCCTTGCGTCTGGGTGCGTTTGAGTTGCGTGACCGGCTTGAAGTGCCTTACCGGGTGGTCATTGATGAAGCCATTGAGCTGGCCAAGCATTTTGGTGCAACGGATAGTCACAAGTACGTGAATGGGGTACTGGATCGGCTCGCCCAGCAATTACGGGCTGCCGAGAAAAACCAGTAAAGGAAAGCATGATTTTGAGGCAGGATATGGGCAAACTTTCTCTTGAACCGTTAAGCAAAATCGACGGTTTTGTTGCGGCAGCCATGGTGGATTGCACCAGTGGTTTGACATTGTCCACGTTGGGTGGCGGTATTGACCTTGAGCTGGCAGCCGCTGGCAATACCGAGGTGGTACTGGCCAAGCGTAAGGTGGCTGAAAACTTGCAACTGGATGATAATATTGAAGATATCCTGATTAGCCTAAGCAAGCAGTATCACCTGATCCGGCCACTGGAACGCAATCAGCAACTGTTCTTGTATCTGGTACTGGACCGGGCCAAGTCTAATCTGGCCATGGCACGTCACGAGTTACGTATTTTCGAAAGAGAGCTTGAGTTCGCCTGAGTGCATTCACTAAAACCGTCAGCTTAGCCTTGGCGGTTTTTTTATGGAAAAACAGGTTGTGCCAGTAAAACAGGTTATGCCAATGTTGCTGCTGAAATTTATGTTCTGCCCATGAATGAATTTGCGTTAATCCAGCAGTATTTTAAGCACACTGCTTTAGCCGCATCAAATGACCCGGCCAGTAGTGTGGTGCTGGGCATTGGCGATGATGCCGCCCTTATCCAGCCGCCTGCTGGCCAGCAACTGGTCATTACCAGTGATACGCTGGTCGCGGGTCGCCATTTCCCAGTTGACACGGTTGCTCATGCCATTGGCTGGAAGGCAGCAGCGGTTAATTTGTCAGATATTGCAGCCATGGGCGCCCGACCATTTGCTGTACTGATGGCCATTAGTTTGCCTGAGGTTGATCAGGACTGGCTGGCACAGTTTAGCCATGGTTTTTTTGCCTGTTGCGCACCTGAACAAGTACAGTTAATCGGTGGAGATACGACTCAAAGCAGCGTGTTAAGCATGACGGTGACGGCCTTGGGCTGGGTAGAGCCGGGGAAGGCGATACGGCGTGATGGGGCAAAGCCCGGTGATTTGATTGTGGTATCCAATACGCTGGGCGATGCAGCCTATGCGCTTCAGCATCCCGGCAGTGAGTTGCAGGAACGCCTGGATTATCCACAGCCGCGTAACCTGCTGGGCATGGCATTAAATGGCTATGCCCATAGCATGCTGGATATTTCGGATGGACTGGCACAGGATTTGGGGCATATCTTAACGGCTAGCCGGGTGGGCGCAGCTCTGCATTTGGAGCAGTTGCCATTGTCAGCTACGTTACAGCAATTGCCGCGTGAACAGGCATGGCAACTGGCATTGACTGGCGGTGATGATTATGAACTGTGTTTTACAATAGCACCTGAACGCTTTAAACAGTTTTGTCAGCACTATGCCGGACAGTTTCAGTTACAGGTTATAGGCCAGATCATAGCTAGCCCAGGTTTGACCTTATGGTATCAGCAACAACCCTATACAATGAATTTGCAAGGATATCAGCATTTTGACTAAACAGCCTGCGCAGAAAATTACCGTGAATTTTTATCAGCTTTCGTTGCTGGACAAGATTTTATACAGTCTGGGCGTGGGCTTTGGCTCTGGCTTGTCTCCCAAAGCACCGGGTACAGTGGCTTCATTTGTGGTGCTGTTTCTGGCCCCACTATGGCTGTGGCTTGGTATTAGTGCAACCATTATTAGCATTGTATTAATGACGGTACTAGGCGTGTGGATTTGTGACCGTACCGCTGACATTATGCAGGTGCATGATGATGCACGCATTGTCTGGGATGAATTTGCCGGGCAAAGCATTGTATTGCTGCCGCTGATGGTATTTAACCAGATGCACTGGCTGGGAATTCTGCTGGCGTTTGGCTTGTTTCGCCTGTTTGATATCTGGAAGCCGTGGCCAATCCGTTATGCCGACCATCAGCTCACTGGCGGTTTTGGCATTATGGTTGACGATATTTTGGCAGGAATCATTGCGGCTGCGGTATTATACGCCGGATTAGTTGTGGCTACAGCTTATGGCGCAATTTAACGATTTGGGATTAAAAGGTTTAGGGTTTAAACAACAATGACATTATCGGTAATTATTCTGGCGGCAGGTAAGGGAACACGCATGAATTCGCGCCTGCCCAAGGTGTTACAGCCACTGGCCGGACAGCCATTATTGGGCCATGTATTTGCGCAGGCCACCCGTTTGGGTGCAGAACGGGTCATTACCGTGATTGGTCATGGCAGTGACTATGTAAGAAACACCTTTAGCCAGCAGGCGGTAGACTGGGTAGAGCAAACCGAGCAACTGGGCACTGGCCATGCAGTACAGGTGACGCTACCAGTCTTGCCTGCCAGTGGGCAAAGCCTGATTTTATATGGTGATGTGCCATTAATTCGTGCCCAGACCCTAAAACAATTGCAGGAAGCAGCCCGTGGCGGTATTGCCATGATGACTTTAACAGTGGCCAATCCCACTGGTTATGGCCGCATTGTGCGCAAGGACGGCAAGATCCAGCGTATTGTGGAACACAAGGATGCCAGCGAACAGCAACGCCAGATTACTGAAATTAACACTGGTATTTACTGCGTGGACAATGCCTGTTTGCACCGCTGGTTGCCAAAGCTGTCCAATAATAATGTGCAGGGTGAATATTATTTAACCGATATTGTAGAAATGGCGGTGGCTGAGGGGCTAGATATTGGCAGCGTTCAGCCAGAATATGAGTTTGAAGTGGAAGGCGTGAATGACCGCCTGCAACTGGCAGCGCTTGAACGCCGTTATCAGGCCTATCAGGCTGAGCAGTTGCTTAAAGCCGGTGTTACCCTGAGTGATCCGGCGCGCTTTGACTTGCGTGGTCATCTAAGTACCGGGCAGGATGTGCGCATTGATGTCAACGTAGTCATTGAAGGTGAATGTGAACTGGCTGATGGTGTGCAGATTGGTGCGGGTTGTATTCTGAAGAATGCCAAAGTGGGCGCTGGCACAGTTATTCTGCCGTATAGCATTCTGGATGAGGTGGTGGTGGGGAGTAACGCGCATATTGGCCCGTTTGCCCGCTTGCGTCCCGGCACGGCACTTGCAGATGACGTGCACGTCGGCAATTTTGTAGAAATCAAGAATTCACAGGTGGGTCAGGGCAGCAAAGCCAACCATCTGGCCTATATTGGCGATGCCATCATTGGCACTGGCAGCAATATTGGTGCAGGCACCATTACCTGCAACTATGACGGTGCCAACAAGCACAAAACCATTATTGGCGATAAGGCTTTCATTGGCTCCAATTCATCACTGGTGGCTCCCGTACAGATTGGCAATGGGGCAACGGTGGGTGCCGGTTCAGTGGTCACCAAGGCAGTCCCGGATGAAACTCTGGCTGTTGCGCGCGGGCAGCAACGCAATATTGAAAACTATCAGCGTCCCGTGAAAAACCCGATTAAATAAAAGGTAAAAGCTATGTGTGGTATTGTTGGGGGAATTGCAGAGCGTCATGTGGCCGCGGTGCTGATTGAAGGCTTAAAAAAGCTGGAATACCGGGGTTATGACTCTGCCGGGGTGGCGTTGCTGGAAAACGGGCAAATTAGTCGTGCGCGTGAAGCAGGCAAAGTGGCGCTACTTGAAGCCAGTGTGAAAGCATCAAAAATAGATGGCAACATTGGTATTGCACATACCCGCTGGGCCACGCATGGCAAGCCCACACAGGACAATGCCCACCCGCATATGTCTGGTACGGTGGCTGTGGTGCATAACGGGATTATTGAAAACTATCAGGAACTTAAAAGCGAGCTTGAGCAGGCGGGTTATGTGTTCAAGTCACAGACTGATAGCGAAGTAGTGGCACATCTGGTGCATCAGGCACTGCAACAGCACAATAACATGCTTAAGGCGGTACAAACCATTGTGCCGCGCCTGCATGGTGCCTATGCGCTGGGCATTATTGATGCCAGCCATCCGGATGAACTGATTGCGGTACGTCAAGGCTCACCACTGGTGCTGGGTCTTGGTATTGGCGAGAATTTTATTGGTTCTGATCAGTTGGCCCTGCTGCCAGTGACCAACCGCTTTATTTACCTAGAAGAAGGCGACATTGTACGTCTGACCCGCAGCGATGTTGAAATTTACCATCAGGGCGAATTGGTCAGCCGGGCTGTTAATGAGCTGGATATTAGTGTCAGCAGCAGTGACAAGGGCGGTTTTAAGCATTATATGCTCAAGGAAATTTATGAGCAGCCGGATGCCATTCAGCATACCTTGTCAGTCGGGCTGGATCACAACCAGTTAAAAGATGATTTTTTAAGCAGTGGCACTGAGGTTTTGCCAGCCATTCAGCATGTGCAAATCATTGCCTGTGGCACCAGCTATCATGCTGGCATGGTGGCCAAATACTGGTGCGAACAACTAATTGGCCTGTCCTGCCAAGTGGAAATTGCCAGTGAATTCCGCTACCGCAGTCCGGTAGTGCTCAACAACACCCTGTTTGTGTATATTTCCCAGTCCGGTGAAACGGCGGATACCCTGGCAGCCCTGCGCGACATCAAGAAACGTGCAGCTGCTACCCAGAAAAATATCGTATCGCTGGCCCTGTGCAATGTGCCCACTTCATCACTGGTGCGTGAAACCGACCTGCATTTGCTGACCCAGGCCGGGCCAGAAATTGGTGTGGCTTCCACCAAGGCCTTTACCACCCAGCTGGCTGCCCTGATGCTGCTGGTATTAAAACTGGGCAAAATCAATGGTTCACTGGATGCTACACAGGAGCAGGAACTGGTGCAGGCGCTGTGGCAGACGCCCAAAATCATTAATCAGTGTCTGGCGCTGGACAAGGACATTGAAGCCATGTCACGCCAGTTTGTGGAAAAACGCCACACGCTATTTCTGGGCCGTGGCACGCAGTATCCGATTGCACTGGAAGGCGCGCTCAAGCTCAAGGAAATTTCCTATATTCATGCCGAAGGCTATGCAGCCGGTGAATTAAAGCATGGCCCGCTGGCACTGGTGGATAACGACATGCCAGTTGTGGTGCTGGCTGCCAATGACTACATGCTGGACAAGCTCAAATCCAACATGCAGGAAGTGCAGGCGCGCGGTGGCGAGCTATTTGTATTTGCCGATGAACATAGCGGTATTGCCAATAGTGACCGTCAGCATGTGGTGTATATTCCAAGCGCCAATGCCTGGATTGCGCCAATTGTGTATAGCGTGCCGGTGCAGTTGCTGTCTTACCATGTGGCGGTGTTGCGCGGTACTGATGTAGACCAGCCGCGTAATCTGGCCAAGAGTGTGACCGTTGAGTAAAACAAGCATCCATCTGGAATAAACCGTATGCACCTGCACTGGTTTCGTAGCGACCTGCGTATTCACGACAATACTGCACTGGACGCAGCAGCCAGTCAGGGGCCAGTGCTTGCGCTGTACATCATTACGCCCAAGCAGTGGCAACAGCATGATGACGCTGCCTGCAAGGTTGACCTGTGGCGGCGTCAACTCATTGAATTATCGGCAGACCTGAGTCGTTTAAATATCCCGCTCCTGATTCGCCATTGTGACTGGTGGCAGGACATTCCCGGTGTGTTGCTAGACATTTGCCAGCAGTACCAGATTGAGCAGGTGCATTGTAATGCCGAATATGCCGTGAATGAACGGCTTCGTGATACCGCAGTTCAGCAGCACTTACAACAGCAGCATATTGGTTTTAGCAGTTATCTGGATCAGTTGCTGTTTGAGCCGGGCAGTATCACCACCAAAAGCGGTGGTTATTTCAAGGTGTTTGGCCAGTTTAAACGGGTATGCCAGCAACATCTGTATGACCAGCTTCCGCAAATATTGCCCGCACCTGAGCCACAGGCAATATTACCCATTCAAAGCGACCCTGTACCACAACAGATTGCTGGTTTTCAGCCGGTTGATCCGCACATTGTGCAATGCTGGCCGGCTGGTGAGGCCCATGGCTGGCAACGGCTGGATGACTTTGCTGATGAAGCCATTACCGATTATGCCGGGCAGCGTGATTTTCCGGCTTTAAGCGGCACCAGCCAGTTATCGCCGTACCTGAGCGCAGGGATTATTTCGATTCGGCAATGCCTGCATGCGGCACTAAAGGCGGCCAATGGCGAGCTGTTTGGCCCGGATGAAGGAATTAATACCTGGATTACCCAGTTGTTATGGCGCGAGTTTTACCAGCATATTCTGGTGGGTTTTCCACAGGTCAGCCGTCATCAGCCCTTTAAGCAGCACACTGCAAAACTGGCATGGCGGCAGGTACCCGATGACTTGCAACGCTGGCAGCAGGGCCAGACCGGTTTTCCCCTAATTGATGCTGCCATGCGCCAGTTGCAACAAACCGGCTGGATGCACAACCGCCTGCGCATGATTGTGGCCATGTTTTTAAGCAAAAATCTGTTGATTGACTGGCGGCTGGGTGAGCAGTGGTTTATGCAGCACCTGATTGATGGCGATCTGGCGGCCAACAATGGTGGCTGGCAATGGAGCGCCTCCACAGGCACCGACAGCGTGCCGTATTTTCGTATTTTTAATCCCATTACCCAGTCACAAAAAATTGATCCCGATGGCACCTTTATTCGCCAGTGGTTACCGGAACTTGCGCATCTGGACAATAAATCCATTCATGCCCCACATTTATCGCGTAGTGTAAAAGCCGGAACGCTGGATTATCCGGCACCGATGGTTGATCTGGCAACAAGCCGTGACCGGGCCATTGCTGCATTTGCTGCCTTAAAAAATTAGGACAAGTCAGGATTTAACAAAAAATTTGCGCAAAATCATTGCAACTACTTGGCAAGGCAGATAAAAGCGCTAATCTATGCTCACGTTAGGGTAATGAAAACTGCTGGCCAGTGTGATAAAAAGAGCATGTCATGCACAGCAGGCACAATGATTGTATCAATGATGGAATTTTTATGAGTAAAGCGCTTCCCGTTGTTCTTGCAGCTATCATCATCGGTGGCGCATTAACTCCGGTTTATCTGGCCAAACAGGCCACTCCGGGTCAGCATGCCAAGACTGGTCAGACCAGCAATGCTGCCACCAGTAATATTCAGAAAATCAGCTATGCACTGGGCTATCAGGTGAGCAGCCAGACGCCACCGGAGATGGACACCGAGCTGTTTGCTGAAGGCATGCGCGATGGTCAGGCCAAAAAAACGCCGCGTTTTACCGAACAGGAAATTAATCAGGCATTAATGGCCTATCAGCAGGAAGTGCAAAAGCAGCAGCAAGAGCACTTACAGCAACAACAACAACAGCAGCAACAGGCAACAGCCAGTAGCGCCACTCAGGCGGGTGAGGCCTTTCTGGCAGCCAATGCCAAGAAGCCGGGGGTAATCACCACAGCCAGCGGCCTGCAATATCAGGTTATCAAGGAAGGCACCGGTGCGACGCCCACGGCATCGTCCGAAGTTAAAGTTGACTATGAAGGCAAGCTGATTGATGGCACGGTGTTTGACAGCTCCATCAAGCGTGGCGAACCGCTGACCTTTGGTTTAAGCCAGGTGATTCCGGGTTGGACTGAAGGCCTGCAATTGATGAAAGAAGGCGCGCATTACCGTTTCTTTATTCCAGCCAGCCTGGGCTATGGTGAAACCGGTGCAGGTGAAGCCATTCCGCCTAACAGCACCCTGATTTTTGATGTGACACTGATTAAGGTAAATCCTTAAACAGGTGAGTCCTAACCATCAGGCAGTATTGGCTTCAGGCCAGTTACTGCCGGTTTGGCTAGGATTATGTTTACCGTCATTTTATCGTGTTGCTGTATTAACACCTTTTTATCAGTCATTTGCCAAGTCAGTGGCAACTAACCTGCAAGACACATCAGTAACTGCCTCAGGTTAATGCAAGTAATGGAATTGAAATCATGAAAAAAATTGTTTTGGGATTAACCTGCGGTGTATTGAGCATGTATGGCGCAGCTTACGCAGCACCTGCCAAAAGCACAAAGAAAGCCAGTAGCAGCCCGGCCAGCAGCATTAATGAAAATAGCTCCGAACTGCAAAAAGTGGGCTATAGCTTTGGTTATATCATGGGTAAAAGTAACACCGAAGCCGTTAAGGATCTGGATGTAAATACCTTCATTCAGGGCTTTCGTGATGGTTACGCCGGCAAGCCTGCTGGCTTAAGCGAAGAGCAAATGAAAGCAGCCTTGCTGGAATACAAGCACAACCAGGAAGCGCAGGATATGAAAGTCTTTGAGCAGCAGGGCAAGGTAAATAGCGACGCCGGTGCCAAGTTTCTGGCGGAGAATGCTAAAAAACCCGGAATCACTACTACGGCTAGCGGATTACAGTATGAAGTGATCAAACAGGGTACGGGCAAGCGCCCAACCGCCAAGGCCAAGGTGACTGTGCATTATGAAGGCAAACTGATTGATGGCACCGTGTTTGACAGCTCGATTGACCGCGGTGAGCCGATTACTTTCCCGCTGGATCAGGTAATTGCAGGCTGGACCGAAGGTCTGCAACTGATGAAAGAAGGCGCACATTACCGCTTCTTTATTCCAGCCAAGCTGGGTTACGGTGAAACCGGCGCAGGCAATACCATTGGGCCAAACAGCACGCTGATTTTTGACGTTGAACTGATTAAAGTCGAACAATAAGGCTGGATCAGATTAAGTCAACGTTAAAAGCCGCGAGCTGATTAATGAAAAAAGCTGAAAACAGCATCGTGCGTTTTCAGCTTTTTTGATGGAAGCTTATTAATGACTTTCAAGCCAGCGCACTGTTTATTTAAGCCCTGTTGATCCAATCCGTAGTCATTCAATTACTATTCACCCAATCACTATTAATGCAGTTACTATTAGCGCAGCGCTTTTAAGTTAAAGCTTTTAAGTCAGAGCTTTTAAGTGATGGGTGCTGTGTATTGTCAGGCTATTCTAGCCATTAACAATCGATCCACCATTCACATGAATCACCTGACCGGTAATATAACTGGCATCATCCGACGCCAAAAATAAATACGCAGGTGCAACTTCACTCGGCTGCCCCATACGGCCCATTGGCGTGTCCTTGCCAAAATTTTCTACTTCCTCGGCATCAAAACTGCTGGGAATGAGTGGCGTCCAGATTGGCCCCGGTGCAACGCCATTAACCCGGATACCACGCTTTTGTTTCATCAGGTTGCTGGACAGACTGCGGGTGAAAGTAGTAATGGCTCCCTTGGTGGAGGCATAGTCGATCAGTTCCTCATGGCCCTGATAGCTGGTAATACTGGTGGTGTTGATGATGCTGTCGCCTTCATTTAAATGCGGCAATACAGCACGGGTGGTATTAAACATGCCAATAATGTTGGTTTTAAAGGTTTTTTCCAGTTGTTCATCATCAATATCGGTAATGTCTTTTTGCGGATATTGCACCCCGGCGTTATTCACCAGAATATTAATTTTGCCAAATTGCTGAATCACCTGTTGCACCGCTTTTTTCACACCCTCGTGGTCGCCCACATCCTGCTGAATGATCAGGCAACGGCGGCCTTCATGTTCTACCAGTTTTTTGGTTTGTTCGGCATCGTCATTTTCATCCAGATAAATAATGGCCACATCAGCGCCTTCACGGGCAAACAGCACGGCTGTCGAACGGCCAATGCCACTATCACCGCCACTGATCAGCGCGACCTTGCCATCCAGTTTGCCGCTGCCCTTATGGCTGGCCTTGATAAGTTCCGGTGCTGGATACATGGCATCCTGATCACCCGGCTGATGGGTTTGTTGTTGTGCCGGGGCGCCTTTGGGATAGTGATCAACATTGTTGCTCATTGAAATGCTCCTCATGGGTTTAATTGCTATTTACCCTAACAACAGGACGTGTAGCGTTCATTAAAGCCTAAGTGCACTTTTGGTAAGAGCATTGCTGCCTTTGTAAGTTTGCAGGGTTTATCTTTGTCCAGATTTTCTGAGTGACGCGCCCAAAAATGCTTAAAACATCTGTGATAAAGATCTCATGGCGCCAGTTCCGGCAATTGTGCACGCAGGCGCACTAGCGCTGTACGCAGGCCTTCTTCCAGTACCGGGTGGTAAAATGGCATGGCCAGTAACTGCTCGATAGTCAGGCCCTGCTGGATGGACCACGCCAGCAAATGTGCCAGATGTTCGGCCTCATGAACCAGCAATTCGGCTCCCAGAAGTTTATGGCTTTGCGGACAGCCATACAATTGAATGGCCCCTTCGTTCTTGTCCTGAATGGTGGCGCGGCCCTGAGTGCGATAAGACACTTCGGCACAGGCAAATGGAGTGTTGGCACGGGTTAATGCCTGATGCGACTGGCCTGCCGTGGCCATTTGCGGCTGGCTAAATACAATACTTAAGCCGGTATAAGGTTCAAATGGCTGAATCTCCGGGTAATGCGCGGCGTTAATGCCAGCAACTCGGCCCGCATTGGCTGCTTCATGTTGCAATGCTTGCGTGGTGGATACATCCCCGGCAATAAAAATGGGCAGGTCATCCAGTTGCATGGTGAGTGGATGCTGGATAGCGCCTTTGATGCCCTGGTATTTGGTATCAATATTGTCCAGACCCAGCGTATTGATATTGCTTTCCCGGCCAATGGCAGCCAGCAGGTACTCGGCTTTAACCTGCCCGCTATGCTGGTTGTGCTGGCCCGGCAGGCTGCGATGATAATGCAGTACCACCTGATCTGCCTCAAGGTACACCTGCTCAATGCTGCTGTTATCAATATAATTAAGTTCCCGGGTGAGCAATGCAGTGGCCAGCTTGCGCAAGTCAGGGTTGCTCAGGCCGCCAATGTCATTGCCTTTGCCCATGAGGGTCACTTCAACCCCCAGCCGGGCCAGTGCCTGTGCCAGCTCAATGCCAATGGCGCCGCTACCAACCACAATTATGCTTTTGGGCAAGGCCGGAAGGTTAAAAATGGTATCGCTGGTGAGCAGTTTGTGCTTGAGTGCCTGCTGCCATTGCGGATCAACACGCGGAATAGAGCCTGTGGCAATGATGCTGGCTTTGGTGGAAATAGTATCTTCGCCCACCTTAAACGTGGTGGCATCGATAAAATGCGCCTTGCCCTGTCTTTTGTGTTCGGCAGGCCATTGATCGACCACAGCCTGCGCATGCCCAGTAAAGTAATCACGCAAGTGTTGCACGCGCTGCATGACTGCTTTGGCATCAATGCGGGTTTGGTTATGAATGCCAAATTCGCTGGCATGCTGGCTGGCCTGTGCATACTTGGCTGCTTCAATTAATAACTTGCTGGGCATGCAGCCTACACGCGCACAGGTGGTATCCCAGGGGCCAGCATTAACAACCAGCACATTACTGGTGTGTTTGACCACCTGGTTGTATGCCGACTGTCCGGCAGTGCCTGACCCAATAATGACCACATCATAGCTATGCTGGCTCATGCGCGTATTATTCCTGAAAAGCTGAGAATCATGCGGCTAATATAGCGAACAATACCCGTTCTGGCAGGTCTCACGGGCAAAAATTAATAAAAGCTAAACATTGACGGCCAATGGAACAACAGCGTTAATGCCCAGTCCAGCAGTTTATAGTGACTAAAACAGGATGCCGGATTGCCTCTACAATCAACGCACACACAGCGGTTTGTTTGCTGCTTAAAAAACGCTATGCTGTGGTACTGAGTAAACCCCGTGCTATCAAGGACCGCAAATGAGCCAGCCATTTCAGCTTAAAGCCCAGTATCCCCTGTATCTGGCGAACCAGCCCGTCGAAACGACATCATGGCTGGAGGTGACTGACAAATTTAGCGGCAAGGTGGCCAGCCGGGTGGCACAGGCCGATACGCATACCTTAGATCAGGCCATAGCTGCTGCCGTCAATGCCGAGCAGGCCATGGCTGCATTAAAGCCCTATCAAAAACAAAAAATCCTGCAACATTGTGTGCAGCGCTTTAAAGAACGTAGTGATGAGCTGGCACAAATTCTGGTGATTGAAGGCGGCAAGCCAATAGGGGCAGCCAAAGCCGAAGTTTTACGCCTGATCAGTACCTTTCAGTTGGCCGCGGATGCTGTCACGCAAATGGATCAGGGCGTGGTGATGCCACTGGCAGTGACCGAAGCCGCAGCCAGTTATCGCGGCATGGTGCAGCGTGTGCCAGTGGGCGCGGTATCCCTGATTAGCCCGTTTAATTTTCCCTTAAATTTAACCGCTCACAAAATTGCCCCAGCCATTGTTGCAGGTTGTCCATTTGTCCTAAAGCCAGCCAGCCTGACGCCCATTAGCGCCATTATTATTGGTGAAGTGCTGGCAGAAACCGACTTGCCAGCAGGGGCATTTTCCATCATGCCATGCCACCGCGATGCTGCGGATAGTATGGTCACCGATGACCGCTTTAAGCTGCTAAGTTTTACCGGTTCCGATCAGGTGGGCTGGGACATGAAAGCGCGTTCCGGCCGCAAGAAGGTGGTGCTGGAGCTGGGTGGCAATGCAGCAGTGATGCTGGAAGAAGATGCCAATGTGGACAAGGCACTGGATCGCCTGATTGCCGGTAGTTTTGGACAGGCCGGGCAGGTGTGCATTAGCGTGCAGCGTATTCTGGCCCATGAAGCAATTTATGATGAACTTAAAACCAAGTTTGTGGCCCGTGCCAAAGCCCTGAAAGCTGCTGATCCGGCGTTAACCGATACCGTGGTTGGGCCAATGATCAAGGAAAAAGAAGCTGTACGGCTAAAAGGCTGGATTGATGCCGCAGTGAATGAAGGCGCAAATTTGCTCACGGGTGGTGAAATTAGTGGTGTCATGCTGGAAGCCACCGTGCTGGAAAACGTCAATCCCCAATCCGATGTGTATCAGCATGAAGCCTTTGGCCCGGTAGTGATTCTGGAAAAATACAGTGATTTTGATGAAGGTATCGCACGGATTAACCAGAGCCGTTTTGGCTTGCAGGCCGGAGTCTATACCAACGATTTGAACAAAATGTTCAAGGCATGGGACAGCTTGCATGTGGGTGGTGTGATTATCAATGACGTGCCAACTTTCCGGGTGGATAACATGCCGTATGGTGGTGTCAAGGACAGTGGACTGGGCCGTGAAGGCATCCGTGCGGCAGTGCTGGACATGACCGAAGAACGGGTGCTGGTGATCAAGCAGTAAGCCACTTGCGGCCAGTAAACCCAAAGCCATGGCAAGATGGATTACCTTGGCAAAAGAGTCAGTTTCAGGGTGGTCATAGCACAAATCACCACCATGGGATATATGACCAAATAACGATGACCGCCCGGGGCAGTTTTTATGCCCGGGAGCTACGAGGCAGCCATGGGGTTTTAGCTATAATTCCCGCTTATTAATGATATCCGGCAAGGACGTTTAGCATGACACAAGCTCGTGAAAACTGGTCAGCGCGCTCAGGCTTTATTTTTGCGGCAGTCGGTTCTGCGGTGGGTCTGGGCAATATCTGGCGCTTTCCTTATGTTGCCTATGAAAATGGCGGCGGTGCATTTTTATTGCCTTACCTGATTGCCCTGCTGACGGCTGGTTTGCCATTACTGTTTCTGGATTATGTTGTAGGGCACAAATATCGGCGTTCACCGCCACTGGCCTATCAGCAGATTACACCCAAGGCCGAATCACTGGGCTGGTGGCAGGTCATGGTGTGCCTGTTTATTGGCCTGTATTACGCCAGTGTGCTGGCCTGGGCCGCAAGCTATGTGTATTTTTCCTTTGGGCAAAAATGGCAGGGCAACCCCGAACAGTTTTTTTTGCAGCAATACCTGCAAAACAATCGTGGAACCACTTTAAGCTTTGAGCTTATTCCACATTTGTTTTTTCCCATTGTGGGCATGTGGGCGCTGGTGCTGCTGATTTTATATCTGGGCGTCAAGCGCGGGGTTGAGCTGTCCAACAAGATTTTCCTGCCGCTATTGATTGTGCTGTTCATGATTCTGGTGGTGCAGGCGGTACGCTTGCCGGGTGCCGTAGAAGGCCTAAATGCTTTTTTTACCCCGAACTGGCAGGCCATGACTGACTATAAAGTCTGGCTGGCCGCGTATGGCCACATCTTTTTTTCCTTGTCAGTCGGCTTTGGCATCATGGTGACCTATGCGTCTTATCTGGGCAAAAAAGCCAACCTGACTGGCGCTGGTCTGGTGGTAGGGCTGGCCAATTCCTCGTTTGAAATTCTGGCCGGGATTGGGGTGTTTTCTGCACTCGGCTTTATGGCCCATGCACAGGGAGTTCCGGTTAAAGAGGTGGTGAGTGGCGGAATTGGTTTGGCCTTTATTGCATTCCCCAAGCTGATCAGCAGTCTGGGCAGCAGTGGCGACTGGTTTGGATTCCTGTTTTTTAGCTCACTGGTCTTTGCCGGGATTACCTCACTGGTGAGTGTGATGGAAGTGCCGATTAGTGCCATTCAGGACAAGACGGGCTGTAGCCGCAAAAAAGCGGTGCTGGGCATTGGTGGCGGTACAGCCATCCTGTCAACTCTTCTGTTTTCTACCGCAAGTGCCATGAGTCTGGTAGACATTATTGACCATTTCATCAATAACATTGGGGTGGTGCTGGGAGCGTTATTGTCAATTGTGCTGGTGGCGTGGCTGATCCGGGGCAAACTCAGGGAATATACGGCGCACAGCAACGAGGTTTCCAGTATTAAACTGGGCAAGAGCTGGCAGGTTCTGCTGAGTATTATTGCGCCATTAAGTTTGATTGTGGCGCTGGGATTAACCATGAATAGCCTGTTTCAGGAAGGTTATGGTGACTATCCGGCATGGCTGGTGGGCACCTTTGGCTGGGGCAGTGTGCTGTGTTGCCTGATTGGTGCGATTGTGCTGCACTATTTGCCGCGTAGCCCGGCAGCGCCAGACGCTAAACCTGATCCAAACACTGGAGAACACGCATGAATAGCAGCGCTGTATTTATGATGATATTGTCGATTGTGCTGCTGTGGGGCGGCTTGCTGGCGGCGATTATTCATTTATCCCACCATCCTGATGAGTAGGCCCGTTTTTAACGGGTCAGCATAAATCACGCCGGTGGATTATCCCCGCATTCACCCCAAGGTATTGTCCACCAAAACAGCATAACCGAGCACGTGGAGGCACGAGATACCCAGACCACAAAATCCTGACCAGCTGAACTTGAAGTTTAAATAGTTCAGGTTCATGGTACTGATACAGCATGTCTGGAATATGTCTCATGCCTGAAATTGCAACCTCCACCTTGATCATTGCGTTTGCAGTCACACTGGCGGCTGGACTTGCCACCGTGGTTGGCAGCTTTCTGGTATTGGCCAGTAAAAAACCCAGTCCGCGCTTGCTGGCATTTGGACTGGCCTTTGCAGGTGGCGCGATGGTGTATGTGTCGCTGTCGGAAATCCTAAACAAATCCATTGCCGCGTTTAACAGTGTCTACGGTGAGCGGCTGGGCTTTACCTATGGCACACTGGCTTTTCTGGCCGGTGTGTTTGCCATTGTGCTGCTGGATCATGTGATTCCCAATCCGCATCAGGCACTGGAAACCAGCGATCCCCTTTATCAATAGCACAATACGGCTTATATCAAGCGGGTTGGCCTGCTCACCGCAGTGGCCATTACCCTGCATAATTTTCCAGAAGGACTGGCCACGTTTTTTTCCATGCTGGACAGTCCCGGTATTGGTGCACCGCTGGCGGCGGCAATTGCCATTCATAATATTCCTGAAGGGATTGCCATTGCCGTGCCAGTGTATTTTGCCACCCGCAACAAATGGTATGCCGTGGGGGCAAGCCTGATTTCCGGGCTGGCCGAACCACTGGGCGCGCTGATTGGTTATGCCTTACTGGCACCGTATTTGTCGCAAACGGTATTTGGTACAGTGTTTGGCATGATTGCCGGCGTGATGGTGTTTTTGGCACTGGATGAGTTGTTGCCCGCCGCCAAGCGCTATGCACAGGGCCATGAAACCGTGTATGGACTGGTGAGTGGCATGGCTGTATTGGCGTTAAGCATGATTTTATTTAAGTGGTAAATGCTGGGGCGCAGTCATAGCTCAGCTTAAAACCATCGTCCGTAGTGATTAACTGATTAAATTTTATGTGGCGACAAAACATTTTCCGGTTTGAAATCTGGCATTCGCCAGTTTCTGTCAGGAGTCGGCTATAATAGGCCATTCATTAAGCATGATCCCAGAATATACCCGTGAAGCTGATTTTTGCCGGAACTCCCGAATTTGCCGCTACTGCATTGCAAGCCCTGATTGAGGCAGGCCATGAGATTGTGGCGGTATACACCCAGCCGGATCGTCCTGCCGGGCGTGGCCAGAAGCTGACTCCCTCGGCAGTCAAGTCACTGGCGCTGCACCATGGTTTGCCAGTGCACCAGCCCTTAAGCCTAAAAAGCAGCAGTGAGGAAGGACTGGCAGCCCAAGCCCAGCTTAAGGACTATGCAGCAGATGTCATGGTGGTAGCAGCCTATGGCCTGATTTTGCCCAAAGCCGTGCTGGACATTCCACGTTTTGGCTGCCTGAATATTCATGCCTCACTATTGCCACGCTGGCGTGGTGCAGCGCCAATTCACCGTGCGCTGCTGGCAGGCGATGTGCAAACCGGCATTACCATCATGCAAATGGATATCGGACTGGATACGGGTGATATGCTGTATAAAACCAGTTGTCCGATTGCAGCCACAGAAACCAGCAGCAGCCTGCATGACAAGCTGGCACAACAGGGTGGCCAGGCCATCACCACGGTTTTAGCCAGCCTGCAAACCTTGCAGGATTATCAGGCCCAGCGTGAACAGCAGGACGAAGCGCACGCCACCTATGCACAAAAGCTGGTAAAAGCAGAAGCCCAGATTAACTGGCTATTGCCTGCGTCCGAGCTTGACCGCCAGATTCGCGCCTATCAGCCGTGGCCAGTGTCGTTTTGCACGCTGTATAGTGGAAGTGACAGTGGCAGTAGTAATGAGAATAACAGGGGCGATGCGCAGGTTTTACGGGTCTGGTCTGCCCAGTGTAGTGATGCGCAAAGTGAGCAGCCAGCGGGTACGGTCATTCAGGTAGATAAGCATGGCATTCAGGTGGCCTGTGGCAATCAAACGGTATTACAGCTCACCAGTTTGCAATGGCCGGGCGGCAAACCGCTAAACAGTGTACAAATCCTGCAGGCTCAAAAAATTCAGGCCGGGCAGGTGCTGCAATGAGTCCATTCAAACAAAACCAGCCGCATGCCAGAACAACAGTACAGCATAAAAAGCCACAGCCTAAAAAAGCACAGCCTAAAACGGTACGCCTGAACCTGCGTGCACGGGTCATTGTGTTGTTGCAACAGGTAAATGAAGGCCAGTCACTGAACCAGATTCTGCCGCAAGCGCTGGAACAAACCCCGGTTAAGGACAAAGGTCTGCTGAACGAACTGGTGATGGGTACGTTGCGCCACTGGTTTGCACTGGATGCCCAGATTCAGCCCATGCTGGCCAAGCCCTTAAGTGACAGCCGGGTACACATTGCCCTGCTGCTGGGTCTGTACCAGTTATTGCAAACCCGCATTCCAGCGCATGCCGCCATTAGCGAAACGGTTGAAGCCATTAAGCAGCTCCGGCTGGATAAGGCCAGTGGTCTGATCAATGCCCTGTTACGCCGTGCTACCCGTGAAATGGAAAGCATTCAGGCTAGTTTTACCCAGCATCATGGCTTGCCAAAATGGCTATATCAACAACTAAAAAAAGACTGGCCACAACAGGTTAATGACATTAGCCAGACCTTGCGGCAAACAGCGCCATTAACTTTGCGCATCAATAGCCGCCAGCGCTCACGCAGTGGCTATTTGCAGGCACTTGAGCAGCAGAACATTGCGGCAGCGCCCTGTCAGTTGTCCAGTGATGGGATTGTGCTACAGCAGGCGGTGCAGGTGACAGAATTGCCCGGATTTGCGGAAGGATGGTTTTCAGTACAGGATGAACATGCCCAGCTGTGTGCGCCGTTTTTGGGAAGTTTAAATGATCAACGTGTGCTGGATGCCTGTGCCGCGCCCGGTGGCAAGACTGCACACTTGCTGGAAAAAAATAGTCCGGCTTTACTGGTGGCATTGGACAATGATGAAAAACGCCTGAGCCGTGTGCATGAAAACCTTGAGCGTTTGCAACTGGCTGGCCCACAGGTCAGCGTCATTACTGCGGATGCTGCCACATGGCAAGCGGACAACTTGTTTGATCATATCTTGCTGGATGCGCCCTGTACCGCCACGGGTGTGATTCGTCGTCATCCCGATATTCGCCTGCTACGCCAGCCGGGCGATGTGCAGCAAACCGTACAGTTACAGGCAAAACTGCTGGATCACTTGTGGCAACAATTAAAGGTGGGCGGCACCTTACTGTATGTAACCTGTTCCATTTTAAAACAGGAAAACCAGCAGCAAATGCTGGCATTTATGGCGCGTCATCCTGAGGCTCAATTGCAGCCCCTGAGTGTTGAAGGTGCCATCGCGCAAGAAGCCGGAATTCAATTGTTACCGCAACCGCAGGGCGGTGATGGTTTTTATTTTTGCCAGTTGAAAAAATTAGCCTGACCGAAAAAAGCTGATGTTTGAGGGCTAGGTTAGCCAATGCCCTTAAGCTGCTCATCAGGCTGAATCAACGGGTAAGATGATACCTTACCCAATACAGCGTGGCAATCAGGGCTTGTACCTAACTGTTTTTCTATTTCATTGTCGTGAAATAGTTTTAGTGAATCCTGTTAAAAGCAACAATACGAATAGCCTTGGAAAGTGAGAAGGTTTTTGTTGAAAAAACTGTTGATAAATTAATCAGCGCCACGGCATACTACGCGTTAATGGCGCAACAATAACATTAACCGATTTAAACAAAAATTAACGTAGCGTTAACTATCCGTTGGATTGGTTATTTTATCGTAAAGGCATATATCCCAATTGATAAAAGTAAATGGATCAAATAAAGTTTATCCTGACACAAATGTTGCCCGTAATTTGCAATAGTTCACATTTTTCGTGAGGCGATCTCACCACCTTTAATAAACTGGAATGAGGTAAGGCATGCGCAGGCCTTGGCATTTTAAAACACTGGTTAGCACAACAATGATAAAAACGACTGGGCTAACCGGCCTCCTGTTACTGGTCACTCAGGCAGTTCAAGCCCTGCCGGTTCCCGGTAGCCAGATTACCAATATTGCCAGTGGTGATTATGTCGATGAACAGGGCAATGTACAGGTTATCAATTCCAATCCGGTATCGCTGACCATCCAGAAAGTCTATGCACTCACCCTGCAACAAAACCAGCAGCAGGTTGCAACTTTGGGCGCGCCGGTGGCCTTCCCGCATTTACTCACCAACACTGGTAATAGTGCGGACCAGTATTTGCTGACCCTGACCCAGCTAAGTTCAGCCTTTAATATGACGGGCCTGTCGGTCTATGCCGACCGCAATCAGGATGGCGTTGCTGATGACAATGTCAACCTGAACAATACGCAGGTAAGTCTGGAATCCGGTGAGTCGCTGGCCGTAGTGGTGGTGGGTTCAGTGCCGGTTAATAGCACTGCCGCCAGTCAGTCCAGCATTACCCTGCAAGCCACCAGCCAGCAAAATCCAGCCTTAAACCAGCTGGTCACCGATGTGGTCACTGTGGTGGATCAGGCGGTGATTAATGTCACCAAGTCACAAAGCATTAGCAGTGGCAGCAATGGTGCCATTATTACTTATACCTTTACCTATACCAATACCGGAACTGCGGCCGGACGTTTGTCCCTGACAGACCTGTTAAATGCCTCGCTGCAATATCAGACGGGCAGTGCAGTTTGGTCGAGCGGCACTACCTTAACCGATGCCGATGACAATGAAGGCACGGTAAATGCTAGCAATACGGGCATTAGCTATCGATTGGTAGGCAGTAGCCAGATTGAGTTTGGGCTGGACAGCATTGCCCCATTAACCAGTGGTTCGGTGAGCTTTAAGGCCGCGGTTCGTAGTACGGCCGACAAGAAAATTCCCAATACCGGCAGCTATAGCCAGTATAACGGCACTAACACCACGCCAGTAAAAACCACCACCACCAATACCGTGGTGTTTACCCGTCAGGATCAGCTGGGTGTGGTGCTTAACAATAACTCACTCTCCAGCAGTAATAATGGCAATCCGGCCAGTAGCCCGCACAACCTGATTGTTAAAGACGGGGCAGTGGCTGGACAAGACATCAGCTTTGACAACTATGTCTGGAATACTGGCAACACCAGCGATACCTATAATTTAAGTTATTCAGCCAGCAATCTGCCTGCCTGTGCGCAAGTGCAGTTTTTTGCTGCTGATGGCAGAAGCCCGCTGAACGATAGCAATGGTGATGGACTGGTTGATACCGGGGCGCTGGCGAGTGGTCAGGCCCGCCTGATCAAGGTGATAGTGATTACCACGCCCACCTGTAGCAGCAATAATGTGATCAATATTGATGTACAGGCACGTTCGGCCACCAACAGCACAGTGTCTGATCCGGTGCGCAACCAGATCAACCAGATTGCCAGTCAGGGCGCTACCGATTTGACCAATGGTAACGGCAGCGGTACTGGCGTTGGTAACATTGATAACAATGGCAGTGCATGGCTGGCCAAGTCTGTAGTGGCGGGACAAAGTACTGCCTTTCCACTGGTGATTAATAACACGGGAAGCAGTAGCAATAATTACAACTTAATTGTCTCAGCTAGTGCCATTAGCCTGAATACGCTAAATACAGCCAGCAGCCTGCCCACGGGCTGGGATGTCAAGTTTTATAACGGGGACGCCAGTTGTACGACGCTGGGCCAGCAAATTGTTAATTCCGGCACTATAGCCGCTGGAGCCAGCAAGACCTACTGTGCGGTGGTGAGTGCCCCAGTGAATGCGTCACAAACGGTATTGCCGCTGTGGTTTGCCATTACTTCGCCAGTCAACGGGCAGGGTGATGTCATCAAGGATCAGGTTAATTTGCCGCAGGCACGTCGTCTTGAGCTGACCAATGACCAGCAGGGTCAGGTACGCGCAGGCGGCACCACGGTTTATTTGCATACCTTAAAAAATACCGGGGCAGTGACCGAAGGCCAGAATACCGGTGATGTGTTGCTAAGCCTGCAAGCCTTGAATGTCAATGACGGCTTTAGCTATACCTTATATTTTGATGCCAACAATAATGGTTTGCTCGATAGTGGTGATCCCATCGTTAGTGACTTGCACAGTATTGCAGGCAGTGGATTAAGCCCCAGTCATTCCGTGCAATTACTGGTCAAGGTACAGGCCCCCGCTACGGCTACCAATGGCATCCGCAGTCAGGTTCAACTGATCGTGACGCCCACTGGACAGGTGGCCGGACTGAGTGCCAGCAGCGTACAAAATACCGATACCACCACCGTAAACCCCAACCAGTTACGCCTGACCAAGGCACAAGCCAAGAATGAACTGTGTGCCAGCAGCAATTTTGCCAGTCTGACTTACAGCACCAGTGGCGTTCAGGTCAAACCCAACCAGTGTGTAGTGTACCGCCTGACTGTGCGTAATGAAGGCGCTGAAGCAGTGGATGCCGTGGTAATTCAGGATATGGTTCCGGTATATACCACCCTGCTGACGCCACCGGGCGTGAGTGTCAGTCAGGGCAGTGCCAGCGCAAACAATGGTCAAATCATCGGTAATGTTGGTACTTTGCTGCCACAGCAGGATGCTTCGCTGTATTTCTCCATCCGGGTTAATCCTTAAGGCGCTAGAGATTAAAGGTAATTAAGCATGATCACTTGTAATACTAGAGCGACTTTTGGTTCCAGACGGTTTTTATGGGCACAACTGGGCTTGCTGGCGTTAGGCATTGGCAGCCTGTTTTGTCACGATGCACATGCTGTACCGCTGGCCGGCACCATTATCAGTAACATGGCTATTGGTGAATATAAGGAAGAAGGCTCAAGCGTGGTACAAACCAGCCGCTCTAACCTGGTTCAAACCACCATTATTCCGGTGTATACCTTTACCCTGACCGCCAACCGCAGCGTGCAAGCCAGTGCCGGACAACGGGTGTTTTTCCCCCATGAGCTCAGCAATACCGGCAATAGCACAGACCGCTATAATCTAACGCCTACCAATCTAAGCGGCGACAACTTTGACTACAACAATATGGTGGTGTATCTGGATGCCAACCGTGATGGTGTGCCCGATGGCAATGCGATTGGCAGTTATAGTCTGGCCGCTGGTGAATCAGTGGGCTTGCTGGTGGGCGCGACCATTCCAGCCGGTAGCAGTGATGCCGCAACTGGCGATGTTCAACTGACCGCCATTTCGCAGACTACTCTCCAGTCCAAGCAAAATATCGACCGCAGTACAGTCAGCAATCAGGCCGTAATTCTGGTGCGCAAATCATTTTCAGTAAATACGGTCAACCAAAACCAGATTGTCACTGTGCGTCTGGATTATGAAAATCCCGGCGTGGTGGCGAGCGGACAGGTTAGCATAAGCGATACCCTTGACCCTGCGCAATTATCCTATGTAAGCGATGGCACCGAAAACTGGAATGGCCAGAGTGTTAATCCAGCCACTGGTAGTAATGATCCAACAGGGATTAATTATTATTTAAATGGCAATACCATCAATGCGGTACTGAGCAGCGTTCCGGCGGGCGGTTCTGGTTTTATCCAGTTTAAGGTTAGGGTCAATCAGGCACTACCCGGCCGTATTCCCAACACGGTACAGGTGAGCTACGACCACGACAATAGCGCGGCCACTACAGATATTAGCACCACCAGTAACACGGCAATTTTAACCATTAATCCCAGTTACGGCGTAGAAATCAATGGCATTTCTACCAGCGCCAGCAGTGCCGCAGCCGATAATCTGGTCATAGCACCTGCAGTGAGTTCTGGCAGTGAAATAATGTTTAGAAACTATGTGTGGAACACCGGCAATAGTGAAGACCGTTTTAACTTAAGCTTTACCAATGACACTTTCCCAACCCCGCATCAGGTAGAGTTTTACCGGGCCGATGGTGTGACGCCACTGCTGGACAGTAATGGTGATGGCATACCTGATACTGGCCTGTTGCAGGCCGGCGAAAAGCTGGAAATCGTGGTGAAGCTGCGTACACCCACGACATTTGCTGTGACGGCTGCAAGCAATTATAGCGTATCTCCACAGGCACAATCGCTGGGCGATCGCAGCAAAACTGATATCGTAGAAGATCGTGGCAGTATCACCATTACTGATGCCAGCCGACTGGTGGATTTAACCAACAGCCCGGAAACCAACAACAACGGAACAGGCAACGGCAGTATCAAGAATGCAGGCAATCCATGGAAAACCCTGACCGGAAGCTCATCGGGCACGGTAATTTTTCCATTGTCGGTCAAGCACACGGGGACGCCCACAGCGTATGCCTTGAGCGCGGATGCCGATGGCAATTTCAATACCGTGGATTTGCCGCAGGGTGTGGCTGCCATTCGTTTTTATCAGTCAACCAGCAATAGCTGCACGACGCTGGGCAGTGAAATCCAGCAAACCCGCCTGCTGGCTGATGGTGAAAGCCAGTTGTACTGCGCGGTCGTGACATTAAAGGCTGATGTGGCCACTGCCAGCAATATTCCCGTATATTTCAAGGTGGCATCCAGCACTTATGTAAGCAGTAACAATGCCAGCAATCCTGGCTTTGATACCTTAATGAATGCCATCAACATCAGCAGCCTGAATAGTACCGGCAGCGTGGTATTAATGCCGGATCTGCGCGGACAGATTGCTCCCAATGGCACGATTGTCTATAGCCATAACCTGATTAATAACGGTGCAACAGCACTCAATGGCAACTATTATCTGGCGGTAACTAACGATCAGCCCGGTTTTGAAACCACCCTGTATTATGACCTCAACAACAATGGCCAGCTTGATAGCACTGATTTGCTGATTAATGGCACCTATAACATTAATGGCAGCATGATTGCCGCAGGTGCCCAGTTGCGGATTTTTGCCAAGGTACAAAATACGGGCTACAGCGGGGTAGGGGTAGTCAATACCGGGACTATTACATTGCGTGATGCCAGTAATACGGTCATTGATGGGGTAACCGATATTACCACCGTGAGCGCGACCCAGATTCGTCTGGCAAAACTCCAGGCAAAAGATGCCAATTGTGATGGCGTGGCCGAAGGCAGCTATACCGCTGCAACCTTAACCATTGGCCGTAATGCCAACGGCTCAGGGCAATGCGTGCTATACCGCCTGACCGTACAAAATCAGGGTGCACTCAATATTGGGGCGTTTAACTTCCGGGATACCACACCGGCCGCTACCGTAATGGCCACTGCACCTGTATGCAGCAGTTGCACCGCAAATACCATCAGCGCGCCAGCCATCGGCCAGTCCGGCAGTATCAGTGGCACTGTTCCAGGCATTGCCAGCGGCGCAAGCCATGTTTTTGAATTCGGGGTGCGCTATGCCGGCCAATGAGATGAAAATGTTAAAGAATAATGTATCTGACCATGCCGCTAAACGAATAACCTTCGTTTTAGCCATGCTTTTAATGCTGATATCCAGTACAGCACAGGGTGTGATTCAGCGTAGCTTTGTGAACCTGAGCTTTGAATCAGTGCAAATTTCCAATGGTTCACCGTGCCGGGTCTATGCCTCGCAAGGTGCCAGTGTGCCCGGCTGGTCAACCACACATCCCAGCTATTCGGGAACAAATCGGGTTTTATGTCCGCCAGGGGTTAATGCCGGCGTTGACACCACCAGTGTTGCACCCATTATTGAGGTATGGAAAGGTCCACGCGATATTGATGGTGGCAGTGGCAATTGTACTGCCAATTCAGAAAATTGTATCAGTGCGCGTAGTGGCAGTCAGTTTGTTGAGCTCAATGCTGCTGCTTTGTCAGAAATCCGCCAGCAGGTTTGTCTGGAGAGTGGTGAAACAGTCGGCTGGAAATTTAGCCACAATGGTCGAAATACCACTGATGACAAAATGCGTTTTAAGGCAGGTACGCAGTCCATTGTTCAGGTCTCTACCTCTATTACCGGTACAGGTAGTGTGACTTCCTGTGATACAGGCAATTGTAGTACGCCACTATCGGCACGAACCACCATCACTGGTGACTCACGCTGGGCTGATTATAGCGGAACATTTACTTCAAGCAGTTCTGCCAATACATACATTGGTTTTGAATCCCTGAATGGTTCTTCAACCTCAGGCAACTTTCTGGATGATATTCAGGTTACCTTAAAGCCAGCGGTTGAATTCAAGCTGGCTAACTATGCACAAGTTGAAAATACGAGTAGTTCACCAACGGTTGAGGTTCAGGTCGTAGGAATTGTACCAGCTAACATTAATCTAAATTTTAGTATTGATCCAACCTCAACAGCCGTTATTGGTACTGACTACAAGATTTATAATGGTGTCAGTACCAGTTTTAATATTCCCTTGGCCGCTGGTGACTACAGTAGTGGTCATACGATTAGTATTCCGGTTGAGCTACTTAATAACAGCGTGGTTGAAGGTAGTCGCTTTTTTAAGGTAATTTTAACGCCGGATGCTACCAAATTTACCATCATGCCTACTAACTTCTGTACCAATACAGGTGGTAATGCAACATCGACCTATAGCATTCAGGATGATGATATTGGTCTGCAACTGGAAAAAACATGGGTTAATGCCAGTGTTAATGATAGGGCTACTTTAACAACCACCGGTGGTGCTACCGGTGCTGCCAACATTAATTATGTCTCTACGGCTACCGCAGCCAATGTTGCCAATACTTCAAATACCATTATCATGGCTGCCGGTGCATCGCGTACTTTGGCAGAAACCCTGAGTAGTTCAAACACTGGTGCCTATAGTGCTTCCAACTGGTCATGTAATGGAGGAAGCCTAAGTGGTTCGGTACTTACCACCTCGAGTGCTGATTACGGCAAGGTCATCAAGTGTAATGTAACCAATACACGCACTACCTCCTTGCAACTGGCTAAAACGTGGGGTGCCAATAGCGTAACCACAGATAACGCTACTATCGGTGCCACAACGGGAGGTACCAATAATACAACCGCATTTACTACTCCTGGTGGAACTAATGCCAGCAGTGGTGCCCCAGTAGCAGTAGCCGTCGGTAATACCATTACCTTCCCTGCTGAAACAGGTACTAATATTGCCAACTACAATACAGTACTGAGCTGTACGGCAAATGGTGGTCCAACAGTTAATGCCTTAAGCGGGACCAATGGCCAGGCTAGCAATACATTGGTAATTGCTGCCGGCGATGCAGGTAAATCAATCGTTTGTACTTATAATAATACCCGCAAAAGTACAACCTTTCGATTAGCTAAAGCCTGGGCAGCCAATAGCCTCACTGGAAATGTGGCAAACATTGGGGCAACCACAGGGTTAACCAATAACACAGCTGCATTTACCAGTACAGCCAGTACGGCCACGAATGGTGCTGCAGTAACAGTTTATGCTGGTGAAACAGCAACCCTGCCTGCTGAAACTATGAGCTCAGGTACACTTGCCAACTACACAACAGCGATCAATTGTAATGCAGGGATATTATCCGGTAACAATGGTCATTCAGTCGGCAACACCTTGACAATTACTGCCGCAGCCACCGCAACCAGTCCAATTACCTGTACTTATACCAATACTCGCAAGTCTGCCAGCCTGACCCTGCAAAAGATCTGGGCAAATGCCAAGCTCAATGATGCAGCAACTATTACGGCTACTGGCCTGACCAGCTTGTCGGCTGTTGCCAATACCGCCAGTGAAACTGATGCAGCAGCAGGGCAGACGGTCTATGCCGGTGACAGCATTACATTGGGTGAAACATTTACCACAGGCAGTGCCACTAACTACAATGCCACTCTGGCGTGTACAGGTAATGCAACTGCACTGACTGGAACAACCCTAACGGTAAATCCGGCTGACACGGCGATTACCTGTACTTACACCAATGCGCGCCGTGCTGCTACATTAACCCTAAGTAAAATATGGTCTAGTGGTAGCATTGCTGGAGATACTGCAACAGTTAGCAGTAGTGGTTTTGGCAATAATGCTACCTCGGGCACCTCAACTGCGACTGCTGCGGGTAATACCACCACTGGCACCAGTGTCACCGTGTATGCGGGTGAAACTGGCACCATTAGCGAAACTTTTGGTACCGGTACTGCCAGCAACTACAATGCCACGCTGGCCTGTAGTGGCAACAGTACTGCGCTGAGTGGCAATACCCTGACCATTAATCCTGCTGACACTGCCATTAGCTGTAGCTATACCAATACTGTTGCTGGCACTGACCTTGCCATTGATAAGACTGGAACCAGCAGCGTGACGCAAGGCAACACTGTCAGCTATAGCATCAAGGTCTGGAATAAAGGGCCGGGTGTAGCCAGCAGCAGTACATTTACTGACACCGTACCTGGCGCCCTGACTAATGTAAGCTGGAGCTGTAGTGCCAGTGGTAGCGCGGTATGTGGAACAGCAAGCGGTAGTGGCAACACTATTAATGTGACTACAGGTACCTTGCCAGTTAATGCCAGCAGCACTGCACCCACCAGTGGCAGCTACCTGACCTTTACAGTAAGTGGAGCAGCCAGTACCTCTGGTAATATCACCAATACGGCCAACATTGCCGTGACTTCAGGCACTGATCCGGTAAGCAGTAACAATAGCAGCAGTGCCAGCACGACAATTAGCACCCCATCTGCAATTACCCCTGACACGCCGCAAAAAGAAGCGCGGTTTGTGATTACTCCTGATCTGCCTACCATTTATCGCGGGCAGGCTGGTACCCAGCTGATTAACATTACCAATCAGGGGCCGGATGATGCCAGCGGCACAGTGGCTGTTTTCAAACCACGAACCCAGACTGGGGTAACTGTCACCAGCGTCAAGATTGTCAATGGTGCCAACTGTAGCCTGTCTTCCGGGGAGTGGTCATGCCCGGTGGGTAGCGTTGCCAATGGCGGCAGTTTCCAGCTGCAAGTAGGTTATGACACCACGGCATCCTCTACACTGGGTACTGCCATTCAGGCCGATATCCGGGTAGGGAGTAATGAGTTCAACCCGGGTAGCGGGGTCGGTGAATCACTCTATAATGTCTGGGGAAGCACCAACCCGAATGGCAGTAGCCAGTTCAACGAAATCCGTCCTAATGGGGCATTTGCACTTGGTTATGGCACTGCCAATGCCAATGAAAATGTTAATCTGTCAACTGCATGGTTACCCACTCAGGTTAATCCGACAGGTGCTTATCTGACTCAGGCAGCGATTGGCGGCAATAATAGTGTCTTTGGCCCTTCAGGCACTTATAGCCCAATGATTAGCCGCATTATTACCAGCCTAAATACCGACACAGCCAAATCACAGACCCTGCTGGCACTGAACCCCGCTACTCAAGCAGGTGATAACCGTCGGGTCTGGCAATTAACTACAGGTATTTATGTGCCTGCCACCAGTACAGCTTCATTATGTATTGGCAATGCGGGCAGCCAGCTGGATGACGGTGCATACATTATGCTTAATGGTGCCCAGGTGGGTGTAGATGGCAAATGGAGTTCCAACCCGTATATTCAAAACAGCGTGACTTTAAATACCGGCTATAACCGGATTACTTACCGTATAGCAAACCGCAATACACCAGGTAGCAATGAAGATTATGCGCAAGGGCTGTATGGCGAAATAGGACTATCCCTTAACGGAGAGGCTTGTACTGCTGCCAATCTGGATGCAACAGCACGACTACAAATCCCAGCCAGCATCAATATTGTTGAAAAGCAGGTCGTTAGCATTAGCGGACAAGTATTTGAAGACAACAGTGGCAGCACCGCAGTCAATAGCAATGCCTACAACGGTATTAAAGATGCAGGTGAACTGGGCATTGCAAATAGTATAGTAACCATTAACAACTGTACCAACACCACAGCAATCGCGACGACCAAAACAGACGCCAACGGTGACTATCGCTTTAGCCTATCGCCCACTGATCTGCCCGCAGGTAATTTTTGCATTGCCCAGACCAATCTGACAGGTTATTCCTCAGTTAGCGGCACGACAGGCTATAATCGTACCTCCGACACTATTACAATAAGTAATACAGGCGCAGCCAGTTATAGCAATCATAACTTTGGTGATGCACGCTTAACTGCATTGCTCAGTGAAGATGGCCAGCAAACCATTACTGCCGGAGGCGTAGCTGATTATCCACATCGCTTGACGGCTCAAAGTGTGTTGACCATTAGCAGCCTGAACCAGACTGTCTCACAGCAACCCGCCAACAGTAGCGACCAAAACTGGCAAGCCGTGGTATACCGCGACAGCAACTGTAATGGCAAGGTGGATAGTGGGGAAGGCCTGTTTAGTCAAAGCCTGCCCCTAAGCCTCAAAAACGCAGAAGAAGTTTGTCTGGTGCAGCGGGTTTATGCGCCAGCAACTGCCAGCATGGGCGCACAGCACCTAGGTCAATTGCAGGCCAGCTATAACGTAACACTGGCCGACAGCAGCCAGATTACAGGTACGACCCTGCAACGTCAGGACACCACGTTACTGGGCAGTGCAGGCTTAACCATGCAAAAAGGCGTACGCAGTGTGGCCAGCTGTCCATCCACAGCCACCGATACGGGTAGCTTTGGCGTGCAGAATCAGGTGCAAAATGGGGGTTATCTGGAGTATGAAATTACTTACCGCAATAACACCACCAAAAACCTGATTGATGTCATTATTAAAGATAGCGTACCTACCGGAACAGTCTACAAAACCGCTTCCTGTACCAGCACACCATCGGGTAGCTGTAATCCCAGTCATACAAATGGCGCATTGCTATGGCAGACTGGCGGTAGCTTGTTGCCAAACCAGCAAGGTAAAGTAAGGTTTTGTGTTCAGGTGCCTTAATCAATACCTGAATAACAGCTTATATCTTTAGTCGTAGGTAACTTGAAATAAGCAGGGAGAATTCTGTGAATCTGCCCCAATTTGGGGCCGGGTTTACCAGTCGGTATTTAAAATGAGTCACTTATCTGTATATTATTTGTGTAGTTAAGTAACAGTAGAAATTTTTTAGTTAAAAAGCTATATTAACTCGTAATATTGTGACGCATGCAACATTTTGTTGCATATAAAAGACCTTTTTATCAGTAAAGCGCTAAGTTCCCACGGTAACAAGTGTTTCTAGTTATCACGATGCTTAGCCTAGGGAGAAGTAATGCGTAAATTGAGTTACATTGCAACAACAATAGTAGCAATTGCATTCATGTCTGGTGAAGCCCAGGCAGAAGCGCCAGCCGCCAAGCCGCCAGTGTCAGTTGAACTCTCGGCTTACCAGATTACGCTAAATCAAAAAGGCGAATCATCAGCCAAGCCATTAAAACAAGCCAAGCCAAATGACATCATTGAGTATCGTGCTACCTATACCAACAATACCGCAAAAAGTGTGAAAGGACTGGTTGCTACCCTGCCAATCCCTGCGGACACCCAGTTTTTAGCAAAATCAACACCTGCGCAGGCGCAAGCCAGTACTGACGGGGTGAATTTTGCAGCGATGCCCTTAAAACGCAAAACCGGCTCGCAAACCGTCAATGTACCTTTGCAAGAGTATCGTGCATTACGCTGGACCATTGCTGAACTTCCTGCTGGAAAATCCATCACTGTGACAGCACAAACCCGTGTCAACAGCACTGCCAGTGCCGTTGGTCAGTAACTTACCCGTCTAACAAACAACTAGGGGCAATAAGATGTCAAAGCACATCGCACTACCGCGCTTAAATCAGCTGGCTGCATCCATTGCAGTCGTGGTTGGAGGTCTGGCACTGGTACCGGCAGCACATGCTGCAGCACCACTAGCAGGAACCAATATCAGTAACATTGCCAGTGCATCCTATAACGATGCAGCTGGTCGCACTCAAACAGTAACGTCCAATGAAGTAAAAACTACGGTTATTCAGGTTGCCAGCTTTACACTGGCTGCTGACCGTACGACCACTTCCAACCCAAATGGTCAGGTATCTCTGGTTCATACCTTAACCAACACCGGTAATGGCACTGACACCTTTACCATTAATACTGCCAACATTGGTGGCGATAACTTTGACTTCGCCACGATTCAGGTTTATCTGGATGCCAATGGCGATGGCGTTGCTGACAATACTACTAATCTGGCAGGTCAAACAGTTACGCTGACTGCGGGACAATCTGTTAACCTGATTGTAGTGACCACCACTCCAGCTGTTGCAACTTCTGGTCAAAATGGTAAGTTAACCATCAGCGCAACCTCTAAAGTGGCAGTTGATGCTGCTGATAGTGTGACTCAAAAAACCAACACTGATACGGTTAACGTTACTGCCAATGCGGTTATTCAGGTGACCAAGTCTGCCAGCGTATCTGCTGTTAAATCTGGCGATACTATTGAATATACCTTAACCTATAAAAACACAGGTAATACCACAGCTACGGATGTTACCTTGACTGACGTTATCCCAGCCAATCTTACTTACACAGCTGGCACAGCCGTGTGGAGTGGCTCAGGGACGAATTTGACCGATGCTGCTGATACTGATGGCTATGATTTTAATATCACTCAGGCTGGCCGTTTAACCTTTAAAATCCCAAGCGTTGCTGCTAACACCACTGGTACTTTGAAATTTAAAGTGACGGTAAATGCTGCTGCTCCTGCTGGCGCGATTACCAACACAGCATATTATAGCTATGATCCAGATGGTCCAACCAATGGTAATACAGGGACTACACCCGTTACCACACCTGAACCGTCTAATCCAAGTACGGTTACTGTAGCAGCAACTTATTTGGGCGCCATCAACGATTCGGCAACTTTGAACTATAATGATGGCGAACGGAATACCACCACACAGACAGATAGCCAAACCAAAGCTATTGCACAGGGTGAAACGGCAACCTTTAATACCTATGTCTGGAACCGTGGTAACAGCACTGAAAGCTATAATCTGACTTCTGTTTTGACTGGCTTGGTCGCAGGTACGACAGTTCAGTTCTTTAAAGCTGATGGCGTAACCCCGTTAACCGATACTAGTGGTGACACTACAGTTGATACCGGTCCTATTGCACCGAATACCAATCAACTGGTGGTAGTGAAGATTACTCCACCTAGCACATCTATTACTTCTGGTAGCGTAACCGTTACGGCTGATCCAGTAGATAATGCATCTGCCGCGGCTAATGACGTCACTACGTTAAATGTGAATATTACAGCAGCTACTGTAGACTTAACCAAAAATGGTAGCACTAATGTGGCTGACGGTGATGGTAAATACATTGCTGGCACCGCAACTGACTTAATCGTCCAGACTGCTACGGTAGAAGCTGGCCAGCCTGCGACCCTGCAACTGGCTGTCACTAATGATGGTACCAATCCTGATAACTATAATTTAAGCGTTGCTAACCTGCCATCAGGCTGGACAGCAGTGTTTTATCAGGATACCAACGGTGATGGGCAGCCTGATGGTGCGCCAATTACCAATACAGGTAATGTTCCGGCCGGGCAAACCGTTAAATTGGTTGCTGTGGTTACCCCACCAGCCAATGCATTGCCAGGCAATAACGACCTTGTGTTTACCATTTTGTCTCCAGCGACTGGGTTAACGGATAGTTTAAAAGACCGGGTGATCGTTGATGAAAACCGTAGTCTGATTTTTACACCAGACCGTAATGGACAGATTGCTCCAGGCGGCACTGTTGTTTATACCCATACTTTAACCAACACTGGTAATGTCACTGAAGGTCTGGCTGGCACTGATTTAAATATTGCAATTGGCAATACCCTCACTGGCACTAATACTTCTGTTTATGTGGATGTAGACAACAATGGTATTGCAGACGCTGGTGAGCTGGTTACTGGTACTAACTTGACTGCATTACTGGCAGGTACTGCTGGCGGAGCTGGTCTGCAACCGGGTGAAGCAGTTAGAATCTTCGTAAAAGTTGAAGCACCTGCTGGCGCCACCGATGGTCAGCAAGATGTGGCTACCATTACGATTACCCCAACAGGTGTTATTGGTGATGATACCGCGCCTGCGGCACTTAAAGTCACTGATGTAACGACCATTAATAATGGTCAGATTCGTCTGCTGAAAGAGCAAGCACTTGATGCAAATTGTGATGGTACTGAAGACAGTGGCTTGGCTAGCTATACTCAGGGAACCATATCTGCCAAACCAGGTACTTGTGTGATTTATCGTATTACCGCCACCAATGATGGTAGCGTTCCGGTAACTACATTAGTCATTAATGATGCCACTCCTGCTTTCACTACATTAGCTGCAGCGCCAACTCCATCAAATGATGGCACAACAGGTACAGTGACTGCACCGGCTGCTGGTGCAACGGGTAATGTTTCTAACCCTGTCGGCAACTTGGCGCCTACAGCAACAGCCAAACTGAAATTTGGTGTGAAAATTAATCCAGTTACGCCATAACTGCTTATTTTAATGTTCTATTAAAGTAGATGTGTTGTTTTTAATGGAAGCTGGTCTAGTACCGGCTTCCATCTGAATTAAAACTTTATTCAAGGTATATTGCTGTGTTGCGACATACGAAATATAACGCATACCAAGCGACATTCTTACTTTCTACACTTGCAGCGTCTATCATGATGGCTCAGCAGGGTTACGCGGCAACACCCGTAATTCCAGTTGCTGGTGTGGCAATCAAGAATACAGCATACGCCACCTATCTTTCCCCAGAGGGCCAAACCCGTAATACCGAATCCAATACTGTTCAGGTTGAAGTAGCAGCCCTGTACGCCATTTCGCTTACCCAGCCTGCAACCCAGGAAATAGAAGCTGGTGCCCGTGTGGTGTGGCTCAATACCCTGACCAATACCAGCAATACCCAGGCCAGCATTAATATTGAAAAACTGGTAGCCAATGGTTTAAGCAATATCAAGATTTATGTTGATAAAAACAAGAATGGCGAATTTGACGCCACTGATGAAGTCCTGAGCGGTTCTATTGTACTGGATCGCCTACAATCCATTAACTTGTGGGTGGTGGCAACAGCATCAGCCAGCCTGCAGGACAAGCAGCAATTAAACCTGCCCATCAAGGCTGTTGTGGTTGAAGACCCGAATGTCACTGCCACAGCAACCAACAGTCTGGTGGCTTACCTGCCAGAACTTACCGCCAGCAAAACGGTTGATCAGGAAACCTTTACACCAGGTAGCGGCAAAAGCTATGACCTAAATTATACCCTGACGCTGGAAAACAAAGGCAGTCAGGCCATTCGTCCAACCCGCGTGTTTATTGACGGGCAGGCGCAGGACATGGTGGTTATGGTGGATTCATTGCCGGCCAACACCATTTATAAAAGCGCCCAGGCCAGCAATCCGGCCGCACAAATTTTATTTAAGACTGGTGAAAACAGTTATAGCCGTCAGCAACCGGCTGACCTCAAAAGTATTAATGAACTGGTGGTGGCCTATCCGGCTATTGAAGCGCGCAGCATTGAGCGGGTGCAGCTTAGCGTTAGCATGAACAATAACATTGCTAACACCACCTTAAACAATCAGTTTGCAGTGAAATACCAGCTGGCAACCGGTGAAAAAACCATCCTGTCCAATATTGCCAAAACCGTAGTATCCGGCAAGTCTGACATCAGCAACAATACGGGTAATTATAACCGTGTTCTGGCTACTGGCAGCCTGAATAAGCCCCTGTATATTTCAGCGGACAGTGCCCAGTGTAATGCCAGCCGTACGGTGAGCGATCAGGTAAAAATCCGGGTTAAATCCACAGTTACCGGGGATATGGTTGAAGTGATTGGTGTGGAAACCGAACCCAATAGCGGCGTATTTCATTATGAGCTAAATACTACAGAAAGCGCGACAGCTAATCCCAACGACCAGATTCTGCAAACGGTAAAACGCGACACCGTGGTGGTCAGTCTGGTGAACTGTCTGGACGCCAGCGGCAACCCGACGGCAACCATTAATGATGTCAGCACCAATGTGCTGATTAACCCATACGGAATTGTATTTGATGCCAAAACTGGCAAGCCGGTTGTTGGTGCCAAAGTTACGCTGATGGATGCCAGTGGCAATCCGGTCGGTAACAATGTGGCGTTTAATGTTAATGCAGAAACCGGCGAGCTAATTCCAATTCCCGCCACGCAGCTCACCAATGAACTGGGTGAGTTTATTTATCCGCAGGTGATTGCCGGTAACTATAGCCTGCAAGTAGACACGTCCACTATTCCTGGTTCAACCAAATATACCTTTATCAGTGATAAAACGGTTTACCCGAGTTTTTCCAGTGATAAAGCCGTTCATCCGCAGTGGTCGTATGGTGGCAACTTTGCCCTGAACAATGGCGACCCGGCGTTAAATATTGACATTCCAGTTGATCCGGTACTGTCCACGCCAACCTCACCGTTGTTTGTGAAAAAAACGGCCACCCACACCACTGCCGAGCTGGGTGATTTTGAAGAATACACCGTGACCGTGGCCAACCGTGGCAAAACTGCGGCGCAGGATGTATCGATCAAGGATACCCTGCCACGCGGCTTTATTTATGTGGCGGGCACGGCGCGGGTTAATGGCGTTAAGGTGAATGATCCGCTGGGCGGCAAAGGCCCGTATTTAACTTTGGGTCTGGGTAATCTGGATGCCAATAAAGAAGTTAAAATCCAGTACCGTGTGCAAATTGGTCCCAATGCCTTGAATGGCGATGGCATTAACCGCGTACGCGCGCGTGATGCCAGCGGTGTAGAATCCAATGAAGCCTCGGCCAAAATTGAAGTGACTCCCGGCGTGCTGATGTCGGATGCGTTTATTGTCGGCAAGGTATTTATGGACTGCAACCGCAATGGCATGCAGGATGTGGGCGAGCGTGGTGTACCCGGTATTCGCCTGTTCATGGAAGATGGCAGCTATGTCATCACTGACCGTGAAGGCAAATATGATTTTTATGGCGTGAGTGCCAAAACCCACGTGTTAAAACTGGATCGCACCACCCTGCCGGGCAATGCTGAAATGGTATTGCTGGGCAACCGTAATGCCGGTGATGCTGGTAGCCGTTTTGTTGACCTCAAGCGTGGCGAATTGCATCGTGCTGATTTTGCCATTGCCGATGGCGCAGGCACCTGTACGCAGCCGCTAATTGAACAGGTCGACAAGCGCAAGGAAAAAATTGAAGCACAAAATGCCAATCTGGAACAGGTATTGCGGGCTGATTTGTCACTGGACCCATTGCGCTATAGCGTGGGCGATGTACGCAGCCAGCCCGCCAGTGGTTGCATCAGTGCGCAAGGTGTTACTGCCAACTGTAATATTGAACTGTCTAAAGACCAGATTAAAGAACTGCGTGCGGTACAAATTGAACCTGTGAAGGCACCCGTACTGGTTGATCTTGAACAAGCACTGGCTGAAGCCAATAGCAACCAGCTGACGATTTTAAACTTAAAAGACGGCCAAACCTTGCCGTATGCGCAAACCACTGTTCAGGTGAAAGGCGTGGCTGGTGCAACCATTGAGCTGTGGGTCAATGGCCAGCACATTGATGACAAGCGCATTGGCAAAAAAGCCATTCTGCCAGATTTTCAGGTGGCGGGTTTTGATTATATTGGTGTAGATCTCAAACCGGGCAGCAACCAGATTGAAGTGCGCCAGCTAGATGCCATGGGCAACCTGCGTGAACAGCAAAAGATTCAGGTGATTGCCCCGGATCAAATGAGCAAGCTGGCCTTGAGTGCACCCAAGCAGGAAGCACAGGCCAACGGTTCTGATGTGTTCAGTGCCGTGCTGAAAATTGTTGATCACAACGGCACCATGGTGGCCAGCCGTACCCCGATTACGCTGGAAAGCACCATTGGCAAGGTTGAACTAAAAGACCTGGACGCCAGCCAGCCCGGCATTCAGGTGTTTGTGGAAGGCGGAACGCTGCTGGTGCCAATTACTGCACCCAGTGAGGCAGGCGAAGGCACTTTAAATGTGACCAGTGGTATTTATAATGCCAACCTGCCTGTGCGCTTCCTGCCGGCACTGCGTCCGATGATTGCCGCTGGTATCATTGAGGGTGCCATTTCTTTCCAGAAATTTGATCCCAAGCAGCTGAGTCAGGTGAACCGCAACGATGGCTTTGAAGAAGAGCTGAATGACATTGCATCCAGCAATGGCGGCAAAACCAATGCAACTGGCCGTGCTGCATTATTCTTAAAAGGCAAGGTAAAAGGCGAATATTTGCTGACGCTGGCTTATGACTCCGACAAGGACAAAGACCAGCGCCTGTTCCGTGACATCCGTCCTGATGAATATTATCCGGTGTATGGGGATGCCGCGGCCAAGGGCTTTGATGCGCAATCTACCAGCAAGTTGTATGTGCGGGTCGACAAGGGCCGCTCGTATGTCATGTATGGCGACTATGTGACCCGCACAGACAATGATGACGGTTTGTCGTTAGGCCAGTACAACCGCTCATTAACTGGCGCGCGCACCAGCATTGAAACTGATCGCACCAAAATCACCGGCTTTGTGGCGCAAACCAATGCTACCCAGATTACCAGCGAACAGCGTGGCTTAGGTATTACCGGCCCGTATTCACTGGGTCAGGTGAGCAGTGATGATGTGCTGCGCAACAGTGAAAAAGTCGAAGTAATTGTACGTGACCGTAATAATCCGGGTCTGATCATTTCCCAGCGTACACTGGCGCGATTTACTGACTATGAAGTCGATACCTTCAGCAACAGTATTTATTTAAAAGAAGCCGTTTCCAGCGTTGATAGCGACTTAAACCCGGTTTACCTGCGCATTACTGTTGAAGCCGATCAGGGCGGTGAAGAATATACCGTGGGCGGTGTGTCCGGCTCGGTAAAACTCACCAATAAGGTGCAAGTGGGTGGTTCTTATGTGAAGAGTGACCATCCGCTGACCGATGAGCAACTGGCCAGTGTCAATACCGTTATCAAGCTGAATGACCGTGCCAAGCTGGTGGCTGAAGTGGCGCGTAGTGAAAACACCATTGATCCGGCCAACAGCTTAACCAGCATTAATGCCAGCACATCAGCCACTGGTGAGCAATCCGGCACTGCTGGCCGCATTGAGCTGGATTACAGCATCAATAATATTGAATTGCGTGCTTACCACAATCAGGCAGATAGCGGTTTTTACAACACAGCTTCACCAATTACTGCTGGACGCAAGGAAAGTGGTATTAAGGCACAGGCACGGGTAGAAAAACTGGGCTTAACCCGTTTTGAAGCCATTCGTACCGAAGATCAGGCCAATCAGGGCGTGCGTCAGGGCATTTCCGCCAGTGTGGAACGCGCCTTAAACCGCCTGATGTCGCTGGAACTGGGTGTGCGCTACTACGAAGAAACCGTGAGCGCTGCCAGTGCTACCAGCCAGCAGGCTAGTATTAATAACAGCACCCCGTATGATGGCACCACCGTACGCGCCAAGCTCAACAGTGCGCTGCCGTGGGAAGGCTCCAATGCCTTTATTGAATACGAGCAGGATATCAGTGATGCGGATCGCCGGGTTTTTGCATTAGGTGGCAATTACCAGATTAATCCAAAAGCCCGCTTGTACGCGCGTCAGGAAATTATTTCCAGCATCAATGGCCTGTATGAACTAAACGACACCCAGCGCCGCAACACTACCGTGGTGGGGATTGACAGCAATTACAGTCAGGATGGTTCGGTGTTTAGTGAATACCGGGTACGTGATGGCATTAGCGCGCGTGAAGCCGAAGCGGCAATTGGAACCCGTAACCGCTGGCAAGTGGCCAAGGGAATTTATGCCAACACCAGTCTGGAAAAAGTGAAGGCGATTGCTGGTAATGACAACCAGTCACTGGATAGCACGGCGGCTTCGGTTGGTCTGGAATACCTGACCAATCCGGACTGGAAAGGCGTAGCACGCTTAGAGATGCGCTGGGCGGATCAGTCTGACACCTTGCTCAATACATTGGGTCTGGCCTACAAGTTGACCGATGATGTCACCCTGCTGACCAAGAACGTGTTTAGCCAGATTGACAACAAGGGCGACACCACCGGCGACCGCGTGATTGACCGTTTCCAGGTTGGTGCAGCCTACCGTGACTTTGACCAGAACCGCTTTGATGCGCTGACCAAGCTGGAATACCGTTATGAAAATGACGAAACCAACCTGTCCAGCCCATACCTGCGCAATGTGTACATTTTGTCCAACCATGCCAACTTCCACCCAAATCGCAAAACCACGCTGTCTGGTCAGTATGCAGTGAAGTATGTCAAGGCAGACTTTGAAGGCATCAAGTCCACAGGCGCTACCCAGTTGCTAAGTGGCCGTGCCATGTATGATATCAACGAGCGCTGGGATGCAGGCATTAATGCCGGCCTGCTGTGGAGCGATGCCAGCGAAGGCCGTCGCCTGCTGCTGGGCGGTGAAGTCGGCTATTTGTTGGCGGCCAATTTATGGCTGTCTGCCGGTTATAACTTCTCCGGCTACAAGGACAAGGATCTGGCGGATAGCAGCACCTCTATTCAGGGGCCATATTTACGCTTCCGTTTCAAGTTTGATGAAGACCTGCTGAACTTTGATCACAGCAATGTCAACAAATCGCAGGAGCCAGACGATGCAGGCCATTAAGTTAAAACTGGCGCTGGCAGCCTGCCTGGTCAGTGGTTTGGCGTTTAGTCTGCCAGCCCTGAGCCAGCCTGTAGCCAATCATTCTGATAATCCGCTGGAACAAAATAGTGTGGCAGCGTTGCAACAGCGAGTTCAGCCATTTTTGCAAAGTAATAAGGCACTAACCCAGTACCATGCGCAAAAAGCGCAAATGTGGCTGACCTATGCCGCCAACCAGCACAGTGAAGGCAGCTTCACGGCAGCCGAACAACAGGCACAGACACAAGCGCGACAACTGATTGAGCAACTCGAACAGCAACAGCCGATTTCCAGCACCACGCCAGTAATTCAGTCTTCCAAAGTAATGCGCCGTGATCTATGGGTCAATGCCGAGCTGCTTAAACAGCAGGCAGGTTTTGACTGTGCGGCCACCGAGATTGCACAGGCAGAAGTCATGCTGGTGTGGGCTGCTGCCGAACATTGTGAGCTGGGCTGGCGACATTCGCGTGAATTGTTTGCGGCGGCTGAGCGCCTGATTGACAAGGCCAATTATCAGGCAGCCAATTGTCATGCTATGACGCAATCAACAGCAGCTCAGCCTTTGCCTGCGTGGAGTAAGGCTAATTATCCCAGTCTTGAGCAGTTAAATGGCCCTGAAAAAGGCTGTCATGGCGTGGTTGGCCCATGGCCATTGGTGAGTGCTGCAACAGTTGCGCCAGCAGTTGCAACTACTACTGACATGCCAGCCATTGAACCAGTAACGCAGGACGTTCTGCCCAACGTGGTACATTTTGCGCTGGATCAGGCCAGCTTGTCGCCAGCCTCAACACAGGTACTGAGCAATATTGCCACGATGCTGGTTAAGAACAGCACGTATTCACTAACCCTGTATGGTTATACCGATGCCCGCGGCAGTCAGGCTTATAATCTGGACTTAAGCCAGCGCCGTGCCAAAACCGTTGAAAACTTTTTAATTCAGCAAGGTGTGGATGCCAGCCGGATTGCCACGGTGGCTGCCGGTGAGCAGCAACTCATTGCCGATCCAGTGGCTATCACTGGCCATGCCTTAAGTCGCCGGGTGGTGCTGGTGTATGCCAGCCCGGATGGACAGGAAATTAAGACCACGTCCCAAACCAATGACTTACAGCCTGAACATTAATTCAGGCTGTTTTTTTTGGTTTTAGTCTTTTGGCTTAAAATTCTAGTAGCTTGTCCAGTTGTTCTTACAATTGAAAATCAGGCACGTTTCTTATTGTTTTAACGTGCCTGAATTTTTTTAATTTTCTTCTAACAGCTTTACTTGCATGCCTTGGCTTGCTGGATCACCTGTAATGCAGCCAGTTGCTGGTTGAGTTCAATCACATTTTGGGGTGCTGCGCTAGAGGTATTGGCCGCCAGTGAGTTGGCTTGCTGCGCCATTTGTCCTACCTGCTGGACTGCCCGGACATCCACACCCGCCAGTGCACCCACCGAAGCAAATAGTCCGCCAGCCTTGCCTAGCATACCGGCGGTTTTGCTCACCTGATTTTCCTGCGGTACAGCCTGCAACTGCTGCGTTAGTGTATTTGTCATCACCTGCAAGCTGGCACAATCCAGCGCTGCATAGCTTTGCATCAGTTGTGAGTGGTCAGCAGCCAGTTGCGCCGGGGCAGGCGTCGCCACTGGAACATTGGCAGTATTGCCACGCACGGTATTAACCGCTTGATTGACCTTGCTCAAGGTATCCAGCAATCCGGCATGTGCCGTGGTTGAGCCTGCCAGCACAAGCATCATGGCAGCAAGAAAAGACTTATTCATGGGGTTCATCCTGAACGGTTGGGTTAGCAAGAATGGTACGGCGCTGCCAGAAAATTGCTATCCCCTAAACAGGGGAGAAACCTGAATCCACTATTAATTTTTATCAATTTTGCCAGCAAGCGCACCAAGGTCTCTACAGGAAATTTGGGTTCCTCTCACGGATTTGTATTGCCAGTTGAAGCAAATTGCGTGCTGAAGGTGGGGCATGGTGCGTGTGTAAAACCAGTCCTGTTTCCATCATTGGTGCGTCTCCATATAAGGATTTATAAACAACCCCAGTCCGCTGTAAAGTCCGCATTGAATCAGGCACCAAGGCAAAACCCATTCCCGCAGAAATCAGTCCAATCATCGTTTGCATCTGGATGGCCTGCTGACCAAGCAAGGGTTCTATGCCAAGCTGGGCGTAATATCCCGTAATAAGATCGTGCAGGGCTGGTGAACTTTCGCGGGGAAAAAGGATTAAGGGCAAATGTGCCATATCACGCAGATTGATGGTGTCACTATCGCCAATTTTATTTTTTTCATTAAGCCATGTCTGCGGAAGCGCAATGATCAGCGGCTCAGAGGATATCGGGTGATAATCAAGGTTTGGCGGAAAATCCCGGTGGGTCGGGGCAATCACTAGCCCGATATCAATCTCATGGTTTAACAGGGATTGCACCTGAAGGTTGCTCGTGGCTTCTTTTAAGGTGATTTCAACATCAGGAAAAGCCATCGAAAAACGGCTGACCAATTCTGGCAAAAGCCCATAAACCGTACTACTGACAAAGCTTAAATGAAGTGTTCCGATTTCGCCGCGCGCCAATCGTTGCGCAACTTGCGGTAAGGCCTCGGTCTGATCCAGCACGTGGCGGACATGCGGTAACCATAATGCCCCAACCGGGGTTAGGCTGACACTACGGTTAGTGCGGTTAAATAAGGCAATACCTAATTCTTGTTCCAGCGCCTGAATACTTTGACTTAAAGGCGGCTGTGTCATATGCAGACGGGCCGCCGCTCGCCCAAAATGCAGCTCTTCTGCCACTACAACGAAGTGCCTAAGCGATCTTAGCGTGGTTGTAGTCATATATTTTTAGACCCATTCTGATATGTTTAATATATTTTACTCGATATAGGGTTATAGGTATGCTGTTGATACGATGTTATGCCTTTCCCTTAATGCGCTTAAGGCATAGAATTATCCCCAATTTGTAAAACATGCTACCCACGCTATCGGCGCAGGCACATCCCAAGCACACTAGGAACATCCCATGAGTAATGACAGCAATAACAATCAGAACAACCTTAATTTACGCAAGCATTCATCACAGGTAGTTGATGGCGTGGAATGCGCCCCGGCCCGTGCCATGCTACGTGCAGTAGGCTTTACTGATGAAGATTTCAAAAAACCACAGGTAGGCATTGCCTCCACTTGGGCCAATGTCACGCCATGTAATATGCACATTGATGGCCTGGCGCGCGATGCCGAAAGCGGCGTGAATGCAGCAGGCGGTAAGGGTGTCATTTTTAATACCATTACCATTTCCGATGGCATTGCCAACGGCACCGAAGGCATGAAGTATTCCATGGTATCGCGTGAAATTATTGCCGATTCCATTGAAGCGGTAGCGGGTTGTGAAGGTTTTGACGGCCTGATTGCGATTGGTGGCTGTGACAAGAACATGCCCGGCTGCATCATGGGCCTGGCGCGCTTAAACCGTCCGTCCATTTTTGTGTATGGTGGTTCCATTCAGCCGGGCAAGGGCCATACCGATGTGATTTCAGTGTTTGAAGCTGTTGGCCAGCATGCCAAAGGCGAGTTAAACGAAATTCAGGTCAAGCAAATTGAAGAAGTGGCTATTCCGGGGCCGGGTTCCTGTGGTGGCATGTATACTGCCAACACCATGGCATCAGCCATTGAAGCGCTGGGCATGAGCCTGCCGGGTTCCAGTGCGCAGGATGCCGTGTCACAGGAAAAACAGGACGATTGTACCCGTGCCGGTGAAGCGGTGTTAAATCTGCTGCGCCTCGACATTAAACCGCGCGATATTATGACCAAGGCTGCCTTTGAAAATGCCATTAAGGTGGTGATTGTACTGGGTGGTTCAACCAATGCTGTGCTGCATTTGATTGGTATGGCACGTACCGTGGACGTGGATCTAAGCCTTGACGATTTTGTGCGCATTGGCAAGGAGACCCCACTGCTGGCAGACCTGCGCCCATCCGGTAAATACATGATGTCCGAGCTGGTAGCCATTGGCGGGATTCAGCCCCTGATGAAGCGCATGCTGGATGCAGGCATGCTGGATGGTTCCTGCCTGACCGTTACTGGTAAAACTCTGGCTGAAAATCTGGCCAATGTGCAGGATTATCCAGCTGACCAGCAAATTATCATGCCGTTTGACGCACCAATCAAAAAAGATTCCCACTTGGTCATTTTAAAGGGAAATCTGGCCTCAGAAGGTTCGGTGGCCAAGATTACCGGTAAGGAAGGCCTGCGCTTTGAAGGCCCGGCGCGTGTATTTGAGGGTGAAGAAGGCGCCATGGCCGGTATTTTAAATGGTGAAGTGCAAGCCGGTGAAGTGGTGGTAATTCGCGGTGAAGGCCCCAAAGGCGGCCCCGGCATGCGCGAAATGCTCAAACCAACATCAGCCATTATGGGTAAGGGGCTGGGTCAATCTGTTGCACTAATTACTGATGGCCGCTTTAGTGGCGGTAGCCATGGCTTTGTGGTGGGTCATGTTACCCCGGAAGCCTTTGAAGGCGGCCTGATTGGCCTGGTCAATACCGGTGACCGCATTAGTATTGATGCCGTCAGCCGTGAAATTACCCTGCATGTGGATGAGGCAGAACTGGCCACCCGTCGTGCCAATTGGACTCGTCCAGCGCCTAAATATACCCGTGGCGTACTGGCGAAATATGCCCGTCTGGTGTCGAGTGCATCAACTGGTGCATTAACGGATGTTAATCTGGACTAAACTGTTCTAAAGGTCTGGTATTAATAAGCGGCCATTCCCAAAATGCCCTGTTAGATTGATGCTGACAGGGCATTTTTTTAGCTTAAGGCAATCTTTATCAATATTTTCATCCAGTCAAGACATGATGATCACAATCTAAAAACTGCGGCCTTAACAGTTGCACCTTATCAAAAATTATTCTGGTCAATCAATAGCTTACTTACTGAATGGTGAACCAGTCGCTTGCCTTATTAGTTTTTTCATCAGGTTTTTGCACACAGTAAACTTGCGTCCTTGCCATTAGTATTCTAGATTGATAACCCTTAACAACTCCTGTGTGATTGCAAGGAAATATTCATGTCGCTGGCGCGAAGGTGGTTAGACCCGATCCGTTCCCGATGGTTTTTCAACCGGCCTTACCGGCAACGGCATCTGTCTTCGCGCAATGGCATTACGGTTTATTTGCGCTTTGATGATGCCTACAGTTATCTGTTGGTGCAGCTTCTGCCGCAACTGGAAGAATTGCTGATTCCGCGCTTAAAGCCACTCAAGATTGTGATTTGCACGCAAGCCTGCCCACCGCCCAACGGATTGAGTGCGCAAGCGTGGCAGCAGTATATGCTGGATGATGCAGCAGCATTGGCAGCCCAGCACCGTTTTGTGTTTGATGTGAGCGAAACGGTTCGCGCCAGTTTGCCCAGTCCGGCCCTGATTCAGCAAGCCACCACTGTTTTAAAAACTTCGCCCTTGCGCGGTACGGATTACCTGCATTTGTTGCAGGATATTTTTCACATGCTGTGGCAAAACCAGCAAGGTAAGCTCAATACCCTGCATTATATGGCCACACGGCGCCCATCTCCGGCATCTGTCAGCAATACAGCACCTGATTTACCCGCCATCCGCTTTGTGGATGAACCCATTGCCAGCGGATTTTTACTGTTTGGCGGGCGGCATTACCGGGCCATTGATGATTTCCTGCGCCTGACCCGGCGCCTAAAACAGCAAAAATTACTCAATAACGAGCCAATTTTTTTAATTAATCATATTGAATGGGGCGAGCATCTGGTCAATGACCCGGAAAGCCTCAATGAAATACAGGCGCTGCATGCCCGGCTGGACATTTATCTGGCGCTGGAAGACCCGGTGAGCTGGCTGATTCTGGCCTACATCAAGCGCGAACTGGTGGATTATTATAATCTCACGCTAAGGGTGCATCCATTGCCGTATCAAGGGCGCGATGAGTTTGACTGGGGCTTGATTGCCCGTTTGTCACGGCGGACTGAGATCAGCATTGCACCATTTTGTCGTCCAACGCAGGTCGCTAGCCTGAATCTGGCGCGCATTCTGTATAGTGTGGATGAGGAACAGCGCAGTGAAACCCTGCTGGATTTGCTTAAATGCGTCTGGTGCAGGGGGCTGGATGCCAGTTTTACACCGCATGTACAGCGCTTAATGACAATGGCACTGGACCAGCAACAACTGGTTGATTTACCAGAAACCGAAGCCTGGCTAGCGTCCAATCAAGCGACCTGCGAGGCATATCAGCAGCCGGATTTGCCCGTAATGGTGTTACAAATTGGTGAGCAACAACAGGTGTTTAACAGCCTGTACCGGGTCTGGCGTATTGAAAGCCTGCTGGCTGAGGCGCTGGAAATGGACAGGAATGCAAACGTATAAAATCATTCCATCCATCACTTTTAACATTTAATTCAACTCTTTAGAAAAATATGCATCCAAGAAATCTTATAGCCTGTTCAGGGATTGGGATAATTTGCCTGCTCAATGTGGCATGCTCTGATCAAAAACTGGAAGCGTCAGCAGAGTATCAGGCGGTCTGCCATGGAATTCCCTTAAAAACAGTTGAAGCCCGTCAACGGGCACAGGAAGACGGTTATCATATTAATGAAACTTTTAATTGTATTGATCAAGCTTCATTTGAAGCAGTACAGCGCCATTATGCCGAGCTTGCCGCCGCCAATACGCTAGAAAAAATTGCTCAACGCAACGCTGCACGTGAACAACGATTGGTTCAAGACAAGACGGCACAGGCTAATGAAATTTTAACCAGACGGGCGCAGGCAGACACATCAAGCAGTACGCCTTTTACGGTGCATCCGGTTGAAATTAATACTGCAAGCGAGGCAGAACTTGCCAGCATGCCGGGTGTTGGGCCGGATACCGCAAGGACAATTATTCAGGAACGAACAAACTCCCCATTTGAAAGTTGGCCAGATGTCGTGCATCGGATCATTGGCCTAAGTGCTGCCCAAAATGTAGTATATGCATCATCAGGTGGCTTAATGGTGAATGGAGAAAGCTTCAATGGCGCACCGCCAGACCAGCAAGTGGTGGATACTATCCTTAAAAAGCGGTGAGACAAAGGTTAGGGGTTAGTCATGCCTATCACATAGGACTGTTTTTTTAATTGATGATAGTTCAGTAAAAAAATTTTAAATTCAAAGGCTTGAATTAATTATTTATGGTTGCGTAAAACCTTAATTTTTTAAGCGCTTGCACGCAGCAGTCAATAAACATTTTTGATGATTTATTGCAGCAGTAGCCTAAATCCTTTAAATTAGTTCGCATATGAAATAAATAGTACCGCCAAGATGCGTCAGAAACCGTTTTTCATTTTCCTGCTTAACAGCAGCCAGCGTCGATTGCAACGCTGGATTGAGTCACATCGGAAGCCGGATTTTCAGGTATCGGCAGCACAGGCCGGCGTATTGTTTGTGCTGGAAAAACAGGATGGCGCACTGGCTGGTGATATTGCCCAGACGCTGGATCTGGTGCCGTCAGCCGTGTCTGGCCTGATTGACCGGATGCAACGCCAACAACTGCTGGAGCGCAAAAAATGTCCTGAGGATGGCCGCGCTACCCGCTTGTGGCTCACACCCTTGGGCAGAGACCAGCTGACGTTATTCAAGGCCCAGCTTATGGCTCTTAATCTTCGGCTCACGCAAGGGTTTACCAGCGATGAGCTGGCTATTGTTGAACGCTGGCTCCACCATATCCGGCAGGAATTTCAGGATTAATTCAATGAACAAACCTAGTACTCCTCAAGCTGTCCAAATCATTGCTGAAGATGGCTATGCACTGTCTGGCCATTTTTTTAAGACCGAAGACGCCCAGCAAAAACGGCCTGTCCTGCTGTGCCCGGCCACCGGAATTGTGCAGCAGTTTTATTTCAGGTTTTGTGAGTGGTTAAGTCAGCAAGGTCATGCGGTGCTGGTGTTTGATTTTCGCGGGATTGGCCAGTCGCTGCATGAGCCAGTGAAATACAGCAACGCCCGTATTCAGGACTGGGGTCAGCTGGATATTCCTGCCGCACTGGACTGGCTTACCCTGCATACGGGTCAGCAGCAAGTAATTCTAATCGGCCATAGTGCTGGTGGTCAGCTCACTGGGCTGGTACGCAATCACCAGAAAATTGCACAGGTAATTGCCATTGCTGGCTCGACAGGCCATGTTAAAGGCTTAAGCGGCAAAACCAAATGGCTGGCTCCGGTATTGTTTAATGTCTATATGCCATTAAATATCCGGTTATACGGGCATGCCAACAACAAGAAAATTGGCTGGGGCGAAAACCTGCCCAAAGGCGTGGCGCGCCAGTGGGCAGAATGGTGCAGCAAGCCGGGTTATGTGGCCAATGCATTGGGCAAAAGTGTTGACCAGCATTATCACGCAGAAATTCGCTGTCCAGTAACGGCCATTCATGCCAGTGATGATGAAATTGCCACCCGGGCTAATGTAGCGGACTTGTTACGCTTGTATCCGAATGCAGCACAACGCACTATTTGCCTTGAGCCAGCCACGGAAGGCTTTGGGCACATTGGTCATATGGATTTATTTAGAAGTTCACACCAGCGTTTATGGCCTGTAGTGCTGGATGCCATTATTCATTCGCGTTCCGAATCTCAACCGCATGCTGACAGTCTTTAGAAGACGCATAAGCAAAAACGGACAGTTGATCTGTTTTAAGGACAATAGCATCGAGTTCAGCCCCAAAAGCATTTTGTGACACTGAACATTTAAACTGTTTTAAGTGAAAATCTCTAACGGGCTGGCAGCTTGCTTCAACTGTGCCTTCTGTAAAACCAATAAGCGTGTTCAGGTCTAAGTTCGCACAGCTATGATTTAAAGTGCTGACTGTATTGGAATGAACCTGTTCAGCTATTTCAGATTTCACTTTATTATTATCAGACAATTCGGCTGGTGCATCATGGTTGGTTTTTGCACAGCTACTTAATAGCAGACTGACCACTGCACCTGCCAGCACGATTAATTTTGTCATGAACAATCTCAAGTTATTATTTTAGGCTGCGATTTAATCATTAGTCTTGCAGCCGGGCAATCATGCCTTCCACATTGGCACGCCAGTTGGGATATTCCATGTTGTTTTCCTGCCAGAGTTCATTGAGTTCTGACTGGCCAGACAGAACAATTTTAAGCCCTGCCAGCACTACCGGCTTGAACTCATTCACACTGTCCCTGTTTTGCTGTTCCAGCCATTGCTCAAAAGCTTCGTCATTGTGCTCATACACTGTGCTATTGAGCAGGGCATCCAGAATTACCCCGGCAATAATGATTTGATGCGCGCGGTCATATTCCAGATATTCTTCATCGTCTTCAGTGAGAATCACCTGCTGGAGAAAATCTGCTGCTGTGCTGTCAATGGCTTCTTGCACGGTATCCAGTGCAGTGTCATCCTCAAAAATTCCAGTGCCCCATGCGCCCATATCATTCTCCTCTCATGAAATTTTAGTCTATAAAACCATTATAAATCATTTGATTGCATGCATTAAGTCTAGCTGGTTTTAACGTCTGCTAGGTTAACCTGTGTTGCGCAGGCCTGCGGCAATGCCAGCAATGGTGACCATTAACGCATGGTCGTAGGTACTGTCGTCATGCTCGCGGCGGCGCTGCATCAGTTCTGCCTGCAACAAATGCAGCGGTAAAATATACGGCGTGCGTACATTAATCGAACGCTTGAGCATGGATTCATGCTGCAACAGGGCGGGCTGGTTAATGACCTCCAGCAGCGTTTGGGTGGCGCTGTCCAGCCTGCGCCGCAATTCCTTGCCCAGATCAATCAACTGCGCATCATGGGTTAAGCGCGATTCATAATAGGCTGCAATGGCCGGGTCTGCCTTGGCCAGCACCATTTCCAGCATGTCGAGCAGGGTTTGAAAATAAGGCCAGTGCTGCATCATGTCGTCAATGGTAGTGCGCTGGCCTTCTGTCAGAGCCGTGCGCAAGGCACGTCCGGTTCCAAGCCAGGCAGGTAACATTAGGCGCACCTGAGTCCAGGCAAATACCCACGGAATGGCCCGCAGCGATTCAATGCCACCGCTCACCTTACGGCGTGCCGGACGCGAGCCTAGTGGTAGCATTTGCAGTTCCAGCTCTGGTGTCACAGTGCGCAGGTATTGAATAAAGACCGGATTTTCCCGCACGGTTTGCCGATAGGTGCCAACTGCCACTTTGGTCATGCTGTCCATCAGGGCACGCCACTCCGGCTTGGGCGCTGGTGGTGGCAGCAGGGTAGCTTCCAGCGTGGCACTGGCATACAGCTCCAGATTGCGCAGGGCAATGCCTTGCATGCCAAACTTGAAGCGGATCATTTCGCCCTGTTCGGTCACACGGATTTTGCCTTTGACCGAACCCGGTGGCTGTGACAGTAGGGCCTGATAGGTGGGCGCCCCGCCCCGGCTAATCGATCCGCCGCGACCGTGAAACAGGGTCAGCTGGATGCCATGCTGTTCGGCCACTTGGGTGAGTTGTTCCTGCGCACGGTACTGCGCCCAGTTGGCAGCCAGAAAACCAGCATCCTTGGCGGAATCCGAATAGCCAATCATGATCTCTTGTTTAGCTTCTTGCCGCCCTTGTCCATCACTGACGGTAATGGCCTGCTTATACCAGTCAATTTCCAGCAATTGTTGCAAGCTGCTGGCGGCATTGTTCAGGTCTTTTAAGGTTTCAAACAGCGGCACCACACGCAAGGGTCTTGGCATTTCAGCTTCTTTTTGCAGCAGCATCACTGCCAGCACATCACTGGGGTATTCTGCCATTGAAATCACATAAGCCCCTAGCGAGTGATGTGGCTGACGAGCCAGCATGTCAAAGGTGGCCAATACTTCCTGCACATTGTCCGACCAGCCACTATGCGATTGATGCACATGTAAATCATGTGGCAGCAATGGGCGCGGGTTATTGAGTTCCTGCAATAAAAACTGCTGGCGTCGGGCTTCATCCCACTCCAGATAGGAACCCAGTTTTAAATATTCAGTAATGGCATTGAGGGCTTCACGATGGCGGCCGGATTCCTGCCGTACATCCAGCTTGAGCAATTCAATGCCAAAGCAGGCCACCCGGCGGATCAAATCCAGCAGCTCGCCATTGGCGACATCCTGCATGTTGCAATCCACCAGCGACTGGTAGCACAGCAGCAAGGGTTGCATCAGTTCATCGGTATTATGGTAAACCGCGCTACTAGCAATAGCTGCACTGCCAATGGCTGAGCTATTGCTGGACAGATCAGAAAAACTACGGTTTGTACCCTGATCTACACGCTGCTCTGCACCGCGAATCTGGGCATGCAGCCAGTTGCGGGTATGTTCCAGCCGGGTGCGGACGGTGCGCAAAATATCACGGTAGGGTTCACGGGAACGTTCACCCACCACCTCGCGTAAGGCTGCATTGCAGTCTTCCATTGATAAATCCCAGCGCAGGGCATCCACATCGCGCCAGTACAAATCAGCGGCCTGCCAGCGTGCCAGTAGCAGGACTTCCTGCGTCACCTGATGGGTCACATTGGGGTTGCCATCGCGGTCACCACCCATCCATGAGGCAAACCGCACGGGGGCATGGGTCAGCGGCAAATGCCTGCCCGTGTGTTGCAGTACCACTGCATCCAGTTCACGCATAAACTGCGGAATGCTAAACCACAGAGTTTGTTCAATCGCAGTAAAGCCCCATTTGGCTTCATCCACGGGGGTGGGTTTGTGACTGCGGATTTCATCAGTGTGCCACGCTGCAATAATCTGGCGCTTAAGCCGATCTAGCACCGCCTGTTTTTCCTGCACGGTTAACTGTTGCTGATCCAGAATTTGCAAGCATTCGGCAATCTCATCATATTTTTGAATCAGGGTACGGCGGCTGATTTCAGTGGGATGCGCGGTCAGCACCAGTTCAATATCCAGTTCCAGCACGGTTTGCCATAGCTGGTCGGGCGTACAATTGGCCGCCAGCAAACGTGGAATCAACTCTTGTAGTGACCCAGCCTGCGGTGGTGTGTCTTTACGGCTTTGCCAGTCACGGCGGCGGCGCACCCGGTGATACTGCTCGGCAATGTTGGCAAAGTTTAAAAACTGGGTAAATGCCCGCGCCACTGGCAACAGTTCCTGTTCAGTTAAATTGGACAGCACGGCATCAAGCTGGTTTTTGGCTTGTTCATCACCATCGCGGGTTTGCTTGGCCAGATGCCGGATTTGTTCGACTTTTTCAAATAATGCCTGCCCAACCTGCTGCTTGAGGGTATCACCCAGCAAATTACCCAGCAGGCGCACATCATCACGCAGGGGCGCGTGCGGATCGGTTTGCTCACCGGATTGTGAATCGGCGCTGATTTGACAGGCGTGGCAATCAGCAGGGTCATTGGCGTTAAACATAGGCACTCCGGCAATCAGAACTTTCAAACCACTTGGACGCATCTGCTTTGAATATATGCCAGTTTTAGGCCAGCTTAAGTTTTTAATTGCAAATTATTTTTACCAGCCTTGGCACAGCATAGCCATTAGCCAGAATCAGCAGCCAGACATTAATTCTGTCTGTCTTTTTTAGGACAAATAAGACAAATCTAACTTTTTAGAGTAATTACTCTAGATTTTAAGTATAAATTGGATTATTTTAAATTAGAGCAATTACTCTAATTAGTAGATAACTTATGATGAATAACAACAATGAAAATACCATACACAATACGGCGCCACTGGGAAGCTATGTATGGACAAGATCCAGTAATGGCCGTTTAAGCTTGAAGGAAAAACAGGCCTTAATTCGTCGTGCCTTGCTCCCCAGCATGACGCAGTTTTTAAGGACGATGCTGCATCTGGATCAGCCCAAAGTTGACCTGACCCTACAAAACATTGAGGTGCCGGATAACCGTTTTTTCAGGGAAGCCATTCGTGAGCTGGAAGGTTGTGCCACGCCCGCACTTATTGGCCATTCATGGCGAACCTATTATTGGGGTGCGGCGCTGGGTCAGATTGAATAGCTTGGCTTTGATCCTGAAAGCCTGCTGATTGGCTGCCTGTTTCATGACCTTGGTTTTACGGAAGCACATGCCCAATCCCATGCCGGGCCGCATTGTGGCTGTTTTACGCTGGCGAGTGCCGAAGCTGCAAAAACATGGAGCCAGAACGTCAATTATCCAGCAGAAAAAGCTGAGGCAGTGGCGGACATGATTTGCCTGCACATGAATGCACATCTGGATGAACATGACAGTGTGGAAAGCCGCTTACTACAACAGGGTGCAGCCTGTGATGTGATTGGTGCGCGGTTTTATCGATTGAACAAAACATATCGGCAAGATGTATTACGCCAACACCCCCGGCAAGGCTTTAACCAGCAATTTAGCCAACTGATTGCACAGGAAGCAGCACGCAATCCGCATTCTCGCGCAGCATTGCTCAAGCAATTGGGCCTGCCACTGATGATCCGGCTGAATCCGTTTAGTGAATGAACGCTAAAATGAGTAATGGCTAGCAACGATAAGCCCGCACAAAAAAGGCAATATTGTCCTGTGCCAGTTGTTGTTGTTGCTGTTCACTGGGCGCAGCTTCAATATCAAACAGCACGCGCATGTGGCGGTGTCCACAAAACAGGCTTAAAAAATGCTCAGCGGCTTGCAGGCTGTTGGCAATGCTTAACTTGCGCTGGGAATGGGCCTGTTCCAGCAAGCGGGTCATGTGGCTGAGCACCCGCGTTGGCCCAGCGGCAAAAAACTTGTGCACCAGCGTGGGGTTATGCTGGGTCATACTGCACATCAGGCGGTGCAGTTCCAGCCCTTCCTTGCTGTAAATAATCGACTGAAAACGCAGGGCAATGCGGTTTAGAGCAGTTTCAATCGCCATGTCGGTTTTTAAGTCAAAATCCAGTGCAGGCAACTGGTTTTCACAGTGATTTTCCACTGCAGCAATAAACAGGGTTTCCTTGTCATTAAAGTGCTTATACACCGTGAGCTTGGATACTCCGGCGGCCAGGGCAATGCTATCCATGCTGCTGCCTTCATAGCCCAGTTCCAGAAACAGGCATTTGGCAGCATCCAGAATGGATTGCCGTTTGGCCATATCCTTTGGCCGGCCCGGCGTGGCCGTATGACGTAAATCGCTCATGCGCAACAGCTTGTCTAACCTGACGTAGATTGCATCAATTGTACCTGATTTATACTCTTAAATTACTATACTGATTGGTTTACTTTATTTTATAAACTCATTAGTATAAAAATTAGCAAAATTGACAAAAGAATACCAAAACATGCGTGACCACATCAAATTTGGGGCAATGAATCATACTGGGGAACAGCAGGTGCGCCGTTTGGCAACACATTTGCTGATCATGCTGGCAATGGCTTTGGCCGCCGGGCTTAGTGCTTGCCAGAAAGCCGATCCACCACCAGCACCCTTGCGTGCCGTGATGGTGGCGCAACCGTTGAGCAGCAATAGCGGTCAAAGCAGCTATTCCGGTGAAGTCCGGGCACGGCAGGAAGCAGACCTGTCATTCCGGGTGGCCGGCAAGGTGACCCAGCGGCTGGTGGAAGTGGGTGACCAGGTGCGCAGCGGGCAGGCACTGGCGGTACTCGACTCCACTGATGCCAACCTGCAACTGGGTGCGGCTCGCGCGCAACTGGACAGCGCGTTATCGGTTGAGCGTACGGCCAAAGGCGAACTGGAACGCTATCGCCAGTTGTTGCCTGCCAATGCCATTAGCCGCTCGCAGTTTGACCAGATTGAAAACCAGTACAAAACCGCACGCAGTAATGTGCAGCAGGCGCAGGCCAATTTAAATGTGGTCAGCAATCAGGCCAGTTATTCCACGTTATATGCAAATAAAAGCGGCGTGGTGGTGAGCCGCAGCATTGAAACCGGACAGGTGGTGAGTGCCGGGCAACCCGTCTACCGTCTGGCGCTGGATGGCGAACGTGAAGTGCTAATTGGCGTGCCGGAACAAATGATTGAACAGTTTAAGCCACGCCAGCCAGTGCAGGTGTCGTTATGGTCAAATCCACAGCAATTGCTACCCGCCTATGTACGTGAAATTTCCCCGGCTGCCGATGCCTCGCGTACCTTTGCAGTACGGGTTGCCTTTGCCAATGCAGGCGCACCCGTCAAGATTGGCCAGAGTGCGCGGGTTTTGGTCACCAATCCCGCCACCAATGCAACCTTGCAAGTGCCACTGGCAGCAGTCACAGCCGAGCAGCAGCAAAGCTATGTGTTGGTCGTCAATCCAGCCAATTCAACCTTAATGAAAAAACCGGTACGCATTGGTGCTTATGGCCGTGATAGTGTGCCGGTGCTGGCTGGTTTAAGCCCACAGGATTGGGTGGTAATTGGCGGCGTGCATTTGTTGCAACCGGGCCAGAAAGTTCGCGCGGTGAATCGCAATAACCAGCCTGTGTTTCAACAAAATGCGCAGTCAATGCCTCAGACTGCATCATCAATTACGGCCAAAAAGGACTAGATCATGCGTTTTAATCTGTCCGAATGGGCCTTAAACAACCGGGCCTTAGTACTGTTTTTTATGATTCTGTTGGCCCTGATTGGCTTTGTGTCGTACAGCAAGCTGGGACAAAGTGAAGACCCGCCCTTTACCTTTAAGGTGATGGTGATCCAAACCTACTGGCCGGGTGCCACCGCTGAGCAGGTGTCATTGCAGGTGACTGACCGCATTGAAAAAAAGCTGATGGAAACCGGGGAATACGACAAGATTATTGCCTATTCACGGCCTGGCGAATCGATGATTACCTTTATGGCGCGTGATTCCATGCGTTCCAAGGATATTCCCGACCTATGGTACAACGTGCGCAAAAAGGTGGGTGACATCAAGCAAACCCTACCGGTTGGCGTGCAGGGCCCATATTTTAATGATGAGTTTGGCGATACCTTTGGCAATATTTATGTGCTCACTGGTAAGGATTTTGACTATGCCGTGCTGAAGGAATATGCGGATCGCCTGCAATTGCAGCTCCAGCGCGTTAAGGATGTGGGTAAGGTTGATCTGGTTGGCTTGCAGGATGAAAAAATCTGGATTGAGCTGTCCAACACCAAAGCCGTGAGTCTGGGCTTGCCTTTAAGTGCCGTGCAGCAAGCGCTGGAAGCCCAAAACGCCATTGTACCCGCCGGGTATTTTGAAACGCCAACCGATCGCATTCAACTGCGGGTGAGTGGCCAGTTCAAGTCGCTCGATGACATTAAAAACATGCCGATTTATGTGGCAGGCCGCAGCATTCGTCTGATTGACGTGGCTGAGGTATACCGCGGTTTTAGCGAGCCAGCACAGCCACGTATGCGCTTTATGGGCGACAACGGCATTGGCATTGCGGTGGCCATGAAAAAGGGCGGTGATATTCTGGCACTGGGCCAAAATCTGGAAACTGAGTTTGCCCGCTTGCAGGACACCTTACCGGCTGGCATGACCTTGAGCAAGGTATCCGACCAGCCTGCCGCGGTAAAGGAAAGCGTGGGCGAATTTGTGCGGGTACTGGCTGAAGCCGTCATTATTGTGCTGATTGTCAGCTTTTTTTCGCTAGGGTTTCGCACCGGACTGGTGGTGGCATTTTCCATTCCGCTGGTGCTGGCCATGACCTTTGCCGTCATGAATTATTTTGATGTGGGCCTGCATAAAATTTCCCTTGGTGCGCTGGTACTGGCGCTGGGCTTGCTGGTGGATGATGCCATTATTGCCGTGGAAATGATGGCGATTAAAATGGAGCAGGGCTTTAGCCGTATTAAAGCCGCCGGCTTTATGTGGCAAAGCACGGCATTTCCCATGCTGACCGGAACACTAATTACCGCGGCGGGTTTTTTGCCGATTGCAACGGCACAGTCTGGCACCGGGGAATATACCCGTTCCATTTTTGAAGTGGTGACCATTGCCTTGCTGGTCTCGTGGGTGGCTGCCGTGATGTTTGTGCCTTACTTGGGTGACAAGCTGCTGCCTGATTTAAGCCAAATGCAGCATCAGGCGCCGTGGTATCAGCGCCTGTGGTTAAGGTTTAAGCACAAAAACCGGTCTTCTGTCTCTACTTCAATTCCAGCAGATCAGGTGATTAATCCATCGGCCACTGCAATAGAGCACGACCCGCATGATCCCTATGCTACCCGTTTTTACCAGCAGTTCCGTCGTCTGGTGCAATGGTGCGTGCGTTATCGCAAAACCGTGATTGGCATTACCGTGGCGGCATTTATTGGCTCAATCATGCTATTTGGGCTGGTACAACAGCAATTTTTCCCGCCTTCCAACCGGCTGGAAATCATGGTGGATTTAAAACTGGCCGAAGGGGCGTCCTTAAAAGCCACGGAAAGCCAAGTGGCGCGCCTTGAAAAAATGCTCAAAGGCCATCCGGGCATTGAAAACTATGTGGCGTATGTAGGCACCGGTTCACCGCGTTTTTATTTGCCGCTAGACCAGCAGTTGCCACAAGCCAGCTTTGCCCAGTTTGTGGTGCTGGCCAAAAGCATTGAAGACCGCGATGCCTTGCGCCAATGGCTGATCAAGACCTTGAATCAACAATTCCCCGAGGTGCGCAACCGGGTATCTTTGCTGGAAAATGGCCCGCCTGTCGGCTATCCGGTACAGTTCCGGGTGTCCGGTGAAGACATGCAGCAGGTACGCCAGATTGCCCGTCAGGTGGCAGCCAAGATTGGTGAAAATCCCAATGTGACCAATGTGCATCTGGACTGGCAGGAACCCAGCAAGATCATTTATCTGGACATTGATCAGGATCGCGCACGGGCACTGGGTGTAGACAGCAGCACGCTGGCACAATTTTTACAAAGTTCCATTAGCGGTATGGACATTAGCCAATATCGTGAAAAACGCGAGCTAATTCAAATTCGCATCCGTGGTGCCGAACGTGAGCGGGCACAGGTAGAAAATCTGGCCAGCCTTGCCGTGCCCAGCAGCAATGGCGGCAGCGTGCCTTTGGCACAAATTGCCAACCTGCGCTATGGCTTTGAGGAAGGCATTATCTGGCATCGCAACCGTTTGCCTACGGTGACCGTGCGTGCGGATATTCGCACCAATAAGCAACCCGTGACACTGGTCAACCAGATTTCACCCACGCTGGATGGCATTCGCCAGCAATTGCCCAGTGGCTATTTACTGGATGTAGGTGGAACGGTAGAAGATTCTGCCCGTGGCCAGGCTTCAGTGAATGCCGGGATGCCATTATTTCTGGTGGTGGTAATGACCTTGCTGATGCTGCAATTGCGCAGTATGTCACGCACGCTAATTGTGATGCTTACCGCCCCGCTGGGCCTGATTGGCGTGGTGCTGTTTTTACTGCTGCTCAACAAGCCGTTTGGCTTTGTGGCGATGCTGGGCACCATTGCCTTGTCCGGCATGATTATGCGTAACTCGCTGATTTTAATTGACCAGATTGAGCAGGACATCAGCAGTGGCCTGAGTCCGTGGCAGGCCATTACTGAAGCAACCGTGCGGCGTTTTCGGCCCATTGTGCTCACGGCACTGGCAGCGGTGCTGGCCATGATTCCACTATCACGTAGCATTTTCTTTGGGCCAATGGCAGTGGCGATTATGGGCGGATTAATTGTCGCTACCGCATTAACCCTGCTGTTCCTGCCTGCACTGTATGCCGCGTGGTTTAAGGTCAAACCGCCTCAAGTCAGCTAATTTGACCACAGTGGTGAAGATCAGGCCGTGCCATAAGCTGGTTGAAATATAGGGCAAGCTTATGGCACAACGGCTAATAGCAAAACAGTAAGTGGCAAAACACCTGATCATACCGCACAGTGTAGGAAAAAACTGATGACAGACTCATTGAACCGCTTTGTGGAAGCACAGGATGCCAGTTATGAAATGGCCCTGCGTGAAATTCAAAATGGCCGCAAGCAATCGCACTGGATGTGGTATATCTTTCCGCAACTGCGCGGCCTTGGCCACAGTTCCACGTCGGTTTACTTTGGCATCCGTGACCGCGCCGAGGCACAGGACTATCTGAACCATCCTGTACTCGGCCCCCGCTTGCAACAAATCACCAAGGCCGTGCTGGATTCAGGTCAGTCGGTACTTTCCCTGTTTGGTAGTATTGATGCATTAAAGTTTTCATCCTGTATGACCCTGTTTGCCGCTATTACCGATGAAAACTCAGTATTTGCCGAGGCACTGTCGCGGATCACTGCCACTGATCAAAAAACCTTGAAAATGCTTCACCTCACGGACTAACTAAAGACTAACTAATGCACCGCAGGTTTATTTTTTAATGCTGTCTGATGCAGTAAGGAGTTTTGATATACTCAGCGGCTGACATGGCCTACACATGGCTATCAGGGAAGAGTTAGAAATAGCCAGTAGATAATTTTGCCTAGTTTACTATCTGGATTTTACGATTTTTGTAATAATCAGGCGTTGGGCTAAAAATACCGGGGTGGAAAAGGAACAATATGGCCGCGCGACCAGCATTTTCACAGCAGCAGTGGGTAGGGATCAATTATGGCCTGATGTTGCTGTCGGTGCTTTTAGGGTTTGGCGTACTGATTGCGCTATGGAGCAGTCATCACTTTTTAAACCAGAGTCAGGATGTCTGGCTACGTTCCCATCATTTGTGGATTATGCGCAGTTGTGTAGGTTTGTTAGCCCTGGTGGTATTTGCGGCGTTGTTTTTATTGCCATTGTTCTGGTTGCCAGTGACACAGGGCATAGGTTTTTACAGCGCCATTACCGCAGCGAGTATGGGGGGATTGGCCACATTGTGGCTAATCTATCGTAGCGTAAAAGGTTTACTGTACTGGAGCAAAGGTAAAGTAATTTACTAAAAATGCATAATTATTGGTTCAATGAGCTTCTCTGTAAGGTGCTTGTAAGTGTTATAGATCATAAGTTGAATAATCCTTAAACCAATTTAGAGCAGTAAAGGCCACATGTTTGAATTTGATTTTAACTTAACGTTAATGGCCTATCATCTTTTTCAACTGGGCATTGCGTTTGTGTTGTCATTGCCTATTGCCCTGAATCGCGAAATGAAAGATAGTGGCGCCGGACTTAGAACATTTCCACTGGTCACCATTGCATCGTGTGCATTTATGCTGGTTGGCAGGGATATGTACCAAGGGTCAGATGCTGAGGCCAGAGTGATGTACGCTATTATCACTGGCATGGGTTTTATTGGTGGCGGTGCAATTTTTAAAAGTGAGGCGGGGGTAAAAGGGACTGCAACGGCTGCCAGCTTATGGAACACAGGCGCAATTGGCATTTCGGTTGCTTACGGTCGTTATGAAATTGCAGTAATCTTGTCCATGGTGAGTTTTCTGATTCTTCACTTCTCGGAGCGGTTCAAGGCAAAAGACAAGCCATAACAGGTTTTGCCATGGCTTGCCCATCATCCATTAAACCCCTGCAACTACATTCAGCTTGCTGGTGACACACGCCACACCACATCACCCACGTCATCAGCCACTAGAATCGCGCCAGCCTTGTCTACAACCACACCCACTGGACGGCCCATGGCGTCGCCTTTGGCATTAACAAAGCCACTCAGTACATCTTGCGGTTTACCAGCGGGCTGACCATTCTGGAACGGCACAAACACCACCTTGTAACCACTGCGCGGTTTGCGGTTCCACGAGCCATGCTGGCCAATCAATACGCCATTTTTATATTGCGGCATTAAATCCGCCTGATAAAAGCTTAAGCCCAGAGATGCAGTATGGTTACCCAGTGCATAGTCCGGCTTTAAGGCGCGCGCCACCAGCTCCGGATTTTGTGGCTTTACCCGGGCATCCACATGCTGGCCATAGTAGCTATACGGCCAGCCATAAAAACCGCCATCCTTAACCGACGTCATATAGTCCGGCACCAAATCACTGCCAATTTCATCGCGCTCATTTACCGCAGTCCAGAGTGCGCCAGTTTGTGGTTGCCAGTCCATGCCATTGGGATTGCGTAATCCAGTGGCAAAAGGACGTACCTTGCCACTGGCAATATCAAATTCCAGAATGCGCGCGCGATCCTGTTCATTGTCCAGCCCTTTTTCAGCGGCATTACTGTTGGAGCCAACCGTAATATACAGCTTGCTACCATCGGCACTGGCAATCACATTCTTGGTCCAGTGATGGTTAATTGGCCCAGCAGGTAAATTTAGCACCTTGGTGCCCGTTGTATTAATGCTGGTAGCACCCGGCTGATAAGGAAAGCTGACCACAGCATCGGTATTGGCTACATACAGCGTGTTGCCGATTAGCGTCATGCCAAATGGCGAATTCAGGTTTTTCAAAAATACGGTGTGCTGGTCGGCAACTCCATCGCCATTGGTGTCACGCAGCAGGCTAATCTGGTTGGCGCTGGGATGGGATGAACCCGCACGTTTCATCACCAGTGTCATGATTTTGCCTTTAATGCCCTTGCTGTCTTCCGGCTTGGGCGGGGCATCGGTTTCAGCCACCAGTACGTCGCCATTGGGTAGCACATACAGCCAGCGCGGATGAATCAGGCCACCCGCAAATTTTTGTACTTTTAATCCACTGGCTGCAACGGGCATGGTATTGGCAGGCCAACCCTTGGCTGGTGCAATGTGTACCGTGGGGAGCAAGTTTTTCTGTGGCGCGGGCAATACGGGATTAGAACCATAGCTGGCATCAATGGGCAGGTTGGCTTTGTGGCCGCAGCCGGTCAGGCACAGGAGTCCTGCAATGGCTAGTATGGAAAATTTCAAGGACATAGACATCGGATCAACTCCAGTCAGTATCGGTTAAAAGGCCTCAAGCGGTAGGGTTTAAAACCTTTCCGCTTAAAAAAACGGGTTTAGTCTGTCTACGGCAGTAACCTTAGCAGTGACATTTGTGGCCTAATGGTTTGTTATGGATTTACTGTAGGCCAATGGACAAAAATCACTGTCATTGTCCTGTTCAAACAAGTTGCTGATTGGTTACAGCAAGCGCTTCATTTCACATTGGTTTTTCTTTGTACGGTGGCAGTTTTTTAGCCGGGCACGCATTCGCCGCATTTTTTATGAAAAATAGTGCTTGCAAAAACAGCACATTGCCCCAAGATTAGCCGCAATTGTTTAATTGATTTTGGTTAGGAGTTATGCCAGCCATGGCAAAGAGAGACTACTACGAGGTTTTAGGGTTATCCAAAGGTGCAGGCGAGGACGAAATTAAAAAGGCCTATCGCAAGCTGGCCATGAAATATCATCCGGACCGTAATCCTGATAACAAGGACGCTGAGGAAAAATTCAAGGAAGCTTCGGAAGCCTACGAAGTCTTGTCCGATAGCGACAAGCGTTCTGCCTACGACCGCATGGGACACAGTGCCTTTGAAGGCATGGGTGGCTTTGGCGGTGGTGGCGGCTTTAACGCACAGGATATCTTTAGCCAGTTTGGTGATATTTTTGGCGACATGTTTGGTGGCCGTGGCGGTGGTGGCCAGCGTCAGCGCCGTGGGGCAGACCTGCGTTATGTGCTGGAACTGACCCTGGAAGAAGCGGTTAAGGGTGTGAAAAAAACCATCAGCTTTACAGCACCAGCAGCCTGTGAAGCCTGTAATGGTAAAGGTTCTAAAAACCCTGAAGATGTCACCACCTGCCAAACCTGTCATGGTTCGGGTCAGGTGCGCATGCAGCAGGGTTTCTTTTCAGTTCAGCAAACCTGTCATACCTGTCAGGGTCGTGGCAAGATTGTCAAAAATCCGTGTAATGTCTGCCATGGTGCAGGCGTGGCCGAACGCAAGCGCACGCTGGAAGTCAGTATTCCCGCCGGTGTAGACAATGGTGACCGCGTTCGCCTGACCGGTGAGGGTGAAGCAGGCGGTGCGGGTGTTCAGCCTGGCGATTTGTATGTCGAAGTGGTGGTGCGCGAGCATGCGGTATTCCAGCGTGATGGTGCCGACCTGTATATGGATGTGCCGATTAGCTTTACCGATGCAGCGCTGGGCAAGGAAGTGGAAATTCCAACGCTTGATGGTCGCGTGAGCCTGAAGATTCCTGAAGGCACCCAGACTGGCAAACTGTTCCGTCTGCGTGGCAAGGGCGTAAAACCCGTACGTACCAGCATGGTGGGTGATTTACTGTGCCGCGTGGTAGTGGAAACTCCGGTGAATCTAACCAGCCGCCAGAAAGAACTGTTACAGGAACTGCAAGCCACACTGGATGGTGATGACCAGCAATCGCCCAAGAAAAAATCATTTTTTGAGCGCCTGTTTGATTAATCACTGATTTGACCAAAAAGGACATCAAAAAGCCTGCTGATTGAAAGCAGGCTTTTTTATGTCCTTTTTATGAGATAAAAATGGCAAAAACCAGAATTTGCAGGCAAATCTGTAGCTTGCTCCAAAATTGCTCTATAGTAGTGTGTTCAGATTATGGGGTCATTGATCATTAAGACCCTTTCACCCGTTAACCCGGTTATTATTTGATTTTTGCATTCGGTAATTAGGGCATTAGGAGTACGCATGGCAACTTCACCACGCATTGGGATTTTGGGCGCAGGTGGCCGTATGGGCCGCATGCTGATTCAGGCAGTGCATCAGGCAGGCTATCCGCTTGCTGCAGCAGTCGAGCGCCCCGGTAGCTCACTGATTGGCACTGATGCGGGTGAACTGGCAGGCGTCGGCAAGCTGGACGTGCAGGTGGCCGCCAGTCTGGAAGAGGTGATTCACCAGTGTGATGTGGTAATTGATTTTTCCACGCCACAAGCCACCGAAACCCACTTGCAGATTTGCCGTGATGCAAAGGTTGCTATTGTCATTGGCACCACAGGCTTATCTGATGTACAAAAGCAGCTGGTGAGTGACACCGCGCAGCATATTCCTGTGGTGTATTCCGGCAACTACTCGGTGGGCGTGAATGTATCCCTTAAAATGCTGGAACTGGCGGCCAAAGCCTTCGGTGAAACCGTGGATATTGAAATCATTGAAGCCCATCACCGCCATAAAGTGGATGCACCCTCCGGTACGGCTTATATGATGGGTGAAACCGTGGCTAACGCGCTGGGACGTAACCTCAAAGACGTTGCGGTTTACGGACGTGAAGGTCATACTGGGCCACGCGAGCGCCAGACCATTGGTTTTGAAACCATCCGGGGTGGCGATATTGTGGGTGAACACACGGTGATGTTTATTGGTGAAGGCGAGCGGGTTGAGGTCAAGCATCTGGCCACCAACCGCATGAACTTTGCCAGTGGCGCAGTGCGTGCAGCCGCCTGGGTGATTCAGCAACCGGTTGCGCGCTATGACATGCAGGATGTATTGTCATTAAAAAATTAAGGGCACAACAACGAAAACTCAGCCGTATACGCTGATCAGGCAGGATATTTACATATGAAAAACACCGTCAGCGGGTCTACTGCGCGCAAGCTGTGCTATGCCATTGGGCTAAGCCTGCTTACCCTGGGGACAGGTCACGCAGCAGCCGACATGTCCAAAGCAAAACTGGCCATCAATAAAAACGGGGTGAAGGTCTGGACTTATCAGCTACCGGATAATCCCGCCTTTAACTACCGCGCTACTACCGTCATTAATGCCAATGTCACCAGTATTGCTGCCATGATTCTGGATACCGACTATCTGGTTCAGTGGGTGCCGTATGTCAGTGCAGTGAATGTGGTGGATCGTAATGAGGCGCAAAACAGTTTTGTCATTCGTATGCAGCTGGATTTTCCGTTTCCCTTGCAGGACCGTGACCTGTTGATTCAGGGCAAAATCAGTCAGGCCAGTGACGGCACAGTGACTATTAAAAACAAGGCAATTAATGATAACCGGGTTCCACCGCGCCATAATGTGGTTCGCCTAACCCATTATGAAGGGGACTGGACCCTGAAACCTCTGGGACCTGCCAAAACAGAAGTATCCACCACAGGTTATGGAGATCCGGGCGGGGTGATTCCGCTGGCTGTGGCCAATATGTTTGTACAGCAGCAGCCGTACCAGATGCTGGGCCGCATGAAGGACTATGTCAAAAACAGCCGTTATCAGAATGCACAGCTCAGCATGGTTAAAGACCCGTACGCCAAAAAATAACAAATCATCTACCCGGCATTAAAACTCCGGGTAGAGCTTCTCTTGATTGACAGAAATTTTCAGACCCATAATGCGTTGTCTTATGGTGCAGGCAGGCATTCCCTTGAAAAAAATTAATCCTTACTGGTCTGGCATGATCGCCAGCGTGTTTTTCAGCTTGCCTGTGCCAGTACAGGCCAATACAGCCATCAATACCGTGGCCACAGAAACCCAAAATATCATTATTGCCAAACCGACTGTGGTCAATGGAACAACAGCCAGCAGTACACAGGTGCCGTGGCAGGTTGCCCTGTTTGCACAAAACGCTGATGGACAGGCTGCCTATATTTGTTCCGGTACCCTGATTAATGCACAGTGGGTAGTCACAGCCGCGCATTGCTTTAATCCGCAGACGCTTGAGCAGCAGCTAATTACTGATCATTATGTGGTCGCAGGAACAGTAGACCTTGATCAGATTAACAGCCCAGCCACCCAGGTGATCCGGGTGAGTCGGCAGATTATTCATCCCGGTTATGATGCCGGGGTTAATCTGGACAAGGACATTGCCCTGTTGAAGCTGTCAGAACCCGTTGATTTACAGGCCTGTGGCCTGCGTTGTGACACAATTAACTGGCTACAGCCCGCACAGGCCAGCCAGTATACAGCGCTGGGCAGCCTGGCTCAGGTGGCAGGCTGGGGTGAAACCGTGGTAACCGCCAGTAATGGCACACAGGAAACGCTGTATCCCTCACGCTTGCAGGTAGGGCAGCTTAAGATTGTCAACTGTGGTAGCAGTCGCTATCTCTACAATAACAAGAGCTGGCCTGTGACAAACAACATGATGTGTGCCAGCGGGGCAGACCAGCAAGACCCTGCGGACACCTGCGCGGGTGACAGTGGCTCAGGTTTGGTGGTAAATATCCGTTCAGGTCAGCCTTTGCTGGCGGGTATTACCAGCTGGGGTGAAGACACGCCTTGCGGTGAGCGCATCTTGCCCGGCGTGTATACCCGGGTTGCCAATTATGCCAGCTGGATTTTAAGTTATGTGGATCCGCTTGCATATCAGCAGCAACAGGAACAGCAGCAGGCGCAACAGTTAGCCAGTACTTCAGGTTCAGGCGGTGGTGGCAGTATTTCTGTGGGAATGTTGCTGGGCTTGGGTAGCTTAATGCTGATTCGGCGCAAATGGCTTGCCAGAAAATAACCTGTCTAAATTGGCTTTAAGAGAAACACTGCATTAGCCTATAAAATTCTGTGTAGTGATAACGTGTGAAAGCAATAAAATGGCCTGCTGAACCAGTTAAAGTTCGAGCAGGCCATTTGTTTTTAAGACATGATCAAAAAATTTATTCAAAATCCGCTTTAAGTACTACCCGGTAGCGGGCTTTTCCATCACGCAAATGCTGGATTGCCTCATTAATTTGTGACATGGGAAATACTTCAACCGTGGGTTCAACCTGCGTGCGGGCCGCAAAGCGCAGCAATTGGCGTAATGCCAGCGGCGAACCCGTCGGCGAACCCGTCACTGCTTTGGCGCCGCCAATCAAGACACCAGCAGGCACGGCTAAAGGCTCAAGCACCACGCCAACCGTATGAAACTTGCCTTCCGGTGCGAGGGCTGCAAAATAAGGCATCCAGTCCAGACTGACATTAATGGTATTAATAATCAGGTCAAACTGGCCGCGCAGGGCTTTGAGCTGGTCTTTATCACGGCTATTGATTACCTGATGCGCGCCCATGTCCAGAATTTCCTGGGTTTTATCCGGGCTGGAACTAAAGGCGGTCACTTCACAGCCCCATGCCTTGGCCAGCTTGATGGCAATGTGGCCCAAGCCACCAATGCCAATCACCCCAACCTTATGCACACCCTGAATATTATGGCGCAGCAAGGGATCAAACACGGTAATGCCGCCGCATAATAGCGGGCCAGCCACTTCCGGGTTTAAGTCATCCGGCACTGGAATGACCCATTGCCAGCCCGCGCGTACGGTTTCAGCAAAGCCCCCGGCATGGCCCACAATGGTGGCTGTGGTGCCATTCTGGCACAGCACCTGTTTGCCGCCTATACAGCAATCGCAATGCTGGCAGCTATCGGCAGTCCAGCCAATGCCCACCCGCTGGCCAACCTCTAGCCCACGGGCTTCACTGCCAAGCTGGGTGATCGTACCAATCACTTCATGCCCGGCAATCAGCGGATATTTGGCGCCGCCCCATTCATTGTCAATCATGGATAAATCCGAATGGCATACCCCGCAATATTCCACCTTGACTTCAACTTCGTGGGCTTTGAGTTCGCCGGCATCGTAGTCATAAGGTTGTAGGGGCTGGCCCGGTTCGAGAGCGGCATAGGTACGGATAATACTCATGCTGTGTTCCTTGCGTGAATAAAAAATTAATGGGTAGCCAGCAAACGGCTACTGCATCCGGCTTCATGGTCATTTACCAACCCTGCAGCCTGCATAAAGGCATAGCAGGTGGTTGGCCCGACAAACTTGAAACCGGCTTTTTTGAGTGCTTTTGACATTGCCAGACTGGCCGCGATTTGAACAGGGTTTTGTGTGTAATTCTGAAGAGCCTGTGGTTGTAGTTTTGCATTGACAAATGACCATAGCCATTCAACCATATTAAAGCCATGCTGCTCCATTGCCAGCCACGCCTGCGCATTTGCTACAATGGCATTGAGCTTGCCGGCATGGCGGATCAGACCGGGGTTTTGCAGATACTGGTTAATCTCAGCCTCACCAAGCTGTGCCACTTTTTCAGGCAAAAAATCAAAAAAGCACTGCCGATAACAGTCCCGTTTTTTCAGCACGGTAATCCATGAGAGGCCCGCTTGCTGGCCTTCCAGACACAGCATTTCAAACAACTGCTGGCGGTTATGGCTGGGCTTGCCCCATTCATGGTCATGGTAGTGCTGGTAGAGCGGGTTATTGCTGCACCAGCCACAGCGCTGAATGTCAGTTTCGCGGGCTTCGGTATAGGATGCTGTCATGGTTTAATCCTGTTGTTGTATTCATTAATAGTGATTAGTGCTATTTATAAGTTTAGGGTGCAGCTTTCTTTTTCTTGCGTTTTTTAAATGGATAAATCAGTTGATCGACAAAGCCTTCCGGCACTTTGGTGCTGGGCGTGGTGCCATAACGCTGTGGTAAATGGGCAGGCATGTGAGCAGTTTTAAAAATCACATCGTAAATTGGCAAAAAGGCTGCAAAATTTTTGTCGAGTGCTTCATCTTCCGAAGAGTGATGCCAGTGATGAAACTCGGGTGTGGCAATCATCCAGCGCAGGTATGGAAAGCGAAAGCGCACATTGGCATGGATAAAAATGGCATGAAAGGAAATAAAAATCAGGTAAGCATAGGTGGCTGCCGGGGAAAATCCTAAAAACAGCAACGGAATATAACCCACAAAACGGTTCAGGATCAGTTCAGCCACATGCACGCGACTGGACGCCAGCCAGTCCATTTGCAGTGAGGAGTGGTGCACGGCATGAATGCGCCAAAGCCGTGGCACCTTGTGCATGCTGCGGTGAATCCAGTAACTAAAAAAATCCACCACCAGCAGGATTTCAAGAAATTGTAATGCCAGTGGCTGGCTGCTGACCAGTTGATGCAGTCGCGGATTAATCCACTGGTTAAATAACACCTGTGCCGGAATAATGGTAAAAAAGGCCAGCAGCTGAATCCCCAGATGGCTAAACATAAAATACTTAAGGTCAGTCACCCAGCCTTTACGCAGGATTTTTTGCTGCTGATACTTGGCAAACATGCGTTCCATGGGAATAAACACCAGTGCCAGCACCAGCAGGGTTAAAATAAAGTAATCCAGCCCGGCATACACATTGCGTGCTTCATAAGGACTTCCTTCAATTTGCCCGCTGGCCAGCAAGGCCGCACAGGTATTCAAGAAAATGCCGCTCAGGCCCCACAGGCGGTTAGGATTGCGAAATACCGAGCACAGTCCTGCGATAAAGCCCACCCCAATGCCACTAAACAGCAGCACCTTGATGAGCAGCGGGTTATAAACGGAACGTAATTCCGGCATGGTGAGCAAATTGGGAAATAAAAAACAAAATGCAGTCAGGCAAGCCAGCAGCCCAAAACTAATGGCAATAAAGGCCGAGATTTTGCCATGGCCATAATTGAGTGGCTGGTCTTCCAGATGTTTGCGCAGCAGGTTCGTCATTATTATTCCAGGTTTTGGGTTTCTTGTATCGCCGCTATTCTATAGGGCTATTGGGGTGGTGCGATTTAAAATTCAGGCAGAGATTGTCGGGTAATAAACTTAATTTATAAGTGAAAACAGGCTATAAATCCAGCGAAAACCTGTCTAGTCGCGGATCAGGTAAGGGTAAGGATTAATAGCACCTTCACCATTGCGATAAATACCGTAATGCAGGTGTGGCGGCGTGGTGCGGGCATTGCCGCTATTGCCCACATAGCCAATCACATCACCTGTCTTGATCCAGTCCCCTTGGCTAAACTGGCCATAGGATTCAAGATGCGCATAATAATGGCGGCTCATGTCCGGCCCCAGCACCCAGACCACATTGCCACCCAGCGTATTGACCCCAACAGACAGGATCAGGCCTTCTGTGGTACTCAGTACTGGTGTGCCACGTTTAGCAAAAATATCCACACCTTCATGGCGGCGTCCCTGACTGCGCGCTGCACCCCAGGTATCAGCAATTTGCTGTGGCTTAACCCCTTGTACCGGTACTGGCAACTGCGCTGGCAGCGGTGTTTGCATCAGGTGCAGATATTCCATTGGCAACTGAAACAGCCCCGGTTGATGGCCTGATTCCGGACGCTGGCATCCAGCAAGGCTGCCTATCCATAGAACAATAATGAACTGCTTTAGATAACGCTGCCATGTAGAAAACTGCATTAATCCGGCATCACCCAAGTCATCCAGTGCTGTTCCCGAATATCCCAGAACTCAAGGCGGCTTAGGTCAATCTCATCAAAATTTATCCAGTTATCGTGCCCGGATTTTTCATTAAAACCAGTGCTCATCAGCAAGGCATCTTCATTAATTTCCATAATCCAGCCTTGTAGCATTTGGCCGTTTTTAAGAATAATGCGCTGCTGGTTACCGCATTCGGCAAAGTTTGCCATGTGTTCTGCCAGTTGAATGGACATGCTAAACCCTAATAAGAAGTGTTTTAAAACCAGAACCTGTGTTAGGACCTGAATAAATATAAAAACGGATTAACCGCACCACGACCCTTGCCACTCAGGTAAATGCCGTAATGCAAATGCGGTGAGCCGCCACGCGCATTGCCGGTATTGCCGACATAACCAATCACCTGGCCCTTCTTGACCCGGTCACCCACATTCAGACCACGCTTGTGCTTGTCGAGATGTGCATAGTAATGATAGCTACCGGCCGGGCCTGCAATCCAGATCGCTTTTCCACCTAAATTGTTATTGCGCATATCCACCACAATTCCAGTGGTGGCACTCAACACCTTGGTGCCGCGCTCTGCCATGATATCAATGCCTTCATGGCTGCGCCCCTGACTGCGGGCTGCGCCCCAGGTATCCTTTAACTGGTAGGCTTTGATGCCTTTAACAGGGATGGGCAAACGCTCGGGCAACGGAATAGTACGCAGCGCATTAATTTGTGCTTGCGCCGCGGGCGGCAGGGGTGTTTTCTTGGGAGTAGAGGCACAGCCTGCCAGTATGATCAGGCTAAGCAACAGCAGGGCTTTGCTAAAAACATTAAACGTATGATTAACTGACCGGATAGGCCAGTGCGGCGTCAGTACATGATCCTTCATAAAGGCATGGTTTTCCATTAAGAGCGAGTCAGCGGTGAGCATAACCCGATAATGAAAAACCAGACAACATTTCAATACAGCACATCATTTCCCTACAATGCTAATTCTGCTGATTTCAATAATAACCCATGGATTAGTCTTTATTTTTGTACATATAGAAAAGGCCGCAAAAAGCCACAATCATCAGTAGCAGTTTAAGCTGAGGGGTAAATGCTTCACGCATGGCCATCTGATGTGAGCGCTTAAAGGAATCTCCATCCATCATATTATCTATAGTCCTGAGCTTGGTTAAAGCCTCAGGCTGCTCGCCCTGACCTACAATCACATAGATTGCCAGCGGCTTGAAATCCTGCTGTTGCTGGCTGACCACACTCAGCTTGAGGGTGCCATCTGCATCAATACTTTGGGTATAATCCGCAGTCGTACTATAAACCCTGATTTTTTTGGCATTAACATCTATCGGCAGCAAGACTGGTGAAATTGAAGTATCGAGCTGCTGGTCCAGCAAGTCTTCAACATCACTATTTTCATCCAGTGCAAATTCCTGCCGATTTGGCAGGGCATCAGCCAGAAGTTTGTTTACCTGTGGATTACTACTGAGCAAAAGATCATCACTGTATAGCGCAATCTGGTTATAGGCGTCCCGGTTATCACCCTGTTTAAGTCCCACATAATAAAGGCAAATCCAGACCGGTAAATTAGGATTAACTGCTGTTAGGGATAATGTATTTTCTGGGCTAGGCACAGGACTGTTAAAATCAGAAATTTGTTTAAAACCTAATACCTTGGTTTCTAAAGCTGCATAAGTAGGTAAACAAAACAGGCTGATCAGCACACTTAACGCAAAAAATTTAATAAAGGAATTCACTGTGGTTTCTCTGGTGTTATTAGCGGCTGGCGTAACGGTAATAGCCATAAAAAGCAGCCAGCACAATCAGTAAGGAAAAAATGATATGACGGTACCGCTGAAACCATGAGCCATGAGTCTGGTCGATAAATTGCTGAATTTCATCAGGGATTGGCCCCTGTCCAGTGACAATATACAAAGCAACTGGTTTTAGATGTTCTGAGCGGATCTGACTAAGCCCAAAAGAGGCGGGTTCTTGCAGTAGTCTTTGATTGTTATAAGGTTTTAATAACGTTTGATAGCGTAACTGCTGAGGATCATAAGGTGTGAGATCCGGGGCTTCTATCAACACATGCTGATCTGGCAGATTTTTTGATAAAAGAGCTTGAAGGATTTTAATATCTTTAGGCGCGCCTTTACCCATTGACTTGCTGTTAAAGCCGATATAGGCATCGGTTAGATCAACCGGGATTCCTTCAGGCATGGCTTCAAAACGTGTTTCACCTTCTTCGCCATCCACTGCACCAATATAATAGTAAAATATCCAGGGCAGGCCATTGTCGCGTTTGGCATCCATAGACACAAAGATTTTATCTTTTGGATCAAGACTCGGATTGAACCAGCTTGCATAGTCAAACAGGTGAGAATTCTCATCAGCTGCATAACTTATTTGTGAGATCAGCAAGCTGCCAAGCAGGAGGTTAATGCAAAACACAGAATAAGAAAAAATTTTTATTTTCATGGATCAGAAAAAATAGTGATCAAAACATAAGTTTAGCAATTTTAGATTTAATGTAAAGTTGAGTTAATAAATTTTAATTTTTGTAAAGGTTAAAAGGTCAGGCAATTCTAAGATTGCCCTAGCACTTTCAGCATGGCTTTTGGAATTCCCTTATCCACGGCTTGTTGTTTATCCAGCCACTGACTGGCTACAAAATATTGCTGTAATCCTTCCAGTTGTGCAGTATTTATCTCAAAGACTTGCGGTGTTAAAAACCAGGTAAAGTGGGTGAATGAATGCTTAACCATTGGCATGCTGCTCGCAGCGGTAAGTGAAAACCGGGCTTCAAATGCTGCCAGTTCTGGTTGCTCTATAATCGGCAGGCAATACAAGCCACCCCACAAGCCTTCACTTGGGCGCTGTTGCCACAACCATTGTCCTGTTTCGCTATTTTCCAGAATAATCACAAACGCCTGTTTTTCTGGCGTGGCTTTGGCCACCTTTTTTTGCGGGAAATCCAGTACCCGGTTTTGCTGGTAAGCCTTGCAATCCTCACCCACCGGGCAATATAGGCACAAGGGTTTTTTACTGGTGCAAATGGTCGCACCCAGATCCATAATCGCTTGCGTATAATCGGCATTACGTTGCTTGGGAGTAAGCTGTGTGGCCAGTTGCCAAAGCTGTGCTATAACAGGTGTAGACATACTGTCGCCTGCAATCGCCTGATGTCGGCTTAGCACCCGCTTGACATTGCCATCCATAATTACGCCGTATTGCTGCAAACCCAAAGACATGAGAGCGCCTGCGGTAGAACGGCCAATACCTGATAGCGCCATCCAGCCGTCTAATGTGGTTGGAAAGCCGCCTTGAGCCACCACCTGCTGAGCCGCCTTGTGCAGGTTACGCGCCCGAGCATAATAGCCAAGTCCTGCCCAATACGGTGCAACCTCGTCCCAGCTCGCCTGTGCCAGTGTTTCAACGGTAGGGAAACGCTGCATGAAGCGGTCAAAGTAATTCAGCACCGTTTTGACCTGGGTTTGTTGCAGCATGATTTCCGACACCCAAACCTTGTATGGATTGTCCCGCACCTGCCACGGCAAATCGTGGCGGCCATGCTGGTCAAACCAGTCCAGCAGGCGAGTGGCAAAATCAGCAGGTTGTTCTTCGGTCAGAATCGGGTTCAAGCGGGCACTACCTGTTTTAGACTTAATTATAAAATTCAGGCTATTAATGGGGACGAACGAGAAACCCTCAAGGACAATTACCAGATAATAAGGTAGCTATCATGAATATGCTTTTAACCAATTTAACCACGCGTTCCCAGCACTTTAAAAAGCCTTATGATACTGATTATAGAGAGCTTTTAATGGATACTTGTGATCAATTAGCAGAAACAGGACAGTTTAAATTATGTGTTTGTGATGATAGATCATGGAATGTTGATGTAAGAACTGACCTGGCTGTTTTTCTGGAGCACGTCCCAGGTGTTATTAATTCTTTAAAATTAGGTGAAAAGGCGATCATCAGTCTTTATGAACAAGGGGTAGAAACAAATATTCTCCTTATTCCTCATCATAAAAATTGCTATATCACCTGTGAGCTTTTAATGGAATTGGCCAGAACGCAGTGGGTTCCAAAATTTTGTGAAATTGAAGACTTGGAACACGTTATCTTAACATTAGAAGTTTTTCTAAAGCAGTTTTTAGGGCTTTCGCCATTCTTACTGGAATATAAGGAAATTAATGAGTGGTTGCAGGCTAAGCTTTAAGTGATGCATGACTAGAGAAAATTAGAGTTTGATTGATTTAAATTTAATATAAATAAAGAAAACCACCATATTAAAAGTGACCCTGAGATTACCCAGAGTCACGGGCTTTGCATCAACGCTTGAACAGGTTACACCTATACTGGCTTATTTAAAAATTCGCTTAAAAAATGCCAGCATAGCCTGACCGGATTGCTCGGCAGCCTGCGCGTTAAAGCCCAGATCAATGCCATTCAGGCGCGCACGGTCATCAGCCACCGGATTGGTAAAGCCATGTTTGGCACCCGGATACACATCCACATGATAGCGCACTTGTGCTGCATCCATTTCCTGCCTGAACTGCTCCAGACTTTGCATGGAAACCATACTGTCTTCTGCACCATGTTCAATTAGCAGTTCAGCTTTTACCTGACCGGCTTTGGCAGGTAATTTAGGGCTTAAATTACCATGAAAACTCACCACGCCTTTGAGGTCATAACCTTCGCGTGCCATGTCCAGTGCAATTTTGCCGCCAAAGCAAAACCCAATGGCTGCCATGCGGCTTGCATCCACTTCGGCTTGTGCCGCCAGAAAATCAAGCCCGGCCTTGGCACGTTGCATCAGTAAATCTTGATTGGCCAGCAGGTCACTCATCCATTCATTGGCCTGGCTGGCCTGATCGGTCACTTTGCCATCACCGTACACATCAATAGCCAGTGCCGCATAACCCTGTGCCGCCAGTTCTTCAGCACGTTGCTTGGGATAAGGGGTTAGCCCCCACCATTCCGGGCAAACAATAATGCCGGGAACAGTACCGTTGGTTTCCTTCGGCAGTGCCAGATGTCCAACCAGCGTCGTACCTTCAGGCGAGGTATAGCGCACTTCATGTGAGTCAATTGCAGGCTGTGCCATTAAAGTTTCTCCACTAAGCTGTTTTTATTCAATAAAACTTGCAGCAGTGTAGCCAAAAAAACAGGGTAACCAGTACAGTTTAGATGGCCTTTTTGAATTGAAAATGTTACCTTTGCCTGATGAGTGCCGTCTGGTTAGCTTTCAGCCACTTCACCGGCATGTTGATCCAGCAGGTATTCATTCAGGTTAAAATGGCTGAGTTGCTGGCGCATTTTAAAGGTTGTCCAAGGCCATACGGTGCTGTTACGGCCGTTACGGTCAATAAAATAGCTGCTGCATCCACCACTGTTCCAGACGGTATTTTTTAAGGCATCCTGCACGCGACTGTTAAAAGCAGCAATACGTTCCGGGTCTGGTTCAATACTGCGAATGTCATGCTGGCGGGCTTGCCGGATCGCATCCATGATATAGGCCAGTTGCGCTTCAATAATAATAAATGCCGAGGAACTCACAGCAATATTAGGCCCAAACATCAAAAAGCCGTTAGGACAGTCAGCCACCATGGTGCCCATGTAACCTTCCGGACTGCCTTGCCAGACATCAGCCATATTTTGTCCGTGCCGGTTATAAATACGCTGGGCAATCGGTGGCTCGGCAATTTCAAAGCCGGTTCCCAGAATAATCACATCTGCTTCAGTGCTGCTGCCATCTGCTGCAATCAGGGTATTACCGTGAATTTCCTGCAAGCCACTGGCAATGATCTCAACATTGGGCTGTGCCAGTGCCGGATACCAGTCATTGGATTGCAGCACGCGCTTGCAGCCAATCACATAATTGGGCGTTAGCTTGCGACGCAGGGCCGGGTCTTTAATGGCATAGTGAAGGTTAAAACGAGCCAATCGCTGGAACTGGCGCATGGCAGCGGGGCTTTGCATGCCGCCGTTTAAGCTTTCAAAAATCGCATAGACCGTACTGCGCATGGCTTGCTGGGTTAAGGGCAGGAAGCGGAATAACTGCTGTACAGGTTTAGGCAGGCTGCTGTCCATTTTGGGCAATACCCAGTGTGGCGTGCGCTGAAAAACGCTGAGCTGTTTTACCCTGGGCTGGATCTGTGGCACAAACTGAATGGCCGACGCACCGGTGCCAATGACTGCCACCCGCTTGCCGGTTAAGTCAATGTCATGGCGCCAGCGTGAGGAGTGAAAAATCTCGCCAGTAAAGCTATCAATGCCTTTTACCTTGGGAAATACTGGCTCATGCATGGGGCCACAGGCCATGATCACAAAGCGCGCACAAAATTCACCCTGAGTGGTGGCAACCGTCCAGCAATCTGTGGTATCCGACCAGTGTGCCGACAGCACTTCATGGCCAAAGCGCACATGCGGCATGATTGCATAGCGCTCGGCAGTATCTTGCAGGTATTGCTTGATTTCGGCCTGTCCGGCAAATATCCGGCTCCAGTGCGGATTGGGTGCAAAGGAATAGGAATACAGGCTGGAGGGCACATCACAGGCACAGCCCGGATAGGTGTTTTCACGCCAGACACCGCCCAGCTCAGCGGCTTTTTCCAGCAAAATAAAGTTTTCAATTCCGGCCTGCTTAAGCTGAATAGCTGCGCCAAGCCCGGCAAAACCGCCGCCCATTATAATGACTTCGTAGCAAGGGTTGGCCGACAAGTTAGTAAAATTATTCATCATGTCTCTCAGGATTTATTATTCAGGTTCAGTGCAAAAGATATTAAAACCCCAGCAGCGAAAAACATAGTGACATGGCTAATGGCATTCTTCAAAATCCGAAAGCATCGTTTTTAAGAGAAAAACGGCATTGTTTGCCAATTACATGCAGTATTATTGATAAAGGCGTCTTTTAGCTGCAAAGTTTCAGTAGAGAAATTTAATAATAAAACTAGGAGCAGTTAAATTTGCTATAAGAAGTTGAGAGCGAGGCGCTTAAAAAGTACAACTAGCAAAAAAGCGACCGAGGCCGCTTTTTTGTCTGGTTCACTGGATCATGTAAGACATGATCACCAAAACCTTTTGTTTTACAGGAAATCTGCGGGTTAAGGCATTCTGCCACGGCTAACAAAGGCCACCACAGCCAGAATAATAGCCACAACCAGGAAGATAATAGCAAAGTCTTGAGATAGACCGGCTACACCACCGAAACCTAACAAGCTTGCAATTAAGGCGATAACTGCAAAAATGATTGCCCAACGAAACATGATGAATTCTCCATTTATAAAATTTGTTTTTTTAATATAAGCGCTTAAAAAAATTGGGCTGTTTATTTTGTGTTCGGTTTTACACGCTTATGTTGCGCCTTGAAATAAACAGAAACATCCTGAATTTTTAAATAAATATATTTATTATCAATGACTTATTTTAAATAATGGTTGAGTTAACTATGAAACAAAGCTTACAGGAGGTGAACACTTTGGGATAGCCGTTTGCACAGCTTAACCCAACTAAAATAATCCACCCACTGAGATACTGCTGAGCTTATCAGTTTTGTATCTAAATATGACTAATTCTTTGCCTTGGGCTTATTGTTTGGCCAGTACTGGCGCAGCATTTCCAGCACCGCAGGCAACATGCTAATGCCAATAATGGCAAAAATAACGTAGGTAAAGTTATCCTTGATTACCGGCAAGTTGCCAAAAAAGAAACCCAGCCATACAAATGACAAAATCCATGCAGCACCGCCAATCACGTTAAACATTAAAAAACGTGAATACTGCATATGGCTAACCCCGGCAATGAATGGGGCAAAGGTGCGGATAATGGGTAAAAAACGGGCAAAAATAATGGTCTTGCCGCCATGTTTTTCAAAGAACGACTGGGTTTTTAGCAAATGGTCGCGCTTGATAAAACGCAGGTTCATGCTAAATACACGCGGGCCAATGTAGCGGCCAATCTGGTAATTGAGAGAGTCGCCCATTACCGCAGCAATAAAGAGCAGGATGCTGAGCAATACCGGATCCATTGCACCCGTGGCAGCAATGGCACCAGCCGCAAACAGCAGGCTGTCACCGGGAAGCAGTGGCATGACCACCAGGCCGGTTTCCACAAAAATAATTAAAAACAGGATGGCATAAACCCAGGTGCCGTAATCACGAACAAATTCAAGCAGGTGCTGGTCAACATGCAGGATAAAATCAATCAGTTCCATTTAGGCGGTATCAGGCAAAATTTGCAACAAATGCTAACAATAGTCTGCCGGACTGTCATTAGCTTGTCTGGGGGAATACAAAATAAATAAGACTGGCTTAATCCTGAGCATCGTTAGGATTTAAGCTGAACAGAAAACTCAGTGATTAGTGAATGTTTTAATGGTCTGATTATTGAGTAAAGATAAATCGCATCAACCAGCTATGGATCACGGTCGGCTATGAATCACGGTTGGCCATGTGGCGTGAACCGGCAATGATCATGTGAATCATGTCAACGGTTTGCGCCAGAATACGGTTCTGGCTGTCGCTATCCTGTTCCATGGCATTGGCACCCATGGCAAACACCAGCCGGGTAATGGCCTTGGCCACCAGTTCGGGCGCATACAACTGGTTGCCATGCAACTGTTCCAGCCGTACCAGATCTTCCTTAAGCTCAGTTTCAAAAAAACATAGCTGTTGTTCCACGGCCTGCTTGAAGGCTGCCGAGCCCACTTTTCCCTCACGCAATAACAGGGGCAGGTTGCCTTGTTCTAGCCGTAACTGTTCCATAAACACTTCCATGGAGCTTTGTACTACGCTGCGCTCACGCGAGGCACGTTGCCGTGCTGTGCCAATAATGCTGCGTAAGGCACTACCAGCCTGTTCAATCAGGGCAATGGCCAGTTCATCAATATCCCGGAAATGCCGGTAAAAACTGTTGGGCGCAATGCCTGCTTCGCGCGCCACTTCACGAAGACTTAAGCTTGATACACTGCGGTGCGGCCCCAGTAGTTTTAAGGCAGCATCAATAATTTCTGCCCGGCTGATCGTTACCCGTCGTCCTTGTGGAGCACGGTTTTCCAGATCACCAGTGGTTGCAGCGGCAGGCAATGGCATAAATGACGGATTACTTAACAAGACAGTTTCATTATAAAGACAAAAAACCGAAAAAGATAATATACAACTGTCTATACACCTGTATAATAACTAATCTGTACTCAATTGATCAAGGTTTTGCCATGCTTAATAGCCAGCCTGCTTCACCAGATATCTTGCCGTCAAGCTCCGGTGACTCAAGGACCGGGTTGGCGCTATGGCAACGCTTGCGTGGCTTTGCTGATATTGCCATGGATCCTAATGTGGTGAATTTCTGGGCTAGCAAGTTTAATCCGCTATGGTCGCTGGATCAGCCTATGGCCAGAATTGTGGGTCGTGAGGAAGCTGCCAGTAACAGTGTGACATTAATCCTAAAACCCAACCGTCATGTGGTGATACCGCAAGCTGGCCAGCATATAAGTGTGGCTACCGAGATTAATGGAGTGCGTGTTGCGCGCAGTTATAGTACCAGTCAGGTGCCTGAGCAGCCGGGCTTGCTGGCCATTACTGTCAAGCAGGTAGAAGGCGGACGTCTGAGTAACTGGTTGTGCCTGCAAGCGCGTGAAGGTGATGTGCTGTATCTGGGCCAGCCGTTTGGTGAGTTTCAGTGGCCTGCTTTGCAACAGCCTGTATTACTGCTGGCAGCAGGCAGCGGCATTACTCCCATGATCAGCCTGCTGCGCCAATATGCCCGGCAAGCGGCCAAGGGCGGGCTATTTCCCAGCAAACAGACCGTACAACTGCATTACTGGGTGCGCCGCCGTGAAGAAGCCTGCTTTATTCAGGAATTGCTGGCCCTGCCCAAAATCCAGCCCAATTTTTCCCTGCATTTGTATTTGACCCAGCAAGATCATACCCAGCAAGAGCAACGCCAGCCGTATGAGCGTAGTGGCCGGATTGAGGCCAGCCAGTTTGCCCAGCAGGAAGACCTGAAAAATAGCCATGTGCTGGCTTGTGGACCGGCAGGGTTTGTTGGTAGCGCGCAGCAAATATTGCAAGCCCAGGTGGCCTCGTTTCAGGCCGAAGCCTTTTCGCCACCGCAAATCCCTGCGGATGCGGAGGCCACAAAATGCAACACCGTACAAATCACCCTGCAACAGCAAAACCGTATTTTAACCGTGCCTGTTGGGCAGTCCATTCTGGCTGCGCTGGAAGCAGAAGGCATCAATCATCCCAGCGGTTGCCGTATGGGCCTGTGCAACACCTGTGCCTGCCATAAGGTTTCTGGCAGTACCCAGCACCTGATTTCCGGTGAATCTCAGCATGATGAACATCCAGCCTTGCGTGTGTGTGTGAGTCGTGCAAGCAGTGATCTGGTACTGGACATTTAAACCATTAGTGTGCCTTGGCCAAAAAGATTGCAACACATTAAACCAAATACAGAAGAGGACACTGTGCCATGTTATTAAAAAAGCCCAAGTTCAAGTTACCCAAGAGCCAAAAGAGCCGTTCTTTAAATGCGGCCGAGCTGGACATGCTGGCGGCTGAACTGGATGCCTTGCGCGCGCAAACCCTGTCTGATCTGGGCGAAGCCGATGCCAAATATATCCGCAAGATTGTGGCGTCTGTGCGCTATACCGCCATGGCCGGGCGTGGCTTATTGTTTCTGGGCTGGTTTCCACCGGCATGGCTGGCTGGCACCACCTTGCTGGGTATTGCCAAGATTCTGGAAAACATGGAACTGGCGCATAACGTGATGCATGGTCAGTATGACTGGATGAATGATCCGGCCTTGCAGGGCAAAAGCTACGAGTGGGATACCGTGGGCACCAGCGACAATTGGCGTAAAACCCATAATTTCAAGCATCACACCTATACCAATGTTAAAGGTATGGATGACGATGTGGGCTATGGCTTGCTGCGTATTTTTCCTGAACAACGCTGGCATCCGTTTTATCTGGGACAGCCATTGTATGCAATGACGCTGGCCATGCTGTTTCAGTGGGGTGTTGCCATTCAGGACCTTGAAATTGGTAAATACCTGCAAGGCCGCATGAGCAAGCAGGAGTTTATGGCGCGCTGGCAGCCCACCCGGCAAAAGATCATGCGGCAACTGGTGAAGGACTATGTCGTTTTTCCAGTAATTGCCGGGCCGTCATTTTTACCGGTATTTCTGGGTAACCTCGCGGCCAATGGCATGCGTAACCTGTGGACATTCAGCATTATTTTCTGTGGTCATTTTACTGAAGATGCCGAGCTTTTCCCCAAGGCAGTCGTGGAAAACGAAAGCCGGGGCCACTGGTATTATCGCCAGATTCGTGGCTCAAGCAATTTAAGTGGCGGCAAGCTGCTGCATTTACTGTCCGGTAATTTAAGCCACCAGATTGAGCACCACCTGTTTCCAGATATTCCGGCCCATCGCTATGCCAAGCTTGCGCCTAAAGTTCAGGAAATTTGCGAGCGCTATGGGATTCATTACAATACCGGCAGCTTTCGCAAGCAGTTTGGACAGGTGCTATGGCGGATTGTACGACACAGTTTGCCCAGCCAGCCAAAAATGGCACAGGTGGTGAAAGCGGTTTAATCATTAAATCTGGGGAGCTACTTGGCCTTCTTTTGGCTTTAAAACCCGCAAAAGGCAAAGTCCACTTCCGGTTTTTGTCCAGCCACAATATCAGCCAGCGTCCGGCCCGAACCACAGGCATGCGTCCAGCCCAGCGTGCCGTGGCCTGTATCTAAAAATAGGTTGGCAATTTTTGAGCGGCCAATATAAGGCACATTGGATGGGGTGGCAGGGCGCAAACCTGTCCAGTATTGCACCCGGTTTATATCCACTGCTTCAGGGAATAACTGCATGACGCGCCGGGTAATGGCTTTGCAGCGCACCTCATTGAGTTCGGTGCTATAGCCATTGAGTTCAGCAGTGCCTGCCACCCGCAAGCGGTCTCCCAGCCGGGAAAATACCAGCTTGAATTCATCATCGGTCAGGCTAACACTGGGTGTTTTGTCCGCCTGAAGAATAGGAAAAGTGGCTGAATAACCCTTGGCGGGATAAATCAGCAAGTCCAGACCCAGCGGTTTAACCAGTTGCGGGCTATAACTGCCCAGCGCTAGCACATAGTTGTCAGCCGTTAAGGTTTGCTCACCCTGTTCATTACGGATGTTGACCCCGGTGATTTGCTGGCTAGTAGCCATTAAACCCAGAATGGTGGTGTTATATAGAAATTGCACGCCTTGAGCCGCACAGAGCTTGGCAAGGTTTTGGGTAAACTGGTGCGCATCACCGGATTCATCGGCGGCGGTATAGGTGGCGCCAGCAATCTGGTGCTGGATGGACGCCAATGCAGGCTCCAGTGCAATCGCTTCCTGTGCGCTAATCACATGGCGGTCACAGCCAAATTCACGCATAATTTTAGCGGGTTCGAGTGCTGCTGCAAATTCCTGTTCACTGGTATAAAAGTGCAAAATACCTTTGCTTAACTCATCATAATGAAGGCCGGTATCACGGCGTAACTGTTGCAGGCTGGCCCGTGAATAGGTGCCCAGATTAACAATTTGAATAATATTATGCCGGGTTCGCTCTGGTGTACATTCCCTTAAAAACTGCATGCCCCAGCGCCATTGCAACAGGTCGGCGCGCAGGCGAAATAATAACGGCGCATCTTCTTTCATTAGCCATTGCAGTACTTTTTTGGGCGCTCCTGGATTGGCCCAAGGCTCGGCATGCGACACTGAAATCTGGCCGCCATTGGCAAACGAGGTTTCAAGACCCGCCCCGGCTTGCCGCTCAATCACCACAACTTCAAAGCCTTTTTGCCGTAAAAACCAGGCCGCAGTCACGCCAATAACCCCAGCACCCAGCACAATGATTTTCATTGGTTTGCCCTCCTGTCAGTGAGTGATGGCAGACATCAATCATCATTCAGACATGAACTAGATGTAGCATGAAACAGGCCAACACAGTGCTGTGGGACTGCTGCTTTTGGTAAGGCTTTGTGCGTGGCGCCCAAATTATGTGCCAAACCTTCGCGTCATCCAATAAAAATGCTAGAATAACGCGCTAAATTTTTCCTTTTATTTGAAGCCGCCTGCCATGACTGCTAATCAGCCCACTGCTCAAATTAATGCGCAAATCAATACGTCCATCACTGGGGACCGTATTCTTATTCTGGATTTTGGCTCGCAATACAGCCAGCTGATTGCCCGTCGTGTGCGTGAAGCCGGTGTGTATTCCGAAATGTACGCTTATGACATGAGCGAGGATGACATTCGTGCCTTTGCACCCAGCGGCATTATTCTGTCTGGCGGGCCGGAAAGCACCACGGTTGAGGGCAGCCCGCGTGCGCCAGAAGTGGTATTTAATCTGGGCGTGCCGGTACTGGGGATTTGCTATGGCATGCAAACCATGGCCATGCAACTGGGCGGTGATGTGCAGTCCAGCGACTTTCAGGAATTTGGTCGCGCCGATGTGATCCATGAATTCCCGGATCGCCTGTTTGCCGGCATTGAAGATGCACCCAAGCAACTGCGCGTGTGGATGAGCCACGGTGACAAGGTAGTGGCGCTGCCAGAAGGCTTTAAGATCAGTGCCAGCACGCCAAGTTGCCCGATTGCCGCCATGAGTGATGAAACCCGCAATTTTTACGGCGTCCAGTTCCACCCGGAAGTCACTCATACCCTGCAAGGTGAAGCACTGATTTCACGCTTTGTGCATACGATTTGTGGCTGCGGTAATTTGTGGACACCAGAGCATATTATTGAGTTGCGTGTTGAGCAGTTGCGTGAGCAGATTGGCGAGGAAAAAGTGTTACTGGGCCTGTCTGGTGGCGTGGATTCCTCAGTCGTGGCAGCGCTGTTACATAAGGCGATTGGCGACCAGCTCACCTGTGTGTTTGTGGATAACGGCCTGCTGCGCCTGCATGAAGGTGATCAGGTCATGCAAATGTTTGCTGAAAACATGGGGATTCGCGTGATTCGTGCTGATGCCGAACAACGTTTCCTGTCTGCACTGGCGGGTGAAGTAGATCCAGAGAAAAAGCGCAAGATCATTGGCCGCGAATTTATTGAGGTGTTTACCGAAGAAGCGCGCAAGCTGGAAGGCGTCAAGTTCCTGGCCCAAGGCACCATTTATCCTGACGTGATTGAATCAGCGGCCAGTAAACAGGGCAAGGCGCATGTGATCAAGTCGCATCATAATGTGGGCGGCTTGCCGGATGATCTGGCCTTTGATCTGGTTGAGCCATTGCGCGACCTGTTTAAGGATGAAGTGCGCAAGCTGGGCACGACATTAGGCTTGCCACACAGTATGATTTACCGCCATCCGTTCCCGGGTCCAGGCCTTGGTGTGCGTATTCTGGGCGAAGTGAAAAAGGAATATGCCGACATCCTGCGCCGTGCCGATGATATTTTTATGCAGGAACTGCGCACCAGTGGCTGGTATGACAAAACGGCACAGGCCTTTGCGGTATTCCAGCCGGTGAAATCGGTGGGTGTAGTGGGTGATGGTCGTCGTTATGCATGGGTGATTGCGCTGCGTGCGGTAGAAACTGTGGACTTTATGACCGCGCGTTTTGCCCACCTGCCGTATGATTTAGTAGAAACCATTTCCAATCGCATCATGAATGAAATCAAGGAGGTATCGCGGGTGGTCTACGATGTAAGCAGTAAGCCACCAGCAACGATTGAATGGGAGTAATTTTGGGGTTTCTGAGAGCATTGCTCTCAGCCAAAATTACGCCAAAGGCTATGCCTGCGGCAGTAGGGATTTCAAGCGGCGCTGCCGCTTGCCAGTTTTACGCCAAAGGCTACGCCTGCGGCAGTGGGATTTCTGAAAGCAACGCTTTCAGCCGAATTTACGCCAAGAGCTTTGCTCGCGGCAGCTGGGGTTTGAAGTAGAGCTACTTATGAAGAGGGGCGCGAAAGGGTCCTTTTTTGTTTATACTATTTTTAAATTAGAAACTTAATGAGAAAAAAGTGACTTTGCCGACATATAACCAACTAATGTTGCCATTAATGAAGCTATTGGCTGAACAAAAAAAACCAATTAAATTGAGTGAAGCAACGCAAATTCTATCTGATAGATCAGGCCTAACAAGCGAAGAGCTAAGTTTAATGCTTCCAAGTGGCACAAAAACTGTATTCTATGATCGAGTAGGTTGGGCAAAAACTTACTTAGTTAAAGCAGCCCTTATTCAACAACCTAAAAGAGGCTTTTGTGAGTTAAGTCCTGTAGGACATTCCATTGATCTGTCACAATTATCTGCTATTAACAATGAATATTTAATGCAATTTGAAAGTTTTGCTCAGTATAAATCGGGCGATTTAAGTATAAATAATCAAAATTTGAAACCTGATTCCAATTCACCGAATTTTTCATTATTAGAAGAAACTAGAACTCCTGAGGAGATGTTGCAAGATAATGCAGAGCTATTAAAACGTACAATTAAAAGTGATTTGTTAAAGTTAATAAAAGAAAATAGTCCAGCCTTCTTTGAGCGCCTAGTTGTCGATCTACTGGTCGCGATGGGTTATGGCGGTTCACATCAAGATGCTGCACAAGCCATTGGTAAAACCAACGATGGTGGTATTGATGGCATTATTAGTGAAGACAGATTAGGTTTAGACAAAATTTACATTCAAGCCAAGCGGTGGGAAAACACAATCGGTCGCCCAGATATTCAGCAATTTAAAGGCGCATTGGCAGATCAAGTAGCTAAAAAAGGTGTGTTTATTACAACATCTAGTTTTAGTAAAGAAGCTATAGAATCCGCTAAAAAATCTGGCATCGTGCTCATCGATGGTGATCGCTTGACTTCACTCATGATTGAGTTTGGCTTGGGCGTCACCATTGAGCGAAGTTTTCATGTGTACCGCATAGACAGCGACCGCTTTGAAGAAAGTATTTAACAGAGTTTAAAAATTAGCTCAAGTTTTCTAAACCATCCTATAAAAAATGAGTAAATTCGGCCATTATTTGCCGTATTAATTGCTGATAAGAGAAAATAATGTCTGCCTCCGTATCCAACAATAATATCAATACACCGCAAGACTGGGATATTGGCACAGGCGTTAAAGGCTATGTGTGGCAAGCAGATCATCCACGCGCTGTACTACTGCTACAACATGGTTATGGTGAATATGCACAGCGATATGCGCAGCAATATAGTCACCTCATTGGGCATTTACAGGCACAAGGGGTTTCTGTTTATGCTATCGATTTGCATGGTCATGGTTATTCCTCTGGTAAACGAGGGCATGTTGACGTGACACAAGCGGTGCAAGATCATCTAGCGGCACGGCGTAAACTGGCAGCACAGCCGTTACCCATTTTTCTAATGGGGCATTCTTTGGGTGGATTGGTCACTGCTAGCAGTGTGGTTCAGCAGTCTGAAGGTATTCAAGGCGTGATATTAAGCAGTGCCGCGCTAGATATGAATATACCTGCGCCAGTGCGCATATTATCGCAGCCGCTTGCTAAGGTTTTTCCGTCTGTTCCTGTTCAGCCGCCGCTAAAAGCCAAATATTTATCTCGTATTAAGTCACAGGTGAACCATGCAACCAATGATGCGCTGATGTATCATGGTAGCGTGCCTTTACAGGTTGGCGCCAGTTTGTCCAAGCTGTCGCATCCCAATTGGCCGCATTATAAAGATTGGACAACGCCCGTATTACTGATGCACGGCACTAAGGACAAACTCGTTCCTTATCTAAGCAGCACGCGATTTTTAGCTACCATTGCGGCCTTAGATAAGACGCTGTATACGGTTGAGGGTGGTTATCATGAGTTGCTCAATGACATTGGCCATGATGAAACCCTTGCCCAGCTATTATGCTGGTTAAGCCAGCGCATGCCGACAGCACGCTTATAAATAATCGATTCATTAATTTTTTATCAGAGCATCCTCATGCCCGCCATCGTCCGTCATATCCTGGTCAAAACCCGTGAACAGGCCGAACAGCTGAAAGCCCAACTGGCCAATGGCGCTGATTTTGCCAAACTGGCCAAGCAGCACTCGACCTGTAATTCGGCCAAAAGAGGTGGCGAGCTGGGTGAAATTAAAAAAGGCCAGTTAGTCAAACCAATTGATACAGTGGTGTTTACCAAGCCGGAAAAAGTAATCCATGGCCCGATTAAAAGCCAGTTTGGTTTTCATCTGGTCGAAATCAAGTTTCGTTATTAATCTTCTTTATTTCTACTCATTTAAAACAAAAAGCATGGGCCAAACCCATGCTTTCTGATTCTTGGCAAAATTCACTATCGGCGTGATTGCTGATAGTTATTGTGGTTGGTCTGGCCGCCTTCCGGCCCCTGGCCTTTATTACGCTGGTCACGCGTACTTTGATTGCGGTTGTCCTGATCATTACCACCATGATCCTGTACCAGCTGGCCGTTCACTTGTTTTACATTATGACCGCCTGCAGGCTGGTTTTGCTTGTGAGACATCGTGTTCCTCCATGTGCTGAGTTGATGATTTCACCCTAAAGCAAACTGGCGCTGCTGGCTGTTAAGAAATGCTGTGTTTTTAATGTTTATGTAATTGCAGGCGGTGTGATAGATAAAACCCGCTACACTTTAGGCATATTTTTCTAGTCCTGGATTCCTGTTTTGGGATTTATCTGCGCTTATGAGGAACCCTTATGTCGGTTTTGTTATCCTGCAAATATTCGATTCTCGATCTGGCACCTATCCGCGATGATAGTAATGCAGCTACAGCCCTTAAAAACTCACTGGCGCTGGCACAGCATGCAGAACAACTGGGCTATACCCGTTTTTGGGTGGCTGAACACCACAACATGGACGGCATTGCCAGTTCGGCCACTGCCGTGTTGATTGGCTATCTCGCGGCTAACACCCAAACCATTCGTGTGGGTTCCGGTGGTGTCATGCTACCCAATCATTCACCACTGGTGGTGGCTGAGCAATTTGGCACGCTGGCCACTTTATATCCCAACCGGATTGATCTGGGGCTGGGTCGTGCACCCGGCGCTGATCAATATACAGCGCGTGCCTTGCGTCGCAATCATCTGGAAACTGCTGAAGAATTTCCCGAAGATGTGAGCATGATTCAAGCTTTACTGGGCGAGCCACAACCCGACCAGCGTATTAAGGCCGTACCGGGGCAAGGTACGCATGTGCCACTCTGGCTATTGGGTTCCAGCCTGTTTAGTGCGCAACTGGCAGCCGCTAAGGGTTTGCCATATGCCTTTGCCTCGCATTTTGCACCGCGCTTTATGATGGATGCCATCAAGCTATATCGGGAAAATTTTCAGCCCTCCAAGGTACTGGACAAACCGTATGTGATGCTGGGCGTACCATTGATTGCAGCAGACAGCGATGCACAGGCTGAATATCTGGCCACCAGTTTGTACCAGCGCATTTTAAACCTGATGCAGGGCAAGAGTATTAAAAGCCAGCCGCCAACCCGGCAGATGCGTGAATTAAATCCGCATGAACAAGCCAGCTTAAATAGTTTTTTAGGCATGGCGGCCATTGGTGGGCCAGAGAAAATCAAGCGGCGACTCACAGATATTGTGCAGCAAACCAAGGCGGATGAATTGATTTTTACTGGTGATTTATATGAGTTTACAGACCGGTTAAGAAGCTTTGAAATCGTGGCTGAAATATTTAAGGGAAAGCATCAATAGTTTGATAGCCAAAATAAATTCAAGAAATTCAGCATAGGGGTTAGAAAGAATTAACGATCATTCTTTTTAATAAATATTGCTGAATTATCTTTAAGCAAACCCTTCTTATAATCTAGAAATCCTCCCATCACTAATATTAAGGGAAAGAAAATAAATAACATTAGATCTCTTGCATAAGTCTGGTTTCGACAAGCTCAACCAACGCTGCCTGAGCCTGTCGAAGGCGAGTTGGTACAACTTATGAAAGAAGTCTATTAAAGTATTATTATTTAATTTTTCACTTTGTTCTGGAGTTATATAACGAATACTGCCTTTATTATTAAGTTTAATAGAGTATTCTTTATTAGGAATTTTTGATCCTTCTTTGGTATATTTACCCATTAAAGAGTAGGTAATTCCAAAAAAGTATAAACCTAAAAATATAACAATTATAAAAAAAGCAGTAAAAATAGTATCTCTATTGAGTTGCATATCAGAAATTTTCTTAATTAATAATTGATTTAAGACTAAAAATGAAAAATAGGACTAATATAATATTTTATAAGTCCTATTCAATTTAACTAAATCATCTTTTTAAAGATTTTGGAGTTGCGCTGATAGTTATACAGCGCTTGCCGGGCATTGGGCAGTGCTTCAACGGGTACCGGCTCAAAGCCCTGTTCAATAAACCAGTGCGCAGTACGGGTGGTGAGCACAAACAAGTCACGGATGCCTTTGCTGCGTGCCTTGGCTTCCAGATAGTCCAGCAGCTCGGCACCCCGGTTGCCACTACGGTAGTTGGGATGCACCGCAACACAGGCAATTTCGGCGGCGTGCACTTCATCACCCGTGGTTGGAATTGGATACATGGCGGCACAACCCACAATCATGCCATCGCGTTCAATCACGGCAAACTTGTCAATTTCGGTTTCCAGCCGTTCACGCGAGCGATACACCAGGATGCCTTCTTCTTCCAGTGGGCGCAGCAGTTCAATCAGGCCCACCACGTCGTCAATATCCGCAGTACGGATTTCTTCATATGGGTCATGGCTAATCAAGGTGCCGGAACCATCACGGGTAAACAGTTCCTGGAGCAGCGCGCCATCACGCGCATAGGAAATAATATGCACCCGGCGCACGCCACCCCGGCAGGCATCAGCAGCACCTTTCATGTGCAGCAGCAATTCACTGTCCAGCGGTTTGTTACGCAGGTATTTTTCCACTTCATTGGGAATCAGTTCGCGCAGCAAGCGGTCGTCATCATCGCTAATGCCTTCTTTTTCACCCAGAAAAATCAGCTTGTCGGCCTTGAGGGCAATGGCTGTTTTAACCGCCACTTCTTCCCCAAGCAGGTTGAATACTTCACCTGTGGTGGAGTAGCCAGTTGGGCCAAGCACGATGATATTGCGGTTGGCCAGACTTTTTTGCAGCGCATCGACATCCACCGAGCGCACTTCACCCGTGAGCTGATAATCCACGCCATCGCGTACCCCATACGGACGTGCGGTCACAAAATTACCGGATACTGCATCAATGCGCGCCCCATACATGGGCGAATTGGCCAGACCCATGGACAACAAGGCTTCAATTTCCAGACGAATGGAACCCACCGCATCCAGCACGCAGCGCAATGCTTCACGGGTGGTAATACGCAGGTCATTATGAAATGGAGTTTCCAGATTATATTCAATCAGGTTTTCATTGATTTGCGGACGCGCACCATGCACCAGAATCAGGCGAATGCCCAGTGAGTGTAGCAGGGCAATATCATGGATAATGTTGCGAAAGTTCTCATGGTTTACCGCTTCGCCACCAAACATCAGCACAAAAGTTTTGTCACGATGGGCATTGATGTAGGGCGCAGAGTTACGGAACCAGTGAACGTATTGTTCTGTCATGGTGTCTGGACACAAAAATTCGTCTGTCATGGCAAGTATGGTCTACCTGTTAAATCCGGCAAATTCTTTCACCAGAATTGCTATAAAAAAGGGATAACACGTTATATAACGAACCCGATGGATTTTAAAGCCGGGCATTGCCCTGAACGCAATAGTAATGAATCAACTGGTTTAATAATAACAGCATGGGTGAAATATTTTTAATTTCCAGATATTCATCCGGCTGGTGTGCCTGTTCAATATTGCCCGGCCCCAGAATCACGGTATCCATGTTTTGCGCCCGAAAATACGGTGCTTCTGTGCCAAATGATACTGCACCGGCAGTTTCTCCCAAGAGGCCTTCAATTTTTTGCACAAATGGTGAGTTGGCTGGGGTTTCGGCAGCACCGGAACCTGCAGTGGCTGGTTCATACAGCATGCTGACGCCAAACTGCTGTTCGATTCCTTTCAGCAGGTGGCGAATATCAGCGCGAATATTTTCAATTTCCATGCCGGGCAGTGGCCTCACATCAAACTGCAATTCACACAGGCCACAAATGCGGTTGGGATTGTCGCCACCATGAATACAGCCCAGATTCAGGGTGGGATACGGCACTGGAAACAGCGGCTGCTGGATGTTTTTGAGGCTGGTGCGAAATTGTTGCAGGCGGTTGACCACTTCATGCATGGCATCAATGGCATTGCGGCCCAGTTCGGGATCGCTGGAATGGCCGGACTTGCCAGTAATCACCACGCGTTCCAGCATCACACCCTTGTGCAGGCGCGCAGGTTTTAGGTTGGTCGGCTCACCAATCAGCACAAAACGTCCTTGTCCTTTGGATTGTTCCATCAAGGCGCGGGCACCAGCCATTGAGGTTTCTTCATCACAGGTGGCAATTACAATCAGCGGCGCCCGAAATGGTGTCCTGGCATAGTTGGCCACGGCATCCAGAATCAGGGCAAAAAAGCCTTTCATATCCGCCATGCCAAGCCCATATAGCTTGCCATTGCGTTCTGTCATGCTAAAGGGATCGTTTTTCCACAGGTTCTGGTCAAACGGAACCGTGTCCGAATGGCCAGCCAGCACCAGCCCACCCTGTGCCTGCGGGTCAGTTCCGGCACGAACGGCAATCAGGTTGGCCTTGCCGGGCGCAACCGGCATGATTTCGCAAATAAAACCGGCACTTTCAAACCAGTTTGCCAGTGTTTCAATCACCGGCACATTCGACATGTCCTGCTCCGGCATGGTACAGGAAATGCTGGGAATGGCGGTTAGCTCGGCAAGCTGCTGGCGTAAGCGCGGCTTTATCATAGGGGCAGGGTTTCCTTGCAAATACAGATTATTTAAGCATTACATATTAAGGGGCGCACTCATTAAAGCGTTATTTCATGAGCGGCTTGCAACAGACCAGTTAGCCAGCAAGGCTAGAAGCAAGATTAAGGTTTTATCATGTTTTACAGGCCTTGTGAAAACACAGCCTGAAAAAAACTGAATTCATCTGTCTGTACTGGCCTGTTTTTACTGGCTGACTTATGGTTGCTGTGCATCGACTGATTCACCGCTCACACCACGACTGTCTGGTCCCATCAGGTACAGGTATGCTGGCATAATACTGTCCGGTGTAGCCACCGTTTGCGGATTTTCCTGCGGGTAAGCGTCTGCCCGCATACTGGTACGGGTAGCACCGGGGTTTATACAGTTAAAGCGGATGGCCGGGTTACTGGCAAATTCGGCAGCAAAAATGGTGCTTAAGGCTTCCACACCAAATTTGGACACGCTATAGGCACCCCATTCGGCGCGTGCAGTACGGCCCACGCCGCTACTGGTGAAGATAACGCTGGCATCCTGCGATTGTTTCAGGAGTGGCAGCAGCGACTGGGTCAGCAAAAATGGCGCTCGCAGATTCACATTCATCACTTCATCCCAGGTTTGTACATCGTATTGCTCCAGTGCAATGCGATGCCCCAGAATGCCGGCATTGTGCAAAATGCCATCCAGACGGCCAAACTGGTTTTGCAGGGTGGTCACCAGTTGTGAATATTCCAGCTCTGAAGTGCTGGCCAAATGCAGGGGCAGAATCGCGGGTTTGGCGCCACCAGCCTGTTCAATCTGGTCATACACGGCTTCGAGTTTGGAAATAGTACGGCCATGCAGCACCACGGTTGCGCCATGACGGGCATAGGTCAGGGCAGCACTCTTGCCAATGCCATCACCGGCGCCAGTCACCAGAATCACCCGGTTTGCCAGCAAGTCGGTGCGGGGCTGATACTGTTTGAGGTTAATCTGTTTTAAATCAATCATAGCATCCTCTGTTTTATTCATTAATAATTATTGAACAGGATAAATGGCCTATAGGCTGGCTTGGGGCAAAGCCAGTATTTCCCGGCCTTACACGTTAGGATTCTAGCATCCGGCTGGGCGTTGCTCTGTGAGCAAATGGTGAGCCGATTGATGGATTAATTCAATCAATTCATCAACATTGTAGACAATATGATTGGCGTGCCAGCCCTCAAGATTATCCTTGTGGTCAGGCGGTAAATAGCCGTAAGCTGCTAACACAGTCGGCATTCCTGCTGCACGTCCGGCATCAATATCACGCGGGTGGTCGCCCACATAAATAATTTGTTCCGGTGGCAAGCCAAGCTGACTGGCTGCCAGTAACATGGGTTCAGGATCAGGTTTGGTCCGGCTCACATCATCAGGGCATACCAGCACCTGACAGCGTTCGGTCAAATTCAGGGTTGCCAATAATGATTCACTCAGGCTGCGAGGCTTGTTGGTGACAATACCCCACGGCAAGCCCAGTTCATCCAGTGCACTCAATAATGCATCCATTTGTGGGAACAGGCAGGTATCCACCGCAATATTCTGGGCATAAATATCCAGAAACTGCTGGCGTATCTGTAGCAACTGCGGGCTGTTTAGCTCAAGATCAGGATAAATCAGGTTAACCATCGCGCGCGCGCCTTCCGACACTTGCGCACGGATCAGGTCATCTGTGGGAACCTGAATTTGAGCCTGTTCACACATCAGGCGAATGATGCGGATAAAATCCGGTGCGGTGTCAATCAGGGTGCCATCAAGGTCAAACAGGACAGCACGCAGCGGCTGTTGCAAGCTCATTTAGGCAGGCCTCCGCGTATGCACCATATAATTGACATCCACATTGGGCGCCAGCCAGTAATATTTGGTTAGCGGGTTGTAGTGCAGGCCAATGATGTGGTCATAGCTTAAACCGGCCTGACGGATATAGGATGCCAGCTCGGACGGGCGAATAAACTTTTTAAAGTCATGCGTGCCACGGGGGAGCAGGCGCAGCACATATTCAGCGCCAATAATGGCAAACAAATAAGCCTTGGGGTTACGGTTGATGGTGGAAAAAAACACATGGCCGCCCGGCTTCACCAGATCAAAGCAGGCCTGTACCACGGCGGCTGGATCAGGTACATGCTCCAGCATTTCCATGCAAGTCACAATGTCGTATTGTCCGGCTTGCTCCGCAGCCAGTTGCTCCACTGGCACATGTCGATAGCTGATATTGGTCACGCTCTCCTGTTCGGCATGTAGTTTGGCCACGGCCAATGGGGCTTCAGCCAGATCAATTCCAAGGACTTCAGCACCACGGCGTGCCATGGACTCAGCCAGAATGCCGCCGCCACAGCCCACATCAACAATTTTCTTGCCACTGATGCCATTGCCGTGTTCAGTAATCCAGTTCAGGCGCAATGGGTTAATCTGGTGCAGGGGATAAAACTCGGAGTTTGGCGTGGTATCCCACCATTTTGCAGCCAGTGCATCAAATTTGGCAATTTCCTGTGTATCCACATTGGCAGCTGGCCCGTTTGTAGCGGACCCATTTGTAGAGGCCATAGTCACAACATTCCAAAAGTTAATTAAAAGTATTTTTGCAACATGATTCATTGCAGGCGCTAGCACGCTGGTAGGCCTTGCATGTGCTGATTGTAAACCAGCATAATCGCTAACATTGAATAAAAACAGTGACCTTGTGCAAAAGTTCACAGAATCCACATATACTATCCCACAAGATGTTTTACCATTTACTAAAATTTTTATACACGCACAGGACGTATGATCAAGATGAAACATTTGGTTTTAAGTGCAATGACCGTATCTGTAATGGCTATGTCTGGTTTGGCTAATGCTGCTGAACCATTTGTAGCAGGCAAGGATTACACCGTACTGTCCAATCCGGGCAAAGTGGAAAAACCCGGCATGATTGAGGTGCGTGAGTTCTTCTGGTATGGCTGCCCGCATTGCTACCGTCTGGAACCTTATGTGGCATCGTGGCTGGCCAGCAAACCTGCCAACATTAATTTTGTGCGCAGCCCGGCGGCCATGAATCCGGTATGGGAACAAAATGCCCGTGGCTATTATGCAGTTGACCTGATGGGGCTGACCAATAAAGTCCACAAGCCATTGTTTGATGCCATTCACCAGAAAAACCAGCGCCTGTTCGACCAGAAATCACTGGCGAATTTCTATCAGGGCTATGGCGTGGACAGCAACAAGTTTAATGCCATGTTTAACTCGTTTGCAGTTTCTGGCAAGATTGCCCAGTCCAAGCAACTGGCGCAGGCCTACCAGCTGGATGGCGTACCTGCCTTAGTCGTCAATGGCAAGTATGTGGTGAAAGGCGAAGACCAAAAAGTGATTCAGGTGGTGAATTACCTGATCAATAAAGAACGTGCAGTGGTGAAAAAACCAGCACCTGCCAAAAAATAAGCGTTTTCAACGTATAAAAAAAGCCTCAACTGTTTGAGGCTTTTTTTATGGCTACCTATTTCAACTATATAAAGGCAAACTCAGGACTTGTTACCCGCTTCGCTATTCCAGTTGGAAATGCCACGGAACATCAGTTGCGCCTGCTTGGTGGTGTTTTGAATCAATTGTTCGCGCTGTTCTGCTAGCGTGGCCGGGTTATTTTTATCCGGCAAATTCAGCCAGGTCATGGCCCAGGAAAACGACATATTAATTAAAATTGACGACATGATCTGCAAGTCCTGCGTGGCACCCACATGCTCAAAGGCCGGCAATTTTTTCAGGTCTTCGGCCAGATCATCCACAAAAAAATGAATTTCACGCGCAATGGCATCACGCACGACCGATGAGCCACCCCAGCGCTCGCCAATCAGGAATAGCCACTGCCGTGCGGACTGGTCAACAGCATTAAAAAACCGTTCAATGCTGAGCCGGGTTTTGGAGCCAGCCTTAACGGTGTATCCCTCACGCAGGCTGCGCAACAAATGATGCAGGCTAATGGACACCTGATCCACCAGATCATTGCCCAGTTCATCCATATCCTGAAAATGCCGGTAAAACGCGGTGGGCACAAGACCAGCTTCACGCGCCACTTCGCGCAGGCTGATCGTACTAAACGAACGTCCAGAGGTGCTTAACGTCAGGGCCGCTTCCAGCAGGGCTTGACGGCTTTGTTGCTTGCGTTCGTCTCTGATCGACATTCAGACAGACCAAAAAAACTAATGAGGCAACAAGTTTAACAAAAAAAATAAACTTCTTTTTAAAAATTCAGTGTACAGGTGTTGACTCAAATTTAAAACACGCTATATTAGTGTACAAGTGTTCACAATACTAACAAGTGTTCACTAAAGTAGCAAACTGCCAAATACGTGAATACATCCAGAACACCAGCATCAGAAGATAAGCAAGAGGGCCGCATCATGTTACAGACCAGCAACTACAAACCACACTGGATTCGCGAAGACTTTGTTGATTTTGTACTGGCCAAGGTGAATCCGATGTGGACCCTGCGTCGTACCATGGCACGCATTGAAAGCATTGAACCCATTGCTGATGGCATGATTAAGCTCACCTTGCGTACCAATAACAAATTTAATCAGTACCAGCCCGGCCAGTTTGTCATGGTGACTGTGCGGATTGACGGGGTGCAACATCAACGTGCCTATAGTGTGGTGAGCTATCCTGGCGATTCAACCATTGTGCTGGGGATTAAAAAGCAGGGTCGTGTGTCCAACTATCTGGCCAATGATGCGCGTCCAGGTGATGTATTGGAAATTACCCCGGCCATGGGCGAATTTACCTTAAAAAAACACGATCATCCGGTGTTGCTCATCTCTGCTGGCAGTGGCATTACGCCCATGATTCCATTGGCCAAACAGGCGCTTGAACGCTCTAAACTGCCAGTGACCCTGATTTATTATTCCCGTGATCCGGCATTCCGTGCCGAGCTGGAAGCACTGGCTGCCAAGCATCCGCATTTTAACTTGCACATTATTGTGGACAGTGCGGACAAACCCGCGTTTTTTGATGAAGAAACGCTGGATCAACTGTGTGTTGATGCCAAATACCGTGAAACCTATGTGTGTGCTGCACCCGGCCTGATGAAAGCCACCCGCCAGATCTGGCAAAAACGCGGCTGGAGCGACAAGCTCACTCAGGAAAGCTTTTTACCCGTAACCGTGAGTGATGATGCACAAGCGGTTCCGGTAAATTTCCGCCGCAGCATGCAGGAGTTTGAAGGCCGTGGCAATTTGCTGGCCAGTGCCGAAGCCGCAGGTTTAAAACCATCATTTGGTTGCCGCATGGGCATTTGCAACACCTGCGTGTGTACCAAAGTCAGTGGTGCGGTGAAGAACCAGCTGACTGGCGAAATTAATGACCAGAACAATGTGCAAATCAAATTATGTGTGAGCGAAGCAGTCAGTCCGGTTGAAATTGACCTGTAAGCCAGCCTTTTAATGAATTAGCCAATAAATCGAGTATAAGACCATGAACATGATGAACTATGATGCGGTAAAAGCTACCAAAAGCAAAAGCCGTGCATTAAGCTTTGATGAGATTCAGGAATTTGGCCGCAAGATTGACGCCATTCGTACCGAGACTATGGCCAAGATTGGCAAGGAAGATTCCGACTATATCTACAAGGTGCGTAACTTTGTGCGCTATACCGAAATTGCCTCACGCGGCATGCTGATGTTCGGTGGCTGGATTCCACCGGTCTGGTTGCTGGGTACAGCCATGCTGGGTGTGTCTAAAATTGTTGAAAACATGGAACTGGGTCATAACGTGATGCATGGTCAGTTTGACTGGCTCAATGACCCCACCTTAAACGGTGCCAACTACGACTGGGATACCATGGGCACAGGCGATGACTGGAAATATACCCATAACTACATGCACCACACGTATACCAACGTGATTGGCAAGGATCATGATGTTGGCTATGGCCTGATGCGCATGAGCCGTGAGCAAAAATGGGAACCACGCTTCTTGTTTAATATTCCTCTGGCAGCACAATTATTAGTGGCATTTGAATGGTACGTGGGTGTGCAAAACCTGCATCTGGAAGATGCGATTATCTATAAGACCAAAAGCTGGAAACAGGTATGGGCTGATGCAGCCAAATTCCGTAAAAAAGCACGTCGTCAGATTTTAAAAGACTATGTGTTCTTTCCGGTAATTGCTGGCCCGATGTTCCTGCCAGTATTTGCTGGTAATGCTGTTGCCAATATTATCCGTAACCTGTGGGCAGGCTCAGTGATTTTCTGTGGTCACTTTACTGAAGATGCTGAAATGATGCCGGATAACACTGCAAACGAAACCAAGGCTGAGTGGTATCTGCGCCAGATTCGTGGCTCAAGCAACTTTACTGGCGGCAAGATCATTCACTTTATGAGTGGTAACCTGAGCCACCAGATTGAACATCATTTATTCCCGGATGTACCAGCCAACCGCTATCAGGAAATGGCGCCTAAGGTACGTGCAGTGTGTGAAGAGTATGGCCAGAACTACAACTCAGCCAGTTTTGCCAAGCAGTTTGCCAGCGTGTGGGTACGTTTGGCTGAGCATTCCCTTCCTGACCAGATGGTTGACAAGATCAAGGCCACCCGTGCCAAGCTGTCACTGAAAAACCTGTTTGCCCGCGCTGCCTAAACTGGTTTTAAGCACAGCTGCACCGTGTAGAAAACACCCTATAAAACTCTGTTGCTTTCATAGTGATAGGGTTTTTTATTGTCGAGTAAAATATTAGTCAACTCCTTTTAGTTTTAAATATTAGATCTCTTGCATAAGTCTGGTTTCGAAAAGCTCAACCAACGCTGCCTGAGCCTGTCGAAGGCGAGTTGGTACAACTTATGAAAGAAGTCTATTATAAAATGCAAATATGAAGGACAACAATCATGCTTTTTTAAGCTACATTGCAACAATAAAAGTCATTTGGTAAAAATTAAGGGTTTGGTTAGAATGCGAACCAATTTAAATAATGCCTCATAATTAAAGCAAAGGTTAAAGGTTAATAACATGAATCAATCATTTGCCATCAATAGTTGGAGTACTGCCACGCCTGTTCTCAGTGCGGGTGGTTCACAAATCAGGATCAGTGCCAAAGGTATTGAAGTGATTACTGGCGGTAAATTTGAGGTGAAAGCCGGGCAGCATGTGTTTAGCAGTGGGCAGAGGGTAATAAGCGATATTCCATTTTTACCCTCACCGAGTAATGGTGGATATATTTTAGAGTTTGATGTTCGGCATAAAGTAGATAATGGGTTATTGGGAAGTGCAGCCACTTTTAGTCTGATTGACTCAAAAGGAAATGTTCGTAGTGGTGACGTGCCTAAAGATGGAATTGTAAGAATTACCTCAAATGATCAAGAAGAAAAATATACCATCATCGTGCATAAAACTGATGCTGAATCTACGGAGCAAGAAGCATGACGTATACTGCCAGATTAAAAGTATTCTGTAATGATAAGAATATATTGTCCAATTTAAGTTATACTTTTTTAAATACCTCATCTAATAAAAATTACGGCGGAAAGCTGGATAATAATGGCTGTACTAGGGTTTATAACTGTAATAAATTAGACTTAATCTTTATTGAACTAATTTTAAACAATACAAAACTTGCCAGAGTTCGTATTCCTGCGCTTGAAAATGGAGATTTTAATAAGTCAACTTACAAATTAAAAATGACGCAGGGCATAACCAAGAAAGCTGAATCAAACAAAGTTCCTGTAAAAGTCAAAAATGAGCTGGAAATTGCTATTGAGCAATGGGAATCAACAACATCTTACATAGCTAAAGAAACGATACAAAATCCTGTTCTTAGGTTGACGTATCAAAAAAAAGCTAAAGAAGTATCTAATAAATATATCATGCTTGTTAAAGATAGAAAACTCACATTAAAAGAGGCAGCTAATGAGTGTAATAAACTTAGAAATGAAGTAATGGAAACAACTAGAAAAAGAACCACTGCTGTAGGCGTGGCTGGAGCTAAAAATATAAAAACTAACGGCCTAACAATTGACTTTTTAAGTGAAAAATATGCATATAAATTAACCAATCCTACTAATTATGAAGAATTAAAAAATACTAGGCAACTGGATGGGTTTATAAAAAAACAGATGGCATTAGGCAAATCTTTTTTCAATGCTTTATCCCCAACAGGGAAAAATCGTGTGTATTACTCAATCATGAGGAGTGCAGGTAATGCCAATCCCAAAGTAACAAGTCAAATGAAAGGTGTCGGATCGTTAGGAACAGTCTTTCTTGTCGTGACTGTCGTTTTTGCAGGGAAAGAGATTTATTATGCTGAAAATAGAGAAAAAGAATCAATTAGGCAAGGGACTACCATTTTTACAGGAATGGCCACTGGTGCTGCTACAACAATGGCAGTAAGTACTCCAGCAGAGGCTGCTTGTGGTCCAGCCGCACCTTTATGTATGTTTGTGGCAGGTCTTGTCGGTTCAGCAATAGGCGGATGGGGAGCGTATAAATTATTAGAAGCTTATGATGCTGAAATTGAGGAGTTTACAACATGGAACTTTTTTTAAAATTCATCTTTTATGCTTTTATGCTTATAGGTTCATGTTTTATAATTTTCAGTATGCCAACCTTATATCAGAATGATAATCATATTAGTGACTCTAGATATATAAAAAGCTTCTATATTGGCTGTGCATTTATACTTTTGTGGTTAGGCTATATGATATTCAATTTCTTTCAACCTTTAAGGTAATTTTTATAGTTACTCTGAATTCGATGATAAAATTAAATTAGGGTATTATGGGCAGCTAAAAGAATTAAAAACCAATTTATATACTTCAGCGAAATCAATCGCTATGCAGGAGGAAATTGTATATTGGAAAAACATTAAAAATGCGGATTCAAATACCTAGTGCGACATATTTGATAAAGAACTAGAAGCGTTTACGGCCTGGACTGTATTTTAACAAGGAGCACAATAATGCTATTTAACCCGAATCGTGCTTAAGCCGATGATTCCTTAATTTGAATTGTTGGCTTATTTTGATGAGTGAGTTGATATGCACATAGTGAGGCGTAAATTCCACTCAGAAATCCATGAAGACTACGTGCTCTA
>NZ_SNTY01000026.1 GCF_004377485.1 Alkanindiges illinoisensis
TTGTTAATGTTGCCTTTACCAGTGAATACACCATTTTAGACACCTATATTAATGGCCAGTCCAAGGCTGAAAGTCTGGATGCTTTAGGCAATATGCAGCATGAGCAAACCTTCCAGTATCCAACCACGTTTGGACTGGCTACCTATAATGTGATTACGGCCATTGCCGTTGCTAATGAAGTGATTTTTATCTAAGGCCTATAGCAGCGATCATTCACCCTTTCACGGTTTAAGTCTATTTATGAATAACCCTTTGATTAAGCTGTTGTTATTGCTTGGATGCACCCTAAGCTTAAATTTATACGCTAAGGATAATTGGGTTAAGCTCTGGCTCTCCAAGGGTTTATTGGCTTATATGTCTGTAGATCATATCTATCCGCAAGATTCAAATGCTAAGCTGGTCAATGCGTGGGTCAAGTTTGAACAAGTGAACAATAAAGATTATCTTTTGATGCTCTATCAGTTCGACTGCACAGAAAAGTCATTCGATATCTTGCAGGTAGATAAATACACTGCTGATAATGAATTTCAAAGCCGTATATCTTCCAAACCAGAAGATAAATCATTGAAATCTTTTTTAAGTCCGAATGATAAAGCCTTAGAAAGCTCCTACAATATTGCTTGCGATTACGCTAAAGCTCATCCGCTACCCTAGAATATTTTTATTACCTAACTTTCTTCAGGGTTAGTTACTTCATAACTGAAATTAATTAAAACGGTTAAATTAGATGGCCAATATCAAGCAGCTCATTGAAGCCAACAAGAACAGCTATGCACGTCTACGCAATCCCGGATCAGACATGCTCGATGAGCTGAAGAACTATAATGTGGTCAAGTACGCAATGGATGAGCGTAGTGATCATGGTGGACTGGCCTATTACAATCCTGAAGATAAAACCCTGATTGTCGCGCATCGAGGCAGTGAAACCCGGCGTGACTGGCTAGTGACTGATGTTCAGATTGCAGTGGGTGTTAAGGAAACCCTGGCAGATATGGCCGCCATGCGCTTTACGGATTCTGTGATTGAGAAGCTGGATCGCAATGGCCATGATATTGATTTGATCGTGCAGACTGGCCATTCCAAGGGTGGCCGGGAAAGCCAGATGTGCGTTAAAAAGCTGGTAGAAACCACAGATATTGAATGTATCGGCATGACGTTTAATGCTGCCCGGATTCATGGCAAGCAGAAAAATAAGGATATAGATTATCCTAGTGTAAATTTAAGAGTAACCGGGGGATCAGCCTTTTCAACTGATGTGGTCAGCTCGTTTGGCCAGCAGCTTGGCCATAATGTTGATGTAAACCTGCCCAATGTGAAAAACTTTATTCAGGCGCATAAGCTGTCCACCTTTGACAGTATGATTGAAACCTATCCTGAGCTTAGCAACATGGATATTAAGGACGTGATGCGTGAAATTAAAAAGGGTGTCCAGCTTGCGTCCATCGAGCAGGGCTACCCTGGGCAACAGCAGAACAACAGTCCACAGGATGTAAAAAGCCTGATTAATCACTTAACCGGTACGCCGGAAATCCGCACTGCCACACCAGGGACCGTCACCAAAGGGCAGATTGTGGCTCACACCCAAACTCAGGTTGTTCAGCAGCTTGGTGAGAACAGCAAATTTTTCATGCTACATGATAAGGCCACCTTATCGCGTATTCCTGATATTGGGACGAATGTTCAAATTAAGCACAACAAGAATTCAAGCCTGAAGGCCGGTGTAGAACATCTGGCACCGCAGCAATTTCCCAAAAAAATGACGAGATAAAGCAACCTAAGATCCGCACTAGATTTTCATTGAGCTTAACGTAAAGTTTTTCGTAGAGCGCGGTATTACTTTGATTTATTAGCAGCTTGGAAAATATTCTTTTTGTGATTAATAAAATTTCAATGCATTGCTTCAAATTAGCGTTTCTCTTTAAGCATTGATCTAAGCTTGATTAATGATATTCATGCTTATTATTAATTAGGCTTAATACAAGTAGGCAGCCAGCATACTCTGGGGTAGGCAAAACCAGCGCTATGGTTTTTTGGCTATCGTTTCAAGAGCGGTTTGATTGTCGCTTAGCCAAGAGGCTGTTATCTCACAACGAAATCTCACCAGTTCTATTATTTTATGATAATCATCAGCTAATGCTCGATTAAAAATAGGTTCATGATGGGCAATTCGATTTCTCAAATATCGAATTTGATCAAGATACTGGTAAATCATTGTGCGTCGTTCTGTTATGGTTTTTGCTACATCCATATTGGGTAGTACGCTAGTGAGATAAGGAATCCATAGACGTTCATCATAACGTTGAGTAAACATTTTTTGCCAGAACACAAATTTAAGTTCCGGGATAACTTTCCCTGTAGCCTGAGTACTTCGTCGTGCATTCATCAGATCCCTGCGTGGACTGTACCCAATGCGCGGGTCGGGTAAGCTTCTTTCAAAAACTGTTGCCCAAGGCCACTGGGTTCCATAAACAGATTCTAAAGCAGCGGCAACAGCATTACGGATCACTACCTCACAAAGATGTAACGGCGTTAGTAACGCTCCGGACACTTGTGCATTCCATGCATAAAGGTGCAAAGCTGCCAGCTCATCAACATTTGCTGTCCCAATGGCCGTTTCATAGGTTGCAATTCGCGCTGGAGAGATTGCTGTTTTTATGGCATTAATCATTGCTTGGTTTGACATGTGTAGTATTAACTGTATAATAAAGGCACTAGCTATAGGACTTGCGGGCGAAAGCCTCCCCCTGTAGACGTACGATAGTATATGAAAAAACCCGCTTTTTGCGGGTTTTTTCTTGTCGTTTTAACATGAAATTTATTCTAAAAAATAGATACATAGCCATGTGCGTTTGGTACGAAAAGTGTGGCTAATAATCAAATCGCATAAGACATTATGGGTTAAACTCGTATGATCCCAACCTAATTCATCGTGATTTGATCTTGATGATATGACAATAATGCCGTCAAGCCCGCTGATTAAGCAATTAAAGCAGATGACTCATCCCATACTGAGTTCATTTCGTTTGTTTCTTCGGGTGAAAAGTATTGCAGCCTCGTCTTGTGGTCATACCTTTGCCTATGGCATTGACTTAAATACCGATGAAATTATTAAGGTTCGACTCAATACTGTCGATGAAGGCGTTGACGATTTATCTCAGGCCAGACAAATGAGCCGGGAACTGGCCTTAAAGCAGGTTAAATCCCAATACACAGGCGCCAATAGTCGGGACAGTTTGCAGACCAAGCGTGATAAATATCAGGCTACTTACCTGTCTTTTGACCGTTGCATTGAAATTCCATCTACAGAGTTTGGTATCAAGGCCTACCGCAGCCACTGGGCAGAACTCATGAGTGCTGATCCAGCCGCTGAAGTGATGTTTGGCTTAGGCCATGTCCATCGGCAATTAATTGATCCTGTGCTGCAAAATCAAAAGCCTGGGGCGGCATGGACTGAAATTGTTGAAGCAATAGATAGGCTAACACCACAACAACAACGGTCTAACCATCAAAGCATCATGGCCGCCTTAAACCCCACGGATGAGCAGCATCGGCCCCGGGAAGGCTATGCGGTATTACAGGTGTATGAGCAGGATCAGTTGCAAAGTGAAATCAAGATTTTTCAGCATCGTAAAGTGGTAACGCATTATGACTCTCAAGGACAAGCGCTTTCCATTTTACAAGCGGTGTCAGCAGAAGAAACGCTAGAGTATTATTTTAATGGCCTTGTGACCAAGACTAATACAGAATTTAATATCTCGCGTGACATTGCCCGGATCATCTTGAATATTTTTTGTGGTCATCCGGTTAGTGCATCACAATTTTCAAGTCAAGCCACTGATTATCTAACATCGTTACGCCAGCTTTATCGTCGTTTTAAAGACCAGCAATTGACGGTGCGTTTAATCGCTGTTCGTACCATCTTATTTGGTCCCTATAAGATTCGCAGCCTGCTGGCCAGCAATCCGCAAAAAGGCCCTTTAAAACTGTATCAGAACAACCAGTTTTTACCCACTGTCCTGGTGATTCAGCGGCATGCCGATTCAGGCCGGGCTTTTGGGGTTTTCGCCTTGCCTGCTGAACAGGCTTCATCATTTAAACCCTGCACCTTGTCAGCATTGCCCTTAGATATGGCACAATACAACTATCGGCATCTGATCGCAGAGGAGTAGATTCGCCATGACAGATCAGCCAGAAAACGAGAAAAACAAACGTACTGAAGCCCAGCGCAATGCTGAGTTACGGCATGAACAGCACCGCATTCATTTTAAGATTAGTGCCAACTTAAAAACCAATCCTGCCTACGCCCGTAAATTTCAGCGATATCAGGAGGCTAATTTATTGGGAACATTATTGAAGGAAGCGCTGCTCAATGCGCCAGAGAACCCTGAAGACTTTGTGCCCTTAAAATCCAAAAAAACTTAAGAAAATTTTTCTATATCAGCTTATAAATACACAATCAGATGTAGGAAGTAGAACAACAATGAAGAGACAGAGTCATGAATATATTAAATGAACTTGATGCATTAACATCATTACAACTAGAAATTATGATTTACAGGGCAATTGAAGAGGCGATCATTACAGGTCAGAATGAACCTGGTATTGTGGCAGCGCTTACCAAAAAAATTCCTGAGTCTTTAAAATCACTAACTAAAATTGGAAAATACACATTAATTACAGGAGGAATTTTTGTTCATCAGACGCCAAAAGTTAAATTTAATGGAATGCAAAAGACAAGCATTGAAATTGGTGATCTGCTTTTATTAAATACGATTATTGATCAGCGTGGGAATCGATCCAGGCGGGCAATGCTATTTCAGGCAAAGATGGTTGATGCATTACCTGCGACCCCTGACAATGGTGATCAGCATGATCTTTATGAAAAGTGGCCCTTATATACTTATGTACATGGAGCGCTACAAAATCAGCATCGCTATATTACAGCGCCCGATCTACATTTGGCTGCAAAGTATCTATTATTAAATAAAAATAATACCGGGATACCTTTTAAAAGGCATTATTTGAAGCAAGCACTGGCCAATGCAAGTGCATTAACAGCGAGTCCAACTCGTCCCTTAAATCATTATCAGTGCTTTGCAGAGGAGCTTCGGCAGTTTATTTTAGGAAATGCCGGGAAGATTTTTTTGGCCATGGATGATCAGGATTATAAGAATTACTCTGATTTACATAATATAGGAATATCTTATCCTCCTTCTGTGAAAAACGTACTACCTTTTCTTTTCGGATTTTATGATTGGGAGGGCTGGAGCTTGATGGTTAATGATCTTATCCGCTCTACCGCTCGTAAAGCGACGAGATTAATGAATGTACAGCCATCTTCACAAGCTACAGGAGTAAGAGGCGTCAACGTTGAAAATATAATGATGTTTACATCTTCTATAAGTTTAATTTCGCAATTGGCTCCTCCTTCAGATCAAGTACCAACTGATAAGAATGATCCTAACGAAGAAGATGGAGGTATCAGTATTATTGAGTTTATTTTACAAGAAGTCGAAGGTACTGAAAATAATAAATATTTAGAAGAGATTTAAGTGTAAGTATTAAAGCGTCTGATTAAACTTTAATAAAAGATAGAGATTATTATAAGTCGGATAGGTTGCTGTGAGAGATGGAAAATAAAGTTTTTTAACTTCCTTGATCGCAGGCTGTAAAATAAACTGCTTAAGATTATCCAACCGGTGATAAGAGCTTAAATGTTCAATCTGAAACATGGCTAAAATTTCCGGAATATTAAACTGCTGTATCTTTGCTCCACGGTCAATGTATAAATATAAAATCTTGGCCGTTGGTGTTTTTAAATGAGCCAGATTTTCAATCAGCTTACTATTAAAAGCCTGCTGAATTTCCGCTAGGTGCCCCTGTAGTACGCTACTTAATCCAATACGCAGCGTTAACTGATCCAGACTCAGCTGGTGATGGCTGAAGCAAAAAAATTTAATAAAGTGCGGATGTAAGCGAGTGGCACAAAAAAATAGCGGTTTGGTGGCCAGTGCATCAATCACTGGCCAGAGTTGATAAGTCGCCGCAAAATGACTATTGAGGTGATCCAGTAATTCAGCCGTCGAGAGAATAATCTGCGGTTGCAGGGCATGCGGGTGATCAACCAGCACGTGAATCAGTGCTCGCTCAGCAGAGGTTAGCTGTGACAGCGCCAGGCAGATTTCATGCTCAATCTTCATTACTGATCACTAAAAGGGGAGGGCAGTTCAGATCAGCTTAGCATACAATAAGGGCAATCCTCTTTGAACCATCTCAACACCGGCTAATTCGTATGCTTGAAAATCCCTTGATGCAAGAACAGATCCGCAAACGGTTTTTCAAGCTTCGACCGTTTGAGCAGCAGTTGCTTAAAGTGATTATTCAAAAAGCCAGTACTCAAAATCAGCTGACGGCTTTCTGGGTAGACCTATCCTTCACCACGGTACACCAGCTGATGGGATCACATTATCCTGAAGCACTGGCCGAGCAGCAGATTGTAAAATCTTTAGAGGCCTTATTATTTGCCCGGGGCTATTTTCATGCGATTGATCATGCCAGTCTGGAATATCAATTTATTGTGGGCTACAAGATATATCCAGACTTCTCAATCCGGGTTTATCTTAATTCACTGATTCAACCTTATCTGGTGCAATTATAGAGACTAATAATTACTTCTCTCCTAAATATATGGGAACACCATAAGATAGATAAGATTCAACCACACCCTTCCATACTACATCTATTCATTAACCCGCTTTATTTATCGTCAACGATATTTATCAATCGTTATCGATAAAGCAGCGTCGTAATAGGGCAAATGATTTAATCATTGAAGAGTTCAAAGGGTGTTAGTAGCTTTTGCCATGGTGTTCCCATATATTTAGGTACTGCTTTGCCCATTAAGCCACATCAATACCTTTTCATTATCTTGTGCTAATTGTTTAATAGATTGATAAAAGGATCTGACTTTAAAATGGGTTTGGTAAAAACCTTCATTCACTGCCGCTGCTAAAAAATGTGGGTTCATGAGTTCAGGATACTGTACGGTGAGCTGAGCTAATAGATTCATTTGATAGGCTTTAACTATAAGCTTTGCCATTTCATCTTTAGGAATAGTGGCCAGATTACCCTGAGCTTTTTCAAATCTTGCAAAAATATCAGACTTTGTGGTTTGCCGGTAAAGCTCCATCCCCTCAATCTTGCGCATCATTTGCATTTTTGCTGTCATTTGCAGCAATAGAATAGAGTGTCATTATAGATAATCAACAGGTTGTCACTCTAATTCCACACAGTTAAATTAGGGCGTGTCATCAGATATATTGTGACCTTTCCCCATCCTTAGAACCACAACTGAGATGAGATATTTCATATTATGCAGCTTTGCTTGCATATTCAAAAGGGGATTGATAGTTCAGTGAGCTGTGCGGACGCACATAGTTATAATGCTGTCGCCACCGTTGAGAGTTTGAACAACCCGCAGGTCCTGAACCTAAGATCACTAATTTAGAATGTCTCTTTTGCATTTCTGATCACCTAAAGTTTATAAGCTACGTTGATTGACCCGCTTAGATAATTCTTCTGCCGACTCTTTTCGCTCTGAATAACGATCTGTGAGGTACTGACTTTGTCCACGAGTGAGCAAGGTGAACTTATATAGTTCTTCCATTACATCGACAATTCGATCATAGAAGGATGAAGGTTTCATCCGTCCATCTTCTTCAAACTCTAAAAAAGCTTTTGGAATAGATGATTGATTTGGAATGGTGATCATGCGCATCCAACGGCCTAAAATACGCATCTGGTTTAAGCTGTTAAAGGACTGCGAACCGCCACTAACCTGCATCAATGCCAAAGTTTTTCCTTGCGTTGCGCGAATTGCACCGCCTGCCAATGGTATCCAGTCAATTTGTGATTTGAAAATTGAACTCATGGAGCCATGACGTTCAGGTGAGCACCACACCATTCCTTCAGCCCAAGCGAGTAAATCATGCAACTCTTTCACCTTTGGATGTTCTGTGTCTGCATCTTCGGGTAAGGGTAGGCCTTTTGGATGAAAGATTTTTACTTCAGCGCCAAACTGCTCCAAAATACGTCCTGCTTCCATCACCGCCAATCGGCTGTATGAGCGCTCACGGTTTGAACCATACAGCAGCAAAATACGCGGTGGATGATCCAGCGCTTTAGCTTGTACTTTTTCTAAAGTAGGTTGATCGAGAAGATTCATATCTACATTTGGGAGAGTCATAGAAATTACACCTCTGCTTTAAAAAACTTTTTTCTGAGCCACAAAGACACACTGACTAAAGCAATCAACACGGGTACTTCAACCAGTGGACCAATTACAGTAGTAAACGCCACAGGTGAAGCTAAACCAAAAGTTGCAATCGCTACAGCCAACGCCAATTCAAAGTTATTCCCCGCAGCAGTAAAGGAAATTGCTGTAGTTTTAGGGTAATCATTGCCCATCCATTTGCTCATAAAGAAGCTGATGAAGAACATCACAATAAAGTAAATGGTCAATGGAATGGCAATACGTAAAACATCCAGTGGTAAACTCACCACATCATTTCCTTTGAGGCTAAACATCGCCACAATCGTGAACAACAAAGCAAGCAAACTCAGTGGGCTAATTTTTGGTAAGAAGACATGTTGATACCAATCCAAACCTTTCGCTCGAACCAGAATAAATCGTGTCATAAAGCCAAGGAAGAACGGAATCCCTAAATACACGAATACCGCATGAGTAATCGTCCAGAAATCCACATTGATCACTTGCCCTGCAACACCAAAATAAGGTGGTAAGAAGGTCAAGAACAACCAAGCATAGGTACTGAAAAATAAAATTTGGAAGATACTGTTAAAAGCCACCAATGCAGCAACATATTGGTTATCCCCACAGGCCAAACCGTTCCACACCAAGACCATCGCAATACAACGAGCCAGTCCTATCAGGATTAAGCCTGTCATATACTCTGGATAGCTATGTAGAAAAATAATGGCTAATGCAAACATCAATACTGGTGCTATCACCCAGTTCTGTACTAAAGACAAAGTTAAGGTTTTTTTGTCTTTAAACACTTGTGGTAGCGCTGCATAATCCACTTTAGCTAATGGTGGATACATCATCAGAATCAAACCAATCGCAATTGGAATATTGACGGAATCCACACTCATTTTATCCAATGCCACTGAGGCTTGTGGAAAGAACACACCGATCGCTATTCCCAACCCCATTGCAATGAAAATCCATAGCGTGAGGTTACGATCTAAAAAAGATAATCTTTGTTGAGCCATGATGTTCTCATTCAATATCTGAGATGTGATTGATTGCAGCAATCAATTCAGGACGAGACATGTGCGCTGTATCCAGTGCCAACAATGCATCTAAACGACGATTAATATGGTCTACAGTCACTTGGAATGCTTTGAGCTTCTCTTCTTTCGGCAAGTCTAAATGCGAAGGGTCAGCCAAACCCCAATGTGCCTTGATCGCTCCACCCAAATAAAGCGGACACGCTTCTTGCGCTGCCGAATCACAAACCGTAATCACTACGTCAGGTTGATATTGTTCACAATCATCAATGGTTTTACTCCACAAACCATCTGTTGAAAGACCTAAATTTTCTAATGTTTCTATGGTCAGTGGATGTACTTGCCCTGATGGCTTACTACCTGCACTGTATGCTTTCCAACCCTCTGGGGCACGACTATTAAACAGCACTTCTGACAGGATGCTACGGCAACTATTTCCAGTACACAAAAAAAGGAATTTCATAATCTATTACTCACAATAATTATTGATTTGTTGAAATGATGGAGCAACTTTTGGCTGTAAATCAGCATTTTTAAGGGTGTTAAGTACGTTTATGCACCAAGTGGGTAAATTAGGATTGAGACTGTAATAGACCCATTGTCCTTGGCGTCGATCTTGTAAAAGACCAGAAGAACGCAGTAAGGCTAAATGCCGTGAAATCTTGGGTTGGCTCAACTCTAGTTTTTCAGTCAAATCACAGACACACTGCTCATTATTCCCAAGAACCAACATGACAATGTTGAATCGTGTTTCATCAGCCAAACATTTAAAGAAATTGATTTGATCCATATTTTCACTCACTCAAACATATGGATATATTGATATTCACATATATCCATGAAGTTTTTATTTCAATCGCTGGCCATTTGCATCAATCACTTGTTCACCATCTTCTTTAGTGAAAGCACCTTTTTGTGAGAGGGGCAGAATTTCTAAAACAAGTTCTGACGGACGACTTAAACGAGTTCCTAATTCAGTTACCACGAATGGACGGTTAATTAAGATTGGGTACTGAAGCATAAAATCTAAAAGCTGTTCATCCGTCCAATCATCACGTTCTAGTTCTAGCTCAGAATACGGTACAACATTTTTACGAATTGCCTCTCGCACGGTTAAACCCGCATCTACGATCATTTGAATCAGTTCATTTTTCGATGGTGGTGTAACCAGATACTCAATCACTTCAGGTTCAATGTTGGCATTACGAATTAAGGCCAATGTGTTGCGTGATGTTCCACATTCAGGGTTGTGATAAATCTTCACTTTTGGAGTAGCAGACATTTACTCAAACTCAATTAAATTCACAAATATATTTATATACGAATAAACATATATATGCAAATCCATATTTGCATGGCGAATAAAATTAACTATAAAAAATGACACCGTGATTTCTCATAGTGTCATTGCTCATAAAATGAATTTATTACTTGCTTGAAATTAAACCCCTGAATGAACTTTGACCTATCCCCCTAAATTAGCACCATAACATTGTGATTTATTCCATTTCTCAACTAGGATGCGTGCCGAGTTTGCTGTCGGGATTTACTGTCCTGAAGCACAAAAAAATCTGCTGTATTACTATGGCATGGACTTTATAGAAAATGATGGTGTCATTAATGAAGTCAAGATGCGATACCGGCTAATTAATCCTGATGAACTAGTGGTGATGGGCGTCCGTCAGTATGAAACTCAAGCCAAGCAAGTGATGCTTGACGCCATTAATAACGGCGAAAAGGTTGAATTAAAAATGTTTGAGTTTTTAAATGATTGTATTACCCACAGAAATTCAGAAGGCAAGCAGGATATCAGCAGGTCATCCTATTTATACACATTTCAAAGCTGGGGACAACACCTGGAAAAAGTCCATCAACAGCGTTAGTCAATTCTGAGTAAATCCTTCCAGCTCGTCAGGTAACTGGGTGACTTGTTGGCCTGTGTCATTGTCCAGTTCCGGTTTTTAAACGTGCAAGAGCCAATGGCTATCGTATCCTTCCCAAATTTCTTGTTGATTTCATCCAGGGTAAAGGTCAGTAGTTTACGTTCATTGATTTGTTCCTGATCGGCTAACAGATCAGGAATAAACCTGGCTTCAGGCACGATATTCAGCAGCATCACACCGGCCTTTTTATAACGCTGGCCAGATTTAAAAATCTGTTCTAATCCATACATGGCCGACTTCACTAAAAGCAGTCGGTCATCGGTAGCATGGCTTAATGTGACGGTGATATAGGGATTATAGTAAGGCTGCTCAAACCGGCTGGTTTTAATAGTGACACCAATGGTTGCACATAGCAGTTTCTGGTTACGCAGGCGATCAATGGCGCGTAGCATGAATAGGGTAATGGCTTCGCGCAGGTCATCAAGTTCTGTCACCGGTGCACCAAATGACCGGCTGGAAATAATCTGCTTTTTATCCGGCACAATGTCTTCAATGGCCAGGCATGATACACCCTGAAGCTCTAATACGGTACGCTCAGTCACAATGGAAAAATAGCGCCGGATCATGGTGTGATCGGCCATCATCAAGTCCATGACTGATACGATAGACAGGGCATTAAGGCGTTTTTTGATTTGACGGCCGACGCCCCAGACTTCGCCCACATCCACAGTTGATAGCAGGTTTTCCAGCAGATAGGGGTCAGCGTCGATAAAATTGCAGACACCATCAAATACCGGATTTTTCTTGGCCATGTGGTTGGCCAGTTTTGCCTGGGTTTTGCTGGAGCCAATGCCGATACAGCAGGGCAGGCCAATCCATTGCTTAATGCGCTGCCGCATTTGTTGCGCGTATTCTGTCAGGTCAAATAAGTGTTCATAAGCAGTCAGCTCAAGAAAACACTCATCAATCGAGTAGACTTCCTGTTCCTCTGGAGCAACAAACCCACCCAAAATACGCATAAAGCGCTGGGACATCGCGCCATACAAGGCATAGTTACTCGACATGACCACCACACCATGCTGCCGGATTAATGGCCTGATCTCAAAAACGGGTATACCCATTTTAATGCCCAGGGCTTTGGCTTCTTCGCTACGGGCAACGACACAGCCGTCATTATTGGACAGGACAACGACCGGACGGCCGTTGAGGGTAGGATCGAACACACGTTCACAGCTCACATAGCAGTTATTCACGTCCACCAGGGCGAATATGCGGCTATGGTCAGTCATGGCCATGCTACCGGTTAATCACTTTCTTGATGTTATAGGTGACCACGCCAATAATGACGATGGTTTGCCCTGGCTCTGGATAGATATTTTTAAAGTCCGGGTTTTCGGCCTTAAACCAGATCGGCTGCTGGCTGACTTCCCCATGAAATTCTTGCAGGGCATCACTTAAGGACTTGCCTGCATTCTCCAGCCGGTCACAGTCATGCAGGCTATCCGGGTTAACCTCATCGGTTTTTGTGTCATATTCACACAGCATTAATCGCTTCATGGTGAACTTATTGTCAATCATGGCAATCACCACGTCCTTATGACGCGCTTCAATACTACGGTCAATCAGGATTTCATCGCCCACGTCAAAGCCAGCATCACGCATGGACAAAGAACCTACCCGTCCAACGAAGGTCGCACTTTTGTTGCGGATTAGGTGCTCGTTTAAGTCCAGAACATCTTCAATGTGGTCTTCAGCCGGGCTAGGGAAGCCTGCCGGTATTAGTTCCTGGGCAACGGGGATTTGGTAATAGGTTAGTGCCTGCACTGGCCGTAAAGCCAGCTCAGCATTTAAGTCATGGCCAGGCATGGGAAACGGCACAACAGCAGAGCCGGTATTATCCAGGGTTTGCTTTAGGAAGTTTTTCACTAAGGCCTTTTTGGATACCGGCACACGAATGACAGTTGTTTCTTCATCATACAGCGGCTTACGGCCTGAATTAGGACGTACACCACCATGCTTTCCAGTTTTAAGATCGGTCATATTATCTTTGGTTTTGTAACTAAACCAAAACAGCATACGCGATCATTGTTTTTAAAAGCAAATTAGAAATGTTGATATATGCGCTATATGAATTGCTAATTGTTTAATGCTCTAAAGTCTAAAGCATCCGAAAATCTAAAAATTTATAGCAATGCCAGAAAGGAGCCAAGATAGATTTCAATCATTATAAATATTCTACACCTTATTTTTTTGCTCTCAACTTTTGGATAAATAAATGAAAAACCAAAATTAAACCAAACCAGAATAAATAGTCTAAAAGGAAATAGTTCAGAAGAAATTCATCTGTATCCCAGAAAATAAATAAAATACTTATTTTATCCGTATAGCCGTAAAACCTCACCCTTCAGGGTGGGGATAGTCAAAGCACTGCTTTGACGCTGCCGCTAGTCCCCTTTGTGGGGATTAGCTAGGATTGCTAATGTGGTGTCTGCTGTTGCTGAATGTATTTTTTAATAATCCCGATTGGCGCACCGCCACATGATGCAGCGAAGTAACTAGGCGACCACAAGGCATTACCCCATAGCTTGTTTTTAATTTCGGGGTGCTTGGTTCGTAAGATACGACTGGACGCGCCTTTTAAGCTATTAACCAAACTAGATACAGACACTTTGGGTGGATAATTTACCAGTAAATGCACATGGTCATCTTCGCCATCAAACTCTACTAACTCAGCTTCAAAGTCCAGACATACACGCTCAAACACTTCTCGCATGGTTTCAAACATCACTTTAGTAAAAACATCCCGACGATATTTAGCGACAAATACCAAGTGAACGTGCATGTTAAAAACACAGTGCCGCCCTGTTCTAATCTCTTGACTGTTGCTCATAGACCAAATATATTGAAGACATGAAAACACTTAAATTACGCATAAAAGACAAACATTGCAAGGTGCTAGACCAACTGGCATCAGATGTCAACTTTGTCTGGAATTACGTCAATGACTTGTGTTTTCGTCATCTACAACGTACTGGCAAATTCATGTCAGCGTTTGACGTTGCAAAATACACCGCAGGCAGCTCCAAAGCGGGTTTAAACCTGCATAGCCAGACCATTCAGGCAGTCACCGAAGAATTAATCACACGCCGCAAGCAATTCAAAAAAGCCAAATTACGTTGGCGTGTATCTGACCCGAAGTGTGCCAAAAAATCCCTTGGCTGGATACCATTTAAAGCCAGCGCAATTAAGGTTGAACAGGGACAAATCAAATACGGCAAGCAATGGTTCGGTCTATGGGATAGCTACGGCTTAAGCCGGTACACGGTGAAAACAGGTTCGTTTGTACAGGATGCACGCGGACGCTGGTATGTGTGTTTAGCTGTTGATACGGTTAAACTTGAACACACAACAGGTAAAACTTCAATCGGCGTTGATTTAGGCTTAAAAGACCTTGCCGCCTGTTCTGATGGTACAGTGATTGCTAACCCAAAATACTATCGTAAGTATGAACAGCACCTTGCATCAGCACAACGTGCAGGCAAGAAAAAACAGGTTAAGGCAATACATGCAAGAATCAAAAATAGCCGCCAAGACCACTTACACAAGGTCAGTTCTGCATTAGTTCAACAACATGCAGCAATCTTTGTCGGCAATCTATCAGCTAAGAAGTTAGTCAAAACCAAAATGGCAAAGTCAGTCCTTGATACGGGCTTTGCTGCCTTGAAAACCATGCTCAGGTACAAATGCGAGAACGCAGGGGTATGGTTTTTCGAGGTCAATGAAAGCTATACCACCCTAACCTGTAGTCACTGTAATGGTGACACTGGCCCATCAGGGCTTGGAGGGTTAGGAATAAGAGAGTGGGCGTGCATGGATTGTGGTACAGTCCAGGACCGCGATATTAACGCGGCCACGAACATTCTCCGTTTGGGACGTCAAACGCTCGTGGGAGGAATCCCCGTCCTTTAGGTCGGGGAGGACGTCAATACCCGGTGATGTGAAATCTCCATCAATTAAAAATACAAAAGGGAATCCGCCTACAATTCTCTGTACTTCCCCAACTCTATCTACCACTATACGTTTAACAGGAATGTATCTCTGATAAAAGGCTTTGTTGCACAATAGCCTGATTAAGCTGAATAGCATAATTGGGACCATCCAGGTCTTTTAGGCTGGCGTTGCCCAGATTATCTGCCTGTATGGCGATTTCCGGGTTAGCTAAACGGCCACTTTGTTGGACTCTGAGATTATCAGTTTCATTTTGACGAATGAGGTACTGTAATTGTGGGTCTAATTGATACGCCTGCTGCTGGAGTTGCTGCAGAGACAGCTGAGCATAGGTAGGCAAAGGCGAAATTAGCCCAATCAGCATTAATGCTGTTGGTAGGGTGCGCATAATGATTCCTAAAGAGTAATGCAAAAATCTCTAGTCATGACAAAAGTCATAACTGGTTTAGATGCTTAAACTTCAGGAATGCTCAATGACGAAGTACAACTGTGCGGGTCAGTATGGTTATTGTGTTTCTTACTGGTGTATCAAAAATGGGTAAGATGCCAATACACTTGGGGATAATATCTCGAAGTAAGGTAAAAAAAACCCAGAGAAGTATTAGAGCAGACATTACTGTGATCATTTCAAACTGCAATGCTACTTTTAGCATATATTTGATGAAATCATCGCTGGGCAGTTTTAAAAGATGATCAGGGGTTTCATGCAAGATAGTCGCATGATGAGCATCATGGTTAACTGACTTTTGACTATGCACATCATCTGTAGTGTGATGCACTATCCATGAGACGACATTGCCAGAATCTTGCCCCGTTGCCTGATGAGCTTGATCAAAATTTAAAATGATAACGGGCAACCAGGACAAAACACCCATAGCCACCAAAAGATAGGCAGCTATGATTAGCTTTAATAAGCTTTTGGCGTATTTTCGGAGAGGCTGCATATCAAATTGATGAGTAAGAAAGCTCGTGGTGTAATTTAGCCTAATATCATAACGAAGGGAACAGTTCTTAATTATAAATACTGAGATAGTCTGAACTAAAGGCGAGCCAGCTTAGCGATCAGCTGAGCCTGCATGAATTAAATTATACACTCTACCATTGAAATTCATTACTGGGCTTAAGCGTACGTTAAAAAGCCGACTCTCGTAGCGTAAAGAGTCGGCTTTTTAGATGCTTAACCGTTCAGAACAGAGAGAAATATTTTAGCTCTGAAATATGAGTGTTAAGTCGTGGGGTCACCTTCTACTTCAATATGCATCATCAAACCACCGCCACCATCATGTTCAACATTATTGTTGGTAGTATGATGCAGAATATGGCAATGGATCATCCATTTACCTGGTTTAAGTGCTGTCCAGATGACATCATAGCGCTGACCAGGACCTACATTAATGGTATCCGCTTTGAAACGGGCAGAGGGAGGAAGGGTCTCGCCATCACGTGCCACCACCACAAACGGGCCACCGTGGATGTGCATAGGATGGATAAAACCACTACTAGAGCCAATAAAGCGGACTTTAAGGGTTTCACCTACTTTCATTTTGATGGTATCTGTTGAGGGATAAGCACGACCATTGATAGTAAAGTAATTGGGCATGCCTCCTTCCATTGGCATAGCTGGGTAAGTTAAACCATCACGCACCAGCCACTCCTGGAGTTGCAGGGTATACTCATGGTCTGCTGGAATTGTATCAGCCGGATTTGCCGGGTCAATGATTAATGCGCCATATAATCCTAAGGTTTGCTGCCGGTCGACATGGTCGTGCGAGTGATAAAAATAAGTGCCAGACTGTACCGCAGTAAACTCATAGCGATAAATATCCCCGTTCTTGATGGGTTCCTGGGTGACGTGAGCCGCACCATCCATCACGTTGGGCAGGACCAAGCCATGCCAGTGTACAGTGGTGGTTTCGGGCAGGCGATTTGTCACATTAATCCGGACACGGTCGCCCTGACGAAAGCGTAGGGTTGGTCCTGGCACCTGGCCATTAAAGGCATAAGCATTTACAAATGTTTTAGGAAGAATCTGCCAGCGGATGACCGAAGTATCCAGATCAAATACCTTAACGCCATTCTCCAGACGCGGCTCCAGAATATGCGCACCGCGCTGACTTAAATCGTATTTTGCCGACACATCCCGCGGATCAACCGCTGCCATATCCCGCATGGCTTCAGCTGAGGTTTCCTGCGTCATTATCATGCCAGGTGGCATGATAATCCCACCGACTTCTTCTGCTGATAGCCGTAAATTAAAGAATGCTGCTGGTAAAGTCATACCAGCGGCCAGAAGAAAAAGGCTAAAAAATGTAACGGCAGTAAGCTGCGCCCGAGTGACCGAAGGTGCGCCATGACCTGCATGATGCTCTCCGTGTTGTCCAGCATGTTGACTGTTAGTATGTGAGTGCGCTGGCGCCTTACCATCCTTAGCTTGGGAGCTAGTATGATCACTAGGTTGCTCTGCTAAATCATGGTTCATTTGCGCCATATCACCATGTCCATGGCTTCCCTGATGCGAAGCATGAGATGAAGAATGGTTATGTTCTCCGCTATCTGAAGAATCTGGACGAACCGTCATAAGGCCATGCTTCATGCCGCGTGAAACCATCCAGACATTCACTGGATAGGCCAGCGCGAAACCAGCGATGATACCAATGGACATAACCACCCAGAACAGTGGCTCTCCAGGTCACATGGCACGCATGTCGCGCCCCATCATTAAATAAACCATGACTGGTGCCATACCGGCCATCATGCAGTTCATAGAAATTAGCTCTGGGAGGAAGCTACGCTTTACGTTTTCAAGATAACTGCCGCCCATCATTTTGCGCATAAACAGCGCCTGAAAAATAAGTAGGCCGAACAAGAAACCGGCAGTATACTCAACAATCAGGTCGACCCACATCGATAGGCCAAGCATTGCGGTGATAACTGCTGCGACGATAATTCCCGTAGCATCACCTGCAACACAATGCACGGTGGAGCCAACACCCTGTTTCCATAATGGTTTTACAAATTCTTCATGGGTGCCAGGTGCAGGTTCTTTGTCTGCCATCACATATAACAGCAAGCCAATTGGACCCATGTATAAGGTCACCAGCACAAAACCCCATTTCATTACGGCAGGCTCAGGATTGCCTCTGAATTGATCCCAGGCCACATAGGCTGCTGAAAGCACGGCGATAACTAGCCAGGCGTAGACAAAAATATCAATGGGTTGAATTAACATTAGATTATTCCTTGTTTTCGTTTTAGCTTAAAACTTGTATCCCTTCAAAGTCGCTCCATAGAAGGTATTGCGTTTCAGAAGCTACCTTAAAGGTATTAAACTAGGTTTCGGTATTGAATAAATAATAGATTCCTGTGGTTTAGTATTGGGATTATCGTTTTGTAGATCATGATGATGGTCATGAGTTTTCTGCGCTTTCTCCTGAGCGGATGTCGCTGAATCATGATCGGATACCAGTTCCATTTCATCATCTGACATGGCCTGCATATCTTGGGCTAAGAGTTTTTGCTCAGCCCAAACAGGTGCGTTAAGAAAAATCAATAAAACAAGTCCTTTTGTTAAATTATTCATATTTTGACCTTTCATTCGATTCCGATGACTGAGGTAATGTAGCCAGTCACTAGTAAAATAGATAAGCCCAGCATCATTTCAAACAAAATGGCATAGCTAAGGTGTCTAGCAAATTGTGAATATTGTAGGCGCGGGGTGAAGTACCATTTGTTGAATGCGGCAAGTAAGAGGATAGAGCTAACCAAGACGAGCTTAATGATAAAACCATGCCCGTACGGAGTAGTGAGTAGCGTGTTCCAGTCTTTTAATAATAAATAGGCTACGGTAGCGCCGCACGCCACCAATATAGCAACAATAAAAGCAGCAATTTTCCCAAACAAATGCATACTGTCTTTTAGAGAAATTCCCTGAATACGGCGGCTGAGTTGCCACAAGGGAAATAGTGCGCCCATCCATAAAGACATAGCGCCAACATGCAGGATAATCAGGCCTTGAGCAAAAATGGATAGATTGGTCACATGTCCCATTTGGGAAAATGTGAAGAGCAGGGTGAGGAAACAGATTGCTAGTGCTAACCTTAAAATATATGAAGGCTTTGCTGGCTGTTTGTAGTATTTCCAGGTCAGTAAGGCGGTAATCGCTATAAAGCATAAGACTCGTAGGACCTGAACCGTTCCGACAGAGGTATGTAGAAGAATATTAAAAAACGTAGCATCAAATATGCCAAGCCAGCCCGAGTTGGCAAAACTGCCTATCTGAATTAGAAAACCTGCAATACTTGAAAGTATGCCCAGCGATGCCCCAATAAACATATACTTAATAAGAATTTTATTTAGTATCTGATACTTAAAAAACAGTAAATAAGAGAAAGCACCGCCTATGCTGATCGCTGTGGCAAGATAGAACATCACTTTTGCAATCCAGCCAGCCCATAACCAGTACTCAGCGACCATACTTAGTTCTCATCCTAATGATTGAATCGGTGCCAACATCAGATGACACCGAATTGCCCCGATTTTATTGCGCTTGTTTTAAAGTGAAATTGTATTTGCCACTCATGTTGTGTCCGTCTTTACCCATCGTTGTCCAGATCACGGTATAGGTAGAATCTGGGAGGGCAGGTAGCGCCACGGTATGAGCCAGTTGAAGGTCTGATGTGACTTTATAATTTAGATCAATATTTTTCTGTTGAGTGTCAACCAGTTTAATATTCATCAGCATGACTGGTTCACCAAAATTAAGTAACAGTTTGGTCGGCTGTGTACTAACCGTAGCATTAACAGCGGGAGATGCACTTTGTAGCGTGGTGTGTGCAAAAGCACTGGTGGCTGCGACGGCAACTGCTGAAGCCAGGACGATGCTGCGTAGTGAAGTACTAAAGTGTTGACGTAAATTCATGAAACTATCCTGCCGCTCAAAAAATAAAGACTAATTGTATTGGAAAGACCAGTCCTAAAAAAAGATTGCATCTCGCCAATTCCTGAACTTTAGTATGTAAAGCAGAGCACGACGACTGAATGACTAAAAAATTACATTCTTGTCATTTTTAATATGTCCTAAATATTAAGATTGGATGTTTAGAGGTCTGTCATTATGCGAACTATCGATAAGAACTTTCTCATAATTTGTTTAATTTTAGGGTTATACCCAATCCTTTGGTAAAGCCGAATTAGAGCTAAATTACAGTTGGCTAGTCTTATAAAAAATATATATACATTATATGGGACTAAAATTTAAATTAAAATATTGGTAAATTTAATAAATTTTACACTTATTAACTTAATGCATATTCTGTATTCGGGTTTTTTTATTTAGCTTATTCGATACATCAATTTTGATGTTTAAATTTGGAGAGTATAAATGAATAGTATTAACCTTTCAGAATGTGCGAAAGCCTGTGTGTTATGTTCCTTAACCTGCACTTCATGTGCACATTTGTGCCTGGATGAGGATTCAGTTGAAATGATGCGTGAATGTATCAAGCGATGTCTGGATTGCGCTGATATCTGCGACTTATGTGCGCACGCCCAACAAAGAAATTCACCTTTTACCAAGGAAATATGTGAATTATGCGCTAAAATGTGCGATTACTGCGCGGAAGAGTGTAGTAAACATCAGATGGAACATTGCCAGCAATGCGCAGAAGCTTGCCGTAAATGTGCTGCCGAATGCCGTAAAATGGCCGCTTAAGACTGGTGCTTTTATATAAAGAGGATGCTTTCAAAGAAAGCATCCTTTGGTTCTCTTATAGATAAATAAAAATTCAAAGATTTTCGACGAGACGTGATTGTAGGTATTATTGGTATTTTTTGCTAAAATAGTGATAAGATTCGAAAAATAAATAAAAAACATATTTTTTATTTAAATCCTCTCCTTTAAATTACTTAAAATAAAGTCTGATTTTTGAGTCTTAAATTAAAATATATTTAAGGAGTAATCTTCCGTATTTAAAAATATTGGATATTTATCTCCAAGAAATTATATTTTTAAAACCTGTAATTGCCCTATCATTAAAATGAAAATTATATTTTAATTAACCGAATTATATTAGACCTAAGTAACGCAGGGGTGACCGTAAAATTACATTTATGTCATTTATAAACTTTTGCTTTACCCCTACCAGCAAACTCATGGCGTAGGGAAAACATCATTTATTAGCCGAAAGCTTGACTTAGGATAAGCACTTTGTGGTTAAGTTTATTTTTACAGGTATTTGATTGTTCATGAAGCCTGTTTAAATAATTTAATCTTAAACGTCGTCTTTTCACGTTCTGAATCAACCTCGATACAACCGCCATGCGCCTCTACAATTGATTTGGTAATTGCCAGTCCCAGGCCTGCTCCCTCATCCGTTCTTCGTCTGGATGCATCAGTCCGGTAGAAGCGATCAAAGATTCGTTGCTGCTGGTCTTTACTGATGGTTGGCCCTTCATTTTGTATGGTAATTATTGTTGATGAGGCTTGCTGAACGATAACTACATGAATATCAGTCCCTGGCTTGGCATAGCGGAGTGCATTCGAGAGTAAGTTGCTTAAGGCACGCCTTAACATAAGTGCATCGCCCTGAATGGTTGCTTTACCAGAAGATGCTAACCTCATTCCTTTTTCCGCGGCCAAAGCATCGTAAAATTCAAAAAGGGCTTGTACTTCCTGATCCAATTTTACTGGCTGCAAATTGGGTAGACATAGACCATGCTCTGCTTTTGCCAAAAACAACATATCAGAAATCATACGTGCCAAGCGCTCATATTCTTCCAGATTAGAAAATAGTACTTCCTGATAAGTACTAATATCTCGCTTGCGGGAAAGGCAGACCTGAGTTTGGGTCATTAAATTATTGATAGGTGTTCTTAGCTCATGAGTTAGATCAGAAGAAAAATCAGAAAGCCTGGCTACTGCAGACTCCAGTCGATCCAACATTTCATTAAAGGCAATCGCCAGAGATCTTAATTCTACCGGGATGTGATTAACTTCGAGCCGACCTGTTAAGTCCTGAGCGGAAATACCCTCAGCGACTCTGGCCATAGTATGCGCTGGGCGAAGTCCTCGCCGGGCGGCAACCCATCCTAAAAGCATAAGCGTTAAGGTGCCAGCACTACCAATAATTAACAGCTGCTGGCGAAAATCATCTAGAAAAAGTTGGTGTTCGGTGGTGTCTATTCCTAGGATAATTTGATGACTATCCGCTAATTTTGTGTGAGGACTGGTAACGATCAGGCCACGAAAATTGTGTCCATTAGTCTGCCATTCGGTCAATGGATTCTTTGCATCTTGTAAGCGCAATTTACTGGAGATGAGGGGAGGGTGCGAGCTGAGCAACAAGTGTCCGATCGGCCGTTCGATCTGTACCATAAGCCCGTGATGGCCAACTAACGCATCTTTAAGTTGTGTGGTCAGGAATAAATCATTATTGGGGTACTGCTTTAACAAATTCTCGATAAGTTCTACTTTACCCTCAAGTTGCGTATGATCCTGCTGTTCAAAGTGGTGCATGACTAATTGATGAATCACTATGCCCATAATCAGCAAAATAACGATAGTGAACAGTGAAAAAATAAGACTTATTCTTAAGCTAATTGCGTTAAGTAACGGGGTCATCCTTAACCTCCAGCACATAACCCATGCCACGTATATTTTGAATAAGCCGGGTATCAAAATTATTGTCAATCTTGCTACGTAGCCGCTTAATGGCCACCTCAACTACATTTGTGTCGCTATCAAAATTCATATCCCAGACCTGAGAGGCAATAAGCGAACGAGGCAATACTTCTCCACGCCTGCGCATAAATAACTCCAGCAATGCAAATTCTTTAGCCGTTAAGTCTGTAATGGTCTAATGAAATCAGACAGTGTGATAGAGATATAATTTCACTGAACTGAGGATCTCAACATGACCAAAGCTAAACGCAAATTTGATGCAAATTACAAACTACACATTTGTGAGCTGAT
>NZ_SNTY01000027.1 GCF_004377485.1 Alkanindiges illinoisensis
GATGATTTGATTGGTAGTATACAACATCAGAAAGTTACCTTTGTTTGATTAAGATTCGACACCTTTATCTAAACGGGTAACTTTCTCTTTTTCAAGATCTTTGTCCGATCAGATCGGAACTAATACACATAATCCGTTGGTTCCCAGTTCAAGTCTGTCTGGGCCCACCATAATTATCAATAACTTAAGCTCCTGATTGCCTATCTTATAAATTTATTAGTTTGCTATGTAATCACTATGTCGGCCTAATCTTAAAACCACTTTTTAACCTATTTTTATCTTCAAATTTTGCGAAAATCCTCTAACAGCCAGAAAGTTTCTGTAAAATAGCTTCCTGAAAAATGCTTAATCAGTTTGGATGTTTCTTTAACCAGATTCTGGATTAATCCTAAGCCTTTTTATGAGACTTCATTGTTTCAAATCTACGTTATATCCCAATATTAACAATCTTAAGTATCCGTGGTGATGCCTAAGAGTTTTAGGTGCCAGCATGGAAATCAAAGTCAATTATATCGATAACCTTCGTCAGGAAGCCAAGTTTGATGACTTTACGGTAATTGCCGATCAGCCCATCCGCTACAAGGGTGATGGCTCAGCGCCTGGGCCTTTTGACTATTTTCTGGCATCTTCTGCGCTTTGTGCTGCCTACTTTGTCAAGGTTTACTGCGCAGCCCGCAATATTCCAACTGACAATATCCGCTTATCACAAAATAATATTGTTGACCCTGAAAATCGCTATAAACAGATTTTTAAAATTCAGATTGAACTGCCAGCCGATATCTCTGACAAAGACCGGCAGGGCATTTTGCGCTCTATTGACCGCTGCACTGTCAAGAAGGTGATTCAGGCTGGGCCGGAATTTATCATTGAAGAAGTCGAAAGCATTGATGCTGATGCGCAAGCGTTATTAATGCCAAGTTTAACCTCGGCAAGCAGCACTTATATTGCTGGCAAAGACCTGCCACTGGAACAAACCATTGCCAATATGTCGGCTATTTTAGCCAATCTGGGCGTGAAGATTGAAATTGCATCGTGGCGTAATATTGTGCCCAATGTGTGGTCGCTACACATCCGTGATGCCCAGTCGCCCATGTGTTTTACCAACGGGAAGGGCGCAACCAAGGAAAGTGCATTGGCATCAGCCTTGGGCGAATTTATTGAGCGTTTAAACTGCAACTTTTTCTATAACGACCAGTTCTGGGGTGAAGATATCGCCAATGCAGATTTTGTGCATTATCCCGATGAAAAATGGTTTAAGCCGGGCAAAAAGGATGCGTTGCCTGCCGAGATTTTAGATGACTACTGTCTGGAAATTTATAATCCGGATGGCGAGCTGCGTGGCTCGCATTTGTATGATACCAATTCTGGCAATACCAAACGCGGGATATGCTCATTGCCGTTTGTGCGCCAGTCGGATGGGAAAACAGTTTATTTTCCATCCAATTTAATTGAAAACCTGTACTTAAGTAATGGCATGAGTGCAGGCAATACATTGGCTGAAGCGCAAGTGCAGTGCTTGTCAGAAATTTTTGAACGTGCGATAAAGCGTGAAATTCTGGAAGGCGAAATGACGCTACCTGATGTACCGCAACACGTACTGGCCAAATATCCCGGTATTGTTGCAGGCATTCAGGGGCTGGAAGAACAGGGCTTTCCTGTACTGGTCAAAGATGCCTCCCTGGGTGGCAAGTTTCCAGTAATGTGTGTGACCTTGATGAATCCGCGTACTGGTGGCGTGTTTGCGTCATTTGGCGCGCATCCCAGCTTTGAAGTGGCGCTGGAACGTAGTCTGACTGAGCTGTTGCAGGGGCGTAGTTTTGAGGGGCTAAATGACTTGCCTCAGCCAACCTTTAGCACGCATGCCGTTACTGAACCCAATAATTTTGTTGAGCATTTTATTGATTCCAGCGGTGTGGTGTCGTGGCGCTTCTTTAGTGCAAAAGCTGACTTTGAGTTTGTTGAATGGGACTTTACCAATGGGGGGAAGCACTGCAACAGCGATGAAGCAGCGGCACTGTTTGGCATCCTTAAAGACATGGGCAAAGAAGTTTATATGGCTGTGTATGAGCATTTGGGTGCAAGTGCTTGCCGTATTCTGGTGCCGGATTATTCAGAGATTTATCTGGTCGAAGACCTGATCTGGGATAATACCAATAAGGCCCTGCTGTTTCGCGAAGATATCCTGAACCTGCATATTCTGGACAAAAAAGCGCTGAAAAAACTGCTGAAGCGCCTGGAAGATAGTGATCTAGACGATTACACCGAAATCAGCACGCTGATTGGGATTGAGTTTGATGACAACACAGTCTGGGGGCAGCTCACCATTCTGGAACTAAAGCTACTGATTTGTCTGGCGTTGCAAAAGTTTGAGGATGCAAAGGAGTTGGTAGAAACTTTCCTGCAATATAACGACAACACGGTTGAGCGTGGCTTGTTTTATCAGGCGCTGAATGTAGTACTGGAAGTACTATTAGACGATGATCTGGAGCTTGAGGATTATGAAGTTAATTTTCGTCGTATGTTTGGCAATGAGCGAATGAATGCTGTGCTGGGTTCTATTGATGGTAGTGTGCGCTTTTACGGCTTAACACCCACCAGCATGAAGCTTGAAGGACTTGACCGGCACCAGCGCTTAATTGACAGTTATAAAAAACTGCATGCGGCACGTCGCAAAATGGCAGCTTCATCAAATTGATTAAATCCAGACGTGGCTTGGGATAATCCTGATAGATTTTACCTAAGCCACGCTTTGGAAAGTTTTATTCACTAAGTTGAAATAAGATAAAAAATGCATTACACGAAAATGCATTAATTCACATGCCAAAATATTTGTTCACCTAAAGTTTATTGAATCACTATCAAATTTTTAGCAATGATGAGTGAATGATAAAACCAAGGGAAGCAGCCAATGGAAGTGGTATCCATCTGTGAGAACTGCAAAAACCCGATGCTTAAATCAATGGAACCATGCCGATTTTGTGGCTTTAAGCGCAAAGATTATGGCAGCGCCTTTGTGGTCTTTATTGTGATTTTAATGGTTTTGGTGCTGGTATTAACCATTTTTGGCATGCGGAGTTTCAAGCACCCCGATGACAACCAAGCTGCTAATCAACAAACTGCCAGCTCACCAACAAAAAAATAATGCTATTTCTTTTAATCATCCAATTTAATTTTTAATAATGATTACAGGCAATTGGCAGGCTTGGGTAATCCGGCCAGTCTGGCTAAAGTCCGTGCAACCAACCCGGTTTGAAAATCCTGCATAAGCTGGGCATTACTAATCTGATCACCCAGTTCCTTGATTAAAAACTTGATGAGTGGCCGGGTGGCTGGCGCATAACCAAACTGCTGGTAAAATTTTTGTACGGCAAACAGGATGGTTATATGAGCGGGGGTGAGGGTTAAACCTTCTTTTTGTGCCATGATTTGCGCAATTTCCGGCGTCCAGTCCAGATAATTTTGCAAATGGCCATCGTGATCCAGCAGGAGTTCATGTTCAGAAGTGATGTGATTCATGCGCGATAGTCATTGCTATAAAGTAATAAATAGAAAAAGCAGGGCATTCATAGCTTAACCTGTATTGATTTATTTCCAGGTGATATGCCGCTTATGTAGCAATACCAGTTGTGCCCATTCATCGTAGCTCAGGATTTTACATCTTATATGCTCAGGAGGAAAACCTAAAACATTCAGATCAGCCTGTAACACATAAACCTCATTAAAGCCTGTCAAGCGCTGGTCAAAAATACCCTGTGCTGCTGGGCCAAGCAATATCAAGGCGTCATCCGGTTGCCATAAAGCACTGATTTGCTCAATACAGTTTGCCCATAAGCTCGGTGCATGGCAAATTTGATGCAGTGTGGTTGAAGTCGCTATACTCATACGATTCTCTGTAATAAAGCTTTCTTGATAACCGAACAAAAGATTTTACCAGTACAGCACCTGATCAAACTGTGCGAGCAAATCAGAACTTAAATTGACCAGTTCATATTCAATTGATGGGGCTAAATGCTGAAGCTGTTCTTGCTGTTTTTGACATATCCAAACTGGGAGTAAGTCATAAAATTCAAAACTTTCTACCATGCCATATGCTGGTTTAAATGGAATTGGGTTTATGTGGTCAACAGTTGTAGGGTGAGGTGCCTGAAGCAGGGAAATGGCTTCATTGATCAGGCAAACCTTAACATTTAGGCCAAATGTGGCCAGTACCATAGTGGCTGATAAGGCCTCCAGCAAGGTTTGGCCAGAAGCTGCACCCTGACTAAAAATCACTAAAACGGATTTCACACGACTTACCCCAGTTTAAGATCAGTTTGAATTGCTGCGTTCTGAATTGTTGCGCTTTGGAACTGCTAGAATTGAAGGGTACGTTCGGCAGTCATCATTGCATCAGCCAATTCTCCCAAGCCTGCCAGGCGAAATCCCGAGAGCAGGTTGGCGGTGCTGAGCTGGTGGCGCTCGGCATTGTCTGAATCAGTAATACCACGGTTTAAGGCAGCACTAACGCATACAGGTAAATCAATACCCAGACTTTGCCATTGTTGCCCCAGATTGGGTTCATCCTGTGGTCGCCAGTTTAAGGCATTTGCAATTGTTACGGCATCCTGATAAAAGAAAACCTGAACAGTATGTTGGGCTTGAATCAAAGACTGAGCAAGTCTAAACGCATGCCATGCGACAGGATGAGTACCTGGCTGTGTTAACAAAAGTAGTGTCATGATGGTCATGATTCCAACATAAAAATTCATCTATCATAATGCTGCTAAGCATTTTAGAATATAAATTGAGGTAATTTCATGATTTTAGTGACAGGAGGCTTGGGATATATCGGGTCACATATGGCTGCGATACTACTGGCAAACGGTCATGACGTCATCTTGGTTGATAATTTATGCAACAGTAAAATGGAAGTACTGGAGCGCCTTGAATACATGGCAGGGCGATATGTTACTTTCATCCGTCTTGATGTCAGAAATACCCCGGCTTTACAGCGTACTATTGAACAATATGCAGTAACAGCCATTGTGCATACTGCGTCCAACAAATCCATACCAGATTCTATCAATCAGCCGCTGGATTTTTATAATAACAATGTAACCTGTACCACCAGTATTTTGCGTGCCATGCAGCGTACTTCCGTTAAAACCCTGCTGCTTTGTTCATCACTGGCTGTTTATGGCGCTGATCAAGCTGAACCGGTGACCGAAGATACTGTATTTAATCCTGCCAGTCCGTATGCCAAAAGTTTGCAAATGTCTGAACAGATTGTTCGGGACGTAGCACAGGCTGATACTGACTGGCGGATTGCCATTATGCGCTATGGCAATGTAGCGGGTGCCTATCCGACGGGTGTACTGGGAGAATGGCCGGGCAGCCTGCCATCCAATCTGATGCCCTATCTGGTGCAACTGGCGCGGCAAGAACGTGAAACACTGGAAATCTATGGTGATCAGTACACCACGATAGATGGCACAGGCGTGCGCGATTATATTCACGTTCTGGATGTTGCTGAAGCCAATATGCATGCCCTAAGCTGGTTATTTAATCAGGTTCAAGCGCTGGAAGCTTTTAATATTTGTACCGGTAAAGGCACTTCGGTTAAAGAAGTTGCTGAAATCTTTGCAGACGTAACCCAGCAACCCGTACCACAGCAGGTTGTCGGTGCACGTGCTGGCGATGTGGGTAGTCTAGTGGGTAATCCTGAGAAAGCACAAAAAATCCTCAACTGGCAAGCCAAGCGCAGTGTAGAAGAAATGGCCACTGATTTATGGCGTTTTTACCAGTTTGTTCGGCCACTCAACTAGCTAGTTATGCTTTTTTAATTCTTATAATTAACTCAACTTAACAAACTTGCATCAAAGCCTGTTTTGATGCAAAAACAAATTATTATTATTCTGGCATACCATCTAAAACCATAGCAGATAACAACAAATTTTATTATGCTGCCTTGGCCAGCTCATTTTGCCCCACCAGGCCTAGCCAGCTTATTTTGTCCTGTTAAAACTGTATTTTCTAAAGATGAAGTGGAGCTATGCATGGAAACACGTATTGAACATGACACAATGGGCGAAATTGAAGTCCCGGCTAATGTCTATTGGGGCGCGCAAACTCAGCGCAGTTTGCAGAATTTTAAAATTGGGCAGGAGCGCATGCCACGTCCCATGATTAAAGCCATGGGCACGGTTAAAAAAGCGGCAGCAATGGTGAATGCTGAGCTTGGCCAGATTTCAAAAGAAATTTCACAGCTTATTGTTCCAGCGGCAGAGCAGGTAATTGCAGGCAAATGGGATGAGCAATTTCCCTTAGTGGTCTGGCAAACTGGTTCCGGCACGCAAAGCAATATGAACTGCAATGAAGTCATTGCCAATATTGCCAATTTAAGTGTAGGGCAGGCATTGGGCGCGCAATATCCAGTGCATCCCAATGATCATGTCAATCGTGCGCAATCCACCAATGATTCTTTTCCCACGGCCATTCATGTGGCAGCCGCGGTTGAAATCAATGAATTGCTGATTCCAGCCGTAAAACAGTTGCGTGATACGCTCGAGCAGAAATCCCGTGACTTTGAGAGTATTGTTAAAATTGGCCGTACCCATTTGCAGGATGCAACCCCTTTAACCTTGGGGCAGGAATTTAGTGGCTATGTGTGTCAGCTGGATCATGGCTTAAAGCGTCTGAATCAGGCCTTGCAGGGATTATATGAATTGCCGCTGGGGGGTACGGCAGTGGGCACGGGCTTAAATGCCCATCCGGATTATGCAGCAAAAAGTGCGGATAAAATTGCCGAATTAACCGGCTTGCCGTTTGTGACTGCCCCCAACAAATTTGAAGCCTTGGCCGCGCGTGATGCTGCGGTATTTGCGTCGGGTGCGCTTAAGACGCTGGCAGTGAGCCTGAACAAGATTGCCAATGATATTCGCTGGCTGTCCAGTGGCCCGCGTTGTGGTATTGGAGAAATCCGCATTCCCGAAAATGAGCCGGGTTCCAGTATTATGCCGGGCAAGGTGAATCCCACACAGTCTGAAGCCATGACCATGGTGGTGGCTCAGGTTCTGGGTAATGACACCACTATTAATGTGGCGGGAGCCTCGGGCAATTTTGAACTCAACGTATTTATGCCAGTCATTGCCTTTAACCTGCTGCAATCCATTCGCTTGCTGGGCGATGTCTGTAACAGTTTTAATGATAACTGTGCCTATGGCATTGAACCCAATCTGGAAAAAATTGAACATTACCTGCATAACTCGCTGATGCTGGTAACCGCGCTAAACCCGGTGATTGGCTATGAAAATGCGGCCAAGGTTGCCAAAACAGCCTATAAGGAAGGCAAAACCTTAAAGCAGGTCGCGGTTGATTTGGGCTTGGTTACGGCTGAGCAATTTGATCAGGTGGTAAGGCCAGAACATATGGTAGCCCCTAAAGCTTAATATCAAGAACTAACATTTCAAAAAAGACTTTTCCGGAAGTCTTTTTTTTATGTGAGCAGATTTGCTAAAGCTTTAAGATAATGATTGAAAATAATAATGAATATCATTTACTATATTACCACTGATTTTCTACGACCAAGTTAGCAAAGGTTTGTTGGTCAAGCTATTAATAAAGCAGGGTGTTATAGAAAATAATCGGGGTAAAAGCAGGGGCATAGATACCCATGAGATATAAGCAATGAGACATCAGCAATGATGACAAATAAGATACGCTGGCTTGGTGACAATGCCCGCTACCGGTTTCAGATATTGTTACGTGTACTGGCCGGATTCATTGGCGGTTATATATTAACTGGCTATATCACTGCGGTGACAGCCGTCCTGTTACCCATGACCCGTGCCGATGCGGTGATGCTATCCAGCATGCTGAGCTATCTGTGGTTTGCAGGAATTCTTATCTGGGTTTTTGCCATTAAATCCTTGTTTAACTTATACCTGATTCTGGCCATGTCAATTGGTGCGATGGCAACCCTGTATTTTGCGCTACAGTCTGGCATAGCGGGATAAAATATGAAAAATGGTTTTCGTCAGTCAATGGCATGGTTGCATACCTGGACGGGTCTGGTATTGGGCTGGGTAATGTTTGCCATTTTTGCGACCGGAACGTCGGCTTACTTTAAAGAAGAAATCAGCCAGTGGATGACACCTGAGCTTCAGTTGCAGCCAGTGTCTAACCAGCAGGCAGCTCTGGTGGCATTAAACAGCATGCAGAAGCTGGCACCTGATGCTAAAAGCTGGTACATCACCTTGCCAGATCAGCGCCAGCAAACCATTAATGCATACTGGAGCAGTGACAAAGGCTATGATAATGCCAACCTAAATCCGCAAACCGGGGAGAAAATTGCTGCGCGTGATACCCGGGGCGGTGAATTTTTTTACCGTTTTCATTTTGAGCTGTTTGGTTTTCCAGTGCTGATTGGCCGAATTATTGTCGGCATTGCAGCCATGCTCATGTTCATGGCACTCATTACGGGCGTGATCACTCATAAAAAAATTATTATCGACTTTTTTACTTTTCGCCCGCGCAAGGGCCAGCGTTCCTGGCTGGATTTTCATAATGTAAGCTCGGTCATGTCGCTGCCGTTTTTTATCATGATTACCTATACTGGACTGGTGATTTTTTTCTACATTTATATGCCATGGGGCATGGCGGCCAAATACGGCAATGAGCGTAACCAGTTTTTTGATGAAATGAATCGCAGTGCATTGATGCCAGAAGCAACCGGTAAACCGGGATCAATGCTGGCATTTGACCAGATGCTGAAACAAGCATATCATGCTCTTCAAGGACAGAAAATTGCACGTATTGAAATGAGCGCGCCCAACGATCAAAGTGCAACAGTGAGCTTTGTGCCTGCGGTAGAAAGTTCATTGAATATCCGTGTTCCCGGTATTCAAATGAATGCCATCAATGGCACGTTGTTGTCATCCGGTCAGTCACAAAGTGCCATGGCAGTGGCTGCGGGTACAGTATATGGATTGCACATGGCGCATGTGGCGGACTGGCCGATGCGCTGGCTGCTGTTTAGCTCTGGAATTCTGGGCTGCTGTATGATTGGCTCGGGCATGGTGCTGTGGACAGTCAAGCGTCGCATGCAACAGCAAAAACCCGGCAAATTTCATGTTGGGCATTATCTGGTTGAACGGTTTAATGTGGTAGCCATTGTCGGTTTACCAACTGCCATGGCCAGTTATTTTATGGCGAATCGCCTGATTGATACCCAGCTGGAAAATCGTGCTGATCTGGAAATCCGGGTTTTCTTTATGATGTGGCTAGGTCTGCTGATTCATGCCTTGTTACGTCCGTGGGCTAAGGCATGGAAAGAACAATTATTTATTGCCGGACTGTTTTTTGCCGCAATACCAGTGATTAATCTGATGGTAACGCCGCAAGCCAGTTTGCTGACCACGGTCATCAATCAGCAATGGTCATTGGCCGGGTTTGATTTAATCATGCTGGTGTTTGCTGCTTTGTTCTGGATAATGCTGGGCTATCTGATTAAAAATCAGCATCAGGTGCTAGCCAGAATGCAACAAAAAATTGAGCGGCGTGCAGAATCCCGCCAGCAGGTTGCTGCCTTAAAGGTGGCACAGCAACCACTCACGCCACCGCAACTGATAAAAGAAGAGAGCGGGATATGATGATTGCTTCTCTGGCATTTGCTTATAGCGGTTTTGCCCTACTGTGTGCTACGACGCGTCGGCATTCTGTCAACAGCCATTTTATGAAACGCCTCTTTCACAAAAGTCATATTCAACAAAGTCACACTGTCAAAAACAGCCAGACGGTATTTGCAGCATGGCCAGTCAATCCCGCTCTGTTACTGCTGCGATTGGCTGGATTAATCCTGATCAGCCTGGCACTGGTGTATTGCATGTCCACATGGGGCATCACGGTTGGTATTGCAGCAGGTTGGCTAGTACTAGCAATGGCAGCCTATCTGGTGGTACTAACAGCCACGTATTTGCCCAAAAAATTGACTCAAGGTGCGCTAATCGGTTTATTCATTGCAGTGGTTGCTACGGGAATTACGTTGTCCTGAAATGCTGATGAAATTAACTGGCGCGCCGTACCCGTCAGAATTTTCAGGCAGTTATTTACCATCTGTTCAATACTGTAAGGATAGCCTTGCAGCATCCAGCCCGTTGCTGCGGTAATAATTGAGCCAACCAGTGCTGTGCCCACGATCTCTTCATCCTGTGGTTCAATACGGATGTCAGGTTCAATGGCACGGATAATTTGTGTCACCAATACTGAAAATTCACGGGTATTTTCAATGTATTTCTGATCCACCGTTGGGCTCATGCCCAATACTTCTATCAGGGTAATACGAGCAAATACCGGATTTCGTACTTCGGTAAAATAAAGGCTCAACGCCAGACGTGCCAAATCAGTTTGTTTAGCAAGGTTTTGATCCTTACTTTGCTCGGCACCGTTCTGTGGTCGTGTATGTAATTTGATCAAGGCCAGCAGCCGGGTTTTAAAATCCAGAGTCAGGTGATCCAGCACTGCCAGAAAAAGAGTTTCTGTGCTGCAAAACGACTCATAGAAATAGCGTTCGGTTAGGCCTGCTTCACTGCACAAGGCACGCAAGGTGGCGCTACGGTAGCCGTTTATGCCAATAATTTTTATACCAGCTTCAATAAAACGCATTTTTCTTTCAGCTTTACGGGTAGTTAGATCAATACCCGCATAAATCCGTTTTTCCAATTTTATTTTACCTTCTGTCAGAATTACGTTTGACAGCACCCGATGTCAGATGTAAAGTGGCGCCCATTCAAATTATGTAAACTAGTTCATATTAATTTGTAGGAAACTGATTTATTTCCTAATTAATAGTGGATTCTACTTCATTATTCACAAAGTTTTTGAATAAAACCAAAAATTACTTCAAAAACTTTAAATTATTGTCCTGGGTAACAATGATGAAAAAAATAGCACTGATTACGGGCGCAAATTCTGGCATTGGGTTGGCCACCGCCCTTGATCTGGTTCGTACGGGGGTTACTGTATGTCTGGCTTGCCGCAATATGTCAAAAGCCGAGGCAGCACGTCAGCAGATTTTGCAGGCTGTACCCACGGCAACCGTAGAGCTATATCAACTGGATCTGGCTTCGTTTGAGTCTATTCATCAGATGGTTGCGGCTTTTAAACAGAACCATAAGTGTCTGGATGTTCTGATTAATAATGCAGGCATTGCGCCTCTCAATCAGCAATTTACCCAGAACGGTTTTGAATTGCAGTTTGGGGTGAACTATCTGGGCGCATTTCTGCTTACCCATCTGTTGCTACCATTGCTGGAAGCAGCTGTACCAGTCAGTGGTGAAGCACGCATTATTCATGTGGCTTCCATCGCCCATATGCTGGGTCAGCTTAATGAAGCCTCATTTTGCGGTAAAACGCCTTATAGCCCTGCCAGTGCATATGCCCAGTCCAAGCTATGCAATCTGATGTTTAATTTTGCACTGGCGCGTCGCTTGCCTAAAGGGGTAACTACCCAAGCGTTCCATCCGGGCGGTGTGGATTCTGAAATCTGGCGCGATTTGCCACGGCTGGTGTATTTGTTATTGCGCCTGTTTTTGATTAGCCCCGAACGTGCGGGCATTATGGCTGTCGATTTAGCCGTAGGTTCTGCCCACAAGGGTGAAACCGGGGGATACTATTCGGTGCAATGGCCGCGTCCGATTAGCCGCATTGCACGTGATATTCAAAAGCAGGACTGGCTTTACGATAAAAGCTGCGAGCTGTCTGGCATTGATGGCATAAAAGCAGCGATGTATCAGGAAATGGTATTGTCGTGATCCTGCGCTGACTATGATGCTGCTGGTAAACCTGTTTTTTAAATTTAGAGTTGATTTTAGTATTGGTGATGTTTAATCACACCAACGCTCATATACCTTCATTAGGTCCATAGGCGTTGGTTTTATAATAAAATGGTTGGCAAAATTTTTAATTAAACGAATCTAAACCAGAACAACCTAGCTAAAAGAAATAGCTGGTCTTGGTCATGGTTTTGGAAATCAGCGACATTGCACCTTGCACGGGTTTAGGCAACTCACGGCCACCCGCAGCCAGCGCGGTTTCCCGGTGATGCAATTCATCTTCATTCATTTGCTCCAAAATGGCCCGGCTGCGGTCATCATTTTCTGGAAGCTGACTTAAATGCGACGCGAGATGGGCGCTTACCTGTTTTTCAGTTTCTGCTACAAAACCCAGACTATATTCATCTCCAGCAAGGCCAGCCAGTGCGCCCATGCTATAAGACAGCCCATACCACAATGGATTGAGCAAACTGGGATAACTGTCCAGTTCACGCAAACGCTGTTCACACCAGGCCAGATGATCCTGTTCCTCGCGTGCGGCCTGCTGCATTTCCTGTTTAACCCGGGGCAGGCGGGCAGTAAGTGCCTGTCCCTGATACAACGCCTGCGCGCACACTTCACCACTATGGTTGACCCGCATCAGGCCAGCCACATGCCGAGCCTGATTGACCGTTAAGGTACTTTGGGCTTGTTGTCCAGGCGCCGGGCGCTCAGCCACTGTGGAACCGGGTACCAGACTGCGCAGAGCCTGATCAAAAGAATCAATCAGATGGTCAGAAAAACGATAGTGGCGCATGGGCTTTCTCTTTTTAAAAACAGGATAGTGCAGGTAAAATCAGGCAGATGGCTTTATGGTATTGCCAGAAGAATCCGTAGGCAACCGGCGTAATTTATTTAAAACAAAATAGCATACCAGTGCATTCAATAGTGCTGTAAACAAAAACAGGCTGGCCAGAGATAAATGCAGCAGGCTTAACACCACAATGGAAATCACAGCTGAAACCACCATAAACAGGGCATTTAAAATATTATTGGCGGCAATAATGCGCGCACGGTGGGTTTCTGGCGACTGTTCCTGCATGTAGGCATATAAAGGCACAATATAAAAACCACCACTCAGGCCCAGCATCACAATGTCAAACATCACCCGCCAATAGGCAAATTCTGCAAAAAGCTGGGTAATCCCTAACAGTTCTCCACTTACCGCAGGCAGACTACCCAGGGCAAAAAACAGGTCGGTTGCAAACAGGGTAAGACCCGCAGCACCAATTGGCACCAGCTTAAGGCTTACATTGGCACCAGACAGGCGGCGGCACAGCAATGAGCCAATGCCCACCCCAATTGAAAACAGGGTTAACAGCAGTGATACCACAGTTTCGCCGCCATGCAGGTTTTGCTGGGTGAGTTGTGGAATCTGGGTCAGGTAGGTTGCCCCATAAAACCAGAACCATGAAATTCCAATAATGGCATAAAACACTGGTGGCACACGCCAGCTATATTTAAGCGTTTCAATACTGGTGGCCAGAAAATTCCAATTCACTTTAAGGTCTGGTGCATTCAGGGGTTGCGCCAGAATAAAGCGTGCCGAGAGAAAGCCTGCAATGGCAATGGTCAGTACCGTCAGGCTTACCCAGAGCAGGTTGCCATCCGAATTAGCCATGACCACGCCGCCAATAATCATACCCAGCAGGATGGCCAGTGAGGTGCCCGTCTGGAATAGCGCATTACCACTCATCAGCTCATTGGGCTTTAAAATCTGCGGCAAAATGGCATATTTGATAGGGCCAAAAAAGGTAGAGTGCGTACCCATTAAAAATAGCGCCAGCATTAATAGCCATAATTGATGGGTTAAAAACCCAATGGTAGCCAACAGCATAATGATAATTTCAGACAGCTTTAGCCAGCGCGTCAGCCAGGCTTTTTCATAACGGTCAGCTAACTGGCCCGCGGTGGCTGAGAACAGGAAATAAGGCAGGATAAACAATAGCGCTGCCATATTATTCAGTGTACTCACATTGGCACTGCTGGTACTAACGATCTGGTAGGTAAAAACCAGCAACAGGCTTTGCTTGAATACATTATCATTAAGTGCCCCGAAAAACTGGGTCAAAAACATGGGCAGGAAGCGGCGGGTGGTAATTAACCCAAATTGACTGGCCATAAAAAGGATTATTCTCCTGAAATTATTGTGTCAGCATTATTCATCATTGATGTGACTAAAAAAGTTACTGTTGAGTTTGCATGTAAACAACATATCTGTAAGCTCGACTAGTGGCAAGTTGCTTTGTGTCTGTTTATTATTGAAGCTATAGATTTGTAACTGAACCAGTTTTTTATGTTTGAGAGCGGCATGCAGCAATCCCCAAACACACCATTAAAAACATTAGTCAAAGCCCTTCGTCAGGCCCTTTATCCAGCAGGATGTGGTGGAAACGGGTTGCGTCGTTACTGGCACATCAGTGCAGGGCTAGTGTTGCTGGGATCTTCTGCATGGGCTGGTGCGGAACCAGGCATACCGGCAGTTCCGGTGACAGGCAGTGATGCCCCGGTAACGACACTATTGCCTGCCAGTAATGATCTGCCATTAACTGATAACGTGGAACTGGCGCCAGTTGATATTACCTCCCTCATGCAGGAAGCGCAGCAGGCCAAACAGGCAGCTGCCAGTGATGCTGGCCGGATTACTGCTCCCAGTACCAGCGCCAATGTTCCTGAAGAGGTCATTCAAAGCACCAATAATGAACTCATCGTTTCCAGTATTACTAATGGCTTAGGCGGTGATAATGCGCCTGCACAGCCTGTACAGGACGTTGATCCAATCAATGAAATGGCTAGTGCTGAAGCAGAGCTGGAGCAAGCGCGTGAAGCAACCCAGATTTCTGCAGATAATGCTGACTTGACCCAGGGTAAAAAACCTGATCAGGTGATTACCGAGAATGCGGCAGCAATTGAAAATCCTGAAAAAGGTGCAGAAGAAGCCCGTGAACAAAAAAAGCCAAATATTTTCAAACGAATCTGGTACCGCTTCTGGCCACCCAAAGGGGATCTGGGTGAATCCTTACCCACCATTACCGCGAGAGTAGAAGGTGCACCACGGATTCTGGCCAACAATATTGAAGCCAAACTGGAGCAATATACGGTTGAGGCATTTAGCGACTTTAGGGCTTCCTTGCCTCAATTGCGTAGTATGGCTCGGGAAGCCTCAGAGGCAGTGGGTTATTACAAGGCTGAATTTCGCTTTGAGCAGGTGAATTCAGAAACAGTCAGGGTGCTGGTTACGCCCAACGAACCGGTTATGGTACAAAGCCAGGACATCCGGTTTGAAGGTGAAGCCAATGAAGACCGCACTTTTCAGGAAATCCGGGAAAAGCCCGATCTGAAAGTTGGCGACCAAATGAATGATGAGCTGTATGAAAAAACCAAAGGCCGTATTGCAACCGCCGGCACTGAAAAAGGTTATTTTGATGGTTACTGGGTCATGCATGACGTTAAGGTCACCCTGCCGGAAAATACCGCTGACATTAACCTGGACTATAACAGTGGGGAACGTTATAAGCTGGGCGCCGTTGAGTTTAAAAATGCTAATCCTGATGAGCCTATTCCGCTAAAGGAAGAAGTGCTGCGAAAACTGGTTCCTTTTGATGAAAATGATGACTATGGTTCGTGGAAGGTCAATAACTTGTCACGTAATCTGTCGGATACGCGTTACTTTAATAATGTGCAGGTCGATGTTGTTATTCCAGACCCAATCATTAAACCCATCGAACTACCGGCTGATGCTGATGTCAACCAGTTAACCACGCTGCAACGCCAGTCACTGGCTATTAACAATGAAAGTGGTGAGCAGCAGCAAGCAGAAACGGCAAATACTCCTGCGGTGGATGAAACACAATTTGCAGGGGTTGCTGAAGGTGATACCCCGTTGCAGCGCAGTACTGAAGCCCAGCAAAAACTCTCTGAAGCTGAGCAAAAGGAAGTAGAGCGCAAGCAGGCACAGGCAAAAGTTCGTGAAACCAAAGTTATTCCGGTAGTAGTAACAGTTAATGCAGACAAGCCCAACAGTGCCGAAGTGGGTGTCGGGTATGGCACCGATACCGAATTTCGTTTAAGAAGCCAGTATCGTAAAGCACTGGTCAATTTGCGCGGGCATAGTCTGGAATCCAACCTGGAGCTGTCCAAGATCCGTCAGGCCATTGATGTGCGTTATAACCTGCCTTATAAGCATCCGCTGGAAGATACGATCAGTATTTTTGGCGGTTATGAGAAAGAAGAGCGCAAGGATGCTGGCCGGGATTTGGGGCTGGTAATCAATACCGCCACTGTCGGGGTGGAGCGCGCCATCAAGCCCAAGAATGGTGACTGGCAACATACTATCTCAGCACGTTACCGGCTGGATCAGCTTGAGCGCAATAAGGACAATATCAATCAGGCTGATCTGCCACCACCCTTTAACCTGCAAAGCTCACGTTTTGAACAGGAAGCCTTGCTGTTTGGTTATGGCTTAAGCAAAACCTATACCGTAGGCCGGTTAGATCCAACGCGGGCGTTCCGGCAGTTTTATCAGGTTGAAGTGGGCAGTAAAAAGTTGCTTACCGACGCAGACATGGCCATATTGCGCGGTGGCTGGCGCTTTATTTATTCATTTGGCGAAAATGATAACCATCAGTTTGTGGGGCGTGCCGATGCCTCAACCATTGTGACTGATAATTTTGAAGACGTGCCCTATAACCTGCGATTCTTTGCAGGCGGTGACCAGAGTATTCGTGGTTATGACTATAAAAGCTTGTCTACCGAGAAAAATGGTTATCTGATTGGCGGACAAAATCTTGCAGTCGGGTCGCTGGAATATAATTATCAGTTTATTCCAAAATGGCGTGGGGCAGTATTTGTTGATGCTGGTAATGCTTTTGACAAGGATTTTAACGATCCTGTCAAAGTGGGTGCAGGTATTGGGGTGCGCTGGTCTTCACCAGTGGGGCCAATCCGGGTGGATGTGGGTGCGGGCGTATCGGAAAAAGAAATTCCTATTCGTCTTCATTTCTTTATTGGCCCGCAGTTGTAAGTTTGGAATTTTAAACGAATGTCTAATAAACCTGTTCATGATGATAACAACCCATCCGTACCAGCAGAAAATAGTACTGGCAATGGAAATCATCAGCCGCCCAGAAAGCTGCCTAGAAAACACCGCCGCTTAAGATGGATTTTACTGATTCTTGTTGCTGGCTTGCTGGCGCTGGTTGCTACTGTGGCTTATATGACCACTACCGAAGAAGGCAGCAAGAAATTACTGGCCCTGTTAACCAGTCGTCAGTCAATGGTCACCTATACCTTTAAAAGTGGCAACCTGCAAAAAGGGGTTATCCTCACTAATATTAAGGTCACCACCAAGTCAGTTGATGTACTTGCTGAACAGGCAATTGTTAAAATTGGATGGCGTGCTCTGGTAAGCCGTGAGCTGCATTTCCGTTATGCCTCAATTGATGAATTAAAAATCGTCAAAAAGACCCCACCTTCAGATAAGCCATTTGACTTTAAGCAACTTAAATTGCCGGTGACTTTGCGCTTTGACGAAGGCTTTGTGCATGGCTTGTCCATTCAAACCAAACCTAACAGCACGTTCCGCTTTAATGAAGTAGTGCTGCATGATGCTGTCTGGTCAGGTACCAAGCTGGAAATGAAAAATTCCAGTCTGAAATTACCTTATCTGATGGCACAGGAAATCACTGGTAAAATTGAATTTCACGATAAATATCCCTTGCATGTGAATGGGCAGTTGGTAATTCCAGGTTTGAAAAACCTGAATGTACAACGCATCTTTGTAGCAGGCCGCGGCGATGTTGATAACTTGCGGGTTGGAGTAGCTATTCCTGCCGATAAGCCGGGTTTTATGAAGGGACAGGTCTTGCTGCATCCGGTGCGTAAGGATGTGCCTTACGCTGGGCAACTCGACTGGCGTAACTTTAAGTGGCCTTTTGCACTACAGCAAAACCTGTTTTCAAAGTCCGGTGGTGCCCTGATTGATGGTACAACGTCAGGCCTAACCATTAATTTGCAAACTGATCTTTCAGGTAAATCTATTCCAACCGGTGATTATCAGGCGCAATTGGCCACCAACTTCAAGAGTCTGGATATTCGCGCGCTAAATGGTCGCCTGATGGATGGTACGCTTCAGACTCAGGGAATGGTAAGTTGGCAGAACCATGTGCATTGGGATATTACCGGACGCGCCAATGGCCTGAACTCACAGGACAAGACTGTCCCTGAAGCCATTCGCGGTTATCTCCCGCCTGTAATCAACGGCAACTTGTATTCCAAAGGCGAGCTGTCGGCTATTCCGCATTTATATGCTGCAGTGCGACTGGATAGCCGCGAAACATGGCTGGCCGGGATTGCGCGTAAAGGCTCGCTGGGTAACAGTACTCAGCCATTGTGGATTGATGCACACTGGAAGAATATTAACCGTAAAATGGCAACAGTCGGTTATTTAAACAGTCCCACCGGACATGCGGTATTAAGCCTGCCGCAAAACCGCTTAAATGCTAATGTGAATGTTAGTGTGGGTGAAAGCAAAGAAGGTATATTGCCTGCTGGCCAGTATCATGCCCTAGTTCACAAGAAAAATAACCTCTTGGATATTCCAGAGATTAAATATCAGGGAAGCGCAGGTAATTTGCTAGGTAATGCCAATGTAAAACTGCCACAAGGCAAGCAGGGTTTGCAATGGCAGGCCAAAGCAACAACCCAGAACTTTGACCCAAGCCAACTGGTTGCTGCTGTACCGTTCAAGCGATTAAATGGCACTATTAATGCCAGTGGTTATAGCAGTAACAATAACAACAAGCAGGTTATTGTACTTAAAAACACCCGGTTGTCTGGTTATATCCCGGCATCTGGTGGGCAGGCTGGCCGTACTGTAGAGCTCACAGGCAACGCGACAGCAGCTTTACTCATGTATGATTCCAGTCATCAGAAAAAAGCTCCAAAACAAACTGGCTTAAAAAGTTTCGCAATACAGTTTAATGGCGACTTAAAAACACCTGATGTACCTAATGGTGATCTAATCATCAAGGTATCGGGTACGCCAAAACTCATTAATATTGATGAATTCAGGCACGATGGAGCTGCGGGCAAGATCAATTTGAATGGTCAGGTAGACTTGTCTCAAGGCCCGGCGTGGCGCTTAAAAGGTGTATTAGACCGCTTTAATCCAGGCTTTTTTGCCAGTGGTTATGCAGGCTGGGTTAGTGGTAATTTCGATACGACTGGACGCTGGCAGACCAACCGCAAGGAAATTCAGCTCACCAATCTGAATCTGGATGGTGTAATTAAAAATCAGCCCGTAATTGGCCGTGGTTCACTGTTTGTCAGTTTGAGTGCAGACCAGAAAAATGGCCTGTTACCCAGCCGGTTTGAGGCTCAAAACCTGATTTTATCCTTTGCTGGCAATCAGGTATTTGCCAATGGTAACTCTAACCGCTTGGCGCTGGATGTTAATGCACCGGCACTCAACCAGCTTTATCCTGGTATTACCGGCAGGATTATTGGACGCATTAGTCTGACTGGCGATGAACGGCAACCTGATGCCCTGATTAATCTCAAGGTTGACCGGTTTTCCTTTAAAAACCAGATCACCATTCAGCAAGCCAGCCTGATCGGACGTATCCCGCAACTCGGCCGTCAGCCAGGTCAGCTTCAACTGGATATACAGAATCTTAAGCGTGGAACCCAGACTTTAAAGCAAGGCCGTGTATTGCTGGTTGGTACCAAAGCTGCCCATGTATTACAAATTGCTGGCAATGGCGTAAATCCTGCCACCCGCTTTAGTGTACAGTTGGCTGGTGGCTTAAATGCCAATAATGATTGGCTGGGACAAGTGCAAAAAGGGCTTTTATCTACCCGTCAGCTAACCCTTAATCAGGATAAACCGGCAGCCCTGATTTATCGCTCCCAAGGTGGTGCTGTGTATCTGGATCAGCATTGCTGGGCAGGTGCAGGAAGCAAGTTATGCCTGACCGAACCTTTGCAAGCCAGTAGTGCCAAAGGGCTGGTTGCCGTTCAGTTGCAAAATCTGGATATTGGCAGTTTTCAGGCTTTCATGCCCCAAGGTGTAGCATGGAACGGCAAGATGTTTGGTCATGCCAAGGTGACCTGGCTTGGCAATAATGCCCCAACCTTAAATGCCCAGATTTATACCGATAATGGTGAAATCGGCTTGGCACCAGAGGACCCACAGGATGATCCCTTAACCTTGCCTTACCAGCGTCTAAGCCTGATTGCAGTCACACAGCCAGATGGGATCAAACTGCGCTTTGATGCCAAAACGCCGGGAATTGGTAAGGGCTATATTGATGCCACCATTAATCCCAGCGTAACTCCGAAAACAGTTAACGGTGCGCTGGTGCTGGAAAATGTTCAGGTCAATATCTTTAAGCCATTTTTTCCCGGCATGCGGGTCTTAAACGGTGTGGCTTCACTGGCAGGTGGTGTTTCCGGGCCGCTCACTGCGCCGGATTTTTATGGCGAATTCCGTCTGCGTGATGGTCAGGTTGCCATGAATAACCTGCCGATCAACTTAAACCGTATTAACTTAAGCTCCAGTGTTCGCGGAACCGAAGCAACACTGGATGGCAGCTTCTATAGTGGTGATGGACTAGGAAAACTGACTGGTGATGCAAACTGGCAAGGTGTTCCCTATGTGAACCTGAGCTTAAGGGGAGAACGTTTGCTGATCCGGCAGGCGCCCTTGCTAACCGCACGGGTAACCCCTTCCATTGATGCCAGAATCTTACCCACCGAACGCCAGATTAGCGTTAATGGTAATGTAGATATTCCAAGTGCTGTTATTTCCTTACCGGAAAATAATGCTGATGTCATTGCCAAATCAGGAGATGTACGTATCGTACGCAGCGATCAAGTGGATGAGCGTGTGATGAAAGCAGCCCGGCCATGGGGTATTTATGCTGATATTGACCTTGCACTGGGGGATGATGTGTATTTCCGTGGGTTTGGAACCAGTATTCCACTGGGTGGAAAACTGAACCTTACCCAGCGCGGCTTGGATGCTGCCATGCGCGGGAATGGCGCAATTGGTGTACGCCAGAATGTAACCATTGAGGCATTTGGCCAGCGCTTGCAGCTTAACCGTGGTATAGCACGCTTCAATGGCATTATCACCCAGCCAACACTGGACATTGATGCTACCAAAGAAGTAAGTAACCGTACCATTGGCGTGCGTGTGACTGGCCGGGCAAGTAATCCCAACATTGCCGTTTACAACGACGCTGGCCTGTCAGAACAAGAGGCTTTAAATGCGTTGCTCACAGGTAGAATCAGCTCAGCCAACCCGACCGTCAATAATACGGCAGGATTTAAGAGTGAAGTGAACAATACCATTGCAGCGGCAGGGATCAGCATGGGCCTTGGTGGTACACGTAAAATTACAAACCGTATTGGCAGAACCTTTGGCCTGGATTCACTTACACTGGATGCTGAAGGAGTAGGTGATGATACACAAGTAAGTCTGACAGGTTATATTACCCCGGACCTTTACTTGCGCTATGGCGTAGGGGTATTTACACCGGTTAATCGCTTAACCTTACGCTATCAGTTAAATCGGCGCCTTTACATTGAAGCCAGTTCTGCTTTAGACAGGGCAGTTGATATGTTTTATAACTGGCGTTTTTGACGAACTGCTAAATTAGAAAAAGCCTGATGATTTAAAGTCAGGCTTTTTTATGGCTAAATATTATAAAAATAGTTATTTAAAAAATAACTCATTAATTGATGGGTTAAATAACTCGGCAGTCATTTCATCTAAAAAATATTGCATTTAAACTAAAACAAGGCTAAAAAATAGCAATAATTATTTTTAATGTTTGGGGAGAGCAATGGATAGAGGGAAAAAATGTACTTACTGCAATAGCCTTATTACAAGCAATGATAAATTATGCAGTTTTTGTGGCTATCAGCAAGGTGGATATAATCAAGGGTTTAGGATGTTTGCCATTGTTGTAGCAATCATCATTAGGCGAATTCAAACATGAGGTGCGACAGTTTGAAAAGTCTTATGATAATCAACAAGCTGAGCAAATTTCTCTAATGGTGTAAGCCAATCTAACGCTTTTCTAGGACGAGTATTCAGTGACATGGCAACTTGATTTAAATAATGCTGATCTGCCTGATTTAAATCAATCCCTTTAGGTAAATATTGCCTAATTAAACCATTCATATTTTCGCATGTGCCTTTTTGCCAGGGTGAATGTGGGTCACAGAAATATACATCTATGCCTAAATCTTCTTCAAGTATTTTATGTTCTGCCATCTCGCGTCCACGGTCATAGGTCAACGTTTTACGCAGTTCTGCAGGTAAATATTTCAGAGCTTCAGTTAAAGCCTTGCGCACTGATTCTGCCTTTGCATCAGGTAATGTTGCCAAGATACAGAGCCGTGTATTTCGTTCAATAAGTGTTGCTATCGAACTTTTATTGTCTTTACCTTTAATTAAATCAGCTTCCCAATGACCCGGTATTTTTCTTTCTTGAACTTCGGCTGGGCGCTCATGAATAGTTTTAATATCCTGTAAT
>NZ_SNTY01000028.1 GCF_004377485.1 Alkanindiges illinoisensis
CCAACCACTTCACTTAACTACTTGTTTTTCAACAGGTTTTTATCAAGTTCAGCGTCGCTGTGGGGTGCATTATAGACCATCCCATCTCAACGTCAATACTTATTTTATCGCTACCTCAACAAGCGGATGTTTTATAGACGTTTTGGCATTTATTGCTGGTTAAAGCAGCGTTTTTAGCATTACTGTGGCGATTGCAGCAACTTTTCCAGTAACACCTGATGAATAAAGCGCAGTTTATCCAGTACCACCTGAGATAAGGCAAACGGATAGGCATCCGGCAAACCCATACTGCGATTTAGACTGTTTAAGGCATAGCTCAAGGCAAACCAGTTATCTAGCGTTTGGTTAAAGTTTTGCACGCCAACCGGTGGCTCATGTAGATACATGTGTGGTTCAAACCTATTATAAGGCTGGATATTGATCCCTGAATGATAGGCGGTATCCAGTGTGTCAATCATATGCAGGTAATGCGCCCAGGTTTCTGCCCAGTCTTCCCACGGGTGCATGCTGGCATAACTGCTGACATAATTTTGCTGCCAGTTGTCCGGTGCACCATGCCGATAGTGGCGATCCAGTGCTGCCTGGTAACTTTGCGCATCATCGCCAAATAGCTCTTTAAAAGGCTGGTGCCACTTGGTGTATTCAATCAGCCGGTCAAAGTAGTAATGGCCGCTTTCATGCCTGAAATGACCCAGCAGGGTCCGATAAGGTTCCTGCATGCTTTCACGAGTCCATTCCCGATAGGACGCATCGGCTTCATTCACATTGATGGTAATTAGGCCGTTATCATGCCCGGTTAACACTGGTTGACCTTCATAAGGTTGCAGGAACTCAAACGCCAGTCCTTCATAATCGTCCGCTGACTGTTTGGGCCGGGGCTGGATTTTAAGCTGGTACAGCGAATATAAGAACCGTCGTTTGGCTGCTTCCAGTCGGCTCCAGTATAGCCGGTTATTACCCTCTTCTAGATTAGGAATGACAGTTGTAAGCTGGCAGGCTTCGCAATATATGTGAGGATTTTCAACGGGCAACATCCAGTTGCAGATATTTTCAACCTGATAGTTATGGCAGGGCTTGAATAATTTACCTTGATGCTCTGGATTTTGGCTTTGCCAAGCGCCATCAACTTTAACTTCAAAAAAAGTTCCCATATTGGACTCTTCAGGCAGATAACCCAGCAAGGCATTACAGTTTTCACAATGGATATTCAGGAAAAAAACCTGATAACCACAATGATAGCAATAAAAGGTTTTCATGCTGTGGCTCTCTCACTTTAGCGAATGTCTGATTGTGCAATGCACTGTTGCACGCTTGTTGTTGGTTAGGATAATTGAGGCCTGTGCTGTCTTTACTGTTTTATTACAACAGCTTTTTGAATTTATAAATTGACTAGCCATCAAAATGTGAGAGAACAATAATTAAAGCCAATAAAAACTTCTGTTTAATTATGATTTTGTTTTAGTGATTTTTTAAACCGAGTATTTCAGTTGGTTTTTGGCAAAAACTATCATTTTCTAGTGTAGTCTTGATGATTATGGTCATCTGGCAGTGATATAATAGATCTCTTGCATAAGTCTGGTTTCGACAAGCTCAACCAACGCTGCCTGAGCCTGTCGAAGGCGAGTTGGTACAACTTATGAAAGAAGTCTAATAAAATTATTATGAGCTAAAATAAAATTCTGCATATTTTTAAACCAGTCTTTTATGAATTAAAACTGTGGTAAAAAAGGTAGTTATTTGATCAAACGTTAACTATTTCTCGAATTAAAATTCAGCTGGTCGCCTAATGATTGCAATCGTTTCAGCCCTATGATTAAGTACTGGTCGAATGCTTAATAACACGACTATACATCTAAAACAATACAGTCCTTTTTTATTGATTTTATAAGCAGCCTATGAATACAACATACAAAAATTCAGAATTTATTTTGAATTGGTCACCGCTTAAAAAATGCCTGTTAATGTTAAGCATGGCACTTTTAATTCATGGCGACTGGCTGGTGTGGAAACTTTATATTTATTTCACGCCTGAATTATGGACCTTTGTCAATATTCAGCTACTGCTTAACCAGTTGTTATTAAACCTGCTGATTTTACCTGCGCTAGCGCTGTTGATGCTGCTGTGCTGGATATTGCAGGGTTCCAAACGGGCCGAAGTGATTTTACCCTATGTTAGTGTAATGGCATTTGGCCTGTCGATGAGCCGGGATGCGTATTTGTCTGGGGTAATGTGCCCAGCCACCAGCATGACGTTTATGGTATCCATGATTGTTGGGCTGTTTCTGTTTCGGCGTTCTGTCATTTATAGCGCTGCACTGGTGACGGTAGGTATTTTTACCTGGATCATGTGGTTAACCCTGCGCTCGGAATTGCCTTACGCCCCGTTGTTTATTCCACTAATACCGGTTGACCCGACTGAGTCTTCCATTTTCTGGACAGCCAGTATGCTGTGGTTTATTTTGCCGGTATTTATTGGTGGGTTGGTGCTGCTGGAACTGCTGCTTAGCCAATGGCGTCAGCGTGAGAAAAAGGTAGAGGTTCTGAGTCAGGTTGATCCGCTCACCACGTTATATAACCGCCGTACCATTTATGATTTTCTGGAAATCCTGCTGGCCAAGCGTTATACCGATCATCGTCTGCATGCCCTGATTTTGCTGGATCTGGATTATTTCAAGCAAATTAATGATAGCCACGGCCATACCATTGGTGACAAGGCACTGGTAGCAACCGCCAATGTGCTCAAACGTATAATCCGCAGTGAAGATATTGTCGGGCGCTTTGGCGGCGAGGAATTTATTATTGTGGTGGCCAATACCTCATACCAGCAAACCCAGCAAATTGCCGAACGCTGCCGCAATGAACTGGCCAAGCTTAAGGTACAGGGGGATCATGGTGAAGATGTGACGGTGACTGCCAGCTTTGGGATTACCCATTTTGACTGCAATATTACCAGTCTGGATACCGTGCTAAAACAGGCGGACGAAGCCCTGTACCATGCCAAAAATCTGGGGCGTAATCAGGTGGTGCATTATCAGGATTATCTCAAGCAAACCGGACAAACCTGACGACTAGTCTGGTAAATGCCTGCCCTGTAGTCCTCATATCCCGACTTTGACTTTTGACCTGTTTTTGCTATGGTTGGTTACACAATGATGCTTTTTTAGGGATTATAGGGATTTAATCATGTTAACCAGCAAAGAATATATGCAGTATGACGGCCTGGGACTGGCCAATCTGGTCAAAAGCAAACAGGTACGTCCGGATGAGTTGCTGCAAACCGCCATTCAGCGCTGTGAACAGGTGAATCCCAAGCTCAATGCCGTGATTATCCCGATGTATGAGCAGGCACAGCGCCAGCTAAAAGCGCGGACAGGTGAAGCATTAGATCAGCCATTTGCCGGTGTGCCATTCTTGCTTAAAGACCTGTTTCAGGAATATAGCGGCGTACCCACCAGCTACGGCTCCAATGCCCTAAAAAAGAAAAATTATATTCCCGATTTTAATGCCGAAATTGTAGAGCGCTGGATGAACGCCGGCGTGACCATTTTTGGCCGTACCAATACGCCAGAATTTGGGATTAAGGGTATTACGGAACCTGATGCCTGGGGAACTTGTCATAACCCGTGGCATTTAAAGCATAACTCTGGTGGATCCTCCGGTGGTTCAGCATCGGCCGTGGCTGCCGGAATTGTACCACTGGCGGCGGCTGGCGATGGCGGCGGTTCGATCCGGATTCCAGCCAGCTATTGTGGGTTATTTGGGCTAAAACCCAGCCGTGGCCGCACACCGTGGGGGCCAGGGTTTAGTGAAGCCATGCATGGCGCTGCCATTCAGCATGTGCTTACGCGCTCGGTGCGTGATAGCGCTGCCATGCTGGATGCCACCCAAGGTGCAGACTTGAGTGCCCTGTTTGATATTCAAGCCCCCACCGGCACTTATATAGAGGCAATTAAGCAGCCGCCAAAACGTTTGAAAATTGCAGTCAATACCCAGTCGCCAATTGGCACCAAGGTGTCCAAGGATGCTACAAACGCCATTGCGCATACGGTAAAGCTGCTGACCAATATGGGCCACGAGGTGGTGGAAGATGCCCCGGCCATTGATGGCATGGCACTGGCCAGTGATTTTATTGTGATGTGGTTTGCCCAGTGCGCCGTGATGGTGGATGAAATTAAACGCATGGCACAGGGCAGCTCTCATGATTTTGAGCTAGATACCCGTGCAGCCGCTGCGTTTGGCGCTAAAACCAAGGCCACTGAATATTTACGTTGCCTGAATCACTGGGGGGATTACACCCGCAAGCTGAATGAGTTTTTTAAAAAATATGATTTGTACCTGACCCCTGCTACCGCAAGTGTTGCGCCTAAAAATGGCGAAGTGGCCACGCCAAAATGGCAGCAGGTTTTATTAAAAGGGGTATTAAAAACCGGACAGGCACATCAACTGGTACGGGGTTCGTTCTTAATTGAACAAATTGTGCAAAGTAACCTGCGCTGGGTACCATTTACCCAGTTGGCCAATATTACCGGCGTGCCTGCCATGTCGGTGCCGCTCTACTGGAACAAGCAGGGCCTGCCACTGGGTTCGCAATTTGTAGCCCCGTTTGGCCATGAGCATGTGCTGCTGTCACTGGCGGCGCAATTGGAACAGGCTCAGCCGTGGCATAGCAAATATAATCTGATCAAGCTATAGAATTTTTTCTTGATATTTTTAAAGAGTTAAAAATATCAAATTCTTAATTTAAATCAAGGCACATGATGGTTTGTTGTGTGCCTTGAATAGTTTCATGGTCAAAGAACTGCCAGCGCATGCTGTGGTAAAAAGCCTGCTGGTCTGCGGTAAACAGGTAAAGCCGTTTAATCCCGGCTATTTTGGCCTGCTGCATGGCATAGTGAACCAGTTGTCGGCCTATGCCCTGCCCCCGATAATTGCGATGCACATATACATTGGCCAGCCACGGGCTTAACTGTGGGCGCGAGGCCAGATCATGCGCCACAATAGAAGACGATCCCACCAGTTGCTGCTGATCCAGCATGATAAACATACTGGGTATAAAACCGGGGTGCCGGTAGTTTTGCATCTCCTGTTCCAGCAGGCTCACAGAAAAATCCGGATGCAGATAAGACCATTCTGCATGATGCCACTGTGCCAGTAGTGGAATGTGTTGTGGATAATGGCGCAAGTCCGTGATTTGCAGCATAGGCTTCATCAATTTTAAAAATTTAGACAGGAAAGCTATATTTTAAACCAGCCGTACCACTCCTATGATGACATGGCATTAAATTAAAACAGCTTCATTGATTGCTGTAATAGTCTCTTAAACGCCAAAAAAGTAATCACGCAACACCGGAAAAGCTCGAAAAAACAGCAAGTCTTGCGTATGCTCAATACAAATATCTGCTTTTGGTTGGATAGTCTTCATGGCAGTACATCATCACGAAGTCCATTTTAGTCACCGCATGGGCTGGTTGCGTGCGGCTGTGCTTGGCGCCAATGATGGCATTATTTCAGTGGCCAGCCTGATTGTGGGGGTGGCCGCCAGTGGAACAAACGGCAATGCCCTGCTGTTGACCGGAATTGCCGGGCTGGTGGCAGGTGCGGTGTCAATGGCTGCCGGTGAATATGTGTCCGTGCAATCGCAGGCTGATACTGAAAAAGCTGATTTGCAAAAAGAAGCGCTCGAGCTTAAGCGCAATCCTGATTTTGAGCTCAATGAACTCAAGCAGATTTATATTGAACGCGGCCTACAACCTGAGCTGGCGCTGGAAGTGGCCATGCAATTAAGCCAGCATGATGCGCTGCATGCACATGCCCGTGATGAAATTGGCATTTCAGAAATTAACAGCGCGCGTCCGGTGCAGGCGGCATTGGCTTCGGCAGCGTCATTTACCCTCGGGGCAATTTTTCCCATTCTGGCCATGGTATTAAGCCCGGCAGATTTGGGCAAACAGGCTGTGTTTATGGTGACCTGCATTGCCTTGTTGCTGCTGGGTGGACTGGCCAGTTATGCCGGGGGTGCTTCGCTAATCCGGGGCGCATTACGTGTACTGTGCTGGGGATTGCTGGCCATGCTGTGTACCCATTTGATTGGTGGCTGGTTTGGTACGTTGATGTAAACTAGCGGTACTTGCCTATGAGTTGCTTATTCATTGTTTTAGCGCGCTGGTTTGCACAACACCACTATTTCTTAGCAAGAACTTACGTTTTCGCCATGACCTGCTGACTAAAGCCTTCTAGTATAGGGAGCTTCTGGTTTTTAAATGGGGATAAAAATGAAACGCATGATCATGGTGAGTTTTTTTAGTCTTAATTTAATCACAGCAATAGCCTATGCACAGCCAAACACACCATCTGTAACCAAGAATGGGGATAGCAACCAGCCTGTGGCATCAGCGCCTGCGCAAAAACCGGTGGTAAACCAGAATGCACTGCTGCCACTTCAGCCAAGTACGGTGGCTACAGCAAAAAGCCTAAAGGATGATACGCAGGTGAGTTTGCAGGGTCAGGTGATCCGGGCGCTGGGCAAGGACAAGTATGAATTTCGCGATGCCACTGGCACCCTGATTGTTGAAATTGACAACCAGAAATGGCATGGCAAGCCTATTACCCAGCAGGCTCAGGTGATCCTGATTGGTGAAATTGACCGCGAGTCGGACAATCAGGTTGAACTGGATGTGGATGAAGTACGTACCGTACCAGCACAACCGTAAAAATTTGAATCACTAAAACGGATTTGGTAAACAGCCTGCACCTTGTTTTAAGGTACAGGCTTTTTTAATGTCTAATGCCTTGTGCTTGCTCGCCTGTGGCATTTACCTGAATATTGCATGGCATTAATGGGAATGACCATGCCCAGCCTGTGATGCAGATTGATTGGTCTGCAAAAACTGGTGGGTGTTTGCATCTGCCATGGCACAACGATAACGCTCACATTGCAAGGTGATGTGATGCAACTGGTGACGCTGGGCTAAAAGCGTACGGGCACTTTCCAGCACGTGTTGGGTATCAACACTGGGCACCACCAGATGTGCAGTCAGGCTGGACTTGCCACTGGTGAGCGCCCAGACGTGCAGGTCATGCACCTCAGCCACGCCATCAAGCTGTTGTAAATCGGCACTGATTTTATCCAGACTGACATTGGCAGGCACGCCTTCCAGCAAGATATTCAGGCTATCGCGCAGCAGTACCCAGGTACGTGGCAATACCCAAAAACCAATGGCCACGGCAATCATGGAATCCACCCATAGCCAGCCCGTAACCATGATGATTAACGCACCCACAATCACGCCAAGTGAACCCAGCGCATCACTCAGCACTTCCAGATAAGCCCCTTTGACATTCAGGCTGTCTTTTTGCCCACCCACCAGCAAGTACATGGCCAGCAGATTAACCAGTAAACCAATTACGGCAATACCCAGCATGCCCATGGACTGGATCTGTGCAGGCTGCTGAATGCGTAGCCACGCTTCATACACAATATAAAACGCCACGATAAACAGCAAAATGGCATTAAAGGCCGCTGCCAGAATTTCAAAGCGGTGATAGCCAAAGGTGCGCTTTTGGTCGGCAGGCCGCTTGGCAATTTGAATGGCAGCGAGGGCAATTGCTAACGCAGCGGTATCGGTAAACATATGCGCTGCATCGGACAATAGCGCCAGACTTTGGGTGAGCAAACCGCCAATAATTTCAATGAGTAAAAAGCTGCTGGTTAGCCCCAGTGCCCACCACAGGCGTTTACTGTGACTCTGGCCAGAAATAGCATGGCTATGATTGTGGTTGTGGTGCGATTTATTGCTGTCATTCATGGAATTTTCCTTGTTCTGGCAAGGCATTAGATGGCATGCCAATAGAGGTAGAAACCGGGGTTGATCCTGATCCACGATTTAGCCAGCGATACAGCACTGGTAGGATCATTAAGGTCAGCAGGGTCGAAGATATAATGCCGCCAATCACCACTGTGGCCAGTGGGCGCTGCACTTCTGCTCCGGTTCCGCTGGCCAGTGCCATGGGAATAAAGCCCAGCGACGCCACAAAAGCAGTCATGAGCACTGGTCGCAAACGCAAAACGGCACCCTGCCATGTGGCTTCTACCACATTTAAGTGCAATCGCAATTCACGAATAAAACTCAGCATTACCAGGCCATTCAGTACGGCAACACCCGACAGGGCAATAAAACCGACCCCGGCAGACATGGAAAATGGAATGTCACGCCACCACAACGCCACAATACCACCCGTTAAGGCAAACGGTACACCACTAAACACCAGCAGGCTGTCACACCAGTTATGAAACACTGCCATCAGCAAGGCAAACACCAGCAGCAAAGCCATGGGCACTACCCATTGCATGCGCTGTTTGGCCGATTGCAGGTTTTCAAACTGGCCGCCATAGCCCAGCCAGTAACCAGCGGGCAGCTCCATGGTTTGCAAGGTGGTTTGCAGCTCACTGACAAAAGAACCCAGATCACGCTGGCTGACATTGGCCATGACAATGATTCGTCGCTTGCCATTTTCCCGGCTAAGCTGGTTAATGCCCAGCACCGTTTGTACCTGTGCTACCTGTGACAATGCAATCACACCGCCATTAGCTAGCCGTAACGGCAAACTGGCCAGTTGCTCAGGGCTTTGCGCCTGCTGGTTTTGCCGGATCACCAGATCAAAGCGGCGGTCACCCTGCAAAATCTGGCCCACGGTTGTACCGCCAATGGCTGTGGCCACATTCTCCTGAATGGTTTGCTTGCTTAAGCTATAGACAGCGGCTGCATTAGAGTCAATATTGACCGTCAGCACCGGCAAGCCACTGGTTTGTTCCACCTGCACTTCTGACGCGCCGGAAATTTGGCGAACCCGCGCTGCAATACGTTGCGCCGTCTGGTTTAGCACCGCCAGATCATCACCATACACCTTAATGCCGACATCACTACGAATGCCAGAAATTAGTTCATTAAAGCGCAGTTCAATCGGCTGCGAAAACTCACTGTTTGCACCAAGCTGATGCTCCACAACTTCCTGTAGCCGGTTTTTAAGTTCATCCAGTGATTCGCTTTGATCCGGCCACTGGCTGTGTGGCTTGATGAGAATATAGCCATCAGAAATATTGGGTGGCATGGGATCGGCAGCCACCTCGGCAGTCCCGGTTCGGGCAAAAATCCGATCAATTTCCGGAAACTGTTGCAGCAGGGATTTTTCCAGTTGCTGCTGCATTTGGACGGATTGCTGTAAATCGGTTCCCGGCGCACGCAGCATTTGCAGGGCAAAATCGCCTTCACTTAAGGTGGGTGCAAATTCACTGCCAATCCGGGTGGCCAGCAAACCGGTCAGCAGCAAAATCGTTACGGCTGTGGTAAGGGTAAAATAGCGATAGGCGTAGGCCACATTGAGTAATTTTAAATACCCCTGCTTGGTCGCCTGCATGATAGGGTTTTCTTTTTCCTGTACACGGCCTGTAATGAACAGCGCCACCGCAGCAGGCACAAAGGTGACCGATAAAATCATCGCACCAACCAAGGCAATCACCACTGTGGCTGCCATGGGATGAAACAGCTTGGCCTCAGTACCAGTTAAGGCAAAAATGGGCAAATACACTACCAGAATAATTAGCTGGCCAAAAATCAGTGGCCGACGGGCCTGCCGTGCGGCCAGAAAGACCTGATAAAAGCGCTCCTGCCGGGTTAATAGCCTGCCCACGCGATGCTGTTCCATGGCAAGATGCCGGATGCAGTTTTCAACAATCACCACTGCGCCATCAATGATAATGCCAAAATCCAGCGCACCCAGACTCATCAGGTTGGCACTAATGCCCTGCTGCACCATGCCGGTTAAGGTAAATAGCATAGCCAGCGGAATCACACAGGCAGTAATTAGCGCCGCCCGGATATTGCCCAGAAACAGGAACAGCACGGCAATCACCAGCAGCGCGCCTTCCATCAAGTTTTTCTGGACGGTATGAATGGCCTTGTCCACCAGCGTGGTGCGGTTATAGACAGTTTCCAGCACCACGCCTTTGGGCAAACTTTGCCGAACCTGCTGGATTTTGTCATCCACAGCCTGCGCCACTTGCCGACTGTTGGCACCCGTGAGCATCATGGCAGTGCCCAGCACGGTTTCCTGTCCATTTAGCGTAGCAGCTCCAGAACGAATTTCCTGTCCTGCCACCACATTGGCAACATCAGCTACCCGGACAATGGCCGTGCCCGGACTACTGCTTACTGCAACATTGCCAATATCCGTAAGGCTGCTTAACTGACCCGGCACGCGAACACTCAGTTGCTGTCCCTGCTGCGCCACAATTCCTGCACCACGATTTTCATTATTATTGCGTAAGGCTTGCGCCAGATCATCCAGACTTAATCCATAACGCTGCAAGGCATAAAAATCCGGCTCCACCACATACTGTTTTTCATGGCCGCCAATGCTGTTAACTTCAGCCACGCCTGCCACCTGTTGAATTTGCGGACGTACCACCCAGTCCTGCAATTCGCGCAAATCACTCAACCTATAGGCTGTGCCATCTGCTTTTCTGGCTTTTGAATCGGCCTTAAGCGCCCACTGGTAAATTTCACCCAAGCCCGTTGAAACCGGTGCCATAATCGGTGACACCTCATCGGGCAACTGGCCACGTGCTTCCTGCAAACGCTGGTTAATCAACTGGCGCGCCCAGTAAATATCGGTGCCTTCCTGAAAAATAATGGTGACCTGTGACAGTCCATAACGCGATAGCGAACGGGTTTGCTCAAGCTGTGGCAAGCCCGCCATGGCGGTTTCAATGGGATAGGTAATGCGCTGTTCTACTTCCGGTGCGGTATACCCTGCGGCCTGTGTATTGATTTGCACCTGCACATTGGTAATGTCCGGCACCGCATCAATTGGCAATTGCTGGTAGCTATAAATACCAATACCAACCAGCGCCAGCACCGCCAGCATGACCCAGCCCCGCAAGCGAATGGCAGCCAGAATTAACTGGTCAAACCAGCCATTGGCCTGAATGATTGAGGCAGGATTTTCTGCGGGTGGTTGAAGCACGCCATCATCTGTTATTTGACGATGAACTGGATTTTCTTTGTCCTCGTCAGGGGAATTAATGCTCATGTGCAGCCTCCCCTTTTTCCAGCTCGGATTTCAGGATAAAGCTACCTTGCGCAGCGTACTGCTCACCGGCTTGCAGGCCAGCACGGATTTCAACCCATTGCTGGTCATTACTTTGCTGATCATTGCTTTTTTGGCCCAGTTGTACCGGACGTGGCACAAAATGCAGCTGATCTGTATGCGCCTGATCTTGAGAATGGTCACCCGTACTCATTTTACGACTAGCGACAAACACCACATCCTGCTGGTCAATTTGCTGGATGGCAGCCGTTTGAACCATTAATCCTGTTGTATTGTTACCAGCTTGCGGCACCTGCACCACCACCTGCATGTTAGGACGCAATTGTTGCTGCGGATTATCTAGCACGGCCCGCGCCAGCATACGTCCAGTTTGCACATCGGCGCTGGGGGCAAGGCTAATGAGCCGCGCGCGATACGTTTGCAGTGCACCGCCACGATTCACTTCTACAATCAGGCGTTCATCAGGATTAATGACATTGATAAGCTGATCCGGCAGCACAAATTCCAGCCAAAGTTGATTGAGCTGATCAATTACAAACAGTTGCTCACTGGCCTGAATGCTTTCACCGACCACCAGATCCTTACTACTAATTACCCCGCTTAACGGCGACTTCAGAATAAAACGCCCCTGACTGGAAGCGGATGCGCCATAAGCTTTTAGGCGCGACTGGGCGGCTTGTACGGCAATGTTGGCTTGTGTATAGGCATTTTGCGCTTGCAAATAATCCTGCTTGGCAGAAATACCCTGCTGCCATAATTGTTTTTCCTGCGTGTAGGTACTTTTGGCCAACTGCAATTGCGCCTGCAACACGTGCAGATTGGTTTGCAAGTCAATCAGTTCTGGCACCAGCAAACTGGCCAGCGCCTGCCCTGCCTTCACCTGCTGTCCGGTTTGCACAAACACCTGTTCTACCCGGCCAGCAAAACCAGCGGACACGTGCGCCTGCTGGTCTGCATTCACCAGCAATCGTGCCGGTAACCGAGTAGTGGCGGTGATGCTGCCGGTCTTTACCACATCCAGCGTGATGTGCTGTGCAGCCAGCTGGGCAGGGCTTAAGCTGATTTCTGTTTTATAGTTTTCATCGTGGTTCTCATCTTGATCTTCATCAGGTCCGCCTGCATGTGCATCATTATGCTGCTGTTCACTTTCTGCATGGGCTTGCGTTACTGGCTCGCCTTGCTTCTTTTGACCTGTGGTTGAAGCAGGCCGCAGGATAAAGAATGCCAGTATACTGCCCAGCACAATCACCGCAGCAATCAGCCAGTATTGCCGTTTGCCCGGCTGCTGCTTTAAAGATTTTTTAAGGTTTGTCATTGTTATTCTCCGTTCATCCCTAGGCCAGCCATTGCATCAGTCGCCAGATTCACTGCCGACTGACTGATTTGCTGATTAAAATTATTGATAAAGTTTTCACTGTTTTGGTCAAAACGGCTGAGCTCAAAATCAGCCAAGCCCATGCTTAATGCCTGCAACTGAAAACTCAACTGCCATGCCTGACGTAATAAATCCAGTTGCTCTGCCTGCAATTGCTGGTAATCCCGGCTGGCCTGCTGCACCTCCAGCACAGAAAACTTGCCTGCTTCAAAACCGGTTAAGGTTTTTTGCTGAACCTGTTGTGACAGCGGCAATTGATGGTTGTGCACAATGTCATACTGCTGGCGAATGGCTTGTAGCGCCTGCCAGTGTTGCTGGAGTTTTCGCTGAATCTGTTGTTGCTGCAGTTCAGCCTGCAACTGGTTCACCTGCTGCACTTGTTGTTGAGCCTGGATGATGCCCTGATTCTGCTGGAACAGCGGCAACGGAATTGATAATCCCAGTGCCAGACGCTGCCGGTTTGAATTGTCCTGCGTGGCTGGCTCCCGGGTTTGCACATAACCCAGACTCACCGTGGGTTGTGGCTTGGCCTGAATTTTGGCCAGTTTCAGGCTGGTGCTGGCTTGCTGTTGTTGTAAACCAAGCCGCTGCCATAGCGGGCTTTGCGCAAGGCTGGCTTGCAGGTTATCCAGTTCAAGCGTAGGTAATTGCGAAGGCTGAGCAGTGTGAACTTCTGCTAGGTCTGGCATCATTGCAGAATTCGCCCAAAATTGGCCAAGCTGCTGGCGCGCCAAAGCGCATTGAGCTTGCGCAGCCTGCCACTGGCGTACCTGATTCTGATGGGCAATGTGTACCCGCTGATAATCCACTTCGGCAATGCGTCCGGCTTGCAGGCGCTTTTTGGCTACCATCAAACCTTGCAGGCTTAACTGCTGCTGAGTGCTGGCCAGCTCTAGCGCCCACTCGGCTTGTGCCAACTGCCAGTAAGCTATAGTAACAGCCAGCCTGAGTTCAGTTTTCTCAGTTAACCGGCTAATACTGTCCTGCTCCAGTTGCAGGCCTGCCAGTTGCAGGCGGGTTTTGCGTTCACCAAAAATATCCAGTTGCTGTGCAATAGCAATACTGGCCTCGCGTTCCTGCGTATTTTTAAAACCGGTTTGCTCAAGCACCAGTTGTGGATTCCGGCGCTGATTACTTTGCAGGACATTTGCCTCGGCAATATGGCGACGCTGCTGCCATAACTGCTGTAATGGCCGGGATTGCAATGCCAAATCCTGTGCCTGTTGCAGGCTTAAGCCCTGATTACTGGAAGAATGATGGTTTATAACCTGACTATCTAAAGCTGGCGTATTGCGTGCTGGATCAAACCTTGAAAAATCAACCGTATGATCGATACTGACCATCTGAGTTGTGGGCGCTGCATGGCTGCCCGTTACAACACTACCTGTAACAAACAGCATGCCGATTGCACGAGACAGCCCAGCTGGTTGATATTTATGTAAAAATTTCATGAAAATTGCCTAAACCAAAGTAAAGCGGTGGGCAACATTCATGGCACCTGTAGGCTATGCTAATAGCCTGCAAGGCGCATGACGCAATAGAAAAGGACTACCCCACCTATAGTCAGGCAGGCCATAAAGGGGGTTTTGGCGGCTCCAGCACGGGTGACTGGTATAAGGCAGGGCTTAAAGACAGGCGCACAGCCTGATGTTCCTGCATGACTGGCTGTACCAATCCCACTTGCGGGCTTGAATTGAGGCCAGGCTGGTTTACGGTGAGATAGTCACTATGGTTAACCAGTGTAAAAGCATGCGATCCCGTGTTTTTTTTCAGATCAGGATTCTGGTTTTGCTGGGCGGATAATTTGCTTATCGCTGAGCCAGCTTTGCTATCTGTGCTTTTATTATCCACACTAGGATTGAAATTGCTTTGCTGGCAGGCGGCATCAATACTGTGTTGATGGTGCCCCCAATGCCATGTTGTGCGACTTTCATGCTGGCAAAATACAGCGGCTGCACTCCATGCGGCTTGCAGGGGCAGCAATATTGCCATTAGCACAACAATAAAAACTTTCATGGGCCGAGCATATAAACATTTATAGCCAAGGTCAATTCAGACCTGATAAAAGCTTTAAAGCATGACTTTAAGTTTGCTTGATCCGTGCCCACTCAAAGCCTAGCTTTTCGTCTTGCGCACGGGCAAATGAGACGTTTACGTCGCAAGGCGTAGCGGCTTTGCTTTATCCGTGCTCATCATGATAAATAAACTTGGGCATTTCCCAATGATTGCGAATCGCCAGCATCCGAAACACAAAGCCAAAAATCAGGGTAATGATCAAACTGATATCAGCCTGTACATGCAACTCAATACACAGCAAATAGCACCAGGCACTGACAAAGGACACACTGGCATACAATTCACGCCGGAATACCAGCGGCACATCATTACATAAGGTATCGCGCAAAATACCGCCAAACACCCCGGTAATAACCCCGCTCACGGCTGCAATCACATAGCTGTGCTGCATTTGTAGCGCCACCTGACAGCCAATCAAGGTAAAACAAATCAGGCCCAAGGCATCCAGTGCCAAAAACAGGTTACGCAAATGTTTCATCCATTTGGCCACCAGAATGGTAAACAGTGCCGCCAGTGCAGTAAGAACCAGATACTCCGGGTGCTTGACCCACGTGAGCGGATAATGCCCCAGCAATACATCACGCACTGAGCCACCGCCCAATGCCGTGACGCAGGCAATTAGCACCACACCAAACCAGTCCATACTGCGCCGCCCAGCCGACAGCGCCCCAGTCATGGCTTCAGCCGTAATGGCAATAATATAAATGATGGTTAGCAGCATGACAGGCTCTCAGCGCAGTGAGCAGTTCATTAAAACCGGCCATTCTACCGCACGGTAAATCTATGGCAAGGGCAGTCCAGACCAAATCCATGCCCAGTTAGCTTAAGCAAATTAAGCCAAAATTTATTTCTTATGAGGTTAGGCCTAAAAAGGGAGCACAGCAGCGCTTGAATTTTTGGCCACTACCACATAGACAGACAGATTTTAATGTCGGCATAGGTTCCACTGTTGGATCGAGAAAATACCAGCGCGAACCAGCTTGCACAAAGCTGGAAAGTTCATGGTGTTGTTGTTCACCCTGCTGATCCCTAAAACGTGCAATAAACTCAACTTTGGCATGGTGAGGTTTTAAATTTGGCTGGCTGGAAACAATGGTCAAGCCCAGCCACTGGTTTTGCTGGCTCCATGCGGTGATGGCCTTAACATCCAGCAAGTGTTGCTGGGCTGGCACTGTGGTTTGCACAATATAGTCAATCTCGCCCATCACAAAGGCGGCATAACGCGAGCGCATTAGTTGTTCAGCCGAATCTGCCATCAGATGCTGCGTGTGTAAAGGCTCACAACACTGGCTATAGGGTTGGGATAAACCACAGGGACACATCAGCATGCTATTCATTATCCAGAAATGGGTTTTTGACCGCTTTTGGGGTAAAAGTTTCAATCTGAGCCGGTAAGTCCTGCTGCTCCAGATAATTCACCATGTCAGACAAAATGCCCTGTAACTGTCTGGCCTGTTGCAAGCCCTGCTGATCACGCCCAATATTCAGGCTACCATAAATGCTCACCCGTTCTTCATTATTCTCAAGGGTTAAGCCGCCAATATCCAGACTGGCACTGTTGTCTTTAAAGGCCTGAAAGCTCATATACGACGCTCCTTGGTTGAGTTTATTAAAAATAGTTTTGGTTTTAGCCCTTGCCACGCAACTTTTAGCCCTTGCCACGCAATAAGGATGCCAGCAAATCCAGCAACTGTTGTTTAATCATGTCGATAATGGCACTAATCCAGGAGTGCTCACTATTCTTGTGGCTGTTACTGTGCCCAGTGCTGCCATGATTTGAATAGCCATCATGGGACGTGCCTGCGTCATCGCTGGATTTCGTATGCCCAGTGCTAGTGCCGCTACCCCAGCTTTGAATACTTTTGCCAGCTTGCTGGGCATTTAATGGCAGCATGATCCGCTTGGCCTTAATGCTTGCTGGCATTTCCGGCACTAGATTAATGCCCACTGTCTCTTCAAGCTCCTGTACAGACACCACATTCACTTCGCCACTTTCATTGTTGGGCGCAAAATAGGCACTGGCAATTCCAAGGTCAGGAAAATACACCACTTTATATACATGCGTGGGCACCAGTACCCGGCCCACCTGCTTTAGCTCACCGCTTAAAAATGCAGGTCCTGTAATCACATAGGCAGGTTTTTGCTGTTTGCTGACCAAGGCACGGGTGGCTTCTTCCAGATTACGCCAGACCTCCTGATTATTCTTGGGGCTTTGCGGCACCATGTTGGCCAGTGAAAAACTGTCATGCTGCTGGGCACGTGTCGCCATATCACCGTTGGGTGACATGTGACCGCGGTCATAACCTGAACGGGCATAATCGGATAGATGAGAACGGTAACGATCTGGAACCCGCTCTTCTTCATGAAAATCATTTTTACGATTTAAGGTTTTGGCCTGTTTTAAGCGCTGTGGCGTCAAGTACTCAGCAGACCACAAGGGGGTATAGGATACCCCGGAATACAGCACCGCAAACCCGTTGAAACATAATGGATAACTGGCACGCTTTAGAGCAGTTTTTTCAAGTTCCGGTGTACTGCCCCGATAAAACTGTTCACGGCAAGCAGCAAATTCCTGTGCATTGGCAACCTTGATAAATCCAAGCAAAAACAACATTAGCATGACTTGCACTAATGGTTTTTTTTGAATGGAGGAGAAATATGGCATAAGAATTCCAGCTTTTTTACAAATATAAGGTGTTTGACCCGACTATTGGATACATTTTTCACTCAAGGTCATGTAAACCTCTATCAAAAGTTAACAATGGTTACGAGTAAGTTACTTAAAACCAGCCTTTGACCTGATTAAGCTTAGACCACAGCCCCAGGATAGATTTCGCATTATCCTTCACTGTTTATGTAAATATATGTGATGTGAATCACGTTAAAATGAATCAGGAATCTTCTATGTTCGCATTAAATTCATTCACCCGACGTATTGTTGCCCTTACTGCACTTAGCGCTGCCTTAACCCTGCCTGCATTTGCTGCGACCGCAACCAGCAGTCCTGCTGCCAGTAATGGCGTTACTGTGACTACCCCTAGTGCCAGTGCTGGCCTGAGCACAGATAGTAGTCTGGATGGTACTACTACTGGTACAAGCGCCAGCACTCAAAATGGTGCAAGCGTTACCCTGCCTTCCAGCGCATCCAGCACTGCTTCACCGGCTGGTAATGCCACTGACAGCGCCAGTGCAAATACAGATACTAGCGATACCACCAAATCCAAAACTGCTAGCAAAGCCAGCAAGTCCTCACGCAGCAGTAACTCCTCTGGCACTGCAACCCGCTAAGGGCTAGTCACAGTTCCTCTGCTGTATCAGGAGGCTTACTGTAAAAACTACCCTAATACGGCTATCACAGGTTATTCATTAAATTCTTGCACTCTCCTTCGTTAATGAATAACCTGTTGGCAGCTTTTCATACAGCATTGCACTTCACGCACACCTTGGTAATCCAATGTAAAATTGGTCATTCCCGTTTTATTACACCGTAAGTAAAAAAGTATAAGTGCTTTGCGACATTAGGTAATTAAGTTTTAAGGCATTACGACACAAAATGACGCTCCAATGGATTAAAATATATTAAATAAAAAAACTGCTTTATAAACAAATGTAAAACTGAATAATTTTTATGCCAAGAAATTTTAAAAATGTGATGCAGTTCAAAATTTATAATGTTTTTACAGACATACTATACAATACCACCATAGTCTAATATTTAACCAGACAGATCTGTATAAAATAGCCCTTATGAGCTGCTTCTTGACATGATTAACAATCCTGCACTCTCCTACGTTAATCGATGCCAAGGTCACAGCAGTTCATTATTTAGCAAAATAAGGGCAGTCGTTTAGAACTGCCTATTTTTTGTCTGTACTATGCTGCTTGCCTTATTTTTGATGTGATTGTCTTTCAGTTTTATTAAATGCATATCCCAGTTACTGGCGCCCTATAAGTGTTTAACACGAGCCGATCAGTCCACGATAATTGCAACACCGCTCAAAGCACTGAAACATAAACCCTGTGGGAAGTGCCATAAGCACTTACATAACATACGCTTCCTTTATATTTATTTTAGAAAAACAAATTAGTATTGAAGCTGTTGTCCAGTGTCAGGCCAGATTTTATGCAGTATTTGAATCTGTTAACGCTTTTAAGCATCACTGGTCTGCACCTTAATAATTTTACGTCATAGAGGCTAGGTAAATAAAGGCACAGCGTTTTAAAGCTGCACTTTAGCCAAGCCCATCCCATGAAAACAGATTGGAGAGATTGAATGAAAAGCTTAAAACAACTTGCTACATTAACCACCCTGACTGCTGCGCTTTGTACCCCAATGCTGGCGCTGGCTGAGCCAACCCCACCCAAAGGCACGACTGTCAACAGCATTGCACTGACTACCGTACAAACCAACATGCGTGGTAGCGATGGCCAGATGATGCCTTCCAGCGGGATGAATTCTGGCATGGGTTCCACTATGAATAGCACTTCTGGTACACAAATGGGCAGCATGTCCTCCAATATGCATGGCAGCATGTCAGATTCCAGCAATGGCAATGCTAGCAATAATATGGGCACGCCCATGACTTCTGACATGAATATGTCCAATAGTACTGATGCACCAGTGACCAGTCCTCAAGCCACTGCACCCTAAGGTTTCCTTGACCCAGGTAAACAGTTTTGCAAGCACTCTCATTCATTCTTAGCACCTTCCTGTGTTAGCTTGCAAAAATTTAAAGCTGGCCTTAGTGCCAGCTTTACTTATGGTTGTTAGGTTAGATTAATTGGTTCTTAGCAAATGGCTAGATTTCTATTTGCGTGCCCATCTCAACCACCCGGTTGGGAGGAATCTGAAAGAAGTCACTCACTGAACTGGTATTGCGCTGCATAGAAATAAACAGTTTTTCGCGCCAGGGTGCCATGCCCTCACCCACGGTATACACTAAGCGCTCGCGTGACACAAAAAAACTGGTGGTCATGGTGTCATAAGACTGGTCCAGCAAGGCCAGTGCCTGTTCCAGCGCCTGCGGAGCATCTGGCTGTTCCTTGAAACCATATGAAGCTCTTACCCGGATAAAACGCTCATCCAGTTGTTCGGCTTCTACCCGCTCGCTGGCATCAACATAAGGCACATCCCGTGTGCGGATGGTCATCAACACATTACGCTCATGCAGTACCTTGTTGTGCTTAAGGTTATGCAATAAGGCATGCGGCACCACGTTGGGACTACCCGTCATAAAGACAGCGGTGCCACTCACAATATTGGGTGCGGAATGCAGGCTTTTAATAAAAATATCCAGCGGCAGGGTGTCACGCTGCAATTTGTCAAAAGTAATTTTGCGACCGCGCTTCCAGGTCATCATGATGGTAAAGGCCACGGCACCCACCATGAGCGGGAACCAGCCACCGGCCAGAATTTTCAGTGAAGTGGCGCTAAAGAACACCAGATCCAGCAATAAAATCGGCACGACAATGAGCAGAACCTTTGCAGGCCGCCAACGCAATAGGCTGTACAACACAAAGCCCACCAGCAAGGTGTCACAAATCATGGTCATCGTAACTGCAAGGCCATACGCTGCGGCCAGATTAGAGCTGGACTCAAAGGCAGTGACCAGAATGATAATGGAACCCAACAACAGCCAGTTTAAAAAAGGAATATAAATCTGGCCAATTTCCGATTCTGAGGTGTGCAAAATGGTCATACGGGGTAAATAGCCCAGTTGCATGGCCTGCCGTGCAATCGAAAACACGCCGGAAATCACAGCCTGCGAGGCAATCACTGTGGCCAGGGTGGCCAGCGCAATCATGGGATACAGCGCAATATCCGGCACCAGCTTGAAGAACGGGTTTTCAACGGCTGTTGGCTCACGCAATAACAATGCCCCCTGCCCGGCATAATTGAGCAGCAAACATGGCAAGACAATAAAAAACCAGCCCATTTGAATCGGCTTGCGGCCAAAATGCCCCATGTCTGCATACAGTGCCTCACCACCGGTAATGGTCAGCACCACGGCACTCATGGTTAAAAATGCCAGCGCCGGGTGGGCAAATATAAAATGCGCGGCCCAGTACGGGTTCACCAGCCATAGAATGCCCGGATTCTGCATGATGCTGAGTACACCCAGCACACCTAAAGACGCAAACCACAACAGGGTAATGGGGCCAAAGTACTTGCCGACCAAACCGGTGCCTTTGCGCTGAATCATGAACAGCACCACCAGTACGGCAATGGTAATGGGCACCACATAAGGCGTAAACACAGGAGTTGCAATGGACAGGCCTTCCACCGCAGACAAGACCGATACTGCCGGGGTAATAATGCCATCGCCAAAAAACAGGGCGGCGCCAAACAGACCAATGCCAATTAATGCAGAACGGGTTTTAGGGCCAATCCGCTTGCTGCGCATATTCAGCGCCAGCAGCGCCATGATGCCGCCTTCGCCATTGTTGTCGGCGCGCATGATGAAGGCCACATATTTAAACGACACCACAATCATGAGCGACCAGAAAATCAGCGATAACACCCCCAGCACGTTAGCTGGTGTAATCTGAATCCCGTGTGCGGCATGAAAACATTCTTTTAAGGCATATAGCGGACTGGTTCCAATATCGCCAAATACCACCCCCAGTGCAGCCAGTGTAATTGCTGGTAAAGCAGCACGATGCGTTTGTGTTTGCATAGCAAAATGAACATCTCGTTATAATCCGGCCATAGTAGCACCGAAAAAAAATCAATAAAGTGGGTTTTACATAAAATAGCGATTGGCAAAGCGCTGTTTTTTGGCTAGAATCGCACGCCTTGGTGAGGTGTCCGAGTGGCTGAAGGAGCACGCCTGGAAAGTGTGTATACGGTATCCCCGTATCGAGGGTTCGAATCCCTCTCTCACCGCCAAGATTCAGTTCTGAAACATACTTCAGAATCTACAAAGGCTTAAACCTTAAGGGTTTAAGCCTTTTTTATTATCTTTATGCATCCGTCTTGATCCTTGCCCACCCGCTATAAGCTGGGCGACAGATGGGGGATGATTTTGTTATACTATTTTTCGTCCCCCAAATTCTAAAGATTTGACGCAAAATGCTTACAGACGCTCAAGTTAGAAAAATAAAACCACTTGAAAAGAAAAAACGTTATTCAGATGAGAAAGGGCTCTATTTGGAAGTCACCCCCGCGGGTGGAAGATTCTGGCGTTTGAAATATCGTTTCAATGGTCGTGAAAGTACCTTAACCATTGGGAGCCATCCTGAATGCTGTTTCACAAGCATACAACCATGCTCAGCACCTTGAATACCGGACTAAGATGATGCAGGAATGGTCAGACTTTATCGACAGTTTACGGAACAAGATTATCCCGTTTCCTAAACGAAAGACCGTCTAATCTGTACTAGCTCAAACCTGATCTGACAGTTACCCGTTTTGATGATGAGTGTCAGGTTAAATTTGAGCTAGATTCTTTTCAGCCCAAATCTGTTTTCCATCAAGCAATGTTTCCATAGGCGTGCGCCC
>NZ_SNTY01000029.1 GCF_004377485.1 Alkanindiges illinoisensis
TTTACCCAGGTGGATAGAGGATTACAATTGCAGCCATCCGCACAGCGGGTTAAACATGAAATCACCTCGTGAATTCCTGGCGATGAAATTAGCCAGTTAATTGTCCGTTTTTATAGGGGCTAATACAGTTATTGCTTACGATGAGTGATGAATTTCTCAGATACGTTCTGTACCGTTTGGCGGTGCAGGGTTGATCCGGCTTTAGTTGCGCTTGCTATGTACTAAGCCACATCATAAGCTCACAGGAAGTTGCCTGTACCTTGCAAGTGTTTAAAACACAGGTTATTGACCTGATGCCCGCCAAAGTTGATTTCAGATGCTAGAGCATTTAGCACTCTGTTATGTTTATCATTTATACGTGACTTCAGGGTCTGCATAGGGTTAATTTAACCCATTATTTGGGCAGTTATGATGGCTTATCGATTATCGATTATCGATACTGTGTACTTTGATAAAAATTAAATTTTTTTAATGCGCAAAAGTTAACTTTAATACTGTTAACAGTTTAAGTCTCCCAAAAATTATATCTATTAAACTTATTACTTAAAATATTTCGATACTTTGTGTAAAAAATACCTAAATAAAATCGATACTTTGCGTAAATTTTATAAATATAAGCTATAAAATTTTCGATACTTTGTGTAAAACATGGTTGGACTATGCTAGCCTTAAGCTCGATACTTTGTGTAAATAAAGCATTTTTAGAATTCGATACTATCTGTAAACTTTAGCTTACGGGATAATCATGCCAAGGAAAAAACAACAATCTGAAATCACTGACAACCTTACGCAAAATCTTGAGTTAACAGTGGTCTCTGCTCAGGAGAGTGAACGGTCTGGTAAAGGCAGTGTGGAAGAGCTACAGCTTTCTTTATTGCCTTCTGGTGAGAGTAAAGAGCTGTCAGAAATTATTTCAACTGAACGTAACTATGACCGCTGGGCAAACTTTATTTTCCCGCATACCAAATCGCCAGATTTAAAGGAAATCCGTAAAAAAGAATGGCGGCTTGAATTACCTAATGGCAAGGAAGGGACTGCCAGTATTTTAATTACACCAGCAAAGGATGGCCGGTGCTATACCGCGCGTACTTATGATGTTTATCTGGCTTTAGTGTGGTTCTGGCGTGAGCTTGGTATGCCCAATGAGCCATTTAAACTTAATTTGTCTCAGATTGCCCGCAAGCTTGAAATGCCAACCAGCGGTAAAAATTTAAAAGCTATCTTAAATGAGCTGGAAGTACTGTACTTTACCAATGTGTCCTGGGTTTTATCGTTTCAGGATATAACCCAGCGTTTTATGACAACCAAAAACCAGCGTGTGCTTGAAACGTTTAACTATGCCACTTTAGAAGAGCGGGGAGGGCTTTCTGGCCAAAGTGGGGTTACCGTTCAGTTTAACGAAAATATCCGCAATAATATCCGTAATAACATTACCACTCCAGTTAACTTTACCGCTCGTAAGGCAATACGGTCTAGCGTCGCCAAAATCCTGTATGGCCGCATTGATTCGATACTTGCATCCCACACACGTCTGGAGCGACGAATAGAAAATCTGGTCGGTGAACTCAATCTCACAGCTCACCGTTATCAGCATAAATCTCAGCGTAAGGTGCTTGGTGAGATGTTGATTAGAAATTTAAACGGACTGGAACTTTCTAATAAAAATATTTTGACAGTTGAGTTGTCTGAAACGGTTGATAGCCAAGACTTCAAGCTGATTTTTAAGTCGATACCCTTTGAAGATCGAAAGAAGGGTAGTAAAGGTGTCGCAAAACTAGCTGATCAATCAGTAAAAATCATAAACACTGATCCAATACTTATTGAAAATATTGTAGCAGACATGACGGCTCTAACAGGATCAAATAAAGCAAATTTAGGATTATATTATTCCATTGCAAAACACTATTCGGAAAACCTGATTCATCGAGCAATTGGTGAGTTCAAGGAATTAATGAGCTTAAATCCAAAAATCAGTAATAAGTCTGCTTACTTTACGACTGTTGTTCATGTCATTGCACATAAAATGGGCGAAGAGTGGATTAAACCGTGTGGTTCAGATTGTCGTTATCGCCCTGAAAATCAATTTTTGCCTGAATAAATTCATTTAATTATTGATGCTTTAAAAATGCTTTTCGCTTTTTAAATCTGCGATTATTGTACTTAATACATTATCTACTTAATACATTATCTACTTAATATCTACTTAGCTTGTGGATAACTCTGGAGAAGCTTGCTATCAAAGGTCTGTAGAAGTAGTCACTTACACAAAGGGTCGAGGTTATTACACAAAGGGTCGAAGTTTTAATAAAGTTTTTACACAAAGGGTCGAGGTTAATTTTAAATTTTACACAAAGGGTCGATGTTAGAAAAGTTATCCACAGGACAGATATAACCTGTTTATGGGTATTGTGTAGATACAACGCCGGTTCGGCCAATGTGCGTTCCTGATAGGGACGTAGGGTTAGCATGATATACTTCCCCGCAAACATTGCTTAGGTGTAGTCGTTCGAATACAATATGATGTATGATTGAAATTAGACGATTGCCAGAATTTGATGCATGGCTGGGTAGCCTGAAGGATATCCTTAGTCAGGCCAGACTGGTAGCTCGCCTGAGAAAGGTATCGTTTGGCAATTTTGGTGATGTTAATCAAGTTAGGGAAGGCGTGTGGGAAATGCGCGAATTCTTCGGTCCAGGCTGGTGTATGTATTACATCCAGCGGGGCGACGTGGTCGTAATTATGCTGGGTGGTGGTGATAAGGCCACGCAACAGCGCGATATTGCCAAAGCCATTCAACTTGTTAAAACCGTGGAGGGTTAAGTAGTGGTTAAAGTTTCTGATTTGCCAGTGTTTGATTTCTCGGACTATCTGGATAGCGAAGAGGCAATCTCTGAATACCTGACTGCTATTCTGGAAGAAGATGATCCCGCATTGCTGGCTGCTGCGCTGGGTGATATTGCCAAGGCGCGCGGCATGAGCCAGATAGCCAAGGATAGTGGCATAAGCCGTGAAGCCCTGTATAAGGCGCTGCGCAGTGATGCCAGCCCACGCTTTGATACCATTAGCAGGGTATGTCATGCACTGGGCGTAAAGCTGGTGGCTCAACCAATTAATGCACATTAAAAGTACCATCATTATAAAAATAATGTCATTGAATGTGATCATGGTAAGTTAAAGCGGATCATCAGGGCCACATTAGGATTCAAATCTATGAAGACGGCTTATGCCACAATTAAAGGTATTGAAGTCATGCGTGCACTACGTAAAGGACAAGCATCGTCATTTTATTATGGTCAGCCTCAGGGTGAAGTGTGTCTAATCAACAGGGTTTTCGGTCTCTAAGCACTTTTTAAAGGGAACTTCATCGACTCAAATCTCTATTTGCAACAGTGCCTCTGACTGACTTTAAAAATTAACCAGGCCATGCTGATTGAAATCTTAAATTGCTCAGTAGCTTGCTGAGCAAGTGACTTTCGCTGAACAGGCCTTAAAACTTTTTTAAAAGTGCATCTTGCAAGACGTCTGACTTTAGCCGCTCATCAGCATACATGCGTTTTAAACGGGCATTTTCAGCCTCAAGTTCTTTAAGCCGCGTCATCATTGAAAGATCCATGCCGCCATATTTGGACTTCCACTTGTAGAATGTAGCAGAGCTCATACCAGGTTCGCGGCACAAGTTCGGTATGGGTGTTCCTGCTTCAGCTTGCTTCAAGATACTCATGATCAAGCTGTCTGAATACTTAGATGTTTTCATAGAAAATCTCCTTAAATCAAAGTTATTCGACTTTCTACTTTTAAACGCAATTATTTTTAGGGGGGATTACCTTTGAATGTTTCACTTAACCTTTAAACTTTTTTAAAAGTTAAATGTATTTACATATGAGTTCTAAAATTTGATAGAATTTATTAAAAATTTAGATTCTAAGTGTAAATAATGAGAAGCGCTAATATTCGACGTGATGGTTACTTAAAATTTCTGAATACATGGCAAAACCGTGATGTCATTAAAGTACTTTCAGGTGTACGTCGCTCTGGAAAATCCACCTTATTGGCGATGTTTCAACAAGACCTAAAAGCACAGGGTGTACAAGCCGAAAACATCATTGCCATCAACTTCGAATTTATGGAATTTGAAGAACTCACCGATTACCGTAAACTACATGATTATGTATTGTCCAAAGTTGATAAAAGTAAAAAAAACTATGTTTTTTTAGATGAAATACAACATGTTACCAATTTTGAGAAAGTGGTCGACTCTTTATATGTTCGGGATTATATCGATTTATATATTACAGGCTCAAACGCATTCTTTCTAAGTGGAGAACTTGCGACTTTACTTACAGGACGCTATATCGAGCAACATGTTCTACCTTTGTCATTCCAAGAATTTAAACAGTGGCATATTGAAAATAATCCGATCATCCAACAATTATCCAATCGTGATTTGTATGCCATGTATACGCGCGGTAGTTTCCCTTATACGCTTGCCATGACTAGCCAGCAAGAAACTTATGATTACTTGCAAGCGGTCTATGCCAGTGTAATGTTTAAAGATGTTATTCCCCGTTTGAATACTGCCGATATTAACTCTCTCGAGCGTGTCGCAAGATATTTGGCAAGCGTGACAGGCTCACCTATTTCCATCAATAAAATTAAAAATACCTTTGTTTCAAGTGGGGTTAAAATTTCATTTGAAACAGTAAAACGCTATATTCAGGGCTTACAGGACAGTTTGTTATTTTATAGTGCTGCACAATTTAAAGTACGCGGGCGTGAGTTATTACAATCCTCTGAAAAATACTATTTAGTTGATGTCGGATTGCGCCGGATTATGTTGCCTGATGCTAATGCTGATCAAGGTCATATCTTAGAAAATGTAATTTATCTTGAGCTTATCAGACGAGGTTATACGGTCTATGTAGGGCGGGTTGATGAATATGAAATTGATTTTGTTGCTGTCGATACTTTACAGAATTTAACTTATTATCAAGTGGTATTAGAAACGCTCAATGAGGAGACACTCGGCCGAGAGTTACGTCCATTACAGAAAATTTCTGATTCGTATCCCAAATATTTACTTACCTTAGACACGATAGGGGCTGAAGCAAATTATAATGGTATTGTAAAAATGAGTGCTCTCGATTGGTTGCTATCTGAAAATAAGTAAAGTTGAGGGTAGACATGAATACTCTTATTTATTGATTAAAACTCAAAGACTTTTCAGCATCATCTAAGAATGTATTCAAGCATAATTTATGCTCCAATTGTGATGGATCGATTTACCTCGATTCGATTGAGTCAGACCCTCATGATTGAGCCAGAGTCGCTTACTGAAAGTAGCGAGAATTGCGCTGGAGTTTCTGAAGGATATTAATTCCTTAGTTTGCCCATTCATCCATGTGGGCATTTTTTTTGATCAAAATACAATGCTGTTCTTGCTAAAAAATGACGGCACCCACCATAAAACACAATATTCCAAAAATAATCCAAGGCCAGATCTTTGTCTTCGGTTGTTCTAAATTCTGAGGATTATATTCCGTGTGTTCTAGCGATGTCGGTTGTGGAACACGGGTCTTTTTAGAGTAAGGCTGGTGTTTAGAGTAAGATAGTCCCGTACCTGGAATGCCGACACTGGTTCGCGTACCTTTTTTCCCAATATTTAGAGAAGCACCAGGTTTGCCAATGCTGGCACTGCTGATGCCTTTATGGGTCAAATTAATTTTAAAACCCGGGAATAATTTAATACTTTTACGAAATCTAAAACCCATATTGCTCTCATTCTAAAATTTAGCTCAATTCACGCGCTATACCAGGATCCATGATCTGCTAGAGATCGTACTTTGACGGCTATCATCAGGATACTAGTATATTTTTTATCTGATGATTGCAATACTACCTTTAAATACCGTCAAAAATGTTTACTGTATATTTGCTGTAGGGTAATCTTAAACCTGCTATTTATTGACTGATTGGTATATGACCACAGATAAGCATGAAGTCCTTCTCAGAATGAGAGCCATTGAACTCCTTGCGTACTGGGAAGGTCGTTTGGTTACCAATCGTTTGATGAGCTGGTTTGGACTGAGTCGGCAGCAGGCTTCTGCGGATATCAAGCGCTATAATACGCTGTATAACCCCGATGCCTTGATTCATGACCCATCAGTCAAGGGTTATGTGCCTAAAGCCAGCTTCCAGCCTGTACTGACTACAGCGCATATCAATGAATATCTCAATATGCTCTCGGGCTTGGTTAGTGAATCGCATGCCCTGATTGCGACACCAGAACCGAATCTATCAGCGGTCCAGTTACCCGATCGCAGTGTGCGTCCTGAAGTGACTCGGGAAGTTTTGCGTGCCTGCCGCAACCAAAGTACTTTAAAAATGATTTATGCCTCCATGCAGAATCCGCAGTGGCATGAACGCATGATTTCCCCACATACCCTGGTGTATACCGGTTTTCGCTGGCATGTCCGTGCCTATTGCCATCAGAGCAAGCAGTTTAAGGACTTTTTACTCTCCAGAATTGATCGCACACCTGTTGTGGTGGCGATTGAGTCAGTAGACCCTGCTCAAGATCAGCAATGGCATGAAGAAATTATACTGACGCTGATCCCTAATCCAAAATTGAATGAAGCTCAAAAAGCGCTGGTCGAAAAAGACTTCGGCATGCCTGATGGCAGATTACAGATTCCGGTGAAAAAAGCCCTGGCTCACTATACTTTGCAGCGATATCAGGCCGCGATCACGCTGGCTGAGGCGGATGATGCCTTGAAATATCCCTTGGTACTACAACGCTCAGATATCGAAAAGCTGTCGTCTTACCTGTTTGATCAGGCCTCATAGGAGATTGGCCATGTTAGAGCAATTTCATTATGACAGTGACCTGATTGGCGGTTCCCTGATGGTGCGTGAAAGCCGGCTGATCGCGGATCTGTTATTACGAGAAGCGACTCCAGAACAATGGCATCAGGCCATTCAGATTGACAATATTCTGCAAAAAAGAACGCCTGCTTCAGCCCAACGTAACGCCACTGCCATTCGTAAGCGTCTGGAGCGCTTAGAGCCTGATTTCTGGAAAGCTTTGCGTGATGGGGATGATGAGCTGGCGACCCAGGTGGCTTTTTGTGGCGCACTGGAACGCAACCTGTTGCTGCTTGAGTTTATGGAAACGGTGATGAGGGATGCCTATATCTCTCAGGCGCAACACTTGGACAGTTATATCTGGTCAGACTTTCTGGATGAGCGTTCACAACGCGATCTTGATATCTGTGATTGGAAAGAGTCCAGCAAGAAAAAAATGGGGCAGGTGGTGTTTCGCATGCTGGCAGAAGCCGGTTACTTAAAAAGTACTCGTAAGCTGGAGTTGCAGCGCGTGATCGTCAGAGCAGAGCTGCGTAGCCTGTTGGAAGAACACTATAAACAACGCATTAAAAGATCTATGGAAGTGTCGGTATGGACGCGTTAGTTGTAGAGGGGCAACAATGAGTCAAAAAATACATGAGCGTCTGAACCAGATTCCAGAGCGAATTCTTTCCACCGAGTTTCTCACCGGGCAAGGACTGGGCAATGAAATTGGCTTCTGGATTTTTGATTATGCGCCTGAAGATGAGTTGAAAGTGCGCGAATATCTGCATTTTCTAGACGGGATGCTGGAGAAAAAACACAGTCAGCTGAAGGTGGTGAATATCAACCTGCTGCAAGCCGTGGTGGATTATCTGGCTGAGCGTAACTTCATCGATAAAGCCATTCAAATGCAAAAAGCCAAAGGTGATGAAGCGCTGCTCAAAGCCTTAAAGGGCCCACTGCATATGGATAAGTTCGCGCCGTATCTGGTGAGTAAATATGCCACCAATGCGCAAGATATTGTGTTGATGACCGGGGTAGGGTCGGTTTGGCCACTGTTACGTGCCCATCACTTATTGAACAGTTTGCATTCGTTACTGGGGCATAAGCCAGTGGTGCTGTTTTACCCGGGCTATTACGACGGTCAAGCGATGAGTTTATTTGGAAAAATTCCAAGCAACAATTACTACAGAGCATTCAGATTAGTGCCTTAAACACGGCAAATAGAAATAAGAATTCGGGGGAATTGATTGAGATGAACATTAAAGAACTTTTTTACAAGCCATTAGATCGTGCGATTAACGGGGTCGTAAAAGCAGACCAGAATGACAATACCACGGTTTATCAGGAACTCGATGAGTATGTGGTCACCAATGAACTGGAAAAGCATTTTCGGGACTTTTTCCAGTCTTATGGCACAGATCTAAGCGATCCTTCGATTGCCAATCGTGTCGGCGTATGGATTTCGGGCTTCTTTGGTTCAGGTAAATCACATTTCCTGAAGACCTTGTCGTATATTCTGGCCAATAAAGTGGCACGCGATGCGCAAGGTAACGAGCGTAGCGCCGCAGAATTCTTTGATGAAAGCAAAATTCGTGATGCGTTTATCCGTGCGGATATTGGCAAGGCCGTCAGCCATCATGCCGATGTCATCCTGTTTAACATCGACAGTAAAGCCAGCTCCAATGATGATGGCAATCCGATCCTGAATGTGTTTTTACGTGTGTTTAACGAGTATCAGGGTTTTAGTGCTGACCATCCACATATTGCCCATATGGAACGTCATCTGAGCCAGAAAGGGGTGTATGAGCGCTTTAAACAGGCCTTTGAAGAATCCAGCGGCATGTCCTGGCTAGAGGAGCGTGACGGCTATCAGTTCTATCAGGATGATGTCGAAATCGCGATTTCCCAGGCCCTCAACTTATCTGCTGAAGCTGCGCATAAATGGTTTGAGGATTCTGAGCAGACCTTTAGTGTTTCGGTCGAAAACTTCTGTCAGTGGGTGAAAGAATACCTGGACAGTAAAGGACCCCAGCACCGCATGTTGTTCCTGGTGGATGAAGTGGGGCAGTTTATTGGCAGCGATACCCGCTTGATGCTGACACTGCAAACCATTACTGAAAACCTGGGTACGATCTGTAAAGGCCGTGCTTGGATTATCGTCACCTCACAGGCAGACATCGATGCTGTTTTAGGTGAGATGTCTTCTTCCAAAGCCAATGATTTCTCCAAGATTGCTGGACGTTTTAAAACCCGGTTATCACTGTCCAGTTCAAATACCGATGAAGTCATCCAGAAACGTTTATTACGAAAAACCCCGGAAGCTGAAGCACTGCTCAGATCGGTGTTTGAGCAAAAGGGTGATATTCTCAAAAATCAGATTACCTTTGACCGTTCAGGCCCAACACTCAAGAACTATGAGGGTCCAGACAGCTTTATCCATAACTATCCTTTTGCGCCGTACCATTTCCAGCTGGTGCAAAAAGTTTTTGAAGAAATCCGTAAGGTCGGTGCGACTGGTGCACACCTGGCCTATGGTGAACGATCCATGCTGGATGCGTTCCAGATGGCCGCGAATGCGATTGCCACAGATGAAGTCGGGGCACTGGTTCCTTTCCACCGCTTCTATACTTCAGTCGAAGGCTTCCTGGATACAGCAGTGAAGCGTACCATCGACCAGGCAGGGCAGAATAAGACACTGGATGGTTTTGATGTGCAGATGCTGCGTACCCTGTTCATGATCCGCTATGTCGATATCATCAAAGGTACGCTGGATAACCTGGTGACTTTGTCGATTGAGAAAATTGATGAAGATAAGCTGGCATTACGCAAGCGGATTGAAGAAAGCCTACTGCGTCTGGAAAAAGAGAGCCTGATTACTAGGAATGGTGATGAGTTCCTGTTCCTGACCAATGAAGAACGCGATATCACCCGTAAAATTAAAGCCACAGACTTAGCGGCTTCAGAAGAGAATAAAGAGTTAGCCAACCTGATCTTTAAAGATTTACTGAGGGATCAGAACAAATACCGCCATCAAGCCAACAAGATGGACTATCAGATTGGTCGTTTTCTGGATGGTCATAGCCTGGATGGCAAGTATGAGAGCGATTTGAAAGTTGAAATCATTTCTCCACTGGATACGGAATATAACCTCTACACAGAAGCTTTTTGTATTGGTAAGAGCGCCGAGGCCGAAAAACAAGTGCTGTTTAAACTGGCAGACGATAAACAGTTCTTTAATGAACTGCGCACCTGGCTGAAAACCAATAAATTTATTCGGTTAAATGATGATGGCACCCAATCGGATATCAGCCGTATCCTGGCAGACCGTGGCCGTGAGAACCAGGAGCGTAAAAAACGCCTGCGTGCCCGGGTCGAAGAAATGCTGTTGGACGCGGAAAGTTATGCATTGGGTCAACATCTACAACTTTCATCTTCAAGTCCAACCACCAAGCTGGATGAGGCTTGTCGTTATTTGCTGGAAAACACTTATACCAAACTGAGCTATCTGCAGGTCTATCAGCAGGATGCCTGGCGTGAACTGAACGCCGTCTTGACTGTGGATGATATGGCGCAGCTCGGATTGTCTCTGGATGGCGGGCAGAGCAATCCGAAAGCCCTACAGGAAGTGGAGCAGTACATTGCACTACGGGCCACTGGTACAGAGCGTATTCTGGTCTCGGATGTGGTCGATCGTTTTGCCAAACGCCCTTATGGTTGGCCAGATGCCGAGATTTTACTTCTGGTAGGGCAGTTGGCTGCGATGGGGCGGATTTCACTGCAGTTAAATGGCGGCAGCTTGCAGTTAAAAGATGCCTTTGAGCCTTTACAAAACAGCCGCCGTCGCCGTGATGTTTCCATTATTAAAAAGCGCCAGACTGATGATCAGGTGTTGAAACAGGCACGCCAACTGACCCAAGAACTGTTCTCGGCTATGGGACCAGCGACAGAGAAAGAGCTATTTGAATTTTATACCCAACATTTTAAAAACTGGTTAGCCAACTTTAAGTCCTATAAGAGTAAAACTGATGTCGGGCAGTTTCCGGGCAAGAAAGTGATTGAAAAGTCGATTTTGACTTTGGAACGTCTGCTGACCAATAGCGACAGCTTCGATTTCTTTAAAGCCGTGGTCGAGAACAAGGACGACTATCTGGATCTGGAAGAAGATTATCGTGACATTCATGAATTCTTTAGCAACCAGATGCCAAGCTGGCAGCAACTGCAACAGGCCTTACGTCATTTTGAGAAAAACAAACAGGCACTGGGCAGTGATGATGTGGCAAAAAAAGCCCTCTCCGAATTACATCGTATTGCCACCCTTGAATCGCCCTATGGCCTGTTAAATAAAGTGGCTGATTTGGTTCGCACAGTGGAAAGCGTCAATGAGCAATTGCTGACTGAGAAGCGCAGTCAGGCGATAGAACACATTGATGACAAGATCAAGCAGTTAGAAGCCGAGATTAAAAACAGTGGCATCGCTAGCGCTGAGCTGAGTAACAAGCTATTACGCCCACTACAACTGCTGAAAACAGATATTGAAGTGGAAACTAGCCTGTCCACCATCTATATGCTGCAAACCCAAACCAGCGTCGAGCGTTTTGATGAAGCCTTATATGAGTTGGAAAGCGAAGTTCAGGCGGAAATCCAGCGTCAGGCCAAAGCGGCACAACTGGCTCAGAGCAAAGCAGAGAGTGTAACCAACACTGCAACCACCTCTAGCCCAGTTAGATCAACACCTGCTGCGAGTCCGGTACAGCCTGTGACAGCCGTAGTGCCACCGAAACCGGTGGTAGAAGTCGATGTCGCCAGCATTTACAGCAAAACCTCCAGCAGTGTCTATCTGGAAACGGAAGAATCAGTGGATCAGTTTGTAGACGCACTCAAAGCTGAATTGAAAAAAATTGTGAGTGATAAAAAGCGTGTGCGTATCCGCTAACTCGGGTTAGGGATATCAGCATCAGTCATTAATTAAAGGTTTAAAGATGAATACCAGTCATATTAAAAAATACGCACCGCAAGCACGAAATGATTTTATCGCAGCGATGCGCAAGCAGGCCGCCAAATATGGCATCACCGCAGACAGTATTTTACCGGCAGAACAGAAAGGCGACTTGCTGCTGATTGGCGATCAGGTTTTTCCGCTATCCGTCATGAAACCTCGTGAGAAGCTGATCAAACGCATTCAAACCAGCAGTTTTGAGCAGACGGTTGATTATATCGCTTACAGCTGGTTTAACCGTCTCTGTGCCATTCGCTATATGGAATGCAAAGGCTTACTCGATCATGGCCGCCGTGTGTTGAGTAGTGCTGATGGCAGTGCAGGCTTGCCACAGATTTTGGAAGAATGTCTGGATATTGACCTACCAGGTTTAGATGCCAGCCGTGTGGCTGAGTTAAAGCTGGATGGCAATAAAGACGAAGAACTCTATCGTGAATTGTTACTGGCGCAGTGTCATGCGTTGAATCAGGTGATGCCACTGCTGTTCGAACAGGTGTCTGATGAATCTGAACTACTATTACCGGATAATCTTACCAAAACCGACTCTTTGATACGTGATTTAGTGACCAGTATTCCGGAAGAAGATTGGTCGGATGTGCAGATTATTGGCTGGTTATATCAATTCTATATTTCTGAAAAGAAAGACCAGGTGATTGGTAAAGTCGTCAAGAGTGAAGATATTCCTGCAGCGACACAACTCTTCACCCCAAACTGGATTGTGAAGTATTTGGTGCAAAACAGTGTTGGTCGTCTATGGATGATGGCACAGCCAGAAAGTATGCTTGCCAGTGAGTGGGAATACTATATTCAGCCGGCTGAGCAAAGTAATGAAGTCAATGCACAGTTAAAACAGCTGATTGATGTGCGGATCAGTGAAGATGGCGATACTTTAAACCCTGAAAGTATTACAGTGCTCGATCCGGCCTGTGGTTCGGGGCATATTCTGGTGGAAGCCTATGATTGCCTCAAAGTAATTTATTTAGAACGTGGTTACCGCAGCCGTGATATTCCACGTTTGATTCTGGAAAATAACCTGTACGGCATTGATATTGATACCCGTGCAGCACAGTTAGCCAGTTTTGCATTGTTAATGAAAGCGCGTGAGGATGACCGCCGTTTATTCAGCAATCCACCGAAGCTGAATATTATTGCGTTACAGGACAGCCAACCTGAGCGTTTAGATGCATTCAGTCAGGAATTGGCTAGTACCGGTGTTGCACAGGCAGATTTAAAAGAATTATTAGACCTATTTGAACATGCTTCGACCTTTGGTTCTTTGATTCAAATTCCTCAAGCATTTGCTAAGAAACTACCTGATTTAGAAAGCAAGCTGAATGCTGCATTAGCGTCAGGGGATATTTTTAGTCAGCAGTCAGCACAAGAACTGTTACCGCTCGTTCAACAAGCCAAATTACTCGCTCAACAATATGATGCTGTGATTGCGAATCCGCCGTATATGGGTGCTAAGGGGATGAATACACCTTTAAAAGACTTTGCCAAAAAGACATTCCCTGACAGCAAGTCAGACTTATTTGCCATGTTTATTGAGCGTGGTTTTGTATGGTGTAAAGACAGTGGCTTTAATAGCATGGTCACTATGCAAAGTTGGATGTTCTTATCGTCATATGAAGCGATGCGTGAAAAATTATTACAAGATCGTACCATTCAAACCATGGCACATTTAGGTGCACGAGCATTCCCTGAAATTTCAGGTGACGTCGTACAAACGACTGCTTTTGTGATGCAAGGTAAACTTTTAGATAGATTTAAGCCAGTATTTTTTAGACTTGCAGATACAGCACAAGATTTTAAAGAAGTTGAATTAAAAGCAGGATTAAATCGCTTTGATGCAACTTTTCAGAATGATTTTAAGAAAATTCCAGGGTCTCCTATTGCTTACTGGATGAGTGATAAAGTACGAAAAGCATTTCTAGATAATCCATCTCTTGGTAGCTTGATGAATGCAGCAGTAGGTCAAAATACAGGAGATAATGATCGATTTCTAAAAATTTGGTCAGAAGTAAGTTTTGAGAAAATTGGAATTGGTTTCTCTAACTTGTCAGAAGTCACAGATTCTGATTATAAATGGTTTCCATATAATAAAGGAGGACCTTATAGGAAGTGGTATGGAAATATTTTCTATGTATTAAATTGGTCTAATGATGGCAAAGAAATTAAAGATTTTGCTGTTATTAGGAATAATGGAAAGCATTGGTCACGATATATTCAGAATTTACATTACATGTTAAAAGAGGGGGTTTCATGGAGTGCAACGAGCTCAGCTGATTTTGGTTGTCGTTTTACTCCATTAGGATTTTTCTTTGATGTAAAAGGTACGTCAGGTTTTACTAAAAATATAGATGTTAAAATATTAGCAGCTTATTTAACGACAAATGTAGTATCTTTTTTCCTTAAATTTTTAAATCCAACTATTGAGTTTCAAACAAGGGATATTAAGAATCTACCTTTTCCTGAAAGCGTATTGTCAGATAATAGAGTTTTATCTATAGCTTCACAAAATATTTTTATTTCAAAATCTGACTGGGACTCCTATGAAACCTCATGGGACTTTACTCAAAATCCAATCATTCGTACGGGGCAGCTAAATTTAGAACAAGCATTCAACACATGGCAACAACAAAATGCTGACGCCGTCGCTGAAATGAAACGTTTGGAAGAAGAAAACAACAAGCTGTTTATTGACGCTTACGGTTTACAGGATGAACTGACGCCTGATGTACCAGATGAACAAATTACGCTTACCCGTGCCGACCGTGAAAAAGACAGTCAGCGTTTAGTCTCTTATGCCCTTGGCTGCATGATGGGACGTTATAGCCTGGATGAACCAGGTTTGATCTATGCCCATGCAGGCAATCAAGAGTTTGATGCCAGTCGCTATCAAGCATTCCAAGCCGATGCGGACGGCATTATTCCACTGACCGAAATGCACTGGTTTGAAGATGATGCCACCCATCGTATTCGAGAGTTCTTAGCTGCGGTTTGGGGTAAAGACACGCTAGAGGCCAATATGCTGTGGCTGGCAGAAAGCTTGGATAAAAAAGCCAGTGAAACAGCAGAAGACACCATTCGCCGTTACCTAGCCAGCAAGTTCTATAAAGACCACATGCAAACCTATAAAAAGCGCCCGATCTACTGGTTATTTAGCAGTGGTAAGCAAGGGGCTTTCCAGGCATTGGTGTACTTGCACCGCTATAACGAAAGTACTTTGGCTCGTATGCGTACCGAATACGTCATGCCACTCATTTCCAAAATGGCTGCTTATGCTAATTCTCTGGAAACAGCAAAAGAAAGCAGTGACTCTGCGGCTGAAATCAAACGTATCGAGAAAAAACTGCAAGACTTGCATAAGCAACAGGCTGAACTCAGTACTTTTGAAGAAAAGCTGCGTCATTATGCCGATCAGCGTATTACGTTAGATCTCGATGATGGGGTGAAAGTAAACTACGGCAAGTTTGGGGACTTGTTGGCTGAAGTTAAAGCAGTGACGGGGGAGAAATAATGGACTATCAGGAACGCTTAGTTTGTTTCATTGATCTATTGGGCTTTAAAGCCACAATAGATCAATCATTAAAGGATGAAAGAGTTAGAGAAGCGTTATATGAGTTCATTCATTCTTGTAAAGAAGAGCCTTTAAAAAAAGCGATCTACGACACTATCCCAATTTTTTTAGCTCATACTGATAAGCCTTTTCAGTTGGCATCTGAGGTGTATGGGGATAATATCATTGAGGAGTTATCTGAATTATTTACTTTAGATATTACTCAATTTTCAGACTCATTCGTTATTTCTTGTCCTAGTAGTGACTCAGGATCTTGTTTGTTGTTATTAAAAGGTATTTATCTAATAAAAATTCTAGTTTTTTATAACCTAGGCATGATGTTGCGTGGAGGGATTGCTTTAGGAAAGCTAATCCATGAGGAAAGTGGAGCACTATTCGGGCCGGCAATGAACGAGGCTTATTACATAGAGTCTAAACTGGCGAACTATCCAAGAGTGCTCATTTCTGAAAATGCGTATGACCATTTAATAAAATCAAATGAAGATCATTCTCTTTTTAAACCTATTTTTTCTTCTAATGATGATTATAAAGTTTTTGATTTAATTAGTGTTTTTGAATGTCCTGAAATTAAAATCAAATTCGAACTTGAGCAACTTAAAGCAGTTGAACAAGATATTCTAGAAAATTCTGAAAAAGCATATCCAAAAATAAAATACTTATTGGATAGATGGGAACAAAAGCAAAAAGAAGTGGATTCACAGGTGCTGCAATGAATTTAAGTCAACTTCAGCAAGGCTTGGAACAAGCCTTTTATACTGAACAGCATCGAATCGTCTTTTGGTACGATGCGGAACAGTCCTTTAGCGAAGAAGTAAAGGCGTTAAAACTGAATGATGTTCATATTCTGAATATGGCAGAAGTGTCGAGTCTGGAGATCAAGCTCAAACTGGAACTTGAGGATCAGCAGGGTAAATACTTGCTGTATTTCCCTAGTCCTGAGCCTGAGACCGAAAAAGACTGGTTACTGGACATCAAGCTATATTCTCGCAGCTTCTATGCCGATCGTTTCTCGATTATTTTCAATGAGCTGGGTTTACAGCAGCAGAGTCTAAGAGAACATCTAGCCAAACGTGAAGAATTCCTTAAAGCCAAAGCACGTCTGAGCGCGTTAAAACGCTACATCCAGCCTGATGCAGATGAACAGAATCTGGATATGGCCATGATTGCGGCTGTGGTCAAGGCTGACAGTGCCGAACTCATGCATATCGTTCTGGCACTGGCAGATGAAATGGTACAGCAGAATCTGAGTCTGGAAGTAAATCCAGACTCCTTTGCTGAACTGGAAAAGTTCCAACTGGTGCCAGCTTTGGTCACCGCATTACAGGCGGAAATTGGTTATCCAGCATCGGTTGAAGAATTGAATGGGGAAGTGCCATTCAAGCTCGGTACGTTCTTTATCCGTTTGATGACTACAGGTTTCTGTGAAAGCCTGGGCGATATACCGCTATGGGCTCAGGAACTGGTGATGTCAGCAGTCAGCTCCCGTGCAACAGCCAGAGCCTTTTTGTCGCGCTGGAGAGACAGCTCCAAATACTACCCAACCTTCGATACGCTTTCCCAGACCGTGGCCAATGCACTGCGGATCCAGGAGAAGGTCGGGGCCTTTGATCTGGAGCAGCTGCTCGATGTCATGACTTTTGAAGTGATTGAACAAAAGATCATTGTCGATCTGGCCAGCCAGATCCCTGCAGCAACCAAAGCTGAACTGGAACATTTCAGAACGATTATTTCTACCCGTCTGGATGGTTATTGGGCTTCCAAACATAAGGACGATGCAACCCGCCGTAAATACCGTACCGTCTATACAGCGTTGCAGGCAGCGATTGAGCTGTTCAGTCTGCGATTGCAGTTTGATTCTGGGTTCTATTTCGACTCTAGTGAAGCCTTGTATAAAGCCTACGAGCAGGAGTTGTATCGCTTTGATATGGCCTATCGCCACTACAGTGCTGCTTCTCAACGCGCTCATGTCGATATCCTGAAAAAACTTGATGAAGAAGTCGAAAATTGCTATTCCTACTGGTTTATTGACCATTTGGCACGAAACTGGGGAGAGCGGGTTGAAGCTGAGCAACGCTTGAATGTCTGGAAAGTGGCAGATATCCCAAATCAGCAGAACTTCTACGATACCCACGTCAGACCCTTACTCAGTTCTGCAACGAAACGCCGTATTGTGGTAATTATCAGTGATGCTTTTCGCTATGAAGCTGCGGTAGAGCTGCGTGATCGTATTAATGAAAAGCGTTATTCTGAAGCGACCTTGTCTTCACAGCTGGGCGTTGTCCCAAGTTACACCACACTTGGCATGGCCTCGTTATTGCCGCATCAGACTTTGGAGTACAAAGAGGCCGCAGGGGATGATGTTTTAGTAGATGGGCAGTCCAGCAAAGGGACTGCAGCACGATCCAAAATTCTGGCGGCCTATAATGGTCTGGCAGTCACCGCTGAAATGGTAAAAGGCTGGTCGCGTGATGAAGGCCGTGAAGCGCTGAAAGACCATGAGCTGGTTTACGTTTATCACAACGTGATTGATGCTCGGGGAGACAGTGCCTCTACAGAATCAGAAACCTTTATGGCTGTGGAACATGCTATTGAGGAACTGACCGAACTCAGCCGCAAAATCTTAATGCACTTCAATATTTCTACCCTGTTGATTACAGCCGACCATGGCTTCCTGTTCCAGCAAAGTAAACTGGAATCTGCGGATCGTTCAAGCTTGACTGAAAAACCTGCCAATACATTGAAGAGCAAAAAACGCTATGTGATTGGGCATGGTTTACCAGAGAGCAAGGAAGCCTGGAAAGGCTCAACCCAAGCTACGGCAGGCACATTATCTGCGACTGATTTCTGGATTCCAAAAGGGGCGAACCGTTTCCATTTCGTAGGAGGCTCACGTTTCGTGCATGGCGGCATCATGCCTCAGGAAATTGTGGTACCGGTACTGATGGTAAAACAGCTACGTGGTGAAAAGGCTGGACAGCGGACCAAGCGTAAAGTTGAGGTCATTTCTACCAAATCCACGCTGAAGATGGTCAATAACATCCAGAAGTTTGATTTGATGCAAACTGAAGCTGTCAGTGAGCTGGTCATGCCAGTGACCCTGTCGATTGCCATTTATGATGGGGATCTTAAAGTTTCCAGTGAAGAAACTTTGACTTTTGATAGCAGTACCGACTCTGTTGCCGATCGGGTCAAACAGGTCAGACTGTCATTATCTGGCACTGATTTTGACCGTAAGAAAGATTACTTCCTGGTACTGAAGGACAAAGACCTGAATATCGAAATGCAGCGCTATAAGGTCACCATTGATCTGGCATTTACCGATGACTTCTTCTGATAACGAATTAACGATAGAGCGTAGCCTACATGGAATCTGCTAACGATAAAGAACTGGATCAGCTGCTGAATGAACACTTTGCCGGGCGGGTGGTACGTAAGGATCTGACTAAACTGATCAAAGAAGGGGCCAATGTCCCGGTCTATGTACTCGAATACCTGCTGGGGATGTACTGTGCCTCGGATGATCCAGAGATCATTGAACAGGGACTACGTAACGTAAAGACCGTACTGGCTGAGAACTACGTCCGTCCTGATGAAGCCGAGAAGGTGAAATCCCTGGTTCGTGAACGGGGCAGTTATAAGGTCATTGATCGGGTCACGGTGAAGCTGAATGAGCGTAAGGACAAATACGAAGCATCATTTAGTAATCTGGGTATCAAAGATGCCGAAATCTCGGCAGGCATCGTCAAAGAGTATGAAAAATTACTTGTTGGTGGTATCTGGGTCATTGCTACGCTCAGCTACTACTTTGATGAAGGGCAGACCAGTTCTCCATTTGGCGTGAGCTTACTCAAGCCGATTCAAATGCCGAATATGAATATGGATGAGCTGTTCAACGGACGGGCTGCATTAAGCACTGATCAGTGGCGCGAGAGTTTAATCCGTTCGATCGGCATGGAACCAGCTTCCTTAAAAGAGGAGGTGCAATGGCACTTGTTGGCACGCATGGTTCCGTTCGTTGAAAATAACTATAACGTTTGTGAACTGGGACCACGCGGTACCGGTAAAAGCCATATTTACAAAGAGTGTTCACCGAATAGTATTTTAGTCTCCGGTGGACAAACGACTGTCGCCAATCTGTTCTATAACATGAGTAGCCGCCGTATTGGTCTGGTGGGGTTGTGGGATGTGGTGGCCTTTGATGAAGTTGCCGGTATTTCCTTTAAGGACAAAGATGGCGTACAGATCATGAAAGACTACATGGCCTCAGGATCTTTTGCCCGTGGCCGGGAACAGATGGAAGCCTCAGCTTCGATGGTTTTTGTAGGTAATATCAACCAAAGTGTTGAATCCTTGGTAAAAACCAGTCATCTATTGGCGCCGTTCCCAGAAGCCATGATTGATTCGGCATTCTTCGATCGTTTTCATGCTTATATCCCCGGCTGGGAAATTCCCAAGATGCGCCCGGAGTTCTTCACCAACCGTTATGGCCTGATTGTTGATTATCTGGCTGAATTCTTCCGGGAAATGCGCAAGCGTAGCTTTGCGGATGCCATTGAGAAGTACTTCAAACTCGGAAATAACCTGAATCAGCGCGATGTGATTGCCGTTCGCAAGACGGTTTCTGGATTGATGAAGTTGCTCTACCCACACGGTCAGTTTAATAAAGAAGATGTACGGCAATGTCTTCAATATGCGCTGCAGTTACGCCGTCGTGTCAAAGAGCAGCTGAAGAAAATTGGTGGCATGGAATTCTATGATGTGTATTTCAGCTACATTGATAATGAGACGCTCGAAGAACATTTTGTCTCAGTCAAAGAGCAGGGTGGTGGCGGACTGATTCCAGATGGTCCAGCCAAGCCAGGTTTTCTGTATACCATCGGGCTCAGTAATAAAGGCATGCCGGGGTTATACCGCTTAGAACTTCAAGTGACCAAAGGTTCTGGAAAATTGGCGACATCAGGCTTATGGAATTCAAGCAGTGCCAAGGAGCAGGTCAAGATCGCATTTGACTACTTCAAGGCCAATGCATCCAGAATATCGGGTGGCAGTAAGGTGCTAGAACATGACTTCCACTTACATGTGGTGGAATTACAGAATACCGGGCCGCTCAGCCATCTTGCCTTGCCAAGTTTAGTGGCTTTCGCTTCTGGCCTGTTAGGACGATCGGTACAAAGTCAGATGGTGGTATTGGGTGATATGAGCTTGGGTGGTTCTGTGACACCAGTGGAAAGTATTGCTGAATGCCTTCAAGTTGCTTTCGATGCAGGTGCCAAGAAGGTTGCAATGCCAATGAGTAGTGCTGCAGATATTCCGACAATTCCAGTTGAACTGTTTACCAAGTTCCAGACCAGTTTCTATGCAGATCCGGTGGATGCTGTGTTTAAGGGGCTAGGGGTGGATTGAATGTAGTCGTATTTTGAGATGATGAGGAAATGACCCCAGTTGCGTGTGCCTGCGCATCCGGTTATAAAATATCTCGATGGACTCTGTGATTTCAGCTTTGGCGGTTTGACGACATTTATAATCGTTCCATCGTTTATATGGACTGTATGGTGGTTAAAGTCCGTCATAATGGCAGTATCATCAATAAGACTGTATTCCTTGCCTTAGGCATTAATCTTGATGGACACAAAGAACAGCTCGGCATGTGGATGGCTGAGAATGAAGGTGCCAAGTTCTGGCTAAATGTTCTGACTGAGCTGAAAAACCGAGGGTTGCAGGATATTCTGATCGCCTGCCTTGCGAAGCAGCGCTTCTCAGGACTAAAAGTCTTTCCTGATGCTATTAAATGGAGAAGCTAAACCTTGTGTCAGTATCATGCGAAATCAATGTAATTATGGTGGTGGGGACTTATGTGTGATTGATCCGAAATAAAAACAAACAGAGAACATAAAAGATGTTTATTGCTCATTTACCATCAGGCTATATCCTTGCTAAATTTTTGGATAATAAATTAAAGCAAACTAAAATTAGTGTGAATAGCGGAGAGAAAATGAGCCAAATGGCGGAGTATGCCAATCAGCGTTGAAAATTGACCACTAAACAGCGTGCAAATTTGACCAGTTATTTTGAGGTTTTCTTTCTCTGCTTATAACGCCAGGAATCATTGCCAGTTTCAAGGATGTCACAATGGTGGGTAATTCTATCGAGTAATGCAGTGGTCATTTTAGCATCGCCAAATACTGACACCCACTCTCCAGATGACAGGTTAGTCGTAATGATCAGTGAGGTCTTTTCGTATAAATGACCAATTAAGTCAAACAGCAACGCGCCCCCCGACGCTGGAAATGGTAAATAGCCCAGTTCATCTAAAATTACAGCATCAACCTGGGATAGCTGCTTTGCCAGAGCTCCAGCTTTACCATCCCGTTTCTCCCGTTCCAGCAAATTAACCAGATCAACGGTATTGTAGAAACGTACTCGCTTGCCTTGCTGGATTGTACTCACCCCTAATGCTGTTGCAAGGTGCGTTTTTC
>NZ_SNTY01000030.1 GCF_004377485.1 Alkanindiges illinoisensis
GCGCACGCCTATGGAAACATTGCTTGATGGAAAACAGATTTGGGCTGAAAAGAATCTAGCTCAAATTTAACCTGACACTCATCATCAAAACGGGTAACTGTCAGATCAGGTTTGAGCTAGTACAGATAATATATGGGGTACGAGTGACGATAATCTGTATAGTTATATTACCTGTGAATTTTCTGGCCAGCTTGATCAGCCTTTGCGCGATCTAGTATTGGAATTTTATATGCCTAATCCTATGCAAAGCAGTGTTACTGGAAGTATTTTAATGGCTATACTTGCACTTAGGGATTACTCACAAAGCCTGTGTTCTCTAGGTTATCAGTCTGATAGAGCATTTATAGAAAAAGAATTTATTTCTAAAATCAACAAGGATGATCAACCTTTCTTTATGCGCATTTGGGATGCTCAAGTAATATCAAACAAGATTACAGGTTCTAAAAGCAAAATTTCAATTCATATTGATGACATTACCTTGGGTGATGATCTCTTGGAGTGTATTGAGGACAATATAGTCTGTGATCAACTATTATTCGGATTAAATAATAATCAAAATAATTACCAGTATATTAATGCTAATTATCTAGCTGATCTAAAAGATAAAAAATTGTATGAGTATACTCAGCAAGATGGCCAACTAAAGGCGGTTAATATTTATCAGTATAGTACGACTGCAGAAGAAGCCATAGCAAATGTTGGGGCGCTGGAAAAGCTGGGTAGCCGTACCTATGAATATGAAAAAAATCAGGTCAATATCTGTATGAAAAATAGTGAGGGTGTAGTAGAGAATTTTTCGATTAATACTTATGAGGATAAAAAAATTAAGCAGATTGATGAGTATACCCCAGTAAATTGTGCTGCTGAAGGGACAGTGCAAAAGCGCTCAATTTATAATTATCAATAATAATATCAAGCCTGATGTAATAATGTTGAATTGCCAGTGTCATACGCTATGTAATAGCACTGGCAGCTTTTTATAAAACAATTCGCTAAAAATTAATTATTTTTAGAGTAAACTAGCGCCGTGTTTGCACCCACCGTTTATACAGGCCTTGTCTTATGCATCTTGCTGCCTTGCACACCTTGAGCCAGATCCAGTTAAACCAGTATGGCAACCTGCGCCATTTCCTGAGTATTGAAGGCTTATCACAACAACATCTCATCAATATTCTGGAAACGGCTGAAACCTTTCTGGGTGAAAATGGCCAGATTATCAACCGTCCGTTGCTGGAAGGCCGAACGGTGATGAATCTGTTTTTTGAGCCATCTACCCGCACGCGCACGACGTTTGAAGTGGCTGCTAAACGATTGTCTGCCAATGTGTTAAACATTGATATGCAGCAGTCCAGTACCAAAAAGGGCGAAACCCTGCGTGATACCTTGTGGAATCTGGAAGCCATGGCCGCTGATATGTTTGTGATCCGGCACTGGGCTTCGGGTGCAGCGCATTTTATGGCGCAAAGTGTATGCCCGGATGTAGCAATCATTAATGGGGGCGATGGCCGTCACTCGCATCCCACCCAAGGCATGCTGGATATGCTGACCATTCGCCGACATGCGGGTAAACCATTTTCTGAGTTAACGGTAGCCATTATTGGCGATATCAAACATTCACGGGTAGCCCGTTCTGATATCGAAGCCCTGCAAACGCTAGGTGCCAAGGAAATTCGTGTCATTGCGCCCAAGACCTTATTGCCAACAGGCATTGAAGAGTTTGGCGTGACTGTATTTGAAGATATGGACAAGGGTGTAGAAGGCTGTGATGTGCTAATTGCCCTGCGTATTCAAAATGAACGGATTGGCTCACCGCTGCTGGCGTCCAGTGAAGAATTCTATAAATTATACGGATTGTCAGAAGCAAGGGTACAACGTGCTGCTCCCAATGCGTTGGTGATGCATCCAGGCCCGATGAACCGTGGGGTGGAAATTGCCTCTAATGTGGCGGATGGACCGCAATCACTAATTTTAAAACAGGTGAATTACGGCATTGCGGTGCGTATGGCAGTGCTGGCGTTAAGCATGCAGGGACAGCTTGAGGCCAAAGGTTTACTGGATCAGGCGCTGGTATAAGGGGAAGGCAGCATGAGTATGATTGAAATTAAAAATGTGCGTGTGCTTGACCCTATTCATCAGACTGATGAAGTCAGGACAGTATGGGTTGAAAATGGCAAACTGCTGGCAGATGCTGCTGGTCAGGACATTAGCCAGCGTATTGACGGCCAGGGCAAATGGCTGATGCCTGCGCTAGTGGATTTATGCGCACGGCTGCGTGAACCGGGTCAGCAGCAGCATGGCACTTTAAAAACTGAAGGACAGGCGGCGCGTGCTGCCGGTTTTTTGCATGTGATATTACCACCAGATACCAAGCCTGTGCAGGATAATGGGGCATTGCTTAGAGGCTTGCGTGAAAAAGCCTTTAATGATGGCGGCATTTACCTGCATATCATTGGCGCACAAACCAAGGGACTGGAAGGCAATCAACCAGCCAATATGGCCAGTCTCAAACAGGGCGGCTGTATTGCAGTGAGCAATGTGCGTGCGGCATTTGCTGATGATGATGTATTGCTGCGTACGCTGGAATATGCAGCCAGCTTGGGTTTAAAGGTATTTTTCTATCCGGAAGAGCATTCACTGGCCAAAGACGGCTATGTGCATGATGGCTTTACCGCATCACGTCAGGGCCTAACCGGGATTCCGGCCATTGCGGAAACCGTGGCATTGGCCAAGCAATTGCTGATGGTTGAAGCCACGGGTGTGCAAGCGCATTTTAGCCTGTTGTCCTGCGGTGCTTCAGTTGAGCTGATCAAGGCTGCCAAAGCCAAAGGTTTGCCAGTCACTGCTGACGTAGCCATGCATCAGCTACATTTAACTGATGAAACCATTGATGGCTTTAATGCTCTGGCGCATGTGCGTCCGCCGCTACGCAGTGAGGCAGACCGTGAGCTATTACGCCAAGGTGTTGCCAGCGGTGTGATTGATGCGATTTGCTCGCATCATGAGCCGTTATCGGCATCAGCCAAACTGGCTCCATTTGCTGAAACCGAACCTGGTATTTCCAATATAGACACATTTATGGCACTGGCTGCAGCGCTGGTGCATCAGGACTTACTCACGCCATTGCAACTGGCCAGCCGCATTAGCCAGAATCCTGCAAAGATCGCCGGAATTGAAAGTCAGTGGCAGGAGATTGGCGGCTGGGTGCTGGTTGATCCAAAACTAGAGTGGGTAGTTAGCAATGACCAGTTCCAGTCACAGGGTAAAAATACCCCATTTCTGGGTGCCAAGGTCAAGGGTAAAGTAGAGCAATTATTGGCCTAAACTGGCCAGTTGACTCCCCATAACGGTGCTCAACATGGCAATCTGAGGCGTCATAGGCTTGCTAAGATTGATCAGATAAGGTTAATTAGACAACTGATCTGATCAATACCTACACAACTACCCCAACTTGACATAGCTTCCTGTGGCATGTGCCACCAGCTTTTCACCCGACAAAATTTCAACCCGCATCAGGGTATGTTTTGCACTGTCTTTAACCATATACGCAATCGCCGTTAAATCATGGGCTGCTGGACGGCTTAAAAAATGAATCTGGAAATCACGGGTAACTGCGGCCAGGTTTTTTTCATCAATTGCCAGCATTAAGGCATACATACTGGCATCGGCCAGCGCCATTAAAATTGGCCCTGAAATGGTATTGCCATGGCGGGTTTGTGCTGGTTTAAAGGGCAATACACACTGTACTTCTGGTAAGCTGATGCAGTCTACAAAAAAGCCCTGCATGTCCGATAAGGGTACACTCTGACTAATGAGTGTGGTGAGGTGTTGTGCCTGTGAATGCATGGATAATCCTGATGTGAAAACTGAAAAAATATCCTAGTGTAAAATTTAATGTTGCCCTGTGAAGTCATCAATAATGAACATCAGCTTAATCGGTAGTGGTAATGTGGCAACGCACTTGGCACAAGCCTTATATGATTTAAAGCATCAGATTGTGCAAGTTTATAGCCAGAATTTAAAAAATGCCCAGCAACTAGCATCACTGGTGCAAGCACAGCCAGTTTATCAGTTGCAGGAATTGCAACCTGCTGATTTGTATTTAATTGCAGTTAAAGACAGTGCAATTGCTGAAATAGCGGCTCAGCTTGCTCCTTTAAATATTCAGGGCATTGTTGCCCATACATCTGGTAGTACTGCGCTTGATGCTATTCAACAGAGTAGTCCGCATTATGGCGTGTTTTATCCGCTGCAAACTTTTTCCAAAGCCAAAGCGGTGGACTTTAGCCAGGTGCCATTATTGCTTGAGGGGAGCAGTGCAAAAGTAATCCAGCAGTTGGATATACTGGCACGACAGTTGAGTACACAGGTTTATCATTACAGCACGCAGCAACGACGTAGTTTGCATCTTGCCGCGGTCATTGCCTGTAATTTTTCCAATTATTTATATAGTGTGGCTGATGATTACTTAACCCGGCAGGGTGTTGATTTTGATTTGCTAAAGCCCTTGATTTTGGAAACAGCCAGCAAGATTCAACATCATGCACCCATACACATGCAAACTGGCCCGGCGGTTCGGCATGATCAGGGTATTCTGGATATGCACCAGCAGATGCTGGAAAGCCAGCCGCAATTACAGCAGGTGTATGAGCTGTTAAGTCAGGGAATTATGCATTTGCACATGAGCGGCAACAAAAATTAGCGATAAAAAAAGCCAGCTCAAAGCTGGCTTAATAGACTTAGCTCAAGACTAAGCGGCTAATCAGATTTTCTCAAAAATAAAATCCCAGACGCCATGACCGGCTTCATGGCCGCGACGTTCAAATTTGGTTTCTGGTCGCCAGTCCGGCCGTGGTGCAGCATTGCCTTTGCCATAAACATTTTTTAGGGCAGGACGATTATCTAAGACATCAAGCATCCATTCAGCATAATGCTCCCAATCTGTGGCAGCATGGAACCAGCCCCCTGTTGCCAGTTTTTGTTCAACCAGCGGCATGCGTTCATGCGAAACAAAGCGGCGCTTAAAGTGTTTTTTCTTTTGCCATGGGTCAGGAAAATACAGTTGCAGGCGGTCAATCGAACCATCCGGTAAGCCTTTGAGCACTTCCAGCGCATCAGCGTCCATCACCCGCAAATTGGTCAGTCCCGCCATACCGGCTTCATACACACATTGCGCAATACCCGGTACATGCACTTCAATGCCCAGAAAATTACGCTCTGGTGCCGCCTGTGCCATAAGTACCAGCGAGCGCCCCATGCCAAAACCAATTTCTACCGTCAGCGGATGCTCCGGGTGCTCAAATAGCTGACGGGCATCATGAATGGGAGCTTCAACAATCAGGTGCTGATAATCTTCCAGCGCCTTGGCTTGCGACGTATTTAAGGGTGACGAACGTCGCATGAAAGTCAGCACCGAACGGTGTGCCCTACCATTTTCAGCAGTACCATCCTTCGCAGATTGAGCTTGATCATTTCCATCTGGACGGTCAGGCTGCTCGGCAAGCTGAATAGGTTCCTGTGGATACTGTTGGTCTGACTGCTGTTGATTTGGCGGGGTCGAAGGCTGCGTCATGGAAAAACGGTTGGCTATGGCACAAAGATGCGCGCATTGTACTGGATTTTTAGCTGGTTTACTTCTAGAAGATATCATTCTAGTGGGACTGACTCATGCCATTATAAAATAAGACATGTTCAAACTGCCTATAAACAGGAAAACAGAATAAATGCCATCAAAATATCCATCATATAAAAAAATCTGGTTCCCTGCCAAACGCTATGGCTTAGGCTGGGGCTTGCCAGTAGCATGGCAGGGCTGGGTTGTTCTGGTGGGTTATCTGATCTTGTTATTAGCCGGAATGGTTTGGCTATTTTTCAAGCAAAATGCGATTTATTACATGGTTTATGTGTTTGCTATTACAGCCGTTTTAATCACAATTTGTTTTATCAAGGGTGAACGTCTACGCTAAGATGAAACCCAGAAATCGTTATCCTGTATTTTGAACTTCGTAATTTTTACTCATGACTTTTACTATTGCAGATATTACTACTGCTCAGCAGGATATTAAAAAAAGCCGTTTTATGGCCATTGCTGCACCTGTTGGTTCCATTGAACAGGCACAGCAGTTTCTGGCGCAACAGCATGATGCCAGCACCACGCATCAGTGCTGGGCATGGAAAATCAATGGGCAAAGCCGAGTGAATGATGATGGTGAACCTGGTGGAACAGCAGGCAGACCCATTCTGGCAGTGATTGAAGGCCAGCAACTGGACAATATCATTGTACTAGTCAATCGTTGGTATGGTGGCGTAAAGCTAGGGACGGGTGGACTGGTGCGCGCCTATGGCGGAGCCGCGCAGCTATGCTTACAGGCTGCTCACAAGATTGAACTGATCAAAACCTTACAGGCCAGTTTCTTTGTGAGTTTTGCAGAATGGGCACGGGTAGAGCATTACCTTAAGAGCCATAAAGTGCAGATTGTGCAGCAGCATTATGACGCACGGGGTATTCAGCTTGAGGTAATCATTGCAGAAGCCTTTAAGAATGAGCTAAATGGCTGGTTGCAGGGAATCACTGCCGGACGGGAAACTTTAATAATTAAAAAGTGAGAGTGCATCAAGTTAAAGCAACTCAGTCAATATTGATAACTGGATTAAGAATCGTTTAAAAAAGCGCAGTGCCCTAAAAAATAATAAGATGTAATGATAATACCATTACATCTTAACCAGAATGTACTTAGCTTGGGCAGATTGAAGTATTGTGCGTATGGTCTGGCCCCCATGTTCTAAAACCCTGGGTATCAATATGAATCTGGCCACTGGCATAAACGCCCAGGCCCATATTCAGGCGCTGACCATTATTTTGCCAGTATTCACACAACTGATGTTTGGCACGGGCAATTTTTTCAAGCTCGCCAATATCCGGGTTTTCACTGCCAATCCGGAAATCCAGTGCAGAGTTATGCACATGCTTGCTACCGGGACTACCATTGGCGCACTGGTTAAGCTCAGCATCACGATAGACCGAAGTGACTTCAATATCATCCAGAATTTTTTGATCCTGCAACTGCTGTAGCACTTTGAGCGTAGGTAGCAGATTGTCCCATAACTCACTGGACGGCACAGCGTATGGTTCACGGCCACAACGTTCCCAGTCACGTGCGCTTTTAAGCAACTCAAACATGGGTGCTGCCCGGCTGACATCGTGGCGAATCAGGTAATTGTGATAGCGGTTCACCTGTTGCTCGTGTGAACCTTCACTCAGCCACTGCTTATAGCTGGATGGTGGCGCACGGTGCCAATGGGTATTTTGTTCAATCATTAGCTCTGGTGGCAATTTGTTCAGTTTTAAAGGTTGAGCAGGACGAATAACCTGAGTATGAATAACTGGTTTTTTGGCTGGCGGATTGATACAGCTTCCCAGCAATGGCATCAGGCACAACAGGAACAACCAACGAAGCTGTGTATGATCCGCCTTGGTTTGCTGTAGCATTCGTGCTCCTTTTTTCATGAAATAATTTTTAAGCCAGTTCGGTGTTATATTGTAACAATTAGCCAGTTTTACAAGTCCTGAATTGGCCAGATTTTTGTAAAATTCTATTCACAGTATGAAGGCGGACAACAAAAAAAGCCCGCTTTAAGCGAGCTCTTGTAGCCAGACAACCCAATGGCCGTATTGGCTGAATTTATAAAGGCCTAGCGTTCCAGCAGTTTCAACTTGTCTGGCTTGCCATTCCATTCTTCACGGTCAGCAGGCTGCTCACCAATCTGGGTGATGTTGGGCCACTTTTGTGACAGGTCAGCGTTGATTTCAATAAACACTTCCTGACCGGCTGGCAGCTCGTCTTCTGAAAAAATGGCGTTGGCCGGGCACTCGGGTTCACACAGCGCACAGTCAATACATTCGTCCGGATTGATCACCAGAAAATTTGGGCCTTCATAGAAACAATCGACTGGGCAAACTTCAACGCAGTCCTGATATTTACATTTAATACAGTTTTCGGTGACAACAAAGGTCATGGCGACAGCTACCCTACAACATATTAGCAATTGGGGGCTATTTTAGGCGCTTTTGCCTGCCAGTAACAATTCCTTTTAGTGATATTATTTATAGATAACATCGCTTAAGCCTTCAATTTGATAAAAATCAGTATCTAATACGTTTTTTTCTAAGGTTTTCACTTTTAAAGTTGCTGTTTTAAGGCATATAAAAGCTCAAGTGCCTGCCGTGGCGTTAGGTTGTCAATGTCGGTTTGTTTTAGTTGCTCCAGTACAGGCGATGGTTTTTCCACCTCTATAATCTGCACTTGGGGTTCTACCCTATGTTCTGGCGTGCTATTAAAAACAGTATCAAAGTCAAACAAGTCATTTTGATGGGCTGTACCAATATACTTGCTTTGCTGGCGCTCCAGAGTTTTCAGGCGTTGCTGGGCTTCCTTAAGCACGGATGCCGGAATACCAGCCAGTTTGGCCACTTGTATGCCATGGCTTTGATTGGCCGCACCTTGACGTACCTGATGCAATAAAATCAGGTCGCCATTAATTTCCTTTGCCGCCACATGATAATTATCAATACCAGACTGCTGGCCTAATTCCGTTAGCTCAAAATAATGCGTGGCAAACAGGCATAAACATTGAATGCGCTTGGCCAGATCCAGCACACAGGCCCAAGCCAGCGACAAACCATCGTAAGTGCTGGTGCCACGGCCCACTTCATCCATAAGTACCAAGGAGTGGCTGGTCGCATGGTGCAGGATTTGGGCGGTTTCGGTCATTTCTACCATAAAGGTTGATTTACCGCTGGACAGGTCATCAGCAGAGCCAATCCGGGTGAAAATCCGGTCAATCGGACCAAGCCGGGCTTGCTTGGCAGGCACAAAACTGCCGCAATAAGCCAGAATGCAAATCAGGGCCGTTTGCCGCATATAGGTGGACTTGCCGCCCATGTTGGGGCCTGTAATTAATGCAAGCCGATGTTTTTCATTTAAATTGACATCATTGGGTGTAAAAGATGCTTTGATTAAGGACTCTACAACCGGATGGCGTCCAGCCTGAATATCGATACCGCATTCCGGCTGAAAACTGGGGCATACCCACTGGCGGTTGCGCGCCTGTGCCGCCCAGTTGGATAAGACATCCAGCTCGGCAATCGCAGCACTCATGCCCTGTAGCGCGGCCAGTTCCTGACGCAGCGTGTCCAGCAATTGGTCAAATAACTGTTTTTCACGGTTTAAGGCACGTGATTCACTGGACAGCACTTTGTCCTCAAAAGTTTTAAGCTCTGGCGTGATATAACGCTCGACATTTTTCAGGGTTTGCCGCCGAATAAAGTGCGCGGGTGCTGATTCACTTTGCGCACGGGTCAATTCAATGTAGTAGCCACTGACCCGGTTATAGCCGATCTTGAGGGTAGCAATCCCGGTGTTTTCCCGTTCGCGCTGTTCCATATCCAGCAAAAACTGGTTGGCATGGTCGCGAATCTGGCGCAGTTCATCCAGTTCGGCATCAAAGCCCGGTGCAATCACGCCACCGTCACGCAGCAGCACGGGTGGGGTTTCAACCACGGCCTGTTTGAGCAAGTCAAATACATGATTAAAACTGCCAAGCTGCTGCGAAAGCTGCTGGAGCACCAGACTTTTTTGATGTAGCGCAGGGCGCAGGGCATGATGCACAAAGGGCAATTGGGCACAGGCTTGCCGTAGCATCACCAGATCACGCGGGCGTGCCGTATTGAGGGCAACGCGGCCCAGAACCCGCTCGACATCGCCAATGCTGGACAGCGCCACGCGGATGGCTTCTTCATGGTAGCCATTTAAAATGTCGTCAATGGCGTCCTGACGTTGCTCCAGCAGTTTGGTATCGCGCAAAGGCTGCATCAGGTGACGCGCCAGCAGGCGTGAACCCATTACGGTCTGGCAGCGGTCTACCAGTTTGAGCAGGGAAGTGCCGTGTTCAAATAGCGGCTCGGTAATCTCCAGATTACGCCGGGTGACCGGGTCAAGCGCAATAAAGGCATCCATGCTTTCCACGCGAATACGCTGGATGTGCGGCAGGCTGGTTTTCTGGGTTTCGCTGGCATAATGCAGCAATGCGGCGGCTGCTGCTTGTGCAAGTTTTAAATGCTCAACGCCAAACCCGGCCAGCGTACTGACCTTAAATTGTCGGCATAACACATCAGCCGCATTGCCGGGATGAAAGTCCACATTGGGGCGTCGGGTTAAAGGGGTTTCAATCTCCTGCCGCAATTGTTTAACAACAGGGCTATCTTCCACATCTTCACTGATTAAAATTTCAGCTGGGGAAAGACGCGCCAGTTCAATAGTCAAACGCAAATAATCCAGTGCCATTTCCTGCACCAGAAACTGGCCAGAGCTCAGCTCAAGCAACGCAATACCCACGTTGTCCTTATCAAAACTTAAAGCCGCCAGACTGGCACTTTGATGGCTTGGCAACAAGGCATCATCAGTGAGGGTGCCGGGTGTCAGAATCCGCACGACTTTTCGCTCTACCGGCCCTTTGCCAGTGACTTCACCAACTTGCTCACAAATGGCAACTGTTTCACCAGCCTTAACCAACCGCGCCAGATAGCCTTCTGCCGCATGATAGGGTACCCCAGCCATGGGGATTGGCTCACCATTGCTTTTGCCCCGATGGGTCAGGGTAATGCCCAGTAACTTGACTGCCCGGTGTGCATCATCAAAAAACAATTCATAAAAATCACCCATGCGATAAAACACCAGTGCCTGTGCATACTGCTGTTTGACAGTCAGGTATTGCTGCATCATTGGAGTATGGGAGCTAAGGTCAAGCATGGGGTTGGCAGCGTTCACTGGGTATAGAATCCTTAAAGAGATTTAGCCTTCTTGAAGAGCATATTTTAGCAAATTTGAGGGGGCTAATAAAAAGGAATACAACATAGCATGATTCGCTTTTGCTATTGAAAAATGAAAATGAGGAGTGCTACTTTTATGGCAGCTATCAGTGGTCAGTGCTTAATTATGCTGTCAACCCGGATATAACAAATTAAGCTGGTTTCACTTGTTTGTACCAGGGTTTTGCATTTTATAAGTGATATCCACTCGGGTTGATTGTGTTGCATTGATTAGGCAGCTTTGGGCTGCTTTACCTTAATATAGTAAACCTCATCTGGGGTCTGCGCGTCCAGACTTGAATGCGGTCTACGTTGATTGTAAAACTCGAAATATGCAGATAACTGTGTTTTGGCATCGCGTACGCTGGCATACGATTTCAAGTACACCTCCTCATATTTCACCGTGCGCCACAGCCGTTCAATCATCACGTAGTCCATCCAACGACCACGACCATCCATACTGATCTGAATACCGTGCTGCTTGAGAACGTAAGTAAAACGGTCACAAGTAAACTGGCTACCCTGATCGGTGTTAAAAATCTCGGGTGTGCCTTCAAATCCACATCAGGCTCAGGCTTGCTTGTCGCTGATTCAAAGACTCGGGCAGATTGGTTAAGCACTGGGTTCTTCCAGTCAAGGATTTGATTGGCATGAATGTCAAGCTGCGCGCTCAATTCTGCCAGTGTGTGATCGCCTTTAATGGCGGCAAATGCGACTTTGGCCTTGAAGTCAGGCGAATGGTTGCGACGGGGTCTTCTGCTCATAAAGTGCTCCATTTTAGGGGTGTTACCCACACCTCTCGGGGACTAGAGTATCACTTATAGCAGTGGTATGAATTTGTGAGACCAGCTCAGTTAAAGTCATTTAACTTTAGATATTAAATACATAAGTATGTGTATCTTAATTGCTAAAATTGATATTTATAGTGTGCTAAACACTGAAGCTGGAATATCGAATACCTATCAGAAGTAAAAATTTCTAAAGAAAACAAAAAGAATGACATCCAGAAAAGCCTAATATTCCAAGTATAAATAAGCTTAAACTAGCTGTTAAATTCATCGATTTACAGTGGAATAGATTTTTTGATATGAGAAGGTATGCCTACAAAATTTTCAGCTCTTCTTTTAAACGCATTTTGGATTATTTTCAATCTTACTAAGTTGTTTGATAAAGATTATAGCAGGATAAATTTTATTTGAAATATCAATTACATACTTGGCTCTAAAAATAAACAGCAAGAAATTTTAGCGAATACAAATAACAACATGCATAGGTTTTGAGGTCACTACCTTATTGTCTTTATTAATAAGAGCTGAAGTTGTGAATAAGCAGGGTTTCATCAAAGCTATTAGTAGTGGTGCGTTTTATTTTTCTGATGAGATTTTAAGGCATGCAATGCAGATAAAACCTTTGAGCCTCTAGATTGCTCCATTAGGGTGCAAGCGATGACATACAACGAACAAGTAATATTTACGATAGCTATGCTAGCGTTACCACTCGTGTTTAAGTCCTATCTTAAGTGAAATAGCATACCTTTTAAGCAAACACCGATAATCAGTAGAAAGATTTGCTTCATGTCAGGAAATGATGTGTTGCTGGGATTTATTGATTTTGCTAATACTCTCACTATGAACAATGATGTCTTCAAATCAAATGGGTGGTGAAAGTAATGTGGCACGCAAAGTTATCACTGGGCTTTGAGAAACAAATCAATCGCACCATTTTGAAGCATCGTAAACACAATGGCCCACTTCGGGTGCAAAAAGCACTTTGGCCAGAAGCCACTGGTGTATGCCATGTGATTATTGTACATCCACCAGCAGGCTTTGCAGGCGGGGATGAGTTAAGTATTGAGGTTAGCGTTGGGCAGGACAGCCATGCCCTGATCACCACGCCGGGAGCTGGCAAATGGTACGCCAGTACCGGACAAACTGCGAGGCAAGCGATTGAGTTACAGGTGGCTGACAATGCCATTTTAGAGTGGCTACCTCAGGAAACCATGCTGTTTAACCAGGCTATTGCAGAAAGTCAGACCACCATTCATTTGGCTACGAGTGCTGCTTTTATTGGCTGGGATATTCTGGTGATTGGCCGTCAGTCCCGTGCGGAAAAATTTGATACAGGACAATATCATAACCAGTTAAATCTTTGGCAAAACGGGCAGTTGCTCGTTAAGGATCAATTGGCTTTCAAGGGGAATGACCGCTGGCTAAGCTCACCGTTAGGGATAAACCAGCAGGCGGTAAGCGGTGCATTTTATGCAGTGCCGCCGCAAGTCTGCCGCGATGAAGCCAATCTGGATGAACATATTAATATTTTACGGAACTTGATGAGCCGGATGAAGGTGCCCGTGCATTTAACCCGCTTAGGCTATGCCGTGATCGCGCGTTACCTAGGCAACGATACCCGGCAATGTCTGGATGCCTTTTCAGGTTTGCGCGCCAAATGCCGCCGCGAATGGTTTGGCCTGGATGAAGAACTCCCAAGGATCTGGAAAACCTAATACTCATATCAACTGCTGGTTTATTCATCATTAAATATAAAATTTGCATACTTCTTGCTTTAATTAAAATGTTAATAAAAGAGCTGTACCTATGGAACTGACCCCAACCGAAAAAGACAAGATGCTAATTTTTACTGCCGGGCTGGTGGCAGAGCGGCGAAAAGCTCGCGGTTTAAAGCTCAATTATCCAGAAGCGGTGGCTTATATTTCGGCGGCACTGCTTGAAGGTGCGCGTGATGGCAAAAGCGTCAGTGAACTGATGCATTATGGCACCACGTTACTGAGTCGTGATGATGTGATGGATGGCGTGGCAGAGATGATTTTAGAGGTACAGGTTGAGGCAACTTTTCCTGATGGCAGTAAGCTGGTGACCGTGCATCAGCCTATTATGTAAGTACCAATAATAAGGAACAGTACATGAATCCCGGTGAAACTTTTGTGGAAGCTGGTGACATTGAAATTAATGCAGGCCGTCAAACTATGCGTATTAATGTTAGCAACCATGGGGATCGTCCCATTCAAATTGGTTCACACTTTCATTTTTATGAAGTCAATGACTCACTGGTGTTTGAGCGTGAACAAAGCAAAGGCTTTCGCCTGAATATTCCAGCGGGCACAGCCGTGCGCTTTGAACCGGGACAGGTGCGGCAGGTTGAACTGGTAGCCCTTGCCGGCAAGCGTGAAGTGTATGGGTTTGCTGGCCGTATCATGGGCGCGCTCTGATTTTTCGCACTTGTTTATGAAAAATGAAAGATTGAGGAAGTAAATACAATGAAAATGTCGCGCCGTGCCTATAGTGAAATGTTTGGCCCGACCACAGGCGATCGGGTGCGGCTGGCGGATACCGAGTTACTGCTGGAAGTTGAGCATGACTACACCTGTTATGGTGAGGAAGTTAAGTTTGGTGGCGGAAAGGTGATTCGGGATGGCATGGGACAGTCCCAGCTGAATGCTGAATTTGTGGCCGATACCGTGATTACCAATGCGCTGATTGTGGACTGGTGGGGAATTGTCAAGGCAGATGTAGGTATTAAGAATGGCCGCCTCTGGAAAATTGGCAAGGCCGGTAATCCCGATGTCCAGCCGGATATTGATATTCCGCTAGGGGCAGCGACCGAAGTAATTGCTGGGGAAGGGCAGATTTTAACCGCTGGCGGTGTAGATACCCACATTCACTGGATTTGCCCGCAACAGGTGGAAACCGCCTTAATGTCCGGCGTAACGACCATGATTGGTGGTGGTACAGGACCTGCCGCCGGAACATCGGCCACCACAGTCACACCGGGGCCGTGGCATATTGCGACCATGTTGAAATCGATTGATAGCCTGCCCATGAATATTGGCTTGCTGGGCAAGGGCAACCTGAGCCTGCCAGAACCGATTGCCGAACAAATCCGGGCAGGTGTGGTGGGCTTAAAGCTGCATGAGGACTGGGGATCAACCCCGGCAGCCATTGATAACTGCCTGACCGTTGCCGACCAGTACGATGTGCAGGTTGCCATCCATACCGATACCTTAAATGAAAGCGGTTTTCTGGAAGCCACCTTAGGCGCCTTTAAGGATCGTACCATTCATACCTACCATACTGAAGGCGCAGGCGGCGGGCATGCCCCAGATATTTTAAAAGCAATTGGGCAGGCCAATGTGTTGCCATCCTCAACCAATCCCACCCGCCCCTATACCATTAACACCATTGATGAACATCTCGATATGCTCATGGTGTGTCATCACCTCGACCCTGCCATTAGCGAAGATGTGGCATTTGCTGAAAGCCGGATTCGACGTGAAACCATTGCCGCCGAAGATATTTTGCAGGACATGGGTGCGATTGCCATGATGAGTTCGGACTCACAGGCCATGGGGCGGGTGGGTGAGGTGATCATCCGTACTTGGCAAACCGCGCACAAGATGAAAGTGCAGCGTGGCCCGCTGGATGGTGATTCTGAGCGCAACGATAATCACCGCATTAAGCGCTATATTGCCAAATACACCATTAATCCAGCCATTACTCACGGTATTGCACATGAAGTGGGTTCGGTGGAAGTGGGCAAGCTGGCTGATCTAGTCTTATGGAAACCGGCATTTTTTGGTGTGAAGCCATCCATGATCATTAAAGGTGGCATGATTGCCGCAGCACCGATGGGCGATATTAATGCTTCCATTCCGACCCCGCAGCCAGTGCATTACCGTCCAATGTTTGCTGCATTGCCGGATGGTGTGCATGCGTCCTGCATCACCTTTTTATCGCAGGTTGCTATTGAGAATGGCATACCTGAGCAACTGGGCCTCAAAAAAATGATTAGCCCGGCCAAAAATACCCGAAATATCCGCAAGACCGACATGAAGCACAATGATTATCTACCCGTGATGGAAGTACACCCGGAAACTTATGTGGTAAAAGCCGATGGTGTGCATTTAACCTGTGAACCGGCGGATGTGTTACCGATGGCGCAGCGGTATTTTCTGTTTTGAAGTTAATTTTAGGCTAACAGGTGAAGTTACTGAAAAGGATTAATCAACTGGATATCCAGATGTTCAAAATCTTTAGTATTGCGTGTAACAACTGCAAGGTCATGGACAAATGCACTCGCGGCAATGAACCCATCTGCAATTGCTAAGGGGATACCTTGAGTTTGGCGAATGGCTCTGAATGTGCCACATTGTATGGCAATATTGTCTTCAATATTAATGATACGGCTTGCAAAGCGTGCTTTAAGGTCGTGGTTAAGCCAGGTTTTGATGTGTTCCTTGCGTGCACTGGCTGGCATTCGTTCAATACCAAATTGTAGTTCAGAGAGCGTCACGACACTGATAAAGCACAGTTGCTCTGGATGGTTAAGAATCCATGCAACAACACCAGCATTAGGTTGCGGCTTAACCAGTTCGGACAAGATATTGGTATCCAGAAGATAGCTCAAAGTCATACTCGTTTTTAAATTTTTAATTGATGAGGCGAATGGAACATACTTTTTAGCAGATGTCAGTTAGAAAAAATCCCAGTTAGAACACATCAGTATCGCGATGCTGATCCTGCGTAGCATCGCGAGAAGGTAGTTCAAGCTCGGTATTGGCCAATGGAGAGTTTTGCATAAAATCCAGCAGGCTATTTTTGGGTTGTTGCGTTGCTATCCAGTCGTCATAGGGAATAACTACTACGCGGCCATGCCCGTGGTGGGTAATGATTTGTGGTTGATGTTGCTCATACGCCTGACGAATCAGGGTGCTGAAATTGGCTTTGGCTTTGGCAATGCTCCACTGGTTTGACATGATTTTTCTCCACCGGAAATTATAGTCATTATGGTCATATTTTTGATTTTATCGCAACATAGTAAGTTGTCGGTTTAAGCAGTTAATTGTTGAGTAGTTTTTAAATAATCTTGAGTTGATGAAAGTATGCAGATTTATACACAGCGCTTGGATGAAAAGGCAATTGAAAGCAGTAATGATGCGCTAGCTGGAACAATTTCACTGACTTTTGACACCCGCCAGAAATGCCGCTTCCGTGCCACTTTAGATAATGGTCAGGACATTGGCGTGGACTTGCCACGTACAGGCGTATTGCGCGGTGGGGCATATATCGGCACGACAACCGGTGAGGTATTGCAAATTCAGGCTGCACCCGAAAAACTGCTGTGCGTGACTGCTAATCAGCCATTTGATTTGCTAAAGGCAGCCTATCATCTGGGTAACCGTCATGTGCCACTCATGCTCACGCCGGCGGCCTTATATCTGGAACCGGATTATGTGCTGGCCGATATGGTACGCGGTTTGGGTTTAACAGTAGAAGAAGTCATGCATCCATTTGAGCCGGAAAGCGGTGCATACGCCCAGCATCAGCATGATAATCGCTTACGTCCCTATGTCCCTCACTAAAGCCATGCCCATTACTGAATTGACAGCCGACAGTAGCAGTGCAATGAACGCCGCCAGTTTGCTTAAGCTGTTGACCTTATCTTCTACCGCCTTGCCCATTGGTGCCTATTGCTATTCTCAAGGCGTGGAAAGTGCAATTGAATGCGGTCTGATCGTCAATGAAAAAAACGCGCTGGCTTATTTTGAAGACGTACTGGACTTATTGCTGGTGCGTTATGAATTGCCGATGCTGGCGCGGTTAATTCATGCCGCAAAATCGGCGGCAACGCAACCTCATGAATTTATCCGACTGGCCAGTGACTATAAAGCCAGCCGCGAAACCCGTGAGTTTTTGCTGGAAAGTCAGCAACTGGCTTTTTCACTCAACGCATGGATTAAACAGGTGCTGGGGCTGGAGGTCCAGGTAGAGTCGCATTATGGTTTTGTGCCAGTGTATGCCCAGTTATGTGCACGACTAAAGTTGCAGCCACAAGATTGTCTGACTGCGTATTGTTTTAGCGTACTGGAAAATCAGGTACTCGCCGCAGTGAAAACCGTGCCGCTCGGACAAATGAGCGGCCAGCGAATTTTATGGCAACTGCATCAGCGTATGCCAGAAGCGATTCAGCAGGCATTAAATTTGCAAGATGCTAAACAACCTTTAAGCAGTAATTTACCCAATTTTGCCATGTTGTCCATGCAACATGAAAACCAGTATTCACGGCTGTTCCGGTCGTAAATATTTTATTCAGTCATTTTCAGGAATTAATATGTCAGAACGTAGTCCACTTCGAGTCGGCATTGGAGGCCCGGTTGGTTCGGGTAAAACAGCCCTTACCTTAAATCTTTGCCTTGCCTTGCGTGATAAATACAATATGGCGGTGGTCACTAATGATATTTACACCAAGGAAGACTCCAACTTTTTAACCCGCAATCAAGCCATGAGCCCGGATCGGATTGTCGGGGTCGAAACGGGTGGTTGTCCACATACCGCCATCCGGGAAGATGCTTCGATTAATCTGGCGGCTATTGATGATTTAAATAACAAGTTTGCTGGCCTTGAGCTGATTATTATTGAAAGTGGTGGGGATAACCTGGCTGCAACCTTTAGTCCTGAGCTGTCTGATTTAACCTTGTATGTCATTGATGTGGCCGCTGGGGAAAAAATCCCGCGTAAGGGTGGCCCCGGCATTACCAAGTCTGACCTGCTGATTATCAACAAGACTGACCTGGCGCCAATGGTAGGGGCGTCGCTTGAAGTGATGGATCAGGACGCCAAGCGTATGCGGGGTGAGCGACCATTTTTGTTTTCCAATATGAAAACCAAAGATGGCCTAAATGACATTATTGCCTTTATTGAAAAGCAGGGTCTATTTAAAAATTAACTCCGATTGAGGAAAAATCATGCGATTTATATTACTGGCGTTACTGGCAGTTTCAGGGGCTGCACTGGCACATCCGGGCCATGAATACAGTCATTCTGCCTTACTGGCAGGGTTGCTGCATCCATTGTCGGGACTGGATCATTTAACCATGGGGCTGGGATTGGGCATTTTGCTGGCGCGCACTTTTAAGCAGGCACGCTTTATGGGACTGGCACTGTTAGTGGCCACACTCAGTGCTGGTTTTATGCTGGGCATGGCACAGATTGTTCCTGTTAATGTGGCAGAATATGGCATTGTGGCGTCCTTGCTGGTATTGGCGATGGCATTGTGGCAGCGTTCTACCTCGGTATTTTTGGCAATGGCTGCGCTATTGGGCATATTCCACGGTCTGGCGCACGGCGCTGAATTAGGGGCCGGGATGAATCCGGTAGGCTTTATGCTGGGCATGCTCATGACGTTAAGCGCACTCTACAGTGTTGGCCTGGTTGCAGGACAATGGATCAAGCGTCATATCAAGCAGGGTGACCGTGTGGTTGCTGTGCTAACTGGTGTGGTTGCATTGCTGGGACTGGCTTAACGCCAAGGTTGTTTATAATAAATAGACCTGCTGATCATCGTTAATTGGCAGGTTTTTATCATTGTTAAAATTAAAAAAATTAACCAGTTCGCTTTTATCCTAGCCCAGTCTGATCAAAGAATTTTCCCCAGTTTATTTTTAATTCCATAATGAAGGCTTAACCCAGTACAACTGTTTTAAGCAGGGTACAACTTTAGGCGCTGTCACGCTCTTGTGAAATGAGCCAAATAGGGTGGCATGTACAATGAGTCTATCGTGAAGCAATAGTACCTTAAGATAAAAGTACTCTGGTTTGATATGAAGCCGCTGATAAGCCTTAATCTATACCGATAATAATCTTTATGTTGCTGGCATGCCTCAACAGCTAAATAATAATGCGCCATTATGTGGCTTAATATTAAAAAAATGCACTAAACTGAATAAAATAAAATTGAAATTTAAGCCTACATGAAACTGATACATTTAATACTCATGGGTTTTGCTGAGTTTAAATATTAATATAATATTGGCATGTAATTTGTATAACTATAAATATGGCCATTTAGGTCAGTTAAAAGCAAGTTATTTGGGGAGTATTTAAATGAAGCATGGTCTTAATCTGTTAATGACTGTAGTATTAGCATCCACAGGAATAAATAGTGCAATGGCAGCTGAAAGCACACCATTACCTTTTCCGGGAACTATCACTGGAAATGTCAGTGTGGTTTCCAGTTATAACCTGCGTGGTATTACCATTGGACCGGAAAATGATAATACCGCACTACAGGGTGGCCTTGATTACAGCCATGACAGTGGTTTTTACGCTGGTTACTGGTTTTCAAATTTGGGGTATTCCTATGCGGGACTTAATCCGGGTTGTAAGGGTACAGATTGTACAACCAAGTCTTTTGAAAACGATTTTTATGCAGGCTTTAAGGGCAAGTTAACTGAAGATCTAGGTTTTCAGCTAGGCGGCACCGTGTATTACTACTATCCGGGCTGGGAGTCTACCGGCTATGAAACCATTGTAGGCCTAAGCTATAAGCAATTTACTGTCACTGCACAAACCCTGCTGAATAATGTAACCTTTGGCAATAAAGGGGATACCTACTTTCTAGCCACATACGCGCCTGAACTTGCTGGCGGATTTACCGGAAAACTTCAGGCTGCTGCCTATTATTACGGTGATGATGATGAGTTTACGGGTCCCACCACGACTGATTTTGCTTTTCGGCATGCCACACTGGGTATCGCACATCCACTGGGTGCAACTGGAGCAACCTGGGGCCTAGATTATATCTTTGGTGGCTATTCACGTAATGAAACCAAACAGAAGAACAAAGCTGTATTAAGTCTAGGCTATAGCTTTTAATCAGGATGAGTAAAATATTCTAAGGAATGATTTTAACAGAAGGCCGGATTTTATTCCGGCCTTTTGTTATTCTAGTTATTAGTGATGTGATTGAAAATTTATACAGATATAAAATATTCACCACATATTAAAATGGTATTAATGCAAGGTAGGGATTTAAAAAATAATAAATAAGCGGGTTAATATATTTCAATAGATATTTTTCAGAATAATTATAACCTATATTAAATACGGATTTTATTAGACTTCTTTCATAAGTTAAAAATTGACCAGAAAACTATTGGTATTTATGTCATGCTTGGCTGATGAGATATAAAGATATTAAACGCTTAAGTGCCGACAAGTTCAAGCGACTGGTTGGCGTG
>NZ_SNTY01000031.1 GCF_004377485.1 Alkanindiges illinoisensis
TTCGTGAGTAAGATGAGTATAGTTCATGATGCAACTTTGACTTTGGTCGGTCGGAAGCAGAATGCTAGCTCATCTTCCTTCCTTCCAATAAATTAATCTCTGTTGCACTTCATTTGAGAATCTAAGGGATTAATAAGATTATAAAATAATACCTTATTTATTGTGATGGAGAAGAAGTTCATATAGTCATGAAAAAATTTGCAATAAGACGTATGTACAGTTATTTTGAAACGACTACTCAAGAAGTAGAAGATTGTACATTTGATAAAAAGCTTGAGCTTCTTGATGAAGAGTTAAAAATATTATTAGCCAAATATGGTTTAAAATTTATCAGTCACGATATTAGATTTATAGCATTAGAAAAGATGTCTGCTAAAAAATGTGATAATTGCGATAATCTTATGATTAATAGGGATAAAAATCCTACACGCTTTAATAAGGATAACTTTTGGATTGACTTGGATACTGATTATAATTTTGTTATTTTCGATGGTGGAAATTATGAAGATAAAGAATTATGCATGGAGTGCTTGCCAATTGAGCATCGGTGGGGATACTTTTCTTAAATATTCGCTCCTTAAGACTCAAGCAATAAAGAGCTAATATTTTAATTGTGATAATCCTTTTAAATTTATTACCTATCTAAAACTTAAACCGCGACACACAAGTCGACAATGTATTATTTACCGTATTGGTAATGAGCGTGGCGCGTGCATTGGGATCAATCGCTGCCTGAGCCAGTTCAACCATCGTTACATTTTTGGAAGCCTCGGTACTCACACAGCCGCAAATCTGATTTTCAACATCCTGTTTTTTCTCAGCAGTTAATACACTCGTGAGTACTTTATATTCAGTACGGTTATTGAGCTGGGTGCGGCAGGTTTGATCAACTGCAGACTGAAACACGGCCATGCCAATATTATTGGCCGTGGTTGCAGTCGGGTTCATGCTGCCATCAGTGGCGCAAGCAGTCATAAAAACAACGGGAAGCAGGCAAATTAGCTTTTTCATGGATTCATTCCGTATCATAAATATTAAATAGCAAAAATTTTAATTCAAATAATCCATCAAACGCGGAAGTCTTCACCCAGATAAACGCGTTTTACGGTTTCATTGGCCAGAATTTCCTGCGGCGTTCCTTCAGCAATCACTGAACCTTCACTGACAATGTAAGCCTTTTCGCAAATTGCCAATGTTTCGCGCACGTTATGATCGGTAATGAGTACACCAATACCACGCGCTTTTAAACGTTCAATAATGTGCTTAATATCGCCCACAGAAATTGGGTCTACTCCGGCAAAAGGTTCATCCAGTAACATAAATTTAGGCTCAGCAGCGAGCGCCCGCGCAATTTCAGCACGGCGGCGTTCACCACCAGAAACGCTCATACCTAATGAGTTACGGATATGCTGGATATTAAATTCATCCAGTAATTCTTCAAGACGTGCTTGCCGCTGCGTTTTATTCAGATCGCTGCGGGTTTCCAGAATGGCCATAATATTTTGCGCAATGGTGAGCTTGCGAAAAATCGATGCTTCCTGAGGCAAATAACCAATACCACGGCGCGCACGCTGGTGCATGGCCAGTTCTGACAAATCCTGTTTGTCTAGAAAAATGGCACCCTTGTCCATTTTGACCAGCCCAACCAGCATATAGAAACTGGTGGTTTTGCCTGCGCCATTTGGCCCTAAAAGGCCTACAATCTGGCCACTTTGCAGGCTAAAGGAAACATCCTTAACCACCAGACGCTTGTTGTAACTTTTTGCCAGATGTTTAATGGTCAGCGTTTGAATGGCGGCATCAACAGGTGCACCAGTAGGAGATAAAGCAGCAGCTACAGCCATTTAAAAGTCATCCTTCCTTATTTGCTTTTTACTTTGCTTTGATTCTGGGTGGCAGAAGGCGGAATAATGATTTGGATACGTCCCTGACTACCACCAGAGGCTTCAATATCACCACCGCTAATGCTGTAACGTAGCGTGTTGCCCCGGAAGCTGGCACCATCCTGAAATAAGTAAGCCTTGCCAGTCATGGTAATAATGCCCGTTTCGGAATTATAAACAATGGTCTGACCTTCACCACGGGCAATGCCTTTTTCAGCACTAATCTGCTGCTGAAACTTGGCAGGCCGGCCTTTGGCGGTTACTTGCTGAATCTGTCTGTTCTTGTTTAGGGTAGCCACCAGTGAGTCAGCCTGAATCTTGATTGTGCCTTGCTGAATAATGACATTACCGGTATAGGTGGTAATGCCAGTTTTTTCATTGTATGTGGCACGGTCAGCTTCAAGGGTAATGGTCTGGTTGCTATCACTGGGTAGGGCAAGCACCGGTGTTGCCGTCCCTAGGGTAGCACTCGCTAATAGAAGTGCCAGAGCACTGCGCTGCATGGCCTTAATAAACGGGCCAGTGGTAGTGGCTAAACAGAATTTAGGAGCCGGAAGCAGGTGCATATTGTCCTCGGATACGGAATAGATTGTATTGACCCTGATCAAGATTAGCATTCAAACCCTGACTGCTAAATTGTCCCTGATTAGTTTGAATTAAAACAGGTTGATCTGTTTCAATCCGGTTTTGTTTTGGATAACCGGTAAGCTGATTTGTTGTAAAGGTAATGGCAGGCTGTCCATCATTAGCCAAGCGCTTGGCACGGACATTACCCGATAAAATGACTTTGGAATTGTCATTATAGCCAGTTGCCTTGTCAGCATTAAACGTCGCTGTCGGCTGACCTTGCTGATACCAGGTACTTTGTAATTGCACGAGTTCGGAGCGATCTTCCTGTTCCCAGTGTTGCAGTTTGCTGGCCGTAGTGGTGGCTTCCAGTTGCCCGGTTTCTGTGGTTTTTAGCAAATGAATATTGGTCGCTTTATAGGACAAATCCTGATTTTTATCAGCATTAAGACGTGCAGATTTACCGCTGTAAAAGTAAAACAGCCCACTGAGCACCGCAATACTCAGGGCGATGACATAAAGCAGTCGCGTATCCATAATATAAAACCCCAATCCTAAAAATACAGGTTGACAGGGTTAGTGATGCGACAAAAATTCTTGCAGCAATTCGTCATAAACACCCTTGGCATGCAGTAATACATCACAAAATTCACGCACCGCACCACGCCCGCCATAAGCCTGCGTAATCAGGTCAGCCCGCTTGCGTACTTCTTCATGGGCATTGGGCACAGTAATGGCAAGCCCGGCAATCTGCAAGGCTGCCAAATCTGGCCAGTCATCACCCATATAGGCACAATCTTCTGGTGTAATCTGTAATGTTTGGCAAACTTCGCGCAGGGCAATGCCTTTGTCCTCACGACCCTGGACCACCAGATCAACACCCAGGCTTTGCATCCGGTTATTGACAATATTACTGCTGCGACCAGTAATAATCGCTACTTTGACACCGGCACGTTGCACCAGTTTCATGCCCAAGCCATCGCGTATATCGAATGACTTGATTTCTTCGCCGCTATTGGTAAAGCTTAAAAAGCCGTCACTTAAAATACCATCCACGTCCAGCACCAATGCCTTGATGTGACTGGCACGTTCCCTTACGCTAAATGATGCCATTAGTTGACTCCTGCACTGATAATGTCATGCATGGTAATAATGCCAATGAGTTCATCCTGATCATTCACCACTAGAAACTGATTGATTTTCTTATGGTTCATCAGTTCCAGCGCTTCTACTGCACGGACATCTGCACCAATGGTTAATGGCGTTTTGGTCATGATTTGTTCAATCGACATGTTACCTTCAATTGAATTCATCTTTTCGAAAGTACGGCGCAAGTCACCGTCAGTAAATACACCCAGCACATGATTTTTTTCATCAACAACAGCGGCCAGACCCAGTCGTTTGCTTGTCATTTCCAGTAAGGCACCATGCAGGGAGGTGTTAGGCAGGATTTTTGGCAGTTCATTGCCTTTGTGCATAATGTCACTCACATGTAATAGCAGGCGCTTGCCTAATGCACCTGCCGGATGGGAGCGGGCAAAATCATCAGCAGTAAAGCCACGGGCTTCCAGCAAAGCAACGGCCAGTGCATCTCCCAGCGCCAATGTGGCAGTGGTACTGGATGTGGGGGCAAGACCGAGCGGGCAGGCTTCCTTGGATTCACCCAGCGTTAGGGCAACTTCAGCCAGTTGTGGCATGGGACCACCATCATCACGGCTAATGGTAATCAGTGGAATGGCATTACGCTTGACCAGTGGCATCAGCATCATGATTTCGTCGCTTTTGCCGGAGTTGGAAATGGCCACCAGTACATCACCCGGTACAAGCATACCCAGGTCACCATGACCTGCTTCACCAGGATGCATAAAAAACGAGGGCGTACCGGTTGAGGCCAATGTGGCAGCAATCTTGCGGCCAATGTGTCCGGATTTGCCCATGCCAGTAATGACCACACGACCTGTACACGCCAGAATCAGGTTGCAGGCTTTGACAAAGCGCGCATCAATCTGGTTGGCCAGTACGCCAAGTGCCTGTTGTTCAGTCTGAAGGGTGGCAAGGGCACTATTTAAAAAATCCTGTGAGGCAAAATTATACTGGCTTGCAGACACGTGTACACCTTTCACTAAAATATTTATTGCAATATTACGTATATAAGTATCAATTATTGCAAAGCAAGCCTAATAACACAAAGCAATATTTTTGTTTAATGGTTGTTAAAAAAAAGCCATCAGGTATGATTTGCTGTTTTCCCGTGTCAATCCATAAATTTTATTGTGAGTTTATCAATGAAGTCGTTTGTACTGTACAACTCCGAATTACGCCGTAAAGTTGAATTTGCACCTCTGGTTTCCGGGCAAATTGGACTCTATGTCTGTGGGATGACAGTCTACGATTACTGCCATATTGGTCATGCGCGGGTGATGGTGGCGTTTGACTATGTGGTACGCTTTTTACGCTCACAAGGCTGGCAGGTGACTTATGTGCGCAATATCACCGATATTGACGACAAAATTATCAAGCGTGCTAGCGACAACAATGAAAACATTGGCGAGCTGACCTCACGTTTTATTGATGCCATGAATGAAGACGCGGCGCGTCTGGGTTGCCTAGTCCCGGATCAGGCCCCACGCGCCACCGAATATATTGACCAGATGCAGGGCATGATTGGCAGCCTGATTAATAAAGGCCATGCCTATAATGCAAATAACGGTGATGTTTATTATGCGGTAGAGAGTTTTGAAAAATATGGTCGCCTGTCCGGACGTAAACTGGACGATATGCAGGCAGGTGCCAGCGAGCGTGTTGATGTAGAAACCGACAAGAAAAACCCGTTTGATTTTGTGCTATGGAAAGCTGCCAAAGCCAATGAACCGGCATGGCAATCGCCGTGGGGCAATGGTCGTCCCGGCTGGCATATTGAATGCTCTGCGATGTCTACCTGCTGCCTGGGCAATACTTTTGATATTCATGGCGGTGGCGGGGATTTACTGTTTCCTCACCATGAAAATGAAATTGCGCAAAGCGAAGGTGCCACAGGCCAAACTTATGCCAATAACTGGATGCACGTGGGTTTTGTCAATGTTGATGGCGAGAAAATGTCCAAGTCACTGGGCAATTTCTTTACCATTCGTGATGTGATGCAAAAATTCATGCCTGAAGTGATTCGCTACTTTATTGTGTCCAGTCATTATCGTAGCCCAATTAACTTTTCAGATATGGCGCTAAAAGAAGCCAAACAAGCCTTGTCGCGTTTTTATAACACCTTAAAGCTAATCGAGGGCGAAGAAGCGGCTTTGATTGCTATGCAACAGGCAGATCAGGATCTGATCACAACGCATGCCTATAGTGTACGCTTTAATGAGGCTATGCGTGATGACTTTAATACACCAGAAGCACTGGCTATATTGTTTGAAATCACCCGTGAGATTAACCGGGCGTTAAAGTCAGAACAGTGGACTGAAGCTGGACAGTTGGCTAGAGTCCTTAAAGAGCTGGGCGGTATATTGGGCTTGTTGCAACAACAACCTGATGCATTTTTAAAGGCGAGCGCGGATGAAGCAGACAATAATGGTTTATCAGAAGATGATGTATTAGCGGCCATTGAAGCGCGTAAACAGGCCAAAGCTAGTAAGGACTTTGCAGCCGCTGACCGTATTCGTCAGGACTTACTGGAAAAAGGAATTATTCTGGAAGATAGTAAGGCAGGCACTACATGGCGTCGTGCTGATTAATGCAGACAAGGGCAGGGTGAAAAAATATTCAAACAATGACTATGTTATGCAAAAAAAGTTGACAGCTCTTTATTTTTGAATAAAATGCCATTCACCAAGTCGCCAAGCAATCTAATACTTACTTGTGACAAATTAATGAATATGCGGGAATAGCTCAGTTGGTAGAGCACGACCTTGCCAAGGTCGGGGTCGCGAGTTCGAGTCTCGTTTCCCGCTCCATTTTAGAACCAGCCCCAAAACTGGTTCTTTTTTTTGCCTGTAAAAATCTCTAAGTTGCTATTTCTATTGCAAATACTTTAAAAAAACTAATTAGAATTAAATATGTGTATTCGAATTTCATTTATTTTTAACAGTTGTTATTGGTAAATATATCAGCACAACTTCTAAACATCATAATGATCCTGTAAATCTTTTATATCAGTTTTTATGATATTGTGAAGAAAGGGTTATTTTTTATGATGAACGGAATATAGGTATAATAAAAGATTAGCTTTAGATTATTTGATCCATTTTATTGATTTTTAATAGAAATTTTATAAAAAGTATTTTTAAAATGTGAAATTTAATTTAGTTAAAAAATAAAGGTTTATCGAAATTTTAGTAAAAGTATAAATGAAAAATATTTCAGTTTTATTTCAAAACAACGATTATTACAACGATTCCATTCCAAAGCAGAAGTTGCGAATGCCTCATTCAAAAATTCATGCCCCGCCGCACTGGCTCTTTAAGCCTTTCGTTGCGCTTGTTGTACTTAGTGGTTTGATCTATGTTGCCATTCAGCTCAATGCTGATCTGGCCTCTCAAAACCCCATTCCCATGATTTCCTTTATTATGCTTGGTCTTGCGCTTATGGTTGCGCTAGGCTTTGAATTCGTCAATGGATTTCATGATACCGCCAATGCGGTAGCCACCGTAATTTATACCAATGCCATGTCACCTCATCCTGCGGTAATCTGGTCAGGATTCTTTAATTTTCTGGGTGTTTTGCTGTCCAGTGGTGCCGTGGCTTACGGAATTTTGGCATTATTACCCGTCGAACTGATTCTCAATGTAGGTACCAATGCCGGATTTGCCATGATTTTTGCCTTACTGATTGCGGCAATTATCTGGAATATGGGCACCTGGTATTTAGGGATTCCAGCATCCAGTTCCCATACCCTGATTGGTTCCATTGTAGGTGTTGGCCTGATGAACCAGTTGTTGGCACCACCCAATATTGCAACCAGTAGTCTGGACTGGACTCAGGTTACTAAAGTGGGAACTGCGTTGATTGTTTCCCCGATTATCGGTTTTACAGTGGCAGCACTGGTATTGCTGATCTTGCGTAAGGTGCTTAAAAACAAGCCTGATTTATTTACACCGCCGGAAGGTGATGCACCACCGCCATTCTGGATTCGGGTATTGCTGATTCTAACATGTACTGGCGTTAGTTTTGCGCATGGCTCCAATGATGGGCAAAAGGGTATGGGCTTAATTATGCTCATCCTGATTGGCATTGTGCCATTATCCTATTCATTAAATCGCACGATGGATGAAACACAGGCGCAAACCTTTGCAGCCATTTCAGAAAAGTCCTCAAGTCTGCTAGCGGATACTCACTATATCAGCATGCAGGATGACCATGCGCGCGATGTAGTGACGCTGTATTTGCAGCATCATCAACAGACGCCTGAGCTGTTGCAGGCCATCAGTGTGCTGGCTCATGAAGTAGGTTCGGATGTGGCACGTTTTGGCTCGTTAAATAATGTGCCACACGAAGAAACCCGTAACCTGCGCAATGACATGTATCTCAATGCCACAGCCTTAAAGCAGCTTTCCAAGGAAGGCGGCTTAAAGCATTTGAATGATGTAGACCAGCAAATGCTGAAGGCTTACCGTGAGCAACTGGATAAGGCTACCCAGTTCATTCCAATCTGGGTAAAGGTCGCTGTTGCGATTGCGCTTGGCATGGGCACGATGGTGGGCTGGAAGCGGGTAGTACGGACAGTGGGCGAGCGTATTGGCAAGCAACACTTAACCTATGCACAGGGTGCGTCTGCCGAAGCTGTCGCCATGACTACCATTAGTGTGGCAGATATGTTTGGCATGCCTGTAAGTACCACCCAGGTGGTTTCCAGTGCTGTTGCGGGAACGATGGTCGCGAATAAGGCAGGCTTGCAGGTAAAAACCATCAAGATGATTTTATCTGCATGGTTACTCACGTTGCCAGCTTCCATTATATTGTCGGGTTGTCTGTACTGGTTATTTCGTCAATTCGTATAGTTTAATCAGACTGTCATAAAAAAACCCCTTAAATGTTTAAGGGGTTTTTTTATGCTGGCAAATTTTTTGTTTCATCAACTTGTCATATTAGTGTCATGTTTGCCTTTCACAATACCTGCAAGCCAGTAAAGCTGCATTAATTGATTAGCGGCTTTAATTTTAAAAGCAAAATAGAGGTCGACATGAACCTGATTAACCGTAAATTAACCACGACACTACTCGTTGCAGCAACAATGGGAATGGCCATCACTGCCAATGCAGCGCGTGATACCATTCAAATTGCTGGTTCTTCCACTGTACTGCCGTATGCCAGTGTTGTTGCTGAGCAGTTCGGTCAGGCTTTCCCACAATTTAAAACACCGGTGGTGGGTTCTGGTGGTTCAGGTGCAGGCATCAAGCAATTTTGTGAAAGTGTTGCTGAAAATTCTCTGGACATTGCCAATTCGTCACGTCCTATGAAAACCTCTGAAATTGAAACCTGTAAGAAAAATGGTGTAAAAAAAATTCAGGAAGTAAAAATTGGTTATGACGGTATCGTGTTTGCATTTGATGCCAGCAAAAAACCTTTTAATTTAATGCCATCTCATTTATATGCTGCTTTGGCTGAAAAAGTACCTGGTAAAAATGGCAAGCTAATGCCAAATCCATATACCAACTGGAATCAGATCAGCAAATCTTTGCCTAATCAGGAAATTGTTCTGATTATTCCGGGTTCTAACCACGGTACACGCGAAGTATTTGAAGAAAAGGTACTCAAAACAGGTGCTGATGCTTATGAATATTTCCATAAAGACAACCTGAGTGATACTGACGAAAAAGCAAAAACGGCAATTCGTAAAGATGGTCGTGTAATTGAAATCGCAGGCGACTACACCGAAACGCTGGCTCGTCTGGCGTCAAACAAGAATGCAGTTGGTGTTTTTGGTCTGGGCTTCTACGATGCGAACCGTGACAAGCTAAAAGTGGCTAGCGTAAAAGGCGTAGTTCCTAGTGAGCAAACCGTGGCTTCTGGCAAATATCCGGTATCTCGTCCGCTGTACTTCTATGTGAAGTCTCAACACATTGGTGCTGTTCCAGGAATTTCTGAATTTACCCAGTTTTTCTTAAGCGAAAAAGTATCAGGTCAGGGTAGCCAGCTGAACAAAGCCGGTCTGATTGCCTTGCCTAAAGCTGAACGCGCTAAAGTGCTGGCTGACTTCAAAAAAGGCAAGTCACTGTAATTGATTGGATTAAAACTGGGGGTTAGGCAACAATCCCCAGTTTTGTCATGTCAACAGTTAAACCTAGTACTTAAAGCTAACGATTAAAAAGTTACCCACTTAAAATTATCGATTAAAAGCGTTCAATTGAAATTTATCACTTGAAAGCTAGTATTTGAAGGCTATCACATGAAAAGCATAAAGTGTCATCCGGCATGTTACATCTCCAGGGACACAGGCTGTTGTGACATATTGGTGGAGCAGTTATGAATCTCTTATTGTTGGGTGGTTTACTGATCCTCATGGCGGTGGCATATACACTGGGGTTAAAGCGCAGTAAGACATTGGCTGGTAATAGCAAAAATTCCAGCCAGTTGCATTCAAGACCAGGCTATTACGGAACGCTGGTTGCACTGTGGTGTGGTGTTCCAGCGCTTCTGGTTTTAATTTTATGGTCATTTTTTGAGCCTATGGTAACGCGCCATGTGGTGGAACAAGCGCTTCCTGCTCATGTGGTTGCAACATTGCAAGGGGCACAATGGGATGCCTTTCTTGAGCGTTTAAAAAATATTGCGACGGGGTATGGGGTAGCTGACCAGCCGGAAGCCTATGAGCTAAAGGCCGCAGCAGCGCTTAAATCCGTGTTGACGATTGCACCGCTTGCAAAACTGGCCGTTGTATTTGCAATCGCTGCAGCCGGACTGTCTTATGCATTACGTAAAATCGTGCCGCAATTGCGTGCACGTAATATTGTTGAAAAATTTCTAAAAATTGTATTGGCACTTTGTTCAGGCGTCGCTGTTCTGACCACGCTTGGCATTGTGTTGTCAATGTTTAGTGAAGCACTGCATTTCTTCAAGTTTGTCAATCCGGCAACTTTCTTTTTTGGCACAGAATGGAGTCCGGGCTTTAGCGCAAATGGACAGGCAACTGGTGGTTATGGTTTGTTACCACTACTGTGGGGCACGCTGATGATTAGTTTTATCGCGATGCTGGTAGCAGTTCCAGTAGGTTTAATGGCAGCGATTTATATGGCTGAATATGCCTCACCACGTTTCCGTAATTTTGCCAAACCGGTGCTGGAAATTCTGGCAGGCATTCCCACCATTGTTTATGGGGTGTTTGCACTGCTGGTGGTTGGCCCGTTACTGCATTATCTGGGTAGTCTGGTGGGTATAAATATCAACGCCACCTCTGCACTCACTGCAGGACTGGTGATGGGAATTATGATTATTCCATTTATCTCATCGTTGTCTGACGACATTATTATTCAGGTACCTCGCTCACTACGAGACGGTTCTTTGGGTTTGGGTGCCACCAAATCAGAAACCATTAAAAACGTGGTCTTACCTGCAGCATTGCCCGGCATTATGGGTGCATTTTTGCTGGCAGTAAGCCGTGCGATTGGTGAAACCATGATTGTGGTTCTGGCGGCAGGGAATAGTCCGCTGCTGCATGGAAATCCATTTGCAGCGGTGTCTACCATTACAGTCACCATTGTAAACCAGTTAACGGGTGATACGGACTTTGGCAGTCCGCAAGCACTGGTGGCATTTGCGCTTGGTCTTACCTTGTTTGTTATTACGCTGGGGTTAAATGTGATCGCGTTAATCATTGTGCGCAAATATCGGGAGCAATACGAATGACCACTTCTTCTATTACGCCTGATCGCCTGAATGACGGTTCAAATGGTAATAAAGCGGGCAAAGACAGATCTGCTGCTGAAGCACGGCGCAGAATCATTGAAAAATCGTTAACCAAAAGACATAGCCGTGAAAACCTTTTTCGCCGATTAGGCCTTGCTGCCGTATCTCTTGGCCTGCTATTTGTTGCCTTGTTGTTTGTCAGCATCTTATGGCGTGGTTTACCTGCATTCTGGCAATCTGCAATACCGGTTAATGTCTATTTTGATCCTGCAATTGTTCAGGTGCCTGCACGTCCGGTGCAAATGGCCAATGAAACGCCAGCAGATTTTAAAAAGCGTGATCTGGCGTGGCAAGGGCAATTGGGACTGGTAGATTGGGATGCGCTGATTGTTAATAGTCTGGTCGCTAAAAATCCAAAAATCGCGCCTGAGCTTAAAGATCCAGCCAAACTGGCCGCACTGAACCAGCAGATGGCCGATAATCCTGATGCATTTACTGAAGAAAGCTTGGCAGCCAATCCTGCTTTAGCCGCACAGGTGAAAGCTTCGGAAACTGCTGATAGCAAACGTGCCAGTTTGATTAGCGTGTTTGAAAACGGCGAAGGCTATCGTCTGCGTGATCTGGTCAAGAATGACCCCTCACTGATTGGCAAAAGCCAGAACGTTTCTTTATGGGCAGCAGCCAATGTGGATGTCTGGCTATCCGGGAATATAGATCGCAGTCTGCCGGATGAGCAGCAGCAGTTATCGCCAGAAGTACGTCAAATCGCCGATCTGTTAAAAGCTGAAGGTGTAATTCAGAATAAATTCAACACCCCGTTGTTTTTAAATCCTGATTCACGCAATGCGCCAGCAACCAGTGGTTTGGCCGGTGCTTTCGTCGGTACGCTATATATGATGCTGATTGTACTGATATTTACTATCCCTGTTGGGGTGGCCGGTGCAGTGTATCTGGAAGAATTTGCCCCTCGTAATCGCTTAACCGATCTGATTGAAGTCAATATCAATAACCTTGCAGCAGTACCTTCCATTATCTTTGGTTTGCTGGGTGCTGCAATTTTTATCAGTGCATTTGATCTGCCACGTTCCGCACCGTTGGTTGGTGGCCTGGTATTAAGCTTGCTCACCTTGCCAACTGTCATTATTGCGACACGGGCATCATTGCGTGCTGTTCCACCATCAATCCGTCAGGCTGCACTGGGTTTAGGTGCATCCAAAATGCAAAGCGTATTTCATCATGTATTACCACTGGCAATTCCAGGTATTTTAACCGGGGTAATTATTGGCTTGGCGCATGCGCTGGGTGAAACAGCACCCTTGTTGCTAATTGGTATGAAAGCATTCGTGGCGGCTGTTCCGCATTCGCCCCTGGAACCTTCAACCGCGTTACCTGTACAGGTGTATTTGTGGCAAGGCAATGAACTGCGTAATTTCTTTGAAGCGCGTACCGCAGCAGCCATTATTGTATTGCTGGCTCTGCTGATCAGCTTGAACGGCCTGGCAATCTGGTTGCGCAAGAAGTTTGAAGTCAGATGGTAAGCAGTCAATAACCCGTTTAATAGGTGTTAAAATGAATATGAGTGCGGCTTTAACCAGCAAGAACACAGTAGCAAAAAATGTGGATTCCACCATGAATGAGAAACAACAACTAGAGCAATTGGAAAACACCAGTGCTCACCCTGTGCCACCGATGCATTTTGATGTTCAGGCGCGTCCTGAGTTGGGTCAACCATCTAAGGCAAAAGCACAAAACACCAAAATCAGCGCCTCTGATGTTCATGTGTATTATGGTGAAAAAGAAGCCATTAAAGGCATTGACTTAAATATCTATGAAAACGAAGTCATTGCTTTTATCGGCCCATCAGGTTGTGGTAAATCAACCTTCTTGCGTACGCTGAACCGCATGAATGACACGATTGATAGCTGCCGGGTCACTGGAAAAGTACTTATGGATGGTCATGATATTTATGATCCATCACTTGATGTGGTTATGCTGCGTGCACAGGTCGGCATGGTTTTCCAGAAGCCCAATCCATTTCCAAAATCCATTTTTGACAATGTGGCCTATGGTCCCAAGTTGCATGGCTTGGCCAAGGACCGCTATGAGCTCGATGAAATTGTTGAAAACAGCTTGCGCCGTGCTGGCTTGTGGGAAGAGGTAAAAGACCGTTTAAATCAGCCGGGCACAGGTTTATCAGGTGGTCAGCAACAGCGTCTGTGTATTGCACGCACCATCGCGGTAAGCCCGGAAGTAATCCTGATGGATGAACCTTGTTCAGCACTTGATCCGATTGCAACGGCCAAGATTGAAGAGTTAATCAGCGAATTATCCAGCCAGTATACCATTGCAATTGTAACGCACTCCATGCAACAGGCTGCGCGGGTGTCAACACGTACCGCATACTTTCATCTAGGGGAGTTGATTGAAGTCAATGCCACAGAAAAAGTATTTACCCAGCCCGATCATCAACTCACAGAAGCATACATTACCGGACGTTTTGGTTAATATCCAAAAAGAATAGCATTGTAATGACAAAATAATGATGTATAACTAACGTGGAGCAGCATAAGCTTTAAACTCATCTGGGCTAAATGAGCTGGTTGCTCCCAATTCTTTTAGCATTTCCCTGGCGATTTGCTGATCTGCTGTTAGCCATTCCATGCGCAAATGAGCTGGAATGACAACAACAGACCGTTTTTCATCCTCAGGGGCATGGAAATGCTTCATGAGCGGATGCTGATCCGCATTGACCGTCAGCATGGTCATGGAACGCACCAGTTCGTCATGCTGCTGGGCTAATTCATATAGTGCTGCAACCGTAAAGGGTTGATCATCGTTGCGTTCGATGGCCCAGAGCTCGGGTTTATTGTTGAAATAGCGCGGCTCATAAATGCTTTCTACCGCAACCAGTGCCAACTGATGGTTGCGCCATGCCTGCCGGAAGCTGGGCTTGTCTGCTACAGTTTCCAGTCGTGCATTGTAGGTATGCCGACTAATTTTGGAATCTTCGGCCCATTTGGGAATCAAGCCAAAAATAGCTTCACGCCATTCCATATGATTTTTATGCTTCACCAGTATGGGACTGTTATAACCGGGATAAACCTCGCTTTTATAATCAAACGTCGGCGGGAATAAGTCCAGAATTGGCGAAAGTTCAGGGCGTAGCGGTTTAAAATTGGCACACATGACAGGAAAATACTGAAGATGATTTTTAAGTGTGTCATAGCTTAAAGCCAAGCGCCATGCTTGTTGAAAGACAGATTGATGAAAAATAAATCAACTTTCTAAAAACTTTATGTTTTGCCTTTGCACCTTGAAAGACATGGTGTATTATCTGCCCGCAATGTAACTGATCTATTGATAAAATTAATTTTCAGTTTTTCAAAGCATTTGTCATTAAAAATCAAGGGCCTATAGCTCAGTTGGTTAGAGCAGCGGACTCATAATCCGTTGGTCGACAGTTCAAGTCTGTCTGGGCCCACCATATAAAACAACCACTTACGTGCATTAATCGTAAGTGGTTTTTTTGTTTTTGCATTCTGGTAAGCAAATGGTAAGCGGAATGAATCAACATTATTCTGTAAGCATCCGCTAAACCCCATAGCTATTTTTAAATTTGAGTTGGGTTTCCATCGGTGTGGCAGTAATTCTTCAATCTGAGTCACTTTATGTGTCGTCAACCTTAACCAAGGGGATCAGTTTTTAAATGCCGTTAGGGGGTCATTTTGACACTCCCGGTGCCAGCAGTTGGGAAGAGAAGATTGTTTTATCTTCCAAGATGAATTTGGTCAAATTTTTTCATCTCGTTTTATTAGTGCTAAAACAAAGGAAATTTTTGATACTTTATTTAATAATCCACACGATTACTCCTTTCATAGTTTTAGACACTGATCCTAGCCAAAATAATGGACAGTACTTCCCTCTAAAGATAGCGTAACGTTAACTTTGCAGATACAAGAAATGGCTATCTTGCGCAACAATGCTGCTCAAGTCCTGAATTTAAACAGCAAGCAATTGCTTATGCACTTTCAAAATCCCACGAACCTATAGCTGCAATCGCCCAGAAATCAGGTGTAGATTATTCAACCTTCAACAAATGGATCCGTGAAGCCAATCCAGTGGGTTCAAGCAAACGTCAACTTTCACCAGAACAACAGCGGATCGTGGAATTAAAGAAAGAATTCAAACAGCTTAAGGAGGCCATTAAGTTTTATTACAATCCAATCAGAAGACATTCTGCAAACGGCTGGTTAAGCCCAGAAGCCTTTGAACAGAAATATTTCAAGAATTTAGAGGGATTTGTTGTCCACGATACTGCCTAGGATCACTTTCAAGAAGAAGTTGTATAGTGATTTGGAATCATTGCAGAATGATCTGGACGAATAGCTGGTATTTTATAATAATAGTCGAACCCATCAGGGCAGGGTGTGCAATGGCAGAACGCCAATGATAACTTTGCTGGATGGAAAACAGATTTGGGCGAACAAAAATTTAGCTCAAATTTAAACTGACAGACTCCCTAAATAACGGGTAACTGTCTGATCAGATTTGAGCTACTACACCTAATGGTATTTAAAAACTTAATATAGCGGTCATTTTGGACTGCTCAACATGTTAAGTTTGAAGCAAGCAGTGACAATCCAAATTCTTCATCAACAGGGTAAATCCATTAAAGCCATTAGTCGTGAACTGGGGTTGTGACGAAATACTGTGGGTAAATATTTACGGCAGACGGAAACACCTCAGTATCGGCGTACACAACCTAGAATAAGTATTCTTGATCCATATAAACCCTATTTACTCCAACGTGTAAATGCAGCACATCCTGAATGGATTCCCGCCGTTGTGCTCTAACAGGAAATTTTAGGGTTGGGATATCCAGGAAAGATCAGGATCTTGAGGGAATATCTTGCAACATTAAAACCAGTTGCCAAACTGGAACCAGTCATTCGTTTTGAAATCCAACCTGGCCAACAAATGCAGGTGGATTTCACCACGATTCGACGCAACAACACGACTGAACTCTACCGAGTATGTCGGAGACTTTTTATTTAAGCTAGGCCACCTGACTTAACTGGTTAATCTTATCATAGTACATTGCCTCAAACTCAAAAGGCGATAGATATCCAATTGCACTATGTCACCGTTTTTTGTTGAACCAATCGACCCAATTCAATGTGGCAAGTTCAACATCAGATAGACCTATCCAATCAGATTTCAAATATTCAATCTCTTTCATTTTGTATAAACCATTCACCGTTTCAGCCAATGCATTGTCATATGAATCGCCAGTTGTACCAACAGAAGCTTTCACATTGGCTGCCTCTAAACGATTGGTATAGCGAATTGATAAATATTGCACACCTCTATCTGAATGGTGAATTACATTTTCAGGCATACCACGATCTCGAAGCGCTTGCTTTAGTGCGTCGAGCACCATATCTGTGTTCAATCGCGTTGATACTTTCCAACCTACGATGGCACGTGAGAACACATCAATAATAAATGCCGTATAGACCTAACCTGAATGAGTCAGAATATAGGTGAAGTCAGCAATCCAAAGGTTGTTGGGATGCTGTGCCGTAAAATCACGCTTTACTAAATCATCTGCACGCTTTTGATCATCTCGGTGGCGTGTAGTGAGTTTGTTCTTACCACGCCATACACCTTATACACCAAGCTTTTGTATGAGTCGAGCAACACTACAACGTGCGATGCAATAGCCTTCTTTGCTTAACTGCTCCCAGACCTTGCCAATGCCATAACGACCGCAACTATCACGCCAAATTCTCTTAATTTCCTTTGCAAAATGCTCATTATGCAAAGCTCGTTTAGAACGTTTATCTGGATTTTCATTCAAATCCAAATGGCAATAATAGGTTGAAACGGCTATAGGTAGTATGCTGCAAATAAACTCTACACCATATCGAACTTTTTGATTGTGAATAAAATCCACCATTATTTGCGTGGGCGGTCGAGCTCCGACTGGGCGAAAAAAGCGGCTGCTTTACGTAGAATTTCATTCACACGTTGCAGTTCTTTATTTTCGCGTTCCAATTGTTTGATACGTTCTTGGTCTGAAAGCTGCTGTACTTTAACTGGATTTTGTTTATCTAAATATTTTTGATACCAAACACGTAGTGTTTCAGGAGTACAGCCAATCTTAGGAGCAATTGCTGTGATTGCAGCCCAATACGATGGATAATCTTTTTCGGATTCAATCAATAATTGAACCGCTCTTTCTCTGATTACAGTAGTATATTTTAATTTTGTCATCGAGATAGTCTCTCAGAATATTGGCTATCCGACAAACCCGGTACGGTTCAAAGTAATTTGAACCGTTAACATGTCAGTAGAAGTCTCAATTTTGACATATTAGAACTAAGATTTTTTAGTTATCTCTATTTTCATGTAATTAAAAAGCTTGACTCCATTTTTAGGTGCTTCCTCTGCATTTAGAATGCCTTCGGTAACTAATCGTTCTCTTAATTTGCTTTGAGTGGTCAGATCAACAAATTTGTAATCTTTTTTCAAATTTTCTATCAAGGATTTATGATCTTGAATTTGTGGGTCATTAAACAATTGTATTAAACGCTCAATAAGCGGATGTTGTGGCATAGCCATTGTCTCATCAGCTGCTGATACTGGTAGCGATTCCTCATTTAACTGATGTTCTACATTTAAACTGATTTGGTCTTGTATGTTTATGGATGAGGATTGATGCTTCGGATGCTCAGGTTGTTGTACTGACATAGGTGGTTGCTGTTCGACTGGTGGCGATTGAGTCGCTGTTACAATAGGTGATGTTATTGATTGATTGCTCTGTGCCTCAGAATGGGAATTTAAATCATTTATTTCTGGTACCCGTGTTATTTGTGTCTCAGTGTGCAGATCCTTTTCTGATGGATGAGTGATGGCTGTTGATCCTGTGAGTTGAGTAATATTCGAAGTGTTTATATCTTCTTTTTTTACTGTAGGTGTGACGTCGGAGATCTGTGATATCTGAATGCTACGCTGAACTTCAGTCCAAGTTTTAGAAATTTCTTCATTAAGTTCATTTAATGTCGTTTCTAGAAAATCTTCATCAGTAATGCTTGGCAAAGCCTGTTCTAAATCGGATTGATGAGTCGTCTTAAAACATGGATAGGCTTTTGTTTTATAGTAATAAAGTGTATTAATAAATTCAGTTGGCAATAACTTTCCAATGCTAAAAGCTACCAAATACGGTAAATCGTTATATTCTTTACATTCTGATTCTATATAAAAGAAATTAAGACTTAAAATGTCTTCCTTTAATGCGCTTAAATTTAGTGGATAGTTATTTTTAATTAACATTTCATAGTGAAAGTAGAGAGATAATGCAAGCAGTGGTAAATGCTTAACTTGAGATTCTAGAAGCATGTATTCCGTTAAAATTTTTTCTCTCAAAATTTGCTTAGACAAGAATTTTGATGTGAGTTCATCTTTAGTCTGTTGCTCTTTTAAAGAGCTATAATATTCTCTTGAGCTACATAAGTTAGAGATTTCTTTATATTTTTCAATGAGGACAGGATCATTGACCTCAAGGTTAAATAATAAACGGGTAAACATACCAGCGTAGGCTTTAGTGTTATCAAAACTTTCTAAAGAGAAAAGCTGCTTTTTAGCTTTTTCATCTTGTGCTTGTAAATGAGAAATTTCATATTTACTGGGGTTGAAATATTTATTTAAAGTTTTATTGTTTATTAAATCAAATAAAGACTCTTTAGATATTTTATTTTCAAATATAAGTCCAGTAAATTTTAGTGCCTTTTCATGCTCTAAAATCTTTTTTTGATCTAAGCGATATGCTTCCCAAAATTTTTCTATCTCTAAATCTGTTGCTAAACTAACCTGTAGATTATTGGCACTATGCTTTAATGCGAATTTACCCCGTTCCGTTAATGCATAAAATTGTTGCACGGCTTCTAAATTAATATAGCTAGCCAAAGTGTGTTCAGACTGATAAGTAGAAGATGAATATGATTTAGATAGTTTAGCAAGTATATACTCATTATCATCTAAATGCGTAATATCGGCCGCAGTATTCATTAAATTAAAAAAACTATGTTTAGAGTTCTGACATGGTTGAATTCTAAAACTAACCCGAATCGTGCTTAAGCCGATGATTCCTTAATTTGAATTGTTGGCTTATTTTGATGAGTGAGTTGATATGCACATAGTGAGGCGTAAATTCCACTCAGAAATCCATGAAGACTACGTGCTCT
>NZ_SNTY01000032.1 GCF_004377485.1 Alkanindiges illinoisensis
TGGATAACTGTAATTTCTCAAACAATGAATTACGTGTGACTGGCACAGGTGGATTCCATGCTACGCATAAAGCTCCGATTACGATTCATGCTGACACAATGAAGTTAGTAAGAGTTGATGATAATACAATCGCAAATACTTCTTCATCGACAAAAGCTGTGGAGATTGTCGCTAGAAATAGCTCAGAGAAAGGTTCGATGCGAGGAAATATGGCGAATTTCGGTACGTTTACTGCACCTGCAAGTTTTAGTGTCTCAGAAAATACTTAATCAACTATTAGTATAAATAGGATGTCAGGATAATGGCTTTTAAAACAATCTACACTTCTATCGGATTATCACTTGTTGCTCAGGCAGTCAGCCAACACCGCACTATTGAACTCACCCACTTTGCCGTGGGTGACGGTGGTGGAAATTCAATTGTACCAATTGAGTCTATGACTCAATTGGTGCGTGAACGATACCGTGACCCCTCAACAGGTGCAATAGTACCAGCATCCCGTTCATCATTTGGTGCAATCAGCTTTAAGGACTTGGGCTATCCCATGACTACCCAAGCTGCAAGCACTGCTACAGATGTCACAGAACTTAAAAATGACTTTAATGCATTGCTCATTAAGCTTAAAAATAATGGGCTGATGGATTAAGCTCATTTAATCAACTCACCATATCAGCCGAATAAGTAAAACACTCGGCTCACACCAAGCCCTGACTAGCACTCAGGGCTTTTTTATTGGTTGAAAGGGGGAACCGATGCTAGATAACAACTACTCAACAGAGCCGCCCGTTGCGTCTGCCGTGGCCTTAGCTGCAATCAGCGAGAAGATTAGCGACATCCGTGAAGAGCAAAAAAAGCTTGCAGAAATACCGGCCATGTTGATCGCAGATGAGTTGCAAGAAGTGATGCCTGAAGCGGTTACAGGTGAAAAGGATGCTGTGGATGAAAACGGTAATCCGGTTTATCAGCAAATTGACGTGACTAAAACACTGATTTGGCTGATTGGCGCGTTCCAAGAGTACGTCAGAACACATCCATGATAGCCCGCTTTTGCGGGTTTTATTTTTTGAAGAAAAGGGAAAATCATGTCTGAACCAGTTTCAGCAGTGGGCGCCGGGGCGCTTTTAAAGGCGTATGGCGCTGGCTTAATTATCGGGCTGTTTATTGTGCTGGGTTATCTGGTTGTGATTATGACTCGGATGCCACGCACACGGCCAGAGTGGGCCGTTGGGCTGATTGCAACAGTGGTATCCAGTTTAGCTGGCGGCTCATTTTTGGTGATTAAGTACCAGCTCCATTCGTGGGGTAATGACTATTACGGCATGGTCGCTTTAGGCGGATTTTATTTTGCCTGTGGATTGCCGGGTTGGGCGCTGATCCGCTGGATATTTAATTTCATTAACCAGCGCGAGGGAGCCACGATTATTGATGTTGTCCGGGAAGTGAAGGACGAGATCCAAAAATAACCAGTGGTTTTATTGATTAGGGCTTGCCAAACGGCGGGCCCTTTTTTTATGTCTGAAGGAAAATATTATGCTACTGAAGAAAGGTGATACCGGGCCAGCCGTCGAACGATTGCAAACTGCACTGGCCAAGCAAGGGTTATATATTTATCGGGTAGATGGTGATTTTGGCCAAAAGACTGAAGATGCGTTGAAAGCCTATCAGCAAAAGCTGGGTGTAAAGCCTGATGGCATTTTAGGTGACTATGTTGCCGGCAAGCTCGGCCTAGTATCTGTGCCAGCTGGTGCACCAGCAAACACTAAACCGGTTATTGTGCTGACCGCTGGCCATAGCCTCATAGATCCTGGTGCATGTAATGGAAAATTTACTGAAGCTGGGATTGTGCGGGAGGTGCGCAACGGTGTAACAGCTATTCTTAATAGCCGTGGATATAAGGTCATTAACGATGGCACCGGCACTGACAACCAGCCACTGGGCAAAGCTGCTGCACTGGTCAAACAGGGTAAAATCGCTATCGAGTTTCACTTGAATGCAGCCACCAGTAAATCTGCAACGGGTGTTGAAGCCTTGGCACAAAGCAAGGATAAGGCGATCTGTCAGAAGCTGTGCAGTGCATTGGCCAACGTGCTTGATATTCCGGTGCGTGGTGGCAATGGCGGCTGGAAGGATGAGGGCAGTGGCCAGCACAGCAAGTTAGCGTACGTCAGCGCTGGCGGTATCATCTTAGAGCTATTTTTTATCAGCAACGATGCAGAGCTGAAAAAATACTTTGAGCGTAAAGACCAAGTGTTTACGGCCATTGCTGATGTGCTAACTGAAGCATTTAATTAATCGTTATAATCTCATCCCAGTTACTAAGGTAATTGGGTGAACGGTTGGCCTGTGACATCGACCAGTTACGGTCAGCAAAGCAGCAGGAGCCTATGGCGATCTTATCCTTACCAAATCGACTATTAATTTTTTCAAATGTTATTGTAAGTATCTTGCGCTCGCTGATCTGTTCCTGGTCGGCCAGCAGATCTGGAATGTATTTGCGTTCCGGCACAATATTAAGCAGCATCACCCCGGCATGCTTATACGGTAGGCCTTCCTGATATATTCGCTCCAGGCCAAACATAGCTTTTTTAACCAGTAGCAAACGGTCATCAGTGGCATGGCCAAGATTCACCGTCCAGTGTGGATGGTAGTAATTATCCTTAAACCGGCTGGTTTTAATAGTCACCACAATGGTGGCACACAGGAGTTTCTGGCTACGCAGGCGCTCAACCGCACGCAGCATGAATAGTGTCACAGCTTCACGTAAATCATCAATATGGCTGACCGGCTTGCCAAATGACCGGCTGCTAATGATCTGCTTTTTCTCGGGTACCATATCTTCAATCTCAAGGCAGGGTGTGCCCTGCAGCTCTAGCACAGTGCGCTCAGTTACCACACTAAAATAGCGCCGGATCATTTTGTGGTCTGCCATGATCAAATCAAATACGGTTTTAATCTCCAGTGCGTGCAAACGCTTCTTGATCTGTCGTCCCACGCCCCACACTTCGCCAACGTCCAGATTGGCCAGCATATCCTCTAAAATGCACAGGTCAGTATCTAGCCAGCTGCACACGCCGTTAAATCCCTTATTTTTCTTTGCAATGTGATTAGCAATTTTGGCTTGTGTTTTTGAATAGCCAATGCCAATACACACGGGCAGGCCGAGCCATTGCTTGATACGCTGGCGCATACTCTGTGCATAGTCGGTCAAGTCATATAAATCTTGGTAGGTTGTCAGCTCTAAAAAACACTCATCAATGGAGTAAATTTCCTGCTCTCCGGGCGCCACATACATGCCCAGGATATTCATAAAGCGGTGGGACATTTCACCGTACAGGGCATAGTTACTGGAGAGCACTGCAATGTGGTGCTGCTTGATCAGCTGGCGGATCTGGAACACCGGCACGCCCATCTTGATGCCTAAGTCCTTGGCCTCCTGACTTCTGGCCACCACACAGCCATCATTGTTGGACAGCACCACCACTGGCCGGCCATTCAAGGAGGGATCAAATACACGCTCACAGCTTACATAGCAGTTGTTTACGTCAATGAGCGCAAATACCCTGTCCATGATTAGCGCCTGCACACTTTTTTAATGTTATGGGTCACTACAGCAATAATTTCGATGGTTTGTCCAGGCAGCGGGTAAATGTTCTTATAAGCTGGATTGGCTGCCTTAAACCAGATCGGCTGCTGGTAGCGTTCCTGGCCAGCTGGGAAAGGCTTGCCAATATATTCCTTGTTGTCGCAGTCTGATCCATCATACCTGCATAGCATGAGCTGCTTCATGGTGAAATCATTGTCGATCATGGCGATGACAATATCCTTGTGCACCGGTGTAATGCTGCGGTCGATGATGACAATATCACCAATATCAAACCCGGCATCGAGCATCGACTCTGAGCCGATCCGGCCCATAAAGGTGGCGTCCTTGTTCCTGATCAGCAGGTCATTAAGATCTACTACATCCTGGATATGGTCACTGGCCGGGGAAGGGAAGCCGGCAACGATCAACTCATCCATAAACGGGATCTTAACGTCTGAGCGGATTTCGACACGCTGAAGATCCAGCGTCGGTGATAAGTCACTCTTGCGGTTATCAAACGGAATTTCGTTAGAGGCAGTTCTGGCCAGCAGCTGCTGTACATAGTCTTTTTTGGACACAGGCACCCGGATTACCGTCGTTTCCTCGGCATACTTGTGCTTGCGTCCGGAATTAGGGCGGGGGCCGCCATGTTTTCCAGTGATTTTTCCAGTTGGTTCGGTCATAGCATTATTGGTTTTGTAACGTAACCATATCAGCATACGCCAACTGTAAAATTTAATTCAAGTCAGTTTTACTGATAAACTGGGTAAAACCGATGAAATGAAACAATAACATGCGTATAACAACACTCATTTTAGTTATATTTGGCTTTTTTCTGATGATGCTGATTCCTGCATTAATCATTGACTATTTACCTTGGGAAGGTGGCTATAAGCAGGGCACTGCGGAATACTCTGGCCATGGAAGTGCCCGATTCATGCACTCAGCTAAAGAGTGCACCCTTGATTCGGATATGGGCAATGATGAAGGGTTTCAGCGAGGCTGTAGGGCGTTTTTTGAATAGCCTAGGGGAAAATATAGAAATTCATATCTAATCTTATACCTCGCAACCATAGCTGAATGGTCAAATGACGATTCAGCCAGTTTTTTAGCACCTATAACCCTATATAAAAAATAAGAGCGTACGTTTCTTTGTCTGCTATAATCGCGCATCTTTAATTATTGCCTGCATTCAATCGAATGCCGCAAAAATATTCTATGTACAAAGTGCTGTACATATTGCTGAGTTTTATTGAATGTCAAGTAACGTAACTCGTTGTAAAATAGAGAATATTAGAAACTTCTCGATCATTGCCCATATTGACCACGGCAAGTCCACGCTAGCTGACCGTTTTATTCAGCGTTGTGGCGGCTTGCAGGATCGTGAAATGCAGGCGCAGGTTCTGGATTCCATGGATCTGGAGCGTGAGCGTGGCATTACCATTAAGGCTCATTCAGTAACCCTCTATTATAATCATCCCAACGGGGAGCGTTACCAGCTCAATTTTATTGATACGCCGGGTCACGTTGATTTTTCCTATGAAGTGTCCCGCTCGCTGGCGGCCTGTGAAGGGGCGTTGCTGGTCGTTGATGCGGCACAGGGTGTAGAGGCGCAATCGGTTGCAAACTGTTATACCGCAATTGATCAGGGACTTGAAGTTTTACCTGTCCTGAACAAGATTGACTTGCCACAGGTTGAGCCAGAACGTGTTATCAAGGAAATTGAGGAAATCATTGGCATTGAAGCTGAAGATGCGCCGCGTGTTTCTGCAAAATCAGGCTTGGGCATTGATGAGCTGCTAGCCACGCTAGTAGATCGTATTCCTGCGCCAACTGGAGATCGTGATGCACCCTTACAAGCCTTGATCATTGATTCCTGGTTTGATAATTATCTGGGTGTCGTGTCATTGGTTCGGGTACGTCATGGTCGCATCAAAAAAGGCGATAAGATGCTGGTGAAGTCAACCGGCATGAGCCATCTGGTAACTTCTGTGGGTGTATTTAACCCCAAGCATCAGGAAACCGGTTTACTAGAGGCCGGTGAAGTTGGCTTTGTGATTGCAGGTATTAAGGACATTTTTGGTGCACCGGTAGGTGATACCATTACCCTGCACAGTACCCCTGATGTAGAGGTGTTACCTGGTTTTAAACAGGTTAAGCCGCAAGTTTATGCAGGTTTGTTCCCAATTGATTCCAGTGATTTTGAGGCGTTTCGCGAAGCGTTGCAGAAGCTGCAAATTAATGACGCCGCGCTATTTTTTGAGCCGGAAAGCTCGGATGCACTGGGTTTTGGCTTTCGCTGTGGTTTTCTGGGCATGTTGCACATGGAAATTGTGCAGGAGCGCTTGGAACGGGAATATGATCTTGATCTGATTACATCGGCGCCGACTGTAATTTATGAAGCCGTCAAGAAAAATGGCGATACCGTTTATATTGATAACCCGTCCAAAATGCCTGATGGCGGTACTGTTGAAGATTTGCGTGAGCCGATTGCCGAGTGTCATATTTTAGTTCCCCAAGAGTATCTGGGTAATGTGATGACCTTGTGTATTGAACGCCGGGGTATTCAAAAAGACCTCAAGTTTCTGGGCAATCAGGTTGCGGTAACGTTTGAAATTCCGATGGGTGAAGTGGTCATGGACTTCTTTGACCGCTTAAAATCAGTATCCCGTGGTTTTGCCTCGCTGGATTATAATTTTGTCCGTTTTGAAAGCTCGAGTCTGGTTAAGGTTGATGTGCTGATCAACGGTGAAAAAGTCGATGCACTGGCCATGATTTGCCATCGTAATGATGCGCGTTATCGGGGCAATGCATTGGTTGAAAAAATGAAAGACCTGATTCCGCGTCAGATGTTTGACGTTGCTATTCAGGCAGCAATTGGTGGTCAGATTATTGCACGCTCTACGGTTAAGGCCATGCGTAAAAACGTTCTGGCTAAATGCTATGGCGGTGACGTATCACGTAAGAAAAAACTGCTGTCCAAGCAAAAAGAAGGTAAAAAACGCATGAAGCAGGTGGGGAGTGTTGAAATTCCTCAAGAAGCGTTCTTGGCGGTGTTACAGGTTGATAAAAAATAAGACTGCAAATAGGCGTGAGGAGCACTGCTCCGCAAGGCCTTGCGCAGTCACAAGACAGGCAGTTAGGCTGCGAGTGAAATTGCTGGAGAGGAACGCGCTGTGGATTTTGATTTTAATTTGATTTTGGTACCAGCAACGCTGATCTTTTTTATGATCTGGTTACTGGATAAATTAATCTGGAAACAGCGCGCAACGCGTGGCCGCGATGGCGAAAATATTATAATTGGCTGGGCCTATGATTTCTGGCCGGTGCTGGCGCTGGTGCTGGTGATCCGCTCGTTTGTGGTTGAGCCATTTAATATTCCATCAGAATCCATGGTACCTACCTTGCAGACTGGTGATTTTATCCTGGTAAATAAGTACAGCTATGGGGTGCGCCTGCCCATCACCAATAGCAAGTTTTTGCAGACTGGTGAACCCCAGCGGGGCGAAGTCGTGGTGTTCCGTTATCCCTTGCAGCCCACTGTAAACTATATCAAGCGGGTAGTGGGATTGCCGGGCGACCATATTGTGTATGACCGTGGCACATTAAGCATCAATGGCAAGCTGATTTCCAAGAAAGCCTTGGCAGATCAGGGCAATCCTGAGTATGAGCTGTTTTATCAGGAAACGCTGGGCACCCATAGCCATACCATTCGTGAAGAACTGGATGCCAAAACTGCTTCTATTGCCCCGTTTATTAATAGTCAGGCCAATGAAGGGGGCAAGTATGCCGCAACCAACGGACAGCACTGGGAAGTTAAGGTGCCGCAGGGTCATTATTTCATGATGGGTGACAACCGTGACCGAAGTGCGGATAGCCGTTTCTGGGGTTTTGTGCCGGAACAAAACCTATCAGGTCGTGCTTTTTATGTCTGGATGCATAAAGAACCGGGTTTCCATATTCCAAGTTTTGCCAGAAATGGTAGGATTAATTAGGTAAAGCAGGGACTGGATCATTGAAAGGAATAATATCATGATCAATATGAAAGCGCAGCGCGGTGCTTCTTATTGGGGCATTATGGTGGGAATAATGCTGGCTGTGGTGGTCATCAAGGCTGCACTGATTATCTGGCCAGCTTACTGGGACAACCGCCTGATTAATGCCTCAATTGAAGAAAAGTTAAGAAGTTCAACCAGCAGTGATCCGGCCAAGTTTGTACAGGATCTGGAGCAGCAATTTAGCCTGAATAATTTACGTGATCTCAAAGCCAAAGACATTATGAAAGTCAGCAACAGCGGCGGTGAACTGGTGGTACAACTGGATTATGAAGTGCGCAAAAATTTTATGGGCAATGTTGATCTGGTCATGTCATTTGAAAAGCAGTTTGACCAGCGTGCCATTAAGGCAGGCGCCAAATAGCAACACAGATCTTAAAAGGTAAAAAATGAATAGGCAGGTGAAGCATCAATTTGGTTAATCAACAGCGCTTACTGAGCCGACTGGGCTATCAGTTTAATGATCAGGGTTTGTTCAGACAGGCGTTAACCCATCGTTCGGTAAGCCAGCGTCACAATTATGAGCGTCTGGAATTTCTCGGCGATGCACTGCTGGGCGTGATTATTGCGCAATACTTATATCATCGTTTTCCTGAAGAGCAGGAAGGGCGATTAACCCGTATGCGTGCTACACTAGTCCGTCAGGAGTCACTGGCCTGTATTGCCCGTGATCTTAAACTGGGTGAATCACTAATTCTAAGTACAGGTGAAATGAAAAGCGGTGGACACCATCGTGAGTCCATTTTGGCCGATACCGTGGAAGCCCTGATTGGTGCCATGTTTCTGGACTGTAGTGATCTGGAACAAATCCGGCCGCTGGTGCTCAAGTGGTACGAACCTTATCTGGCTGATCTGATGCCAACCGACGCACTGAAAGATCCCAAAACCCGCTTGCAGGAATATTTACAGGGGCGGCATCTGCCATTGCCGGAATACAAACTGGTTGAGGTGCGTGGTGAAGCACCCAACCAGCATTTTACCATTCACTGTCAAGTGACCAATGTTCCTGTTGCCGTAGGTGAAGGAGCAAGTCGTCGTAATGCTGAGCAAACTGCTGCCAGTGTCATTTTAAAGCAATTGGAGCAGGCATCGTCATGACCACGCAACCCAACGATATTCATTCAAATTCTGAAATGCAAAATCCTGAAATGGATGATTCTCAGGCTAATACGATAACGCCAAGCGACAGCAGCAATAATGACAATACCGACCATGCTAGTCCGCAGGATGTCATTGGCCAGTTTTTTAAGGATAGCCCTGCCGAGATTCCGGCGGATTTCCGCTGTGGCTTCGTGGCGATTGTTGGCCGTCCTAATGTGGGCAAATCAACTTTGATGAACCACTTGATTGGTCAGAAGCTCTCGATCACGTCGCGCAAGCCCCAAACCACCCGTCATAAAATTGTGGGCATTGATACCCGCGATAACGTACAGGCTGTCTATGTTGATACACCGGGCATGCACAAAAAAGAAGTGCGCGCCATCAACAAAATGATGAACCGTGCGGCGTCATCTGCGTTACGTGATGTGAATCTGGTGCTGTTCGTGGTTGATAGCATGAAATGGGTACCGGATGATGAGTTGGTGCTGGAAAAACTCAAAAATGCTGATATGCCAGTCATCATGGTCATCAACAAAGTAGATACTATTGAAGAAAAACGCACCTTGCTGCCATTAATAGAGCAGCATGGCAAGCGGATGAAGTTTAGTGATATTGTGCCGGTGTCTGCCTTGCGCGGTGCCAATCTTGAGCACCTGCATGAAGTGATTGCCAAATATCTGCCGTTTGCACCACCGATGTATGCTATTGACCAGTTAACGGATCGTTCAGAACGTTTTTTGGCCAGTGAAATTGTGCGTGAAAAAATCATGCGTCAACTGGGTGAAGAGTTGCCTTATGATCTGGCGGTGCAAATTGAATCTTTTAAAGAAGAACCCGCTACCATTAATGAAAAAACCGGCAAGCCCAAGCCAGCCTGTTTATATATTGATGCCACGATACTGGTGGAGCGTCAGGGTCAGAAACTGATTGTGATTGGTGACAAAGGCCGCAAGCTCAAGCAGATTGGTATGGAAGCCCGGATCGACATGGAAAAAATGTTTGAGCAAAAAGTCATGCTCACTTTATGGGTGAAAGTTAAAGGCGGCTGGTCGGATGATGAGCGTGCATTAAAAAGCTTGGGCTATAGTGATATCTGAGCGGGTTAATGCACAAGTGCTATCAGTCGCTTAGTCAGGTTTAGCAGGCGAGGTGTAAATAATGAAGTTGATAAATATATTAGCCATATTAACGCTGGCACTTGGCCTGCAAGCTTGCCTCGCTACCAAGGTGGTTACTGTACCTGTAAAAGTGGCGTATGGCACCACTAAAGCCGTGGTTAAAGGCACTGGTGCCGTGGTTGGTGCTGCCATTCCTGATGATGACGATGAGCAGGAAAAATAAGCCTCAACATGCTGGGTCAACCAGTGACAAAAATCAAAAGCACTATCATGCAGTTTTATGCTGCAATTCTCAGGTGTTTATAGTCATGGAATTATAAAAGTGCGCCAGCAGCTCTTGCACGGGTTTATGCTTCACCAGCGTGCTTATCGTGAAAATAGTAAACTGGTTCATTTTTTTTCGCTGGAATTTGGCCGGATTGATGGCGTGGTTCGTGGAGCGCAAATTCCGCTGTACCAGCCTGTGCTTTTATATGCCTCTGGTAAGTCTGCCTTAAAAAGCTTGAGTAAAATTGAATGGGTGGGTGCGCCTAAAAACTTGCAGGGTTCAGCCCTGTTTGCCGGTTTTTATGCCAATGAATTGCTGGTCAGACTAGCACCACTGGAAGAAGCACTGCCCAATGCCTTTGGGGCCTATAGTCAATTACTGGATGAACTGCAACACTTGCCTGTACCGGATGACGGCAATCTGGCGCTAATGACCGCATTACGGCGATTTGAGTCGATACTGCTGGCTGAGCTGGGCTATGCCATTAACTTCGCACAGGATTTTCTGGGCATTGCCATTCAACCGCAACAACTATATCGCTTTACGCCAAATGAAGGTTTTAGTCCCAACAATTCAGGTGAATTGGGTGAATACATACTGGCCATGGCTGACCCGGAATTTGCATTTACCCAGAAAGTATTGCCTGCTGAAGTGATTGCCATGCTAAGCCGGGTTTATCGCAAGGCTTTAGCGGTACTGTTGAACGATAAGCCTTTAAAAAGCAGGGAACTATGGATTGCACAGCAGTCCGGTGCTTAACTAGCCGCTTTGAAATCCGTTAAAATCCCGTTTATATCTGAAAAGTTTTTAATGCTAAAACTCATATTTCTTAATCAAGGTGGCAAAGCCAATGAGCATTTTACTGGGTGTTAATATTGATCATGTCGCCACGTTGAGAAAGGCGCGCGGCACCATTTATCCTGATCCGGTCAAAGCAGCCTTGCTGTGTGAGGAAGCCGGTGCCGATGGAATTACCCTGCATTTGCGTGAAGACCGCCGTCATATTCAGGATAACGACGTGGTTCGGATGCGTCCGTTGCTCAAAACCCGCATGAATCTGGAAATTGCCGTGACTGATTTTATGCTGGATTTTGCCTGTCAGATCCGGCCACAGCATGTGTGTCTGGTGCCTGAAAAGCGTGAAGAACTGACTACCGAAGGTGGACTTGATGTCGCCGGGCAAATCCAGAAAATCAAGGCAGCAACCCGTAAACTCACGCAGGCTGGCTGTGAGGTTTCATTGTTTATTGACCCGGAACCTCGACAAATTGATGCGGCGATTGAGTGCGGTGCGCCTACCATTGAACTGCATACCGGGGCTTATGCCGAAGCCGCTGGCACTGAGCTGGCCTATGAGCTACAGCGCATTGCCGATGCAGTAAGCTATGCGGCTTCGCGCTTGATTGTCAATGCCGGGCATGGCCTGAATTTACATAACGTCGCAGCCATTGCGCGTCTGTCGAATATTCATGAGTTAAATATTGGCCACGCCATTATTGCGGAGAGTGTGTTTGTAGGTTTGCGTCAGGCGGTGCAGGATATGAAACAGGCCATTGCACATGCTATGCAGTAGGCGATTTCTTATTCATTTTTTGCAGTGTTAATGTGTTTCCTTATGAGTTCTACTGACGTCTTATTACACCCTGTTCAGGCTTTTTTAGACTGTGCGACACCACAAAGCTGGCTGCATGAAGCCTGCCTGCCTACCAATATTCCGCTGATTATTCAGGATCATGCCAATTGTGAAAAAAAGGCAGCCAGCACGGCCATTAACCTGATGTTTCGCTATGGTTTTTACACGGATTTGCAGGTAAAGCTATCGCAACTGGTGCGCGAGGAAATGCTGCATTACGAGCAGGTGCTCGACATCATGCAAAAACGCGGGCAGGCATGGCAGGCCATTCCAGCAGGGCGTTATGCAGGCGGCTTGCGCAAGGAAATTAAAACCTATGAACCACAGGCGCTAGTTGATGTGCTGATTGTGGGGGCGTTTGTAGAAGCGCGATCCTGTGAACGGTTTGCGGCACTAGCACCCTATGTGGACGATGAACTGGCCAGATTTTATAAATATTTGCTGAAGTCTGAATCGCGCCACTTTGAGGACTACCTGAATCTGGCACAATCCATCAGCAAGGAAGATATCACTGCTCGGGTAGAAACCTTTCGCCAGCTTGAAGCCGAGCTGATTAGCACGCCTGACACCGAGCTGCGTTTTCATAGTGGTGTCCCTGCCTGATATCAATAGACCGTATGAAGAGCAAACAGGGAAAGCCAATGGCTAAAAGCAGGACAACATCCATGACTGTGTTGCCAAATGCCAGTGCGGTCAACCTGATTTTTTATGGCACACCGGGTACTGGCAAAACCTGGCAGTTACAGCAATTGCAACAGCAATATACCGAGCAACTGGCGCAGCAGGATCATGATACTTTTCTTACCGAGAAAATACGTGAGTTAAGCTGGCGCGAAGTGATTTGTCTGGTGTTTCTGGAAGAAAAGCGCCTGCTGCGTGTGCCGGAGATCCTCAATCATCCTTTAATGCGCTGTAAGGTGCAGCTCACCAATCGCAAGGAAAACATCAGCCAGACCATCTGGGGCACACTGATGCGCCATAGTGCGCTGGATTCCAGTACCGTTAAATATAATCCTGATAAACGCTCGAGCCTTGCGCTATTTGACAAGGATGAAGCCGGTTTGTGGTTTTTATTGCCCAGTGCCAAAGATGATATTGCCCATCTGGCAAAACTGCTCAAAATTATTGAACGTGGTGCACAAGCTGCGGAGGTGATTCAGCGCTACAGCTTTGTTACCTTTCATCAATCCTATAGTTATGAGGATTTTGTAGAAGGTTTGCGCCCGGTACTGGATGACGATGAAAATAGCCAGATTCGTTATGAAATCCGGCGTGGCATTTTTTTAGAACTGTGCGAGCGGGCGAGGCTTGATCCAGCGCATCCGTATGCCTTGTTCATTGATGAAATCAACCGGGGTAATGTATCGAAAATTTTTGGCGAGCTGATTAGCCTGATTGAACTGGACAAGCGACAGGGCAGGACAAATATCCTGGAAGCAGTTTTGCCCTATTCACACAGTAAATTTAGCGTGCCTGCCAATGTCAGTATTTATGCCAGCATGAATGCGGCTGACCGTTCCTTAAGCCCTATAGATATAGCTCTGCGTCGGCGTTTCCAGTTTGTGGAAATGCAGCCAGATTATGAACTATGAAAACAAGCAGTGCAGGGTAAGCCAATAAACGATGATCTTGCAGGGCTGGATTTAAGCCAGTTGTTGCAAACCATGAATGCACGGATTGAGTTACTCATAGGGGGGATTATCTGCTGGGTCATGCATTTTTTTGTAGCGTAGACGGTTTTGCTGACTTGCAGGCAGTCATGCAACACAAAATTATTCCGCTATTACAGGAATATTTCTTTGATGACTGGCAAAAAATCCGTTTGGTGCTAAACGATCATCGTAAGCCCGTCGAGTTGCAGTTTATTCAACTGGGCAATCGTGAACAGCAGGCCATAGCACTGTTTGGCGATCTGCCGGATGTGCCGTTGCAGGCGAGTTATACCATTAATAAAGCAGCATTCACACAAATTCAGGCCTATCAACTCATATGCTAAGCCAGCATATCGTATGCTTTGAGCATGAACAGTTATATCCAGCTGGTAGCCCTGTAAAACCAGTACCTGGTTTACGAGAAATTCCGCAAGCGCTGTTTGATGAACTGTTTAACCACACGTTAGCGCAGCCGCAGGCTTGGCTGCTACTTGACTGGCATGGCAAGCAAGCTGTTTTAAAAACCCGGCAATACGTGGGTGTGGTACAAAGCCATTGTGGGCATGTGCTGGAAATTTTACCCAAGACCGGCAAGGCTGGGCATGCACCAGATGAGATGCGCCTGATGCTGCTAAAAATGCTGCAAGCCTTACCAGACATGCCATTTAAGGTTTTACCACAACAGGCGCTGGTGCAACTGGCCAAAATGCCTTTACTGGAATTATTCATTCAGCAGGCATTGACTGGCATTCTAAGCGTATTACAGCATGGTTTAAAGCAGCATTATCGAATCCAGAAGGATAATCTGGCGGTACTGCGTGGACGCTTACTGGTCCAGCATCAAGTTCGGTATAATCATAGTAATCAGGCGCGCTTTTTTAGTGAGCATGAGGACTATCAGGCCGATTGTGCCGAAAACCGGATTTTACGGCTGGCATTAAATATTATTCTGCGAATTAGCCACACAGCCAATCACCAGCATTTGGCCCAAGCCTGCATCCAGCGCATGGTGCATATTCCAGCATCTAGCCAGCCGGAGCAGGACTTCAAGGCAGTGCAGCTGGATCGGAATACCCAGTATTATAGCAGTGCGCTGCAATGGGCAAGGCTGATCATTGGCGGATTTAGCCCCACGGTTGCACATGGCCCGCAGCCAGCTTTTAGCTTGCTGTTTGACATGAACAAGCTGTTTGAAAATATGGTGGCTTGTCAGCTTAAAAAGCAATTACCGCCAGGCTGGCAGCTTAAGAAACAGCAGCAGACTGCGGCCTTATTGCAGGTTAACAATCAGCCTCAGCAAAAACTGCAACCTGACCTGTTAGTGCTAAATGAACAGCAACCCATTGCTGTGCTGGATAGCAAATGGAAAAATAAAAGTGGGACGACGTTTAGCCAGCTTAAGCCGGATGAGCAGGAGCTATACCAGATGTTTGCTTATGCAGCTGCGTATTTGCCAAAGGGTGGTAGCGTTTGTTTGGTTTATCCCAAAACTGCACAATTTAACCGGGCCGTAGAGCAGGCCATGTTTCAGCATATTCGCGATGCCGAGGTACACTTGTGGTTATTGCCATTTTGCCTGCAACGGTTTGAACTGGTCGATGCGCCTTTCTTATTATCAAAAATCAATCATCATTAGCGCCAAATCATTAAGCCTATAAAAAGTCCCCCATATTGGAGGACTTTTGTTGTTACTAAAATTCAATCAAAGTATGGGTTATTCCAGAAAACGAACAGTAACGCCTGGTTTAACCCGTTTGGACAATGCATTGGCATCCCAGTTGGTCAGGCGGATACAGCCGTGAGAAGCAGTCTTGGAAATTAGTGATGGTTCAGGCGTACCATGAATCCCAAACGATGGTTTGGACAAGGCAATCCACATATTACCCACTGGATTGTTTGGGCCCGGTGGCAGGGACAATGGCTTCATGTTTTTGCCCTGTATAAAGTTTTTCGGGTTATAGCCGTACCACGGATTTGGCGCAACGGCTTTCACCTGATAAGTACCTTTCGGTGAAGGTGTATCAGTACTGCCGATCGTGGCTGGATAAGTTGCGACCATTTTGTTATTGCTGTCAAAGGCATAAACCTGTTTTGCGCCTTTATGGGCAATGATTAGCGATACCGGATCACTTAAATCTTCACGCGGATTGGCAACAAGAATAGTTTCACCGGCTTTAGCAAAGGTTGCTTCCGGATTTAGTTTTTTCAGGAAACCTTCATCCATATGAAAACGCTCGCCCAGCATTTCAGTTACGCGGGTGTAATAAAGCCCTTTCATCTTGGCCTGTTCAGCATAATCATGTGGAATGGATGCGGCATAAGGGCCGTCGATATCCTGCTGGGTAAGGGTGTAGCTTTGGAACACATCATTGGTTTGGCCAGCACTCAGCAAATCCCAGGTCTGGGTATCCAGCAGGCCAGTGGCGGTGAGGCCATTCATAACCTGAAATGCAGAAATGGCCTTAAGCATGTTTTTGCCGGAAATGCCATCAATCACACCGGGTGAGGCATGATGACGGTTTAGCAAAACCTGTGCCTTGGCATATTCAACAAACTGGCCTTTACCCAGATCACTCACCCAGTTGGCGTTATTCAGGCCATCCAGTGTCCAGTTCTGTGCTGATTTCTCTTGCGTGGACTTTTTATTACTGTCACCAGAGGCAGCAGGGTTCTCAGGCATGGTTTTAACCACAGCCTGAGCGTTCTCTAGTGCACGTTCAGTTTGGGGTGTAACCGGCTTGCTGGTATCAGGTTCATTGTCTGATTGCGTGTTAATATCAGACATCTGATTAACAATGGTTGGCTTCAGGCTTTGTTCGTCTGCCTGATTTGCTTGGGGTTTGTTCTGAGCAGTGGTCTTGTTAGAAGCAGGAGTTACAGAATTATCGGTGTTATCTTCTGCTGAAAATGCGGGTTGAGTTAAACATAGTGCAAGCGCAATGGTTAAGGCCGAGCGAGCAAACATCATAATTTTCCTAAAATATGTAACTTTCTATGTAGTAACCTAGTATGACAAAACCTGCAACAGTTTGCAGTGAGCAACTGTAAATATATGCAGGTTTCCTGCGACTTGAGCCTGCATTTAAATACAAAGCAAAATTATTAATTTAAGCGTCAGTTTGTTATGATTTGCCACCTGTTTTAGCCTGCCAATTAAGAAGCTACCGTGAGGAATCCTTCAATGATGCCACTCAAAAATGATCGTTTCCTGCGAGCGCTACTCCGTGAACCGGTAGATTGCACACCCGTTTGGATGATGCGTCAGGCAGGCCGTTATTTGCCGGAATACAAGGCGACCCGCGCCCAAGCCGGGGATTTTTTAAGCCTGTGCAAGAATACCGATCTGGCCTGTGAAGTGACCTTGCAACCCTTGCGCCGTTATGCGCTGGATGCAGCAATCCTGTTTTCCGATATTTTAACCATTCCCGATGCCATGGGGCAGGGTCTGTACTTTGAAGTGAGTGAAGGACCAAAATTTAAAAAAACAGTACGTACTGAGGCGGATATTGCCCAGCTTGAGTGGACTAATCCGGAAATTTCACTGGATTATGTCATGAATGCAGTAAAAGCCATTCGCTCGGCACTGGGTGGTCAGGTACCACTGATTGGTTTTTCTGGGAGTCCGTGGACACTGGCCACCTATATGATCGAAGGCGGCAGTAGCCGGGAATTCCAGCACAGCAAAACCATGCTGTATCAATCTCCGGAACTGTTGCATGCCTTACTGGACAAGCTGGCGATTGCTGTGACCGAATATTTGAACGCACAAATTCGGGCGGGCGCACAGGCAGTACAGATTTTTGATAGTTGGGGTGGGGCACTGGCACATCGGGAGTATGTGAAATTTTCACTCAATTACATGCAAAAGATCGTGCAGGGCTTGATTAAGGAACATGAAGGCCGCCGCGTGCCAGTCATTCTGTTTACCAAGGGCGGCGGGCAATGGTTACCACAAATGCTGAACAGTGGCGCAGATGCACTGGGGCTGGACTGGACGACCAATTTAAGTATTGCACGCCAGACAGTTCAGGGCAAAGTGGCTTTACAGGGTAATCTTGACCCCAATACCCTGTATGGTTCTCCTGAACGTATCCGTGCTGCGGTCAAAGCCATGTTACAGGATGCTTATGCAGATGGTATCCATACGGGTTATGTGGCCAATCTGGGCCATGGCATTACCCAGTGGGTTAATCCGGAACATGCAGGCGTATTTGTTGATGCCGTGCATGAATTCAGCAATGAAATCTTTCAATCCAGCCTATAAGTTTTTGCCGTGTTAAAAACACTCGTGAAAGGCAGCATACTGGGTTTGTATGCGGCCTTGTTTGGCATCCTGCTGCTGCTGGCCTTTGTCATTACCCATCAAATGCATTGGCCGATTGCTGGCATTTATCGCTACGATGCCTTGTTGGCCTATGCCCTGGTTATTCAGATATTTCTGGTGTATTACAAGCTGGAAACGCCGCGTGAAGTCTGGGTGATTGCCATTTTTCATGCCATGGCCATGCTGATGGAGCTTTTTCTAACCCATCCGAAAATTGGATCATGGCATTATCCGGAACAAGCTATTTTCAGGATTGCCAATGTGCCGCTGTTTGCTGGATTTATGTATTCGGCAGTGGGGAGTTTTCTGGCGCGTAGCCTGCGTTTATATCAGGCATCTTTTGTTCATTTGCCCCGTTTAAAATGGCTGGGTCTGCTGGCTGTATTGTCGTATGCCAATTTTTTTACCAAGTTTTTTATTCCCGACATCCGTAATATCCTGTTTATAGCTTCGGTTATTTTATTTTTCAAAACCCGGGTACTATTTTCAATTGATAAAAAACAATACCAGCTACCGTTTTTGCCACTGTTGCTGGGCTTAGCCTTTATTGTCTGGCTGTCTGAAAATATTGCCACTTTTGCCAACATCTGGCGTTACCCGTCGCAGGCTGATATATGGCATATGGTAGGCTGGGGCAAGCTGGGTTCGTGGTATTTGCTGCTGACCTTAAGTTTGGTGCTGGTCTTGGCGGTAATGGGCAAGCGGGATGATGCCGGAAACTGGCGCTTGCATTGATTTACTGATGGGATTAATTGCATTTTTAACGGATGCCACCAATTTGAAGATCATTGTCCTTGACGCTAATGAACTGCGTATTACTGATGGGATATAAATGAAGCTGTTGCTGGTATTTATTTAAGGTTTGTTCAGCAGTTTCCTTAAATGGGGGATTGCCATAATGCGGAAGCGGATAAAAATCCACCATATTTAAAGCCGTATAATCTGTCAGTAGAGGTGCTTTATCTTTTTCATCCATCAAGCCAATATACTCAATATTGGGCGCTACAATCACGCTGCCCGCTGATGTCCCAATATAAGGCTTGCCCTGTTGTATTTGCTGGATAATGAGCTGGTCAGCGCCTGATTCTTTTAGCATGTGTAACAGGTAAAAAGTGTTGCCACCGATAAAAATATAGGGTCTGTTGACATTTACTGTTGATAATTAACCCTATAAAGGTAGCCATAAAAATATACAGGCTAAGGCAACAGAACTTTGATAATTTCTTTTGAGCTTGTCATATCGAGTAGCTATTCCTCTAA
>NZ_SNTY01000033.1 GCF_004377485.1 Alkanindiges illinoisensis
CTTCTTCACCAACTGTGGCTCAAACTCACCTGTACGGTCACGAGGAGTTTCCAGTTCAAATGAGCCTGATGTGGATTTTACAGTCTTACGAGTATAACCATTGCGGCGATTTCCTTGTTTCGGATGCTCTGCAATGTAATTCTCTATTTCTGCTTCAAGAGCCGCTTCTGTAAGCTGCTTAATGAGTGGCGTTAATATACCATTTTCTCCAGTCAATGCTTGACCTGACTGGAGTTGTTTTAAGGCTGTTTCAAAGTCAAAGGGATTTGCCATAATGTGTCATTCCTGTTTTTAACAGTGTAGGGAAATGACACAGTTTTTTGAACACTACCTTTTGTCCCGAATTTTGCAATTATCCCTAATATTATAAGCTAATGATTTAAAGTATATAATTTGTCTAACATTCTATCCCGTATAATTTTTTTTCAAAAAAGGACTTTATAATTCAATTATTCCTTTTTTAGGTTTACAATAGTGTTAGTCAAAGAATGAATGGATAAAAATAATGGCGGAAAACAGTAACAGCCAACTCGCCTTATATGTGCAACCGGACGATTTACTGGTTACCAGCAATTTACTGGTAGATACCAATATCGAAGTCACTATTAACGAAATCAAGATCATTTATCTGGCAATGGTGGCTGCCAGAAACATGAGAAATTTTGACAGCAATGTCTATGTCAAAGTGCATTCCAAAAACTTTGCCGAGTTAACTGGCCAGAAAGAAGAATCTGCAAAAAAGGTCATGTTCAGGGCGATTGAAACCCTTAAAGGCAGATCGGTTGAGTTTGAGGAAAAAAACCTAAACAATCCCAAACGTGATTCAATCACTGTGGTGCCGGTATTAAGTGGTATTCGCTATTATAAGGATGAACATGCTTTAGAGTTGCGCTTTACCCCGGAAGTCATACCGCATTTTACCAAGCTGGTTAACGGCAATTTCACAGTTAACAAGATTGGCTATCTGATGAAACTCGATAGCCTGTACGCAATGGAGTTTTACCGGTTTTTAAGAAAGGAAAACTTTAAGGATAAAGTGCTGATCCTGACACTGGAGCAAATCCGTATTTTCTTTAATGTGGTGGGTAAATACGACGATATTAAGGATTTAAAAGCCCGTGTGATTGACATTGCTGTTGACCAGATCAATACCCACACCGACATTATGGTCAATTATGAAAATGTCAGAACGGGACGAAAAGTTACCGGCCTGAAATTTGATTTTGCTGAAAAACCAAAACAGCTCACGCTTGATAAGCCTGCTGGTACTGGAAAAGTGGCTGGAACCAGTCCGAATCAGGAATTGCAGGATTTTATCAACACAGGCATCAACCAAGCCAATTATAAAATCATCAAGCCGACACTGACGGATTTTGATAACCGTAAAAATCAGGTTGAAGGCTTAAAGTATCTGTATGAAATCGCAAAACGTGCGAAAGTTTCACCGGATTTATTGATTTACCGGTTATCTTTGGAAGTGACTAAAGATAAAAACGTGATTTTTAATTACAACACGCTGGTTGGCTATGCTTTTAATCTTGCCAATGAGCAATAGACTTTCGTTAACGAAAGTCTATTGGTGAGTTTTACTTCATTTGTCAATCAGATTTTGAAGAAAATTATAATGAGAGCCAATAAAATAAGCGCACATAGGCCAATTAGCCCGTATAGCAGTAACGTTACCCTGTCCAGCTCAGGCTTAGGGTTGATAACTTGCTGGGCTTGCTGAACCTGAATTGCCTTAATCTGATCGCAGACCTCATCGACAGACTTTTGAAACTGCTGCTTCATGTACTGGCCGCTTTCAGTGATAAGCTGGCTTGCGATTTTTTTTGAGGCCTCTATGGAATCACTTTGCAGGATTGCTATGGATTGCTCATATTCATCCATTTTAAGCTGAAAATCTGAGATATAGCGTTTCAATAGTAATTCATTGAGCGTGAGTGTTACTAAAATTGGATCTGATTTATCCAGTAATACATGATGCTTCTTGGCGACTTCAGCGATCAGCTCAGCTATAAAATCCTCATTCATAGGTCACCTACATCACAATATCAAGTTGCTCAAACAAGCTTTTCTTGATCATTTTAAGGCGCTGCTTGGCCATCAGTTCAAATTCACTTGATGTAATTGCTTCATTGAACGTAAGGCGTTTATCCTGCATGAGCTGAATATCCTGCTCAAACGTCTGGGCGGCCCGTTTAGGGATCGTAATAATACCGGACACTTTATCCTTGTTATCGGTATAGGCCTTTAGCTTTTCAAAGCTTTTATCTTGTACCTCTACTTTGCCAAAGTATTCATTGAGCCAAACCACATTTTTCACATAAGGCGGCGTATTGTTCACCATTTGCGAAAATCCGTTTAGGGTATCCATCAAGGCCTGGCCACCGGTAATGACGCTATGGATCACGACCTGCTTGCCACAGTCCTTGAGCATTTCCATTGCATTGTTTTCTACCAGATAACCGAATAATGGAATAAATGAAGCTGCCCCATTATCGACAATCACGTCCTGTGAGCTATCAATGATCATTTCCATCATGCTGTCAAATTGACGGGTATCAATCACATTATTTTCGCGCATCAGCTCAATGCGATGGGCATTTAATGCCTTATAGCCTAAAAAGGTTGCATTCACCGGATCAGTGTCAATGCACAGCGGCGTTTCATTTTTTTCTAAATAATATTGCGCCAGGATTGAGGCGATAAAACTTTTTCCGACACCACCCTTGCCTTGCAAGATCAGATTAACTTCAGCCGGTTTATGATTTTCTGTACTCATTATTTATCCTCAGATTAAATTGTCAGGGTTTGGGTTTGGATCAAAGTTAAAACTTTTTATGCTGCTATCGTTCCCGGTTTTTTTCTTGAGCGCGGGTGAACTTTCATTATGGGGTACATCATTTTTTGGCAAGCCTTCAGAGGCCAATGGCCAGTCAGGGGAACTGGCCACCGGTGCAATTTTTAGCTGGCTTAATGTCTTGCGCGCAGTCTGGGTATAGCCTTTAGCCGCACTGATTCGTTGAAACTGGCTATAGGACAGGCCTTCTTTCACCGTTGGCAATTCCTCATAAATATCCAGTAATGAGTATCCCTGAAGGAATAATTCATTAAATTTTTCAAAATTCTGGAGCCAAAGTTTTAGCCCGGTGTTTCGCCTAGCTCTTTGTTTCATCTTGACCTTGTTATCAGCGTTTATATGCTTCTATAAGCGATTTTAAGCGTTTATATGCTCATAAACTATTACATTTTCGTTCTATAAGCGATTTTAAGCTTTTATAGGCGATAAATCCCCCTTTTGGTGTTTCTGATCATCCCCTAGGCGATTATAGTCTATTATAAGCGTTTATAGGCGATTACAGTTTAATATTGGAAGGCAAGATGTGTGTTGTAATATTACATGCAAGCATGTACCATGACAACACCTACACTTATTCGCTTTTTGCTCAACGTGTCATCTTGCCCTACGGGGTCGGTTTTACCTGTCGGTAAAACAAAATCTTGCTCATTGAGCAAGATTTATAAAGAATGTGCGTTTTGGGTTTTTAGGGTTGTCACGATGGTCGATAGCGAACAGGAAGCGGGGCCGAAAAAGGGCAAGCGGAACCGGGTATCAGTCCCCAGTTATTTTTTACCTGAAGAAAAGTTACTGCTTGAGGAAAAGGCCAAACAGTGCAGCTTATCGGTATCAAATTACATTCGGGATGTGAGTTTAGGCTATCAGCCAAAATCCACGAGCGATGCCAAAGCCGTCCTTGAGCTGGTCAGGATCAATGCCGACTTAGGGCGTTTAGGTGGTTTGTTAAAACTGCTGTTAACGGATGAAGGCAAGCATCTGGATGCAAAAGCGCACCGGCCACAGATTAATGAGCTGCTGCATCAAATTGGCGAGTTGCAGATGCAACTTAAAATTGAGGTTACGAGAATCAGGAAATGATTGCCAAGCGTGCAAAGAAAAGTGCTAGTCGTAGTTTAGTCAAAACTTACTGCTACATTGTGGACGTGAAAAACCGTTCAGCTTTGCAGGGCGTGGATGCTGGAACAAAAGTAGGGGATATCCGTTTTACCAATTTAGCCAGTCAGGATTTGGACATGGCCTTAATTGAAATGGAAGCCCTGCAAGCCATAAACACCCGTTCCAAATCGGATAAAAATTATCATCTAATTATTTCCTTTCCCATCCATGAAAAGCCTGACGCGCATATTTTAGAAAATATCGAACATGATCTATGCGCGTCGATTGGCTTTAGCGAACATCAACGGGTATCGGCAACCCATAATGACACTGACCATCTGCATTTACATATCCTGATCAATAAGATTCACCCTGAAACCTACAATAATATTGAGCCATTTTATGACTATAAGACCTTAATGGCAGAGTGTGAGGTCATCGAGGCAAAATATGGTCTTACCAAAACCAACCACACCAGTAAAAATCAAACCCAAGCCAGCAGCCAAGAAATCTTTAATGATGAGCAAAGCCTTATTTCTTTCGTTAACGAAAATTTGAAAGAAAAAATGAAAGAGGCGACAAGCTGGCAGGGAATGCACGCGCTATTAGCCGACCATGACTTAATAATTGCCAAGCGTGGGGCAGGGCTTGTGGTTAAAAACAGTGAAGGCATTGCCATAAAAGCATCCAGCATTGCCAGGGAATTTTCATTTAAAAAATTAACCGATCATTTAGGTGAGTTTGAGGAGTTTAACCATGAGCACCGAGATAGACCCGCAGACACCACTGCAAGCCTTGGAAACGATAGAGCCAGTAGAGCCGGAACAGACCCTGGAAACGCTGGAATTTCAGTTACAGGAGATGGTCATGGCAGAGCAGGGAGACGTGACGCATTTGGAGCCTTCCGAATGGATGAGCAAGGTCATCGCTCGCTTACCAATGGCCAAGCGTCCCTTGACACTGTGCGTTCGCTGTCCGGGGGCGATATGGTTCGTCAACAGTCAGGAAGTGAAATGCTTTTGTCGGGTGATGAGATTAGAGACATACAGCAAAAAAGAGCCGAACAATTTGCAAGATTGCGATGGACTAGAAATCGCATGGGCAGAAATGCAGCAGGCCTAAGCTATCAGAATCATCAGCAGCCACTGGCCAGCAAAAAGGGTAGTCCCCTATATTCCTCTTATTTGGTAGATCGCAAAAACCGCCAAATCAGGCAGCGGCAGATCAGGGCATCCCTACAATCTGAAAGTGCAAAATTCTACCAGCAGTTGCAACACTGGCATCAAGCCCGTAGCCAGATTATCAAAAAATCAAAATTACGCAGTGCAGACCGTAAGCTGGAGTGGAAAAAACTGGCTAATGAACGTCAGGCATTTGTTCAGCAATTCAAGCAAAAACAGGCACAGCAGCGTGAGGCCATACCCAAATTACTCGACTGGCCACAGTTCCTAAAACAGCAGGCATTAAAAGGCGATGAGCTGGCGGTTGAAAGCTTGCGTAAACGGGCTAAGGATAAATTTAAACTCTTTGATAACCAGATTCTAGGCTTGCCGGAAAAGACGTTTATTTACCATTCCTTAAAACCAGAAGTGAGAAAAAACGGCTCGATCGTCTATCAGCTTCGGGATGGGGGCAGCATTGTTGACCGGGAAGCGGATTTACAGGTGGAGCAGATTACCCAGCCTGCCGCATTTTTAGCCCTGACAATGGCCAAGGATAAGTTTGGCGCGCGCCCATTAGAAATTAATGGCAGTGATGATTTTAAAAATGCACTGATTGAGGCAGCCGTAGAGCACCGTTTAAATGTCACATTTGCCAATCAGGATATGGAAAAAATTCGCACCCGCAAAATGGGTGAGCTTGCCAAACAACCGCCACAACAATCAAATCAACAAGATGAAGCAATAAAACGAGGTAAATCAAGATGAAAGACTTAGAAAGTCAGAATAAGCGTATTTCAGCACCTCTGGTTTATTTAATGGGTATGCTGTTTTTAATTTTTTCTTTTATGGTGGTTGGTAGTGCGGCCACACAAAAGATGGTGACTATTTTTAACCATCATCCTGCCTTGGGCAAACCGCTGGTTGGCTCACTGTATGCCCCCTATAAGTTTTTAGTCTGGTATTTACAGTATAACGTCCCCGTTGGTCAGGGTTTACGGCCAAAACTGGATTTGGTGATTATTTGTGTCCTGATTGCTGAAGGCCTGTTATTCCTGGTTACAGTCTTTACCATTGGCCTGATTACCAAGTCATCACGCAAGAATAAGGATATTCATGGTTCGGCACGCTGGGCAGAGTTTGATGAGCTGCCGGATATGGGCTTATTACCGCAAAAAGGTAAAAAAGGCGAGGGCGTTTATGTTGGCGCAATCCGCGATAAACAAGGACGTTTGCATTATTTAAGGCACAATGGCCCTGAGCATGTGATTGGTATTGCGCCAACCCGTTCGGGTAAAGGGGTCGGCCTTGTGGTTCCCACAACCTTATCCTGGCCGCATTCGATGCTGATCAGTGATATGAAAGGCGAGTTATGGGCAATGACGTCAGGCTGGCGCAGCCAGTATGCCAATAATATATGCATTAAGTTTGACCCGGCTGCTGAACATGGCAGTGCCAGTTTTAATCCACTGGCCGAGATTCGCTTGGGGACACCGTATGAAGTCAGTGACACACAGAATCTTGTCACGATCCTGGTTGATCCCGAAGGGAAGGGCTTAAATGACCACTGGTCAAAGACCGGTAGCGCCTTACTGGTTGGTGTGATCCTTTATACCCTGTACCGGGTAAAGGAAGAAACCGGCGGTATTGCGAGCCTTAGTGAAGTGGCCATGACCATTTCAGACCCAAGCCAGCCGATTGATGAGCTTTGGAATGCCATGCTGTTTAACCAGTATGGTGAAAATGAAGCAGCACATATTAATATTGCGTCACCAGCGCGCGATATGCAGAACACCCCTGAAGAGGAACGTGGCTCGATTATTTCAACAGCGAGATCCTTTTTAACCCTGTATCGTGATCCGATTGTAGAGAAAAACACCAAATACAGTGACTTTACCGTTTCAGACCTGATGGATGCGGATAAACCGGTTTCCTTATACCTTGTAGTACGCCCAGGGGATAAAGACCGGTTAAAACCATTAATCCGCCTGATGCTGACCCAGATTCTACGGGTACTGATCCGCGATGAAATGAAAATAGGTGCTGATGGTGCAGCTAAAGCAGCCCATAAACACCGGCTTTTAATGATGCTGGATGAATTCCCAGGCTTTGGCCGCTTGAAAGTCTTTGAAGATGCACTGCCTTATATTGCTGGTTATGGCATTAAGGCCTACCTGATTGCCCAGGATATTGAACAGTTACGTGCCAGTGATGCGTATGGCCGTGAGGAAACCATTTCTGCAAATTGCCATGTCCGTATTGCCTATGCCCCTAATAAACTGGAAACCGCAGAATGGCTTTCTAAAATGTCTGGCCAGAAAACCCAGCACTCAGAAGAAATCTCAACCAGTGGCAACCGGTTTGGTGCCGTCATGGGCAATGTTAACCGGACATTTCATTCGTTTGCTCGTCCCCTATTAACCCCTGATGAATGCCTACGACTAAAAGCCCCCAAGAAAAGCCCGGATGGACTTAAAATTGTAGAATCCGGTGATTTGCTGGTTTTTGTCGCGGGTAATAACCCGGTCTATGGGGAACAATCCCTGTTCTTTATTGATCCGACATTTCAAAAGCGGGTTAAGGTTCCTGCCTTAAAAGAATCCCAGACCATCCGGCAGCGTACCGGTACTACGCAGGCGTCGCATCTGGCAGTTGATGAATTTGTGATGGGTGAGGGGACATGAAGCCGATATTACAGGGCATTCGGCGTCACAAGCTGGTCATTGCCTTATTCGGTTTTGGGCTGGTTGCGCTGGCTTTAAGCCAGTCCAACCTGCTGGTGAATGTATCGGACAGCTTGCCACCCGGCTTATGGTACATCAGCAAGCAGCCGGTCATTTTAGAGCACGGGCGCATTGTCACATTTTGTCCAACTTTAAGTGAATATGTAAAAGCAAATTATCACCTGGGCAATCAGAATCTGCGCTGGCTAAGACGCTGTAGCGAGCCGGTAGACAGTTTTACCAAACCCATTGCCGCCTTGCCCGGCGACACGGTACAGCTCACCAGTGACGCGATTTATGTCAATGGCCGGAAAATGGCAGGCCGTATCCATCGTGATGCGTATGGCCATGTAATCCCCAGTGTGGGCTTAGGTACTTATCTGGTTGCGCCCGGAACCTTCTGGGCAGTGTCCACGTATAACAAGGCCAGTTATGACAGCCGTTACCTTGGGGCAATTCCCATGAGCGCAATCCTTGGGGAAACCAGGCCGCTATGGGTGAGTAAAGTCAAAAAATTTTGCTGGATAACCGGTAAAGTCTCGCACTCAAAACAACAATGTTTAACCTAGTCATAGGAATGAATAATGATTATCCCTGCTGATGTTTTAGCGTGTGCTGCTGATGTTCACCCGCAAACCATTACCAAAGTGATTGAAGTCGAAAGTACCTATAACCCCAATGCAATTAATATTAATAATGGGCCTCGCGTCAAACCCAGAACCAAAGAGGAAGCTATCGCTATTGCCAGAAAATGGATAGCCAAAGGCTATAGCGTTGATGTTGGTTTTACCCAGATTAACAGCCGTAATTTTATGCGCTGGGGCTATAGTGTGGAGCAGGTCATTGAACCCTGCACCAATTTACGCTTGAGCGCCCGTCTATTGAATGATGGTTATGACCGGGCAAAGCTGATTCATGGTGAAGGGCAGGCAGCCCTAAAAGCGGCCTTGAGTGCCTATAACACCGGTAATTTAACCAAGGGCTTGCGAAACGGCTATGTGGCCAAGTATTACAAACCATCCAGAGCTACAACGACAACAGTTAGCTATACACCGAATACAACAATGAACCAGGCCGTTATCCGTGAGGATTTAACCCCCCAGATTTATGGTAATGACACCACCATTTTTGTTCGTCCAACCCGTAAGCCCGATAGTAATTAAAACAGCAATAGCCGTATGGCCATTAAAACAGGAGCAATATTATGCCAATGCCTAAAGACCAAAAATTTGATACTGAACTTTTAGATACACAAATGCAGGAACCGGTTATCACCAGTGACCAGAATATGCTGGGTGTTCCGGGTGTACTGGTAGAATTTGACCCGGATGAAGCGGATGCGTGGGGTGCAGTGGCCAGTGATCCCCGTGAAGTGGCAAGTGCATGGGAAGATGCAATTGCAGATAGTGGGGAGCAGCCATGAAAAAAGAGTATGTTGATGAGCTGGCCAGCCGACTAATTGAGCAGATTAAAAGCAATACCGCACCCTGGCAAAAACCCTGGCAGCCTGGTGTACCCAATGCCAGTTTGCCGATCAATGTAGTAACCGCTAAACCCTATAATGGCATGAACCTGATTAACCTTATGTCCAAGGCTGAATACCAGGGGTATGACGATCCGCGCTGGATGACCTATAAGCAGGCACAAGGCTTAGGTGGCCAGGTTAAAAAGGGTGAAAAAGGCACATCCATTCATTACTGGAAATTTTTTGATGAAAAAGTTATCAAGGATGAAAATAACAAGCCGGTACTGGATGAACATGGTAAACCTAAAAAAATAAGAATCCAGCTTGAGCGCCCCCAGGTATTTTTTGCGACAGTCTTTAATGCCAATCAGGTTGACGGCCTGCCCCCACTGACACACACCATTCCGGTCAAGGAAGAATGGGAGCGTCACCAGCAGGCCGAACAGATTTTAAATGCGTCCGGTGTACCGATCCGGCATCTAAGTGGTGATAAGGCCTACTATTCTCCAGGTTTAGATAGAATCACTATGCCGGAACGCCAGCAATTTGATAGTGGCGATAAATATTATGCGACAGCACTACATGAGCTTGGCCATGCGACTGGCCATCCCAGCCGGTTAAATCGTGATTTAACCGGTGGCTTTGGCAGTGAGAGCTACGCCAAAGAGGAGTTACGCGCTGAAATTGCTTCCATGATGATCGGGCAGGAGTTGCAGATTGGCCACGACCCCGGCCAGCATGTTGCTTATCTGCAAAGCTGGGTAAAAGTGCTTGAGAACGACCCCAAGGAAATTTTCAGGGCAGCGCGTGATGCTGAGCAAATAACCAAGTTTGTTATGGCATTACAGCAACAACAGGAACAGACCCAGACTGAAGATCAGTCCATACTTTCGTTAACGAAAATTGATCAGTCTTACCAGTCAGTTGACAATTTGGCACTGACCAGCCCATTACAGGCCTGGCAACTTTTGGAGCAGGCTGCAAAAAGCAGGGGATATACTGCAAAGCTTAACATTGAAGAAAACCCGGACAATATTGCCCTGTCCAAGATTGAGGTCAATTATTTTAACGATAGTGGCATCCTGCCTTTTTCAAACACCATTGGCGGTAATGGCTTTGTCCGGGCAATTGAAAATAATCAAATCCTGCCATACAACACCAATATTGCTGAAGTCATTGGGCCTATCCTGATAGACATGATAGATCGGCATGAAAACCGGCTAAAACCGGTTAACCCTGTTGATACCAGTTTACTAGATGAGTTTGCCACACATAAGGCCAGTTATCCGGGTTTGTCAAATCCACTGGATTCATGGAATCACATTAGCCAATATGCTCAAAACATGGGCTACAGTGCCGATGTGAGCAGAAACCCGGATACCAGCGAGGGCGCATCCCCCTACCTGATCGAATATTACGACCAAGACCGGAAAACCGGTGTGCAGTCCCTGATGGAAGTAGACGGCAAAGTCTTAACGCAATTTGATCAGGTACGAACCCAGGGTACAGGTTACACGTCAGACGAAGTCTGGCAGCAGGACAGTTTAAGGGCGGCACTGCAAAAGGATTTTGACCAGAAAATCACCCAGCTTGCCAAAGTACCTAACGATGAGCGCAACCAGTCTTTACTGGCAGGCCTGACCACACTGGCCGAATTCGACAAGCAGGGCGAATTTTACCAGTCAGAAAATGCACCCTATCGTCAAAGTATCCTGGATAACCTGATCCGGGAAAATTTTGATAATCCTAAATTTACCGGCATTTCACTTCCCCATACAGACGGCGGTCATATTCTGGTTGAGAAGTCAGCCCAAGCAGCAGGCCAATGGCAGGTTACGATCTTTGACAGTGCAGGAGAACCGATCCGGGATAATGGCACACAGGACAAGCGAGAGGCCTTGGAGACGTTCTTTAGCGGCGTTCACATTGAGGCATCAGTTACCGGTTTAGCGAAACGTGAGAAAATCTATTTAGATGTACCCTACCATGAGAAAAATGAGGTGAAAGGGCTAGGGGCCAAATGGGATAAAAAAGAAAAGGCTTGGTATATTATGAGCGATCAAAATAATGTGTCATTTAATAAATGGATAGCATCGGACAATAAGCCTGAAGCAACCAATACCATTAATCCTGAACCCAGTCAGGCCAGCAGCCAGAAAGTTTATCTAACCGTTCCGTTTGCCGATAAGGAAAGCGTAAAGGCCTTGGGCGCAAAATGGGATGATAAGGAAAAAGCCTGGTATATCGCTGCCGATACCAGTCAGGAACCCTTTAGCAAATGGTTGCCCGGTGATACGGATAATACCCTACTCATCACTGTGCCGGTATTGCCGGTTGAGCTAAAAGAAAATACCAGTGAACACAATGTTTTTCTTGCAGTTCCATATGAGGAACGTGACGCTGCCAAAGAGTGCGGTGCCAGATGGGACAATGAACAAAAATTGTGGTATGCCCCTGAAGGCACCGATTTAACGCCACTTCAGAACTGGCTACCTGAAAACCAGCCCTATACTGACCATCATGTTCATATGGACTTACCACATCAGCAAGTGGCTGATCCGCGCGTTGAATTTGCCGCTGCCTTGCGTGAAGCCGGTTTAGTGATTGAGGGCGAACCCCAGATGGACGGCAAGTTGCAACGTGTCCGGGTGGAAGGCGATACATCATCAGAGCTAAGTGGAGCCTATAAAGGTCATTTGGATGGACGGCCAGCCGGTTATATCAAGAATTTTAGAACTGGCCTTGAGCAAAAATGGAAATCAACCGGCAAGCTGGATGGAGCTGTTAATACTGCAAGACTACGTGCTGAAGCTGCCCAGCGTCGCCAGAATAATGCGACCCAGCAAGAACATTTATATGAGCAGGTTGCAGAAAAAGCCGAACTGATTATGGATTTTGCCGAACCGTGCATTACCCATCGTTACTTACAGGAAAAAGATGTTTTACCACATGGCTTAAAAATAGTACCTGAAGGTAATCAGCAACTGGCCGACAAAGGCATCCTGATCGGCAATGACTGGAAGCAGTCTAAAGAACTTCGTGAAGCCCATCCTGATGCAATCGTTTTAACTAAGGGTGATCTTATTGTTCCGGCATACGATGCTCAAGGAAAGTTATGGACGATGCAGACGATTGGCCATAATGGGTTTAAGTCATTCTTAAAAGACGGCAAGAAATCAGGAAACTTCTTTTTGCTTGGCCAGCCTGAGCCGGGCAAACCGATCATTGCTGCCGAGGGTTTTGCAACTGCTGCAACCCTACGCGAAGTCACCAATCAGGTTGTTGCGGTTGCCTTTGATTCAGGAAACCTTAATGCAGTGGCCATGACCCTGCGTGAGCAATATGAGCCGGGTAAGCTGTATATTGCCGCAGACAATGATCATGTCAAGGAAGCAGAGCGCCGGGCAGCCGGGCATACCCATAACTTAAACGTGGGCATTGAAAAGGCACAGCAGGCCGCTCGAGCCAACCAGGGTTTTGTGCTAACTCCAAAGTTTAAGGCAGATGATAAGGGTACGGACTGGAACGACTTAAAGCGTAGTCAGGGCGTTGAAGTGGTAAAAACCCAGTTACGGCAAGCCCTGGCCATTGCCCAGCTTCAGGAAAATAAGGCAAAAGTGGTAGAACATAGTATTGCCGCCACCCAGCAACAGGTAGAGAGCAATAGTGTAGAGCCGGAAACTCTCGTTAAAAAGCTGATCCGGCATCCTGAGCAAAAACAAAATAGGGGATTAAGATTGTCTTAGTTCTAATGTTTACAAAGCTTTCGTTAACGAAAGCTTTGTAATAATCAATTACTTTTAGCCTCTTTCGTACCAGCCTTTGGTTTGATTCACTACGCGTACTACGACTAGCATCAGGGGTACTTCAATCAATACACCAACTACGGTGGCTAATGCTGCACCGGAATGAAAACCAAACAGGCTAATCGCCGCGGCAACTGCCAGCTCAAAGAAATTGGATGCACCAATTAAGGCTGAAGGGCAGGCGATATTGTGCTTTTCACCCACAGCGCGGTTGAGCCAGTAAGCCAGTGATGAATTAAAAATCACCTGAATTAAAATCGGCACTGCCAGCAAGGCAATGACCAGCGGTTGCTCAATAATCGCCTGACCCTGAAAGGCAAACAGTAAAACCAGCGTTGCCAGTAAAGCAGTAATCGACCACGGACTAATCATTTCCATCGCACGATCAAAACTGGCTTGGCCTTTTTGCAATAAGACTTTGCGTAAGAGCTGGGCAATGATCACCGGTACGATAATGTACAGCACGACGGAGATAATCAACGTATCCCAAGGCACAATAATGGCTGATAAGCCCAGCAGTAAAGCCACAATGGGTGCAAAGGCCACCACCATAATGGCATCATTCAATGCCACTTGGGACAGTGTAAACAGCGGATCGCCATTGGTCAGCCGACTCCAGACAAACACCATTGCGGTACAAGGTGCTGCTGCCAGCAGAATGAGCCCGGCAATATAACTATCCAAGTGATCAGCCGGTAGCCATGGGGCAAAAATATGCCGGATAAACAGCCAAGCCAGAAAAGCCATGGAAAAGGGTTTTACCAGCCAGTTAACAAATAGCGTCACCCCGATGCCTTTGACATGATGGCGCACATCCATAAGCGCTGAAAAGTCCACTTTAAGCAGCATGGGAATAATCATTACCCAGATCAGCAGACCCACGGGTAGGTTCACCTTGGCAATTTCCATATGTCCAATGGCTTGAAACAAACTCGGAAAAAACTGGCCTAAAGCAATGCCAACGATAATGCACAGGAAAACCCAGACCGTCAGGTAGCGTTCAAAAATGCTCATGGCTTATATCCTTTTTAAACCTCAGTATCGCCAATGGCTTGTAATTCAGTGGTCAGTTGTCCGGTGGTTAGCTGATCAATTGGCAACTGCATGAGGGCTTCTACTTTTTTGCGGATTTGTGCAAAGGTTTTAGTAAAGGCCGTACGTTTATCGTCATCGTTGCCATTCACATGCGAGGGATCAGCAAAACCCCAGTGTACCTTGATGGGGCTACCGCGCCATAATGGACAGCTTTCACCCGCTGCGCTATCACAAACGGTAATCACAATATCCATGGGAGTAGCATCCGGCTGTGAGAACTCATCCCAGCTTTTGCTGCGTACCGTTGAGGTGTCATAGCCAATGGTTTGCGCTTGTTCAACCGCAAATGGATTTACCCGGCCCATGGGCTGGCTACCCGCGCTATAGGCCTTAAAACGTCCTTGTCCCAGCACATTGATGAGTGCTTCCCCCATAATGCTGCGGGCCGAGTTGCCCGTGCACAGCACCAATACATTCCAGATTTTTTGACCCATGGATTTCCCCAAGATAATTATTTAAACATAGAAAACTTAAATACTTTTTTGATTAACCCGTTTTGACAGTTCTTCTGCCGATTCCTTACGTTCCGAATAACGATCTACCAGATAATCCTGACGACCACGCAGCAACAGGGTAAATTTCACCAGCTCTTCCATCACATCAACCACCCGGTCATACAGGGCTGACGGCTTCATCCGTCCTCCGTCATCAAACTCCAAGAATGCCTTGGGAACCGAGGATTGATTGGGAATGGTAAACATGCGCATCCAGCGGCCTAAAATGCGTAGCTGGTTTACTGCATTAAATGATTGCGAGCCACCACTCACCTGCATGAGTGCAAGGGTTTTGCCCTGTGTGGGTCGTACCGCACCCTGTGATAAAGGAATCCAGTCAATCTGGCTTTTCATGATGCCGGTCATGGCACCATGTCGCTCCGGAGTACACCACACCATGCCTTCTGACCATAAGGCCAGACTGCGCAGCTCCTGTACCTTAACGTGGCTTTCATCCTCACTATCTGGTAAAGGCAAGCCATCGGCATGGAATACCTTAACCTCACAGCCCATGTATTCCAGCAGGCGTTGTGCTTCTAATGCCAGAAAACGGCTATAGGAGCGCTTACGCAATGAACCATATAAAATCAAAATACGTGGTGGGTGACTCAGCGCCTGATCTGTTTCAACCTGTAGCTTGGTGGGTGCCAGCAACAGGTCAGTATCCAGACTGGGTAACTCATGCGGCTTAGTTGACACGGTTGCCCTCCGCATTAATGACCCGTTCACCATCTTCCTTGGTAAAGGCATTTAATTGAGGCAGTGGCAAAATATCCAGTACTACTTCAGAAGGCCGACACAGGCGAATGCCCAGTTCAGTCACCACAATAGGCCGGTTAATCAGGATCGGATGCTGAAGCATGGCATCAAGCAGCTGATCATCAGTCCATACCGGATCATCCAGATTAAGCTGGATGTATGGCTCAACATTTTTGCGTAGCACTTCCCGAATACTTAGGCCTGTCCCTGCGATAAGGGTCACCAGTTGTTCCCGACTTGGCGGGTTATTCAGATATTCAATAATCTCAGGTTCAATACCGGTATTACGGATCAGTGCTAGTGTATTGCGTGAGGTACCACAATTGGGGTTATGGTAAATCACCACAGTTTTAGAATTAGTCATATTCTGGACTCAGGGTTAGTTGCCCGATTTGATTTAATTCCTGTTGTAAGGAAGTGCGTTCAAGCGTATGCAAGGGTAAGGCTGCAAAAATCTGGATACGATTGCGCAACTGGTGAAAAGTCTTTAAGAAATATTTACGTGTCTCGTCAGGATTACCCTCAAAGCGGGCAGGATCTTCTAAACCCCAGTGTGCTGAAATGGGTTGACCCGGCCACACTGGACAAGTCTGGCCAGCCGCTTTATCACAAACGGTAAAAATAAAATCCATATGCGGTGCATTGGTCTGACTAAACTCATCCCAGCTTTTACTGCGTAGGTTTTCAGTGGGATAACCAATAGATTGCACCAACTCAATGACATAGGGATTAATCACGCCTGTGGGATCACTGCCAGCACTGTAGGCCTGAAATTTTTGGTCGGGTAAACTGTTGAAAATAGCCTCAGCCATAATGCTACGTGCTGAGTTACCAGTGCATAAAATTAAAACGTTAAAGCGCTTATCCACCGCATGATCAAGGGACATATTTATTTCCTGATAATAACCCCTGAAAATTTTCAGGTCTGATTGAGGTCGCACCCCACCTCTGGCGTGCAGGGAACCCCGTTACAACAGTTTTCGGTGAGATAAGCCAGCAAGGTATTCATGGTGTCAAAATTGGCACTATAGATGACATAGCGCCCCTCTTGCTTTGAAGTGACCATATCAGCATGGCTCATTTCCTTAAGATGAAAAGACAGGGATGATGGGGCAATCCCAGTAGATTCACTAATACGGCCAGCAGGCATGCCATCAGGCCCTGCTTGAACCAATAGACGGAAAATAGCGAGGCGGGATTCTTGGGCGAGTGCTGCCAATGCAGCAACAATCAATTTAGTTTCCATAATTCAATAATATTTGAAATATGGAATTAAGTAAACATAATTTTATAAGTTTTCAAGGTGGTTAAAAATTTATTTTAGACAAATTGCGACAACAAGGAATTCTGAATAATTAATAGAATCGGTAATCAAAATTTTCCACTTTAAAGAATTCTATATTTTTTGCAGAAATGATAAGGATGAAATAAAATTTTTATAATTAAGCAGTTGTTTAACCAGAAGATACTCAAAAGTAGTAAGAGGCTTTGGTAATGCACCCTGCAAATAATTGAACTCAAAAGTAGAAAATCGAATAACCTTTATCTAGGGAGATTTTCTATGAAAACATCTAAATATTCAGACAGCCTAATCATGAGTATTTTGAAACAAGCTGAAGCAGGAACTCCTGTTCCGAACCTATGTCGCGAACATGGCATGAGCACTGCAACATTTTACAAGTGGAAGTCTAAGTATGGCGGCATGGAACTTTCCATGATGACCAGACTTAAAGAACTAGAGGCTGAAAATGCTCGCCTAAAACGTATGTATGCGGATGAACGGCTGAAATCAGATATCCTGCAAGATGCACTTTCAAAAAAGTTTTAAGGCCAACTCAGCGTAAATCACTTGCTCAGCAAGTTGTTGAGCAATATAAAATATCGGTGAGCAAGGCCTGCCTCATGTTTAAAGTTAGTCAAACCTGTTATCGCTACACAGCGCAAATTCAAGAGCAAAATGTGATCATCGCAGACTGGCTGAGCAAGCTCACCAGTGAGAATAAGACTTGGGGATTTAAGCTTTGCTTTTTATACCTGCGTAACGTCAAAGGCTACCCTTGGAACCATAAACGTGTTTATCGGATTTATAAGGAGCTTGAACTTAACCTTCGCATTAAACCGAACAAACGTATTAGGCGAGAACAACCTAAACCCCTTGAGGTACCAATGGCTAAGAATGAATCATGGTCAATGGACTTTATGCACGATCAACTCAGTGATGGACGTAATTACCGTGTTCACAACGTAATTGATGATTATAACCGTGAGTCCTTAGACATAATGATGTGTGCTGATAAAAACGGAAGCTTTCACTTGGTAAACTAAACGTACTCATCAGGAGTTTACCATGAGCAAAAAACCAAAGTTTTATACAGCGGAATTCAAAGCTGAAGCTATAAAACAGATTG
>NZ_SNTY01000034.1 GCF_004377485.1 Alkanindiges illinoisensis
GGCCATCACGGATTGCCTTGGCCAGATCGGGCTTTTCCGCAATAAATAAGCGTCTGATTGTCATGGTGGTATCCTTGGTTACGCCAAATATTAAAATCTAGTGGTCGTGCAGCACTTTTCTTAATCGTTCCCCTTCAGCTTTAATCTGCTCACTGTCCAGGGATTTAATCAGTAAAGTGGGTAAGTTATGGGCGGCGTCTGCAATCAGTTTAAGCAGGCCTAAATCTTCCTGTAATAGCTCAGGCGCTTTGTGGCTCATAGATTCAGTATGTACCCGGATTTTAGTCAGGGCATAGTGAATCAAAATTAAGGCGCTGGCATTGACCTGATGCAATTCATTGACGGCAATCAATGACTTAATCTGGATAAAATCCATATCTGTCATATTAAAATCAGCAGCAGTCACTTTGGATAAGGCCATTTCCATGACTCGGTGTGCTTGATTGAGTACTTCATCATTATTGATAAAATTATATTGCATGACCCTAAACCTGAATGAAAGCGCTCTTGCCTGTGGAAGTGAATCACTGAAATCTGGAAGTTAAAAATTTAACTTCCAGTTTTTAGGTAACCAGTTAACGACTAAAGTTAATGGTAAGGTTTTAGGATCATGTCCTTTTTAACCATGATATTGAACCGGTAGCCTGGGCGAATCTTCAGGGTTGGTGCAATATTCATGTTACGACGCGCCAGCTCCGTACCCAGCTCGCTATATTGCTGGCCAATTGCCCCAGCAACGGTTTGTCGCTCATTAATATTTTCACCATTGGACGCTTGAGGCTGTGACAACTGAGCACCGGCACTCAGTAGCGATAATAAAGTTGCTTGGCCAAACAATTTAAAATAGTGATTATTAACCTTGTCATGGAAACCGGCATAGCCAGCCTGATCATATCCACTCATATTTTCCAGACTGATTGATGCCCCATCAGGATAAATAATGCGTGTCCATGCAATCAAAATCCGGGTTTGCCCCAGCGTTACCCCATTGTCATACAGGCCTACCAGTTTTGCCCCTTGCGGAATCAGCAAATATTTACCCGTTTTATTGTCATACACATTCTGGCTCACCTGACCTACAATTTGCCCTGGCAAGTCACTACTAATCCCACTCACCATCACACCCGGAATTACCGTACCGGCTTTAACTTCATACGGTGACAATGCCGGAACCAGGGCTTTATTTAAGTACACCTCTTCAGACTGGTCAGATTTTGCAAAAGCCGCTTTTCGGGTCTGGCCATTCAGCTCATCCATTGACGGGCGGCCATTGCTCCCGCCCTGGGCTGCTACTGTGTCCATATCAGGCGCTGATGAACCACTGGCCAAAGCATTCATCAGGCCACCGGCTGATGAACCACTTGATGATGATTTTTTCAGGTTGCCGTTTACAGTGGTTGCTGCCCCCAATACGCTGCCCAGCATGTTTTGCTCATCGGAAATGGCCTGCATCCTGGCACTTTCACGCTGACGAACACCTTCAATCCTGGCCTGATTTAAGGCCTGCATATTCTGGTTTTGCATCTCAAGACGTTGCCGTTCAGCATCCAGTAGCATTAAGCGGCGCTTGTTTTGATAGTCCTCTAACGAACCCTCTACAGGCGCAGTTGCTACAGGTGCTGTTGCCCCTGACAAATTGGCACATGCCCGTTGTTGTGGAGAACCATCAGGATTTAATGCAAGCTGGCCATCAGGCCCGATGACATTTTCCAAACACGGTGCGCTTGTCCCTGCCCCACTTAAACTATAGGCAGGTGCAGGGGCGATAGAGCCATTGGTTGGTGCGTTTTTAAATAATTCTTCAGGGGCTTTATTATCACCAGAAGTTTGTGCCCCTGGCGTGGGTTCATCTTCTGCCAGTTGCGCTTCATCATGCTTGGTGCTATTGATCATGGCAAATGCAATCATGGCAATGGAAACAATCGCAATGACCAGAATAACAATAAGGGGCGTTTTGGTCAGGCGACGGCCGCCGGTTACCTGTTGACGGTCACCTTCCAAAATATCAGGTGAATCCGTTGATGCCGGATTGTTTAAATCCAGATCATCGGGCTGTTGTTCATAGTTTGGTTTATCAGCCATGATCAACCCCCTTTAACTGTATAGCTATTGAGCAAAGACCATTGTTTTGTCTGAGTGTCCCGGATCAGCATATTCGTCACTTCCTGCCCATTTAACCGGATCACAATGAGCAGGCCATTTTCTAAAGGTGTGACCAGATACGCCAAAGGAACGGCGGATGGATTCGGCGCTGTATCATCGGCAATGCCAAAACCCCGATTTTTTAAATTGGTGGTCAGGGCATTGGCCAACCGGTCATTTTGACGTGCTGGGATCACAGTGACCGTGCTATTGGCCGCAGGCAATTTATACGCGACATAGCGAGCGATGGAATCAGCCAGAATCTCAGTATTCGCGGCCGTCACACCTGATGTATAAGAACTCTGGTTAATAGGCTGGTTGACACAACCGGTCTGGCACAGAGCAATGACAGTAATCATGTTAATGATATGTTTCTTCATAGAAATTTAGGCAAAAACTTTATTTTTCCTAACAAAGTTATAGTGCCTATCTCCTTTAAATTAGATATTATTTGCAGTTTCACATTTTTATTATTAAAATGTGAAACATGAAACACAGAGCTTACAGATATCGTTTTTACCCCACGCCTGATCAAGTTAAATTGCTTGCTCAAACTTTTGGGTGTGTGCGATTTGTCTATAACTCTATCTTGCGTTGGCGTACTGATCGGTACTACCAGAGCAAAGAAAATATTGGCTATCTTCAAGCGAATGCTCGACTGACTGAACTCAAGAAAATGCCTGAGTTTGCTTTTCTGAATGAAGTATCCTGCGTTCCCACTCAACAGGTATTGCGCCATCAACAAGCGGCCTTTAAAAACTTCTTTGAAGGACGGAGCAAGTATCCTACGTTCAAGAAAAAAACCAGTAAGCAATCGGCTGAGTTCACCAAAAGTGCTTTTAAATATACGGATGGCAAAATTTACATCGCCAAAAGTAAAGAGCCACTTGATATACGCTGGTCGCGTGACCTGCCAACCTCTCCCACGACTCTCACTATTTCCAAAGATTGTGCAGGCCGTTATTTTGTATCCTGCCTGTGCGAATTTGAGAATCCAATCCTGCCCAAAACCAATAAAACCATTGGTATTGATGTGGGAATTAAACACCTGTTTGTTACCGATAACGGTCACAAAATTGCCAATCCGCGTTATACCGCTAAATACAAAAACAGTCTGGCTAAAGCACAACGAGTATTGAGTCGCAAAAAGATTGGTTCTGCCAATCGTATTAAAGCTAGACAAAAAGTTGCCCGTATTCATGCGAAAATCTCGGATTGCCGATTGGATAACTTGCATAAGTTGTCCCGTGAATTGATAAACGAAAACCAAGTAATTTGCGTTGAATCGTTGCGTGTAAAAAACATGATTAGAAACCACTGCCTGAGCAAACATATTGCGGATGCAAGCTGGGGACGTTTTATAGCCATGCTTACATATAAAGCAGACTGGGCAGGCCGACGTCTGGCTTTAATTGACCAGTTCTTCCCTAGCTCAAAGCGTTGCTCAAGCTGTGGGTATATTCTGGATAAATTAAATCTGGAAACCCGTTTCTGGACTTGTCCAAAATGCAAGAACAACCATGATCGTGATATCAACGCGGCCATGAATATTAAAACCGCAGGGCTTGCGGGGTTAGCCTTTGGAGAGAATGTAAGTCCTGTGTAGTTAGTCTGCATAGGTAGTTCTCGTTGAATTAGGAATTCCTCAATAGTAATGTTGGGTATCCACTCACATTAGTGAGTGGGGATGTCAAAATTGATTCCTTTATGTTCCAGCCATTTGAAAGGCCAGCCCTGGCCATCTACTTCCATAAACTCACGGATAAGCTTGTGATTATCCTTGTAATTCACTGCTACAAAGTTTAAGGCAACGCTGTCCAGACCCAGGGTAAACATGCGTTTACCTTCAGCACTGGTAAAGTAATAGTCGCGCTTGCGGGTTGCATTCTTGAGCATATTAATTTCAGTGCTGTTTAACCCCATGATCGTATAAAGGTCATTTGGCCCAGGCACTTCAGCAGTACCGGCTTTATCCGCTTCTGGATTAGGCAACAGAATTTTGGTTGGGCAAGATTCAATGAGGACGTCAAAAATGCCTGAAGACACCGCATCGGTGAGAGACTGGGTTGCCATGCACACCAGACAATTGGCTTTACGCAGAACCTTTAACCATTCACGGATTTTTGCCCTGAAGGCTGGGTGACCCAGCATTAACCAGGCCTCATCCAGAATCAGCATGGTTGGACGGCCATTCAGGGATTTTTCAATACGGCGGAACAGGTATAACAATACCGGCAATAAATTCGCCTCACCCATTTCCATGAGATGTTCAATCTCAAAGACTGTCCAGTGTTCATTGCCGGTGATCAGGCCATCATGCCGGGCATCAAGCAATGAGCCTAAAATGCCGTCAATGGAATAATGCTTTAAGGCACTACGCACATCTTCATCCTGAACGGTCAGCAAGAAGTCAGTAATGGAGCGCTCCCCAGGTACTTTTTCTTCCCGTAACAGTTTCATGGCACGGGTAACTTCGCTTTTTTGTTTTGGTGTTAAGGTCTGATTAGTTTGCAAATGGTAGCAAGTGCCGATCCACTCAATCGCCCAGTTCAAGTCCACATCACTATCAATGGCTGATAAAGGCGCAAATGACAGGACATTTTCCTCGCCCCCAATATCATAATGTTTACCACCGCAGGCCAATGATGCAGCCCAGGCAGAATTACCCTTATCAAAGGCAAATATCTGGGCATCCTTGTAACGCAGGAACTGGACGGCCAGTGTATTGAGCAATACAGACTTACCAGCACCGGTTGGCCCAAAAATCAGGGTATGGCCAAGATCATCAACATGCAGGTTTATCCGAAACGGCGTTGCCCCATTGGTTGAGCCATACATGAGTGGTGGTGAGTGTGGTAGGTAATAAGGACATGGGCATTCGGTACGGCCAGCCCAGATATTACTTAAAGGTAATAAATCCGACTGGTTTAACGTATGAATTAAGGGGCGACGAATATTTGGCATTGCATGACCCGGCAGCGTCCCTAGCCATGCTTCTAAAGAATTAATGGTTTCAGTACGGCATGTAAAACCGAGACGTTGAATTTCACGGACAACAAAGCGTGACTGCTCATGGACTTCTTCGAGATTTTCACCCTGAATAACCACAATACTGGTGAAATACCCAAAAGTGACCAGACCACTAGAAGCCTCAGTAATGGCATTGTTCGCATCGACCGACATTAACAGGGCATCTTCATTAATCTGGGCATTCTGGGTTTTAAAGGTTTGGGCAAAAAAGCCCCGGACTTTTTGTTTCCACTTGCGCTTGACCTTGTTCAGCTCGCTGAGTGCCTCATGCTGATCCAGATAGATCATGCGGCTTGACCAGCGATAGGACAGTGGCAGCGCTTCTAATACGGCAAGAATATTGGGATAGCTTTCTGGCGGATAGCCTTCAATGGCCACTGGGCAAATGTAGTTATTACCGATTTTTGGGGTATCACCAGTGACTAGGACATGACCACCCAAATAGGTGTCCATGTAAGCGCCATACGGCGGGATATTCAATTCAATGAAACGACCAGTGAGGCAGTACATCAGATAATTGACCAGCTCATCCCGTAAATGCTCACGGCCAAACTGATCGGTGACGGTATAGCCTTTCATGCGCTGCAAGGCGATAGTGCCACCAATCAAATCCTCAAAGGTGGCAAGGTGTTTATAGAAATAATCAAGTATCTGGTCTTGGACTGACTTCTTGGGCATATTGGCATCATCACGCCAGATCAAGTCATTGACCTTGGATGAAACACGCAATGGCGGCATATAGCTAATGACCATTACATATTCGGTGACATAATGGCCGCCTTCTTGCTGGAAACCCTGACGACGATGATCGTCAATTAATTTTGATACTGGATCAGGAAAATGGTTTCGCTCGGATTCAGGATAATAGTTATCAGCAATTCGTGCTGCATCATGCCAGCTCACCCAGCCATTACCAAAGCGGGATAACGCCGCGTTCACCCGGTTGGTGATGTAATTGCGCTCATCATTGGTGGCACTACCAATATCGTCACCACGATAAAAATAGCCCACCATGATGCTGCCGTCTTTATTCATAACAACGCCACTATCGACCAGGGCGGCATAATTTAAAATGTCCGGCAGGCCTTTGGCCTTTTTCCGATATGTTTCTAATGCGAGCATTTTATTACCTATTATTCTGTACGAAATGGCGTAGAACGAGCCAGGTAAATATCTTGGTTCTTGAATTGGCGTAAATACACCTTTGACGCTAGCGGATCAGCCGAGGCAATGCGTCTTAATAAAATTAGAGCAACGACCCATATTCCGACGCCAAACAGGATGGATGACCAGGTTTTAAGCGCAAAGATCATAATTGCTGCGATCAGACCAGCCACTAAAATCAATTCCCGTTCACACCCCAGCAATAAGCTTGGCCGTGTTAAAGCACGATTAATGGTTGAACGTCGCAATGGAGTTTCGTTGCTCATGGAATTACCTACTTACTGATTTGAACAAGTCACTGCTTGTGTATTTTCACAAGTTGGAATAGTTGCTGATTTACCAGTCAGGTTGGTGAGTAGCTGTGCTGCAAATACGATGATGGAAACAACAAGAACGACCATAATCATTTTTCTGGTGAACTCATTCATTTCACCACCAAAGATCAAGGTCATACCGGCTGTAGCAATCGCCAGAATTGCAATACCAATGGCAACAGGGCCGGTCACACTATCCTTGAATTTTGTCAGTGGGTCTTCCCAAGGCATGTTGCTGCTGGTGCTTGCAGCATGAGCAAAGTCAGGCATCAGTACCAGAACAGCTATAACTGCAATGGCCAATACCCAATATAAAAAGGTACGGGACTGCATAAACTGCAAATTTAATGTTGGTAGTGTAGGATTCATTGTCATAGCTCTCTTACGATTAATTAATCGTGGTCAGTTGATAATCATTATTTCTGTAGCCATCGACAGAAATAATTTCTTTTACTTTGCGGCCCCCTTCGGATTTGACGATGCAAATAACGACATCAACCGCCTCAGCAATAAGTTGTTGTTGTGGAGCTGGAGTCGCTTCACTTATGAGTTGTTCCATGCGGATTAAACCGGCGCGTGCATCATTGGCATGCACTGTGGCTACGCCACCAGGATGGCCAGTGTTCCAGGCTTTTAACAGGGCAAGTGCTTCCTCGCCCCGTACTTCACCCACCAAAATCCTGTCCGGGCGTAAACGCATGGTTGCCTTTAATAGTCGCAACATGGACACATGCTCAGTGGAACGCATGATGACCACATTCTTTGAACTACATTGGATCTCGCCGGTATCTTCGATAATGGCCAACCGATGGTCTGGCTTATAAGTTGAAATTGCTTCGATAATCGCGTTGGTTAAGGTGGTTTTTCCCGTACCCGTACCACCAACAACCAGAATATTTTTGCGGTTTTTTACCGAACTAATAATCATTTCTCTCTGATAAGACGACATTATCCCGTCATTGACATAATCATCGAGGGTAAAAATCTTGTAGGCTTTCTTACGGATCGTGAACGTCGGTGCACTGACAATAGGGGGGATCAATGCCTCAAAACGGCTTCCATCAATAGGAAGCTCACATTCTAAAATCGGTTTTTCACTAGTAATTGTTGTATTGATCGTGGATGCAACAGTGGCCATTAATGATTCTGCCTGAGAAGCAAACATTTCACCGACCGGTTGCATTTCTTGTCCCAGGCGCTCAACCCATAATTTGCCATCTGGATTGAGCATAATTTCCACTACATCTTTTTCGGTTAAAAGCTGTGTAATGGTTTGACCCAATTCACGTTGGAGCTTTTCCTTCACCCGAAGAAACTTGTCGTTCATTAACGTCAGTATCCTTAAAAAACACAGTGAGATACTTCACCGCATTGTATTTAGTCTCAATATGCGAATAGAGCCTGTCTAAACTTGACCATACTCGCGGTTGTTTCTTGGTATTAACCAGCAGTAATTCTTCATCTTTCCACGATAACGTCACATAAATGTGAAAGCCTTTACCTTCAGGCGTTGGCGCAATCTTGATTTGTTTAACTGCATTAGCTCTTGCGTTATCGACAAGGGTTGATTCTTGGATGGTGTTCATGTCCGTTAATTCTTCCGCTGGAACTGGATAAGTCGGACATACTAAATGTTTCAAGATCGCCATGCTAATAGTTAAATATCTCTATAACGAATTATAGAATATCATCTAAACGTAGTATAGCAAGTCGATTTTATGAATTTATATATAACGAGTTAACGAAATAGTATATTTCGTTAATTGAAGGCAATAAAATAGATAGGGATGAATATTTTTAAGCATTTAAAACAATACCTTATTAAAAAAAACGAACGATAAAGTTCTTTATCTGAAGTAAACCTAAGAAATTATTAACTGAATAGACAGAATGTTCTGTCCAATAATTCTAAAACAGAAAAATTACAGGGTCGATACCCTAATTGATAAAATTTGTCATTTAAGTTATTTTTTTGTCACAGGAACATGTCGGAAATTGTCTTTTTTAATGCGAATGTGACCAGTGCCATCTTTTCAAAGCTAATGTTTACACGACCGTTTTCAATGGCTGATATTTGTGGTTGCGTTTGGCCAGTTTTTTGACCTAGCTCTAATTGGGATAAGGAAGCGTTTTTGCGGTAGCGTTTGACGTTTAGACCAAATTGGACTTTTAAAAGTTGCACCGCCTTCTGGCTTTCAGGTAGCATCGCATTTTTACTCATCTTTTATCCGCATTCCCTCGTACTGCATACTTATGAATTATACGCCTTATCATGTCATTGGTAGATTATTTGCCATAGAAGAATTAGCCAATCCGATCCTGGCGGCCAATAAGGATAACCAGGTCTTTAGTACCCCGATTGATCAAACAAAACTACACACTGCATTAACAGCGATCAATACCTCGGCAAGCTCAATGGTGCAAAATCGGCTAAAGCAACTGGAAAATGACACCAAAACAAAAATGGATGATCAAAGGCTGGATACTTTTTTAAATCTGGACAGTAATCAGCTTGCCTTACTGCAACAGGCCTATATTAATGAACGTACTGCCATTAAGCGTTGTAATGTCTTTAAGACGATTCGTCTACGGAAAAATTTGAGTATTGATGAGGCTGCTGAAGGCTTGAAACTCAATCGTCGTAACCTTCAGGCATGGGAAGCACATAAAAAAAACTGCCCAATTGATGCCATTAAACGACTTGAGCAGTTATAAGATAAAAATCAATTAAAACAGGTCAGCATGTGATCCGCACCGGGCTAAAATCAATTCCTGATTGTCCCAATCCACGTCCCAGATCAGTAAGAAATCCGGTTGCACATGGCATTCCATGTGGGGCTTCCAGTTCCCAACTAAGGGATGTGGCTTATATTCATCCGGGACAGTTCCTGTTTTCACTAAATGCTCATCAATAAGCTGTAGTAGTAAATCTGTATCCTTTTTAGGATCATTTAATGCCCGTTTTAAATCTTTTTTAAACTGCTTTTTAATCCTGATTATCAGCATTATCTAACTCAACAAATAGTGCTTTTGCTGTTGGGTAGGTCTGCGGCTCAACAGGTGCTTTCATGGCAGCGAGTGTCACAGCGTTAGGAACTCTAAGTTCAAGCGGAAACTCCTGACGGACTATCACCTGATGCAAAAAAATCCTGATTGCGTCAGACATGCTTAAACCTATTGAGCCTAACACCACTTCGGCCTTCTGTTTGATATCACCGTCAACCCTTGCCCTAACTACATCGGCTTTAGTGTTCATGGTATTTACTCCTGTCTTGGTAAGTTTATTGTAGCACTTTTGAGCTACAATGCAAATACAGCAATTAGAAGATAAAAATTTCGTTAACGAAAATTTCATCTTTGGCGTCATAACAAAAAATATTGAATTAGTGTAAAGTGTTATTGACAATACCCTATATTTTTTTAGATACTTGTTTTGTTCACTTGAACTTTTTATTGATGTGTGGCTAACGCTACGAAGGAGTTAAGATGAGTAACCCAGTCATAGGCGATGTGTTTTATTCCCTAATTGGTGCTACATTGGGCGCAATTTTTATAAATTTTGGCAGTTAAGGGGCAAGGACAATTTTATGAAAATAATTACGATTGCAAATCAAAAGGGCGGCGTTGGAAAAAGTGCGCTAAGCCTGCACATTGCTTTTTACCTGCATGAGCTGGGTAAAAAAGTCGTGTTTATTGATCTTGACCCCCAAGGCAACAGCTCAAGCGTTCTAGGTAAGACTGACTTTCAGGCAGTGGCTTCGGCCAGCAGTTTATTTCAGGACAACTTTAGCCTGGATATGCCCCTACCCCATGCTGTTTTATTGAAAGGTGACGCCAGCCTGGTCAATAACCTGGATATAAAGTTGTTTGTGCAGAACATGAATCAACTGATCAAGTCCATTGATGATGAAACCATTTGCATTGTCGATACCGCCCCAACTGCCAGTGCCTTACAGATTGCCCCGCTTATTGTCAGTGACAGCGTAGTATCCCCGATTGAGCTTGAAAGTTTTTCCATAGCCGGGATTGCCAGTATCCTCAACACCCTAAATAACATTAAGGAACAGTATAACCCTCGCCTGAATTTTTTAGGGATTGTTCCCAACCGGGTTAAAGGGGTCAGTCATCGCCAGCTCACCCTGTTGGAACAGCTAAGAACGTCCTATTCTCAATACCTGCTAGACCCTGAATTTAAGATTAATGAGCGTCAGGCAATACCAGAGGCCTTGGATCAGGGCATCCCGGTATGGCGGCTTGGCAAAACTTCTGCCCGTGATGTTGGCAAGGAAATGAAAGCTGTCGTCTCCAAAATATATCAATCAATTTAGGGAAATAATTATGTCACTTGATGCACTCGATAACTTAAATATTGGCTCCCTGGTTGGCAAGCCAAGCCGTGCCCAGAATACCAAGGATCAACTGCATATTGACCTTGCCTTGATTGAAGAAGACCCGTTAAACGTCCGTCTGGTGTTCGATGAAGACAAATTACAGGCACTGGCAGATACCATCCGGGAAAATGGGGTATTGACGCCCATTTCAATTCGCCCCAATCCAGACAAGTCCGGGCATTTTATTATTAATAACGGTGCCAGGCGTTTTAGGGCATCTACCCTGCTTGGCTTAAAATCCATTCCGGCGTTTATTGATGAGCAGCATGATGAAATCAATCAAATGATTGATAATCTGGAGCGTGAGGATTTAACACCGCTTGAGATTGCTCAGAAGATTTATAAGCTGGCCAATCATGAAGATAAGGCCAAGCGCCTTAAAAAAGAAGACATTGCAAAACGGCTTGGTGCAAAACCGGCATGGGTATCCAAGCATTTAAAACTGCTTGAAATGCCTGAAAAACTCAAGTTCCTGTATGACATGAAACGCTGCAACGACCTTGAAGCCTTATATGCCATTAGCTCGGCCTATAAGAAATATCCTCATCAAATTGACAAATGGCTGGATTCCTTTAAGGACAGTTCTGACATTATTACCCAGCAGGCCGCCAATGCGTTTTTAAACAAGTTAAAGGAAAAGGATAAGCCCAAAGCGGCTAGCCCTATCGCTGAGCAGGATGAAGCTTCTGTAGACCGTGCTAGTCGGCCTGATAATACTGAGTATGAAGCTGCTGAAGCCGGTGAAAATTTTGATAGTAATGACAATGCAGGGACTAAAGACCGGTCAATTGGCCAGCAGTCTTCCAATGAATCATTCAAGTCAGGCCATGATCTCAAGTTTATCAGTATTTCTTTGGTCGGCAGTGATGAGCAGCATCAACAGATTACCCAGCAGCTCCAAGAATTTTTAAAACAAATCGAGCAGCAGTATCCAACCGCCCAGCTTGAGCTGCAAAGTTGATCAAACATGCAGAACTTTCGTTAACGAAAGTTCTGCCCATGATGGAATCAGTATCGTGATGAAAAAATCAGGCTACCAGGGCATTCTGACACAAGAACAATATGATGCACTACTGCCCACTTTGGCAAACTTTTCAGAAGAACGTAAACAGGCCTGCTACCTGGTCATGGTCAAAGGCATGCCAGCCACCGAAGTTGCCAATCAGTTCAGCAAAACCCGGCAGTGGCTAAATGATGCGCTAATCAAGGTTTATGACAAATATGTTCAGGTCAATTACCCGAGTGATTGGCAAACCATTACCGTTCGGGTTCCCCCACATCTTGCCGTTATCATCAGAGGCATGGAACAAAAGGCACTGGACTTGCTAAAGCAACAACTGAGAAAGATTAACTAAGCTTTTTTGTATCGTGATTACCAAAACCTATAAGTAGAGTAATGGCACCTTAGCTAGCAATTGATCGTATATGATCAACAAAAGCAGGTGTATCTGCTTCTATTGATCCTTATTAATTATCATAGTCTAGCCTTTTATTTGCTGGTCGCACTGGCTTTTGGTTTGGGTTTTATAATTTCTAGTATAGTTGCCCTAATGTCATTGGTATGGGCTAATCTGCGGGTGTACTCCTGCCCCAGGGCCACTTGTCCACTTTGCTCAAGACCACGTAGCTCTCTATCACGATTTTCAGCGTATAGTTTTTCTGACGGATTATAACTGGCTGCCAGATTGAATAGCGCGTAGGCCAGTGGCAAATCTTTAACCGTCGTATAGTTCCCCTTATCATAAAACACACCAAGGTTATTAATTGCAGCAGCATCATGTTGGTTAGCTGCAATTAAATACCAATTAAGTGCTTGAGCATAATCTTGTATCACACCCTGACCTTTGGTATACATCACACCCAAATTGTATTGTGCATCAGCATAGCCTTGATCAGCGGCTTTGCGATACCAACTTGCGGCTTGAATATAATCCTGAACCACGCCTTGACCATTGTCATACATCAAACCTAATTTATATTGAGAAGCGGCATGGCCTTGTTCAGCGGCCTTGTGATACCAGTTGAATGACTGTTCATAATCTTGTAAGACACCCTCACCTGCTGCATACATAAGACCAATATTATATTGTGCATCGGTATAGTTCTGTTCGGCAGCTAGATGGAACCAGTGGAGTGCTTGAGTATGATCCTGAGTAACGCCTCGTCCAAGGCTATACATCAGGCCTAGCTTATACTGTCCAATGGCATCGCCTTGTTCAGCAGCCTTGCGATACCAATTTACTCCCTGGGTATCATCCGGTGCAACGCCGTCGCCTTTTATGTACATTGCACCTAGATTATGTTGTGCATCGGCATTGCCTTGATCAGCGGCTTTGAGATACCAATTAAGTGCTTGAGCATAATCTTGTGAGACCCCATATCCATTGTCATACATCACACCTAGACTATACTGTGCATCGGCATTGCCTTGATCAGCGGCTTTGCGAAACCACTTAAGCGCTTGTATGTAATCTTTTAAGACACCGTATCCGTTCTCATACATTACTCCTAAATTAAATTGTGCAACGCTTTGGCCTTGTTCAGCAGCTTTACGATACCACTTAAGTGCATGTGTGTAATTCTGTGAAACACCTTCACCCCTAGCATACATTGTTCCTAAACGGGTTTGCGCTGCTGCATTTTGCTGTTCTGCCAAAGGCAGCCATTCTTGTAATGCTGTCGTGTAGTCTCTTTTGTCATATGCGGCCTTGCCCTCATCATAACCTGCATGTACAGAGGCAGTTGATATGACTAAGCCACCAAGCAACAGTATTAAACCTAATTTCTTCATCTATCCCTCTGAACCTTAATTAATCAATTTGGGTTTCGTTATTTTTGAAAATGCACATTGATCTATGTCCTCAAGCAAACCACTAAAGCTGTCCTTATAGTGATTGAATGCTAGATATTTTTAAATTTTAAATGAATAAACAATCAGCTTTGCATGACCGACCAATATATAAACCAAAGTAATAGCATAGATTAAATTCGACTAAGTTTAACATAGCATGACGCAAAAACCGGGTGGCTTGAGCTGTACCTACTCTGGAAAATTTCATTCATCTACTAGCTACATATTAGAGGTGTTTAGCCTGGGCATAAGGTGTAATGCTCATGGCGACTTAATACAAAGTTGTTAAAGATAAGAATTCAATACATACCATCCATAGCAATTAGCTTAATTTTGTAAAGCTTTGTTGTAAATTATTACCATGATAAATATAATGATCCCAACGGCTGCAATGCCGATAATCTACCTAAATGTGTGGCAATCGCTACGAAGGAAAATATGATGAGTGAATTAATTAATATTGAAGATATCCAGACTGTCCTTTCTTATAAACCATACCTTGAAGACCTATTAAACCTTGCTGAATCATACGGTAGTGACAATGATGCAGGTGAAGCAGCCCGAAACACCCCGGCCATTGTGCAGCTTATATACTTCTGGGAAAAATTTTTGTATCCCTATGCCTCACATTTTAGTTCAAATTATCAAGGTGGATTCTGGATATTTAAAAACGGTTTTTTTCAGTTGCAGTCTTCACACCAGTTTCATGTCAGTGTATCAGGCAACTACTTTGAGGACGAAATGAGCTGCCTGGAATTTAGTTTTTTTGTCAATCTAATGACTTTGAGCCATTTATCCCTTCAGCTTGATGCAATAAATAATAACCGTAATGCAATGCCTTCAAATGTTTTGCGCTTAGTCATCTATGCCTATCATCGCCTACATTGCCTAATGCGCTTAAATAAAAAAAAGTTGATGTGTGCAAGGTTTTAAGAGCACTGGACTGATCCAGAAATAGATACCAGTTTTTTCGTTAACGAAAGAATCCAATTTTTTATGTGTGGCCAAGGCTACGAAGGATGAAAATATGTTTTGTTTAAGACTATTGATCAATTTTGTTTTGATTATCACGCTAGTTTCGCTAGTAGCATTTATAATGGCTGGCATCTGTTACTTATTAATATGGTTATTGATGCAGGATAAATTACTTGCAGGTTTTACCTTTCACTATGTGTTTTATTTTGGCTGTCTTATCGTCATTTTACTGGGTACTGCTACCGATATTTTCCCCTTTGACCTGGATGAAATATATCGACGGTTAAAAGCAATTTCACACCAAAAAATGAATGATTAAATCCTTATAAATCATAAGGTAAAGTTAAGTAAAGCGATATTGTAAAATACTATAATAATTTTTATAATAGGTATGTTAATTCAGCACTAACATACCTTTTTTTATGTGTGGCCTTGGCTACGAAGGAAAATCAATGAATCAAACTGTCATCAATCTAACCAATGACTTTCAAACCCTGTTTGCCAGTATTGCCCCCAGTAAAAATCGTTATACCGTGTTCAGCGATTTTATATTTTTAACCGCTGCTGCCTTGAGAAATGCGGTTGGTCATCCATTCAGGCATTTGTTCAATCAGGATATTGAAAACGAATATTTAAAAGTAATTTCTGCTTATACCAAAGATGAAGCCGGTAAATTTGCAAATTTAATGGGGCTTTATGTCTGTATTGCCGAAGCTGGACAGGAACCGCATGACCATCTGGGTGATTTATTCATGCAGCAAGGTTTTGGCGAAGCCTGCAAAGGCCAGTATTTTACCCCTAGTCCTATCAGTGACCTGATGGCAAAAATAACAACACCTGATATTGCAAAATCCCTAGAGCACAAGAATTTCCTAACCGTATCTGATCCGGCCTGCGGTGCTGGCTCAACACTATTAGCAGTGGTAAAAGAGTGTCGCGCCCAGAAAGTAAATCCACAATACCAGCTCTGGATACAGGGCATTGATATTGATCGAACCGCCGCGCTAATGTGCTACATCCAATTATCCATGTGGCATATCCCTGCTGAAATTTGCGTCGGTAATTCCCTCAGCCTTGAAATACGCGAGGTCTGGAACACTCCGGCTCATTATCTAGGGGGTTGGAGCCAAAAGCTGGTTAAGCCTAATAAATTACCTTCATCCGTCACCAAGCCCCGCGAGCAGCAAGAAATTGTTATACCCGCTCAACCGACGCCTATTTCTGAACGATCATCCCAGAAATCCAATAAGGCGTATGGCAAGGAACAACTTGGCTTTGACTTCCAGCTTTAAGTTATTTGGAAACTTTCGTTAACGAAAGTTTCCAAGTTCATCATGCCCTGAGCACTTCACTTATAATTGCTAAATTATGTAAAGTGTTATTGTCAATGAAGTGCTTATTTAATATAATACAATCATCGGCAGCAACAACCCGATACTTTCATTTTCATGTGTGGCCAAGGCCGCGAAGGAGTAAAAATGTCTACTGCAACTGAATTAAAATTACCACTTAAAACAGACCTGACCCCGGAAGAACAACAGCTAAATGCTCAACTTTTGGCGTTTAATCTCATCAATGTTGATTTTGTAGACTGGAATGATGGTTACACGCGAGAATATTGGTATGAAGATTTTGATGTTTACATCATCAAGTTATTACCTAACGAGACAATCAACGCGCTCTTAAATCGACAAGCATTGGATTCAATTCCCGGTTACTGGCATGGCGATCAGGCCATCATAGATGCTCAAGAAATTTTTGAACGAACTCGTAATTTTTATACCGGCACAGCTAAACTGCTTATGCTGATTAGACGCTATGCTGGGGAATAAAATTTAACCGTGAAAAGCAGCAGCTCATGCTGCTTTTTTAATTTTTGAAATGCAAAATAAATATTATGGTAAATGCTCACCATTTGCGTTTTAAGCCAATATAAATGTTGTAAGCTAGGGTACTTATTTTTTTGGTTAAATGCGCTGTAATCGCTTCCTATCGCATTTTAAAGGTATATATTTAATTAATCTTAGATCAATTTTTTAGAAAAATGTAATTTTAAAAATATTTGTTGACAGGTTTGGAAATATCATGGTAATGATTATCATACTATATAATTAATATTAAATAGACCTCTTTCATAAGTCATCTTTTAACCAGTTCAAGATTAAAGATTGCAGCGATCAAATTGAAGCGTAAACTAATTCTAGATCGTCTATTTCTGTAGGGCGAGCTTAGGATGTTAAACCGTTT
>NZ_SNTY01000035.1 GCF_004377485.1 Alkanindiges illinoisensis
TCTCCAGTCAATGCTTGACCTGACTGGAGTTGTTTTAAGGCTGTTTCAAAGTCAAAGGGATTTGCCATAATGTGTCATTCCTGTTTTTAACAGTGTAGGGAAATGACACAGTTTTTTGAACACTACCATTAAAAGCGAAAAATATCTACTTTGGTTTCAAGACACTTCCGCAGGCTCAAGTCGTTCGCACCCACCTCAAACCAGCTACCTGGCTTTTGGTAAAAATCAAGGCCTCGCCCGATTTTGATGACCCAACCGTTGTCCATGCGGATTTCCCGATCATGCATGTTCGGGTTGAGTTTGACCTCAAGCACCACATCCATCTCAAGCAAGCTCTGCTGCAATTCTCCCAACTTCTCTGTAATATCGGCTAGCTGCGTATTATCGTCATATCCTGTAATGAGGTTGATCTTCTTTACCGTTCCTGCCTTTAAGACGGACTCACAAAAGCGAACGAAATTTTGGATTTGGTGGTGCAAGCGAATATAAGGGTCTTCAATAATGACCGTCTTTGCCCCTCGCAGGTAGGGACCAATGATCGACTCGTAGCTGTGGCCGACTTCACCGTACATGACCGTAAAGTGACGCTCTACCAACTCATCTACCACAATAACGGGGGCGACGTTAGGAGCAGTTGATTCGACCCTGATTGCAGCCTCAGGCACTCGCAGCTCTTGAATCGCATCTTCCGCAACACCACGTTCAGGTGCAAGCTTTTCGTTGAGCTGGCGCCTCACCGGTTGCTGTGTGGCGGGAGCGTCCTTGGACTCAGGGCAATAGACAACAACCTCTTGTCCTTGTGTATTCAGGAATGAAAGATCAATACGTGCAAACTCATCATCGGGTTTACGTTTGTTCATCTGCTCCTTTACACGTCGCCGACACTCAATGGCATAAGCAACATACTCTTCAAACTCTTCATCAGTAGGCACTCCTACAGGATGAAGAATCTTCAAAAAGGCACAAATCGTCTTTTTAATTCCTTTTTCGTCACGGCCTTCAACAGATTTTCCAAACCTAATACGCTTTGTGACTTCCTCATATCGATTAGTATGCTTGAATTGATAATGAAATGCCTCAGCAAGATAGTCGGTGATAAATCCATAGCTATTCGTTAAAAACTCACTACTATTCTTGGGCATTTCCCAACCAGGTATATATGCTGCAAACCTGTCCATGATCGCTAGATCAAACTCAGCGGGTAACGGCTGGAAAAGATCATGCTCAACTGAATTAACTACTTGATTGATGGACAGATCAAAGTTACCAACAAAGCTTAAGCTAGCATCTGCGATCACTTCAGCGCCACGTGAAAAGCGCCCATTTGCCATGAAATCTTTCATGATTTGAATGGTGTCTGGATCTTTGACTTTAATGCCGCCCACCTCATCGAAAGCCACAGTATCCCAAAAGCCGACCAGTCCAACCTTACGGCGTGCGTTGTTGTAGAACAGCGCCGACTTGGTCGCCTGGCCACCTGAAATCAATGTGGCATAGGGCGAAAATTCACTGAAGAAATATGACTTCCCAGTGCCGCGCGGCCCAAGCTCGATGTAGTTGTAATTGGGTTCAACGAGGGCAGCCAGGCGCGCAATAAAGTGCATCTGCACGCGCTTGGACAACTTTGTCGGTTCCAGGCCAACGGTGCGCAGAATCGCCGCAATCCACTCGTCACGGGTGAATTGCATGCGACCTTCACAGTAGCGCTCAAAATCGAAGCGGCTGATCTGGATAGGACGCAGATCTTCAATATAAAACGCGTAATCGTCTTCTTCAATTGCGTTATGTGCCAACGTCACCTCAGCCCAAATGCCGCCCTCCAGTAAGCGGTCATTGTCTCGGTAAAACTTCTCGCCGATAGCGATTCGCTGTGAATTGAAGTTCTCCAAGGATGCCCAGTGGCGCTTTTCCTTCTCAACATACCGAACATGGACCTTGTCGATAAAGCGGTGCTTGCCTTTGGTTGCCACCTTTGACTGGGCGGCATTGGCCTCGTCAGGCTTTACATAGTTGTCCTGCAGGCTGGCGAGCACTGCCTCCATGCCTGAATCCATCTCGGCTTGATCATCACTTGCACAAAAGCGCGCAAGCAAAAACTCCAGCACGAAGGTAGGGACGTTGGTTCCCTTCTTAATCCGATGGAGTAAATCCTTGCGCAGTACCTTGCCATCAAAGGTGGCTGTCAGCTTTTGGTCGAGTTCATTCATGGTTTTTACACCGCATAGTCGGTTGCCAGGTCAAGTTGGCAATACACCGTATAAGTCGTTGGATGCAAAGCCTTTATCTTGAATTTACCCTCGAAATCCATTTGCATCTTGATCGTGACTTGAACCTTGTCACCTGGCTTCAAAGACAAAGTTCCTGTTGCCGGATTCACTGCGCCCCCGGCCTTTGCTTCGCCCACAACTTCGCCCTTGCTGTTGTGCGCCTCCAGCAAAATCTCGAAATCGTTGTCAGTCGAAAACATGTCTGCCGTTTCAACTGAAAGGTCAATCACTGGCATGCGTGTAGTGATGGCTTTGGCACCGTTCTTGTAGCTCATCGCCACAGATGCTTTATGCAGTGTTGGTTGATTAGACGGTTTCAACTGCATCGTGATTACCGGCACAACACACTCCTGCAAAGAAATCCCGCCGTGGTAATAGAGCAACCCATTGCGATAGGCTGCCAGTGAATGTGGCGCAGCGAATTTGGCAAAGTCACCGCGAATGCCCATCTTCTCGGCTGAGACCACCAGGTGGTTGCCGTCGCCAGCGCCATCGCCTAGCGCGCACCGGTCATGAATGCCAATCCAGTTCCCAGAGAGCTTGCTGCAGACATCGCCTGCACCAGCATGGGTGTTCATAAAGAAGCCGTGATCGGTCGCAAGCACTACCTCATGAAAGCCACGCTCTTTCAGCTTATGGATTGCGACGCGAATGCGTTTAAGCGCATTGGTAATCTCTGCAGGTGCGGTGTCAGGATGGTTCTCAAAATGGCTATCAATTTCCACCGCGCGCAGTACCAACAAGTCGGTTTCAGGCGAAAAATCGAAACGACCGCGAACAAAGTCTTCTAGACGCCCCTCTTCAAAGCGTTGGCCGTACTTCTTCCGAAACACATCCATGCGCTGCGCAACCGTATTCACCAGCTGATCACCCAGCATTGGCACCAGACTCTGTGCATCATTCCTGATCCGCAGCTGCTGGCCGGCGCCTGGCAACAAGCTGGCCATGCCGACCGGCGTGATGGTTGGTAGCTGCGCCATGGCAGCTTGCACTTCAACTTGTCCATCTTCCGTCAGTTGTCGCTCCAGCGCTACACCCAATTCATAGCGAAGCGCATCAATCATGAAGTATGCCACCTTATGGCCGTTCTTTTGCAGCTTGGGGGCGACGATGCGGTCAAACACATCAGTATTCGATAGCTGGCCAGCCAGCGGCCATCCACTTTGTTCCACATGGCGAGTAAAGATCAACTGCACCTTCTCGACCAGCTTGCCGTACTGCTTACGCACCTGTTGCTTGACCGGCGCCATGACACCTTGCGCGTCTTGCCAGTCGTAATCGCTAACTGCCTGTTCGAACTCGCGATGCAAGCGATCAGCTTCACGCAAGCTGCTCACGTAAAAGGCTAGTAGCACATCAAGATTACGTGCATTGTCTGAAAGTTGCCGCTCCATATCATCGCAGGTTTGCAGCAGCTCGGTAGCTGATCGAATCAAATCCCACTGGGCGCGGCTTTCGCCTTTTCCTGTCCACACTGATTGCTGATGACGCTCTGAGATGCTCCGCGCACGGTCGATATCATCACGCAAGATACCTTCTATCGCCCGGCTCAAAAATGTGCGTTCCTCAAATGGGAAGGTATCGCGGTCACCCAAATCAGACCAGCCACCAAACTGGCTGACTAGATTCAGGTCCTTCTCAATTTCTTCCGCACGGTCGATATAGACACTCTGCGTGCGGCGATCATTACGCAACAGATCGCATAGGTATTCGATCAAGGGCTTGGCTTGATTTTCTGCGCGCGGCACATCGCTCAGGCTGGCGGGCAACGCACTCGGCAGATCAAACACAAACTCGCTGAACAAAACAAAGCGCCACAGCTCATTGGCAACCGAATCCCATGTCTTACTTCGAGTCTTCAATGACAGGCCCATGCTGTTGCGGAGCAAATCCCGCGCCTCCGTCACCCAGCTATCGCTACCTTTCAATGCTGCTTGCTGCGCGTCGTTTGGCACAAGCAGTGCGAATAGAATGTCTCGGGCGGACTCGACTGCCAGTAGCGCACGCAAGTTGGGCCAGCCCAAGCCGCCACCAATCGCATCCACCACCGCAAAACTTGGCGAAGCATCCTGCTCAAAGATGGCCCGTATGGCCGTGGTGTGATCTGGCTTCGCCTTCAGACACAGGCTCTCAAAGCTGTCACCATCGCCTTCGGGGAAAATCGCCCCTGCTGCGGCAATGGGCGCGAATGGATCAGCCTGCCGTTCTTCATCGCTCTCTGGCGCTTTTGCAGGCACATAGACCAAGATTCCAGCGAGCTGCCGATCGATCACATCACGCAAGCCCTGCATCGCAGCAACCCGACTCTCGATACTGCTCTTTGATGCATCTACAACCAGCAGTTTTTCGTCGGCCAAACCGTTGCAGACATCGTGGTAGTGCCCGGCAGGGTCATACACCACCAGACTGCCCGTCTTTTGCAAACGGGGGCGGAGGATCTTGTTCTGGATGAAATCGGCAATGCTCATGACAGGTTCTCTCAAAAATCCAAATGTTTGCCGCAGTGGCCGATGACCAATCTCTTCTCTTCTGCCACCCATTCAAAATGGATGCGCAACGTCTCAGCCAAGCTGTCTTTCACTCCGCTCTTCAAGTGCTTTTCCATCAGGAACGTTTTTCCGTGATAGACAAACGTCCGTCTCTGCTTCCCTGGGCCGCTCAGCGCTTGGCCTTCATTCTGAGCGTACGCGTTATGACCAAAAGCAGCCTTGGCATGTTGATCTCCCTTGCCATCAGCAAGTGCCTGCCAGTATTCGTTTGCCAACTTGGATAGAAGCTCGAACGCCTTATCGCCAAAACGAAATCCACCACGATCGGATTCCTTGGCTGAACTAATAGCGGCATCCAAAACCACGATTCGCTCTGCGTAGAGAGATGAGATCAGCTCCAGTGCCTGCTGAAGACTTGGATTGCCTTTGAGAACTGCAGCAATGGACTCACGCAATGGCGCGAGCGCCTCAACCACATCGTCATCTTGGTTATCCTCGCTGGCTTGGCGACCACTTAATGCATGTTTCAAATTGGCAATATCGGCCTGCAGCTTTCTGGCCTCACGCTCTTTTTCTTCGTACTCGCTGCGCATGCGCGCTAATTCTGAGTCTTTGGCTAGCAGCTCTTGATCTGCTGATTCCAGCAATGCAATGTACTCACCCAGCTCTTCGGAGTTATCACTTTCTTTGGCGCGCTCAAGCATTCGCGCCAATTGCCCGCGCAAGACTGCCTGATTCACCATCTCAAGGGAAATATGTCGCCATGAGTACGGCAAATTTGTGCGATGGGTAATCGCGGCCAGAACCTCAGACTCGACCCTTTTTCCTTCTGCCTGGAAATCAACAATCGCTGAGGGACGAAATAAAACCGTCTCGCAAAACCATCCTCTATCCCCCTTGCGCGCGGGAAAGATGATGTTTATGGCACCACCAAATGCGATATACCGCCTGCCAACAATTTCTTCGATGGCAAACGTGTCCACCGAAGCTGGCACCTCAACCACATCAGAAAGACCAACCAAAATTGAACGCAGACGTTCGGACTCAACTGGATAGACCCCATCTCTGTCACAACTGATCAGTACGATGGGATGTTCGCGCTCTTCACGCTCCACCTCATGCAGAAATGCAAGTGCGCTCTCTCCATTCAAACGCTTAACGTTCAACCCTGGCGTTTGTCCGACCGGCGAACATTCCTGGATGAGCTGCTGTACCAACTTTGGACGCGTTACTTGGATTGGGTCTGTGACTCGTGCGCTGACTTCATCGGTCTTTAGCAGCAAGGAGCATTCAATCGGCTTTCCAGCACTTTCCTGCCGCAAGCCAACCTCAGTGATCCACTTTCGGCCAGAGACTTTCTCGTCCCGGTGACTGAGCTGTACACCGAAAACATAGGGATAGGTCGCCTTCTTGTCCACTGACACCGTGGCACGTGAGGTCAGGGTGCTCCCATCTTTTAGGCGCAGCTCACGAATCCCCTCTGCGAGCCGCTCAGCATCCACATGCTGTTTCGCACGCTGCCCAACCCACTTCGCAACCAACTGAATGATCTGCTCAGTCCCGTTTTTAGGCTCGAAGATAAATTTATTGGCATAGACCAGCATGGCTTACAGCTCCTTTTTCTTGCTGCGCGTTTTCTTGGGTGCCGCCTCCGGCTCCACGTACAGATCTTCCAGCCCATGCGCGATGGCGAGGGATTTGTCGGTTTTGCATTTTTCACGCACGCGTTCTGGCCAGTAGGTCATGGCCAGGTGCGCCCAGTCGTAATCGCCTTTTTCCAGCTTGGTCCAGGTGTCTTTCAATACCTTTTGCCAGGGCTTGTGGCGGAACAGCAGCCAGAGCGGCGCGGCGGTGATTTGCACACCGTCGTCGTGGTTGGGCTGGTAGGTGGGCGCGATCTTGAGCAAGGCGTCGCGCAGGTCGGTGAGCTCTTGCTCGAAGATTTGCAGCGTTTCGTACTGCTTTTCCTCATCGCGAGACCGACTGCTACCTTTCATGCGCAACTCTGCGCACTCACGGCTGACTTGCGTTAGTTTGCCGTTGGGGCCATCGAGGAAATCATTCACTGCGGTGAACAGCGTTTGATTATTCAAGGATGGGTAATAAATCCAGAAGGTATAGCTACCAGATGCGGTGGAAAGCGGCCAATAGATAGGCGCTTTGCGGCGGCTCTTGGAATAGCGTTGCAGATGGAAGGCAAAGAAGTCCTTTTGCAGCCAACGGCGCACGTCATCCGGAACGGATACATCAACCCGGTTCAACACTTCTTCAACTAAGCGAGCGAGATCGTGCGGATGCCCCTGGTCGTCAACCAAAATGCCTGTATGCGCATGGAAAGGCGCCGCGCCATCCGGCAGCATGCCGGGGCTTTTGGCGGGTAGCGGGTCGAAGGGTTCTGGCTCGGCGGGTGCGGCACGCTCGCCGGTAGCCAAGCGCCAATCAAAGCGGCCAAATGCCACACCGAGTGCCCAACTTAACAGGCCCACCGTGTGGTCGATGGGAGCGGCGCTGTCTTCGTCGTCGCTTGCCTCGTCGTCCTGGTAATCACCCGCTTCTGAATCGCCCTCGCTCGGCGAGCCTTGGCTGGCATTGACCGCGGCACGATCGGCCTCGCTGAAGCCATAAAGGTCGAAAGCAATGGCGTCGATCTCGGCCTGGATGCGGGCCAGTTCAGCTTCAATGGCGGACGTGTCGTAATCGCCCAGGCGGGTGCGCAGCGCGGCGGGCAGGATAAAGGCGTGGGAGGTTTCGGTGGTGGTGTCCAGCGTGCGCTTGAGCGACCAGGCGCGCCGCGCCAGTGTGGTGAGCTTGCTTTGCTGCGCGGCGCTGAGGTCGGGGACAGGAGTTTGCTGAATCAAACCGACTTCAAACGATTGCGCCAGCTCCACACGCGCCAACTGCACCGAGACCAGCTGGCCAAAGGCTTGGCTGTTGAGGAGCGTGCAAAGCGTCAGCAAGGCATATGGCGCGTCGTCGGCGACAAAGGCGGCGGGGCCTTTGTCGGCAAAGATGCAGCCACGGGGCATGACGCGAAAACTGAGACCGTTGGTGCGGCGCGGCCAGGTGAGGCCGGGGCGGAGGTAGAACTGCGGATTTTTAGCTACAAACTCCGCATTTCCATTAAGGTATGGATAACGTCTGCAAATTCCCGCCTTTACTTCTGCACCATCTTTATCCCAGTTCGTCATGAGATAAACGTCTGCGTAAAACGGCGAAAAAGTGCCACCCTTAGCAAAGCCGTGCCAACCATTCCCAGGCTCTTCCCACCAAGTTCGCACAAAGCGGAAATCTTCCGCTGTGGCCAACCCTTGGCGCGCGGTACGCTCGTCGCATTCAAGAGGAGGGAGTTGTCGAAAGACCTGACGAACTGCTTCGCTTACCCAGTATGCAAACGGCGCCCCAGGAACCGCCCGGAATGATTCGGGCGCTACTTCAAATACCCGCGTATTGGCATCTCCTGCACGCAAGGCAGTGCAAACGTCCAGCAGATTGTTGGCCTTGTCTTTATCAGTTAGCAGGCGCAAAAATGTTGTCATGCTTGCTTCTCCAGCACATAAGCAGCTGCTTCAACCGCAGCATCGTCCATGACACCAAAGCCCAGATCGGCCATGACTTCGGGACGAGCGATGCGCAACACCACGTCTTCACGCCACTTCTGAAAGCTGGAGAGAAAAAAGCAGGTGCGCGAGGTGATGGCGCCAATACGTCCGCCAGCGCGCAGAAGCTCAAGCCCGCGCTCGACCATAATGGCCAGCAAATCGTTCTTGCTGCGCGGATAGGCTTTGGCGAGTTGATCCTTGGTGTTTGAAGCAAGCGCACCAAAAGGCGGGTTCATCACCACCACATCAAACACTTCGCGACATAGATCGATGAGTCGTAATCCTTGAAGTGCGTCTTGAGCAAATAGACGCCCTTGGTAGGTCGATTTCGCTGCTTGGGCGAATGCAGTCAATTCCATGCGCAGCCGCGTCTCGGCCAGCTGCCAGCTCTCCTGCTCCTGAGCGGCAAACAAGCCTGTGCCTTTGCCCACATAAACTTGGCGAATCAAATTCGGCAACTCGCGCTCGACCTGAAGCAGTACGCCCATCTCCGGCAAACCCTTGAGTAGTTGCAAGGTCTTCTCAAAGAGCTCGGCATCAAGCCGATCAAGATTGGCGGTGAACTGTTGGCGCAGTTCACGTTCTGCGGGTGGCGCAATAGCAGCCACCACATGCCCCTGACCAATCCGTGGACGGTCTTTGGCTTTGACGTTGGCATCGTGCCAAGCACGCTGTGCTCGTAGCCACAGCGCCAAGGTGGCGATCTGCGCGGCGCGCGGGTCGATGTCTACACCGTAGATGTTGTGTTCGATGATCATGCGTGGCACATCGCGCGCAAATGCCGCTTCATCCTCATAGGTCTGGCTCAGTGGCTTGAGTGCTTCCTGGGGTTGAGTCGATACATTCAGCGAGCCAGGTCCATGTTGTTGTTCCCAGGCCCAGGCCTCCCGATAAATCTCGGCAAAAAGATCGAAGGCGTACAGGCCAAAGTGCATGGAGCCACAAGCTGGGTCCAGCAGCTTCAGTGTGCGGGGGTCTTTAATTTTTCTACATTGGATCAATACTGGTAATTCTTTATGGTTTTCTATTGATTCGTTTTTGCGTGTGTTTTTTTCGACAATAGCCACAAAATGAGACCAAATGGCTGCACGAAAATCCTTACCATAACCCCTAGACTCATCAAAATAATCGTAGACACACAAAACTGACCATACATGAAGAATCGAATCCTTAAATTCGTGACTTGTTCTTTTTACTATAGAGTCAGAAATTTCATCAGCTAATTTGCTATTTATTAATTCATTTGTTTTTAGAATATTTTTGCAAGTATAAATTGGTAGTGATCTGGAAAATATAATACTTTCAATTATTGGATCAATTTGTGAAATCTGTGAGAGATCGCCTTTGAGGGATTTATGTAAGGCATTGCTGCCAGACCAACTGGAATTTTTTTCTCTAAAGGCCAGATCGCATGCTGTTTGATAATCATGAATGAAAACCTCATTTGGTCGATGTAAAAGATAACCACATTTATCACCTAAAGTTGATTCTCCCTTGGTCATGTCATACCAAATTCGACCCAGGGTGTTATCGACCAAGAACTCCACCACGTAGCGTGGAGTGAAAAACTGATTGCGCACGGCCAGCTCGCGACTATTGCGCGGTGCTTGGCTGGCATCACGCATGGCTTTGCGCTCTTCCTTGGAATTGAAGTATTGGTAAATCCAGCCAATGGTTTCGTCTTCGGCCCAGAGCGGTTCAATCTCAAAGTGGTTGAGCTCGTCCAGCAGCGCACGCAGGGCGGTCTCGCGAGGAAACAGCAAGCCATTGGCAGCATAGCGATCAAACAGAGCGGGCAGCTCTTGTGCCAGTTCATCAAACACGCTGAACAGATACACCTGATAGGCCTGCCCGGTTTCACCCAAGGCGGTACCGGCGATCTTGCTGTAGAGCTGGTAGCCACGCGATTGGTAGCCTTTGCTGACCGACTCGATCAGCTGCCCACGCGCCTCCATCATCAGCAGCGCTGCCATGCGGTTGAGCACGGTAAACGCTTGCTCGCGCACCATACGATCAAGCACCGCGATGCGGTGATCGGTGTCGTCGGCATCGGCGCCCAGATAGTGCGCCAGGGTTTGGCGCAGCACCTCAGCCGTGTGACGTTGCCGGTCGTCTAGATGGGTTAGTCGTGCCATGGGCGTGACTTCGCCGGTCTTGGGGTCTAGGCCGTAGGTTTGCTGAAGCTGGATGCTGAATTCGTCAGACAGCAGGCCGCGACAACTGTTAACCAGTTTTTGCAGGCGACCTCGTGTGGATTGATCGAAAGCCATGCTGATTATTCCCCCGCGTCCTGCAGTTCGAGCTTGACGGCAAAAGCGTGGGCATATTTCAGTTCGCCACGCAGCTGTTGCAGTTGCGTGATCAGCGCATCCAGGTCGTCCATCGTGGTGATCTTGGTACGCGCCTTGATGCTGCGTGCGACGGGCTGCTTGATCTCTGGTGTCTCACCGGGCGGCACTTCAGCCTGAGCACGTTCCAGTTCTTCTTTGATGCGCTGCTGTCCCAATCGCTCAATGCGGTGCTTGAGCGATTGCACCTGCGACTGCAGTTCGTAGTCCTTGTTGAGCATGGTGGTGAGGCCCGCCAGGTCGGGGGCCACATCCACAATCAGGCGCTCAAGGTTGCCCAATAGCTCGGTCTGCTCTTGCTGGGTGAGCTTGATCCATTCCGGCACGCGCTTAAGGTCAACCTCGGCCTCTTTGATGCGTGTTTTGAGCAGGTCTTGCATCGCAATCACCGTATCGCGAATGCGGGCGCGAATGGTGGTGAGGCTGGTGCTGAAATCGGCCGCAAAGCGATAGAAGTCGGCCTGCTGCAGGCGTTCCTCGATGAGACCGAGCGCCTCAGCCAACTCTTCTTTCAGCGTGGCCAGCAAGGCCACGTTCGGCAGGTTGGCAATGGCCGTGCAGTGCTGGCGCAGATCGCGCAGCGTTTGCTCCAGGCCTTGCTCCAACTTGAGTTTGACTTCGGCAGCCCATTTGAGGCTTTCGAATAGCTCAGATTGCTCGTTACCCAAGCGGCGCGGCGCATCCGACGCATCGGTGAGCAGCACGTCGTTGATCTCGTGCGTGAGGTTTTGCAGGCGGTCTACGCCCGGCAGATTCAGGCCGCGCAGCTTCTCTGTGAGCGGGCCGTATTGGTGCTGCAGTTGCGGAAAGAGCTTGGTGGTGACCTTGCTGATGTCGTCTTCCAGCGGCACGACGGTGTCGCCAGTGAGTTCGGTCAATCGAGTTGCAGCGCGTGCCAGTACGTCGTTGGACGGACGATCGCCACCGCGAAGCGAAATACCGATGCTCTTGAAGGTGTTGTTGGTTTTGATGGCGTCGATGGCTTGCTGGCCGTTGACGGTGACTTCGCGTCCCGCCACCTTGAGCTTGATCTCACCAGCCAGCAGCATGGCTGCCACCAGATAGCGCAGGGTGTCTGCAGACCAACCAAAGGGCGCATCGGCAAAGACGTCGGTCAGGCGTTTGCCATCCACGGTGCCGTTGCGGTCAATGTAGTCACGGATGCTTACCATGGCCAAGTGGTCGGTGCGAATGCTGTGGCGTCCACTTTGGGTTTGCACAAGGTTCAGCGGATCGAGCGCGCTGGTGATGCCCGACAAATTACCGACGCGGAGGAATCTCTCGGCGAGTTCGGTTCCGGCGCGCACCGACGCCTCTGCGTAGCGATCGAACACTTGCTCGGCGACTTCGCTCAGGTGCTTGCGCGCGGCATCCAGCAATTCGGTCGCCAGCGTATCGACTGCAACAACCTGGCCGCGGAAGATGAAGGAGCCTTGCAACAGGCTGCGCTGAATCTGCGCCCGGAGTTTGGTGCTGAGGTGCTCGGCGCGGTCGGCCTGGCCGTTGCAGTATTCGCGGATTTCTTGGTCCGGATCGCTGCGGTAGCGGTTGGCGATCTCACGGCAGCGGTGAATGTCGGCCGTCAGTTCATCCATTTCCGGCGTGGTGCGGCCCACCAGGTAGATGTTGAATTTGGAGGAGTTGTGACGCGACTCGTCAGTGAGTCGAGTACGTACGTTGTCGATTTCTTTAGGGTCAACCAGCTCCACAATGGTTTGAATCTGGTTGCGCTCACCCGCCAACGATGCGGGCACGTTGCCTGCCGATTGCGCCTTGAGTCCGGTCGATACAGCATAGGAGCCGTGCAATTGGGTGGTAGGCAATGGTGCGTAGACACTGGTCAAGGCTTCGTTAACAATGCGACGCAGCTCGACGCTGCGCAGTGCAACTTGGCTGCGTTCCTGCTCAATGTCGTTGAGCTTTTCGCTGAAGAAGCAAAGGTTGCCGTCTTGTTCGCCAAAGGGGACGATAGGGTCGTTGATCAGGTCTTCGACCGCCTTGGCCACAGCATCTGCTTGAGACACCCAGGCGATGCTGGCGTGCATCAGGCTGGTGACGTTTTGACGGGTGATGGGTAGGTTGCCCAGGATTTGCAGAACGGCGACCGTCTTGGCGATGTTTTGATGCAACTCGGAATGCAAGAAGCGGATCTTGGTGGCTTTCTCCACCGATGTATGCAACGAGGCGAAGGCGCGTTTAATGTCTTTGTCCAGTGCATCAAACAGCGTGACCGTAGTCGCCAGCCATCCAACGGCTTGCTTTGCAACAGCAGGCTTGCCTTCAGAGCCGTCAATCAGAATGTCTTGCACCACCTTGATCGCCGAGCGTAGGCCGATGCCACCCGTGGATTTGGCCAGTGCGCCGAGCAAGTGCAGCAGGATGTCGAAGTGCGCAGGCAGGAAGGGGTAGAGATCGACAAATGTCTTGCGATCGAAATCGACGCCATAGACGCGCGCATCGACCAGCTTGGTGTTCTGGCGTAACTGCTGGCCATACTGATCAAACAACTCGCCCAATTGGCTTTCAGCTACTGACGACTTGCCCAACAGCCGCGTGTAGCAAATTTCTTTGATGTCATTGGATTCAAGAGCAATTTGAATCGGAAAGCGGTCATTGAGCTTGAAGAGCTCCGGCGAGTTGAGAGCGGCCTTCGCGTCATCAGCGGTAAGCGTTTGCTGTGCCGTACCGACGATCCAGACCTTGCCGTCGCCAATGTTTTTCAGGTTCTTCGCCAAACCATCAAGGTTCAGAATCAGGTTGGGTCGTGGGCCAACGTACTGACCCACTTCATCGATGATGAAAATGATGTATTCCTTGCCCGATGCCTCGCGCGCAATCTCCAGCATTTCACGCACACGGTCGTTTTCGAAAACGACGATCTCACTGGATTCGGTCGTAAACGACGTCGGTGTCTTGAAAAGCGTGGGGTACAGCTTATGAGCGATCTCAGGGATGAGGCTGTCGACCACCAACTCGTCATTGCGATAGTTGTTCCAGTCTTCACCACCCGCAGCTGCTTTGAATGCATTTAGAAATTCGTTGTAGCGGCCTTCCTTCTTGAGCCTGCGTTCCAGCGCAGCCACTTTGAGATTGCGCGAGTAGCCCGCCCACTGCAGAACCTTGTAGAACAGGACCGTCGACACCTCTTCCATGGTCGCACCGGCGACTTGTTCGCTGGCCAGGTCTAGCATCAGCACTGCAGCAGGAAAGCGCTTAGCTACATTTGACAGCAATGCCTTGGTTTGCTGACGCTTGAGACGATCTTGAAGGTGCTGGATGAATGGAATGCCATCGATGGTGATGCGATCGTCAAATGCCAAGCCCAGATACTTGGTGAACGAGCTCTTACCCGAGCCATAGAAGCCTGACACCCAGACGCCGACTTCATTTTCGCCGCCAATATCCATGGCGGCTTCCATCTTGAGTAAAAGATTCTCGAACTGCTGGTCGATACTGTCGGTCACTACATATTCGGAAATTTCCGATTTCAGTCGCGCTTCTTGTGACACGCCATAGGTGATGACCTTTTCAATGCTGCGATTGATATTCTTGCTGGGGTCGAAGAGTTGTTTGATCGTCATGTTATGCCTTAATGATTAGCCGCCGACGTGGACAGAGCGATAGTTGCCATCGTCGGGGTAGAACCCTAGGAATTTGAGTCGGGTCTTGCCGGTGCGCACCCCAGGGTATAAGAACACTGTGGGCACATGAAACTTGCCTTGCAGTTTGCCTTCAATGACACCGATGCGCGTATAAGGATGTAGCCCTTCAAGGTCGGTGACCAGCAAAATGGCCTTGGACTTGCCCTCAAGCTCGGCCAGCTTGGCTTCGATGCGTGCCTGCAACCCGCCATTACCGATTGCATTGGCGAGCGATGCATTGGTCTTGCCCCATGCCAACGGCGCTTTCTGATCGGCTACGAGCCAGATCTTGCGAAGCGGCGCCTTCTCAATAATGTCTGCAATATGCTCGACAATCGAAAAGGTTTCGACTTCCCAACCTTCATTACGCAATCGGTGTACCCATGCGGGTGTTTCGCGCTTTACATTGAGGATCTGATTCGGTGGGAAAACCAAATAGAAAATAGGCTCGAAGCTGGCATGCCCAAACTCGCGCCCCTGCTTGATTCGCTCTATCAACTCATTGAAATCAGCTTTGAGCGATGACATCGATCAGTTCCTCCATGTTTTTATAGGTCCATCCGATATGCACGACATCAGAGGCGGCCTGGAAAATGAGCAGGCCTTGTAATGACAAACGTTTCAGTTGGTCTCGGACGTCGGCACGTTCCAGCCCGAACAGATCCCAGTCTGAGCATGAAACAATTTGGTTGTCGCCCAGACCACTGAACTTCAAATCGTAGACCAAGTAGGCGGCGACCTTTGGCAAGATACGATACGCAGCAATCGAGCGCTGGTTGCGGCCTGTGGTGGTGAGCAATCCATAGTCGGCGCAGCATCCTATCAAATACGATGAGATGCGCTTGATCGTGGTCTCAGACCATGGCTTTTGCGTTTTTCCTTCGCGCATGCTGTTGGCAACAAAGGTGCGTGCATCTTCTAGTTGAAGGTCATTTCGCCCGGTTGAATAGCGCGCCCAGTAAACCTCTCGGACAAAGTCTGCCAACACAAGATTGGCGCGGGCCGTATAGATAAAGAGTAGCTGATTGAACTCGGCGGCCGTGAAACGATTAACCAGAAACTTGAGACGCGCGGCAACGTGCGGGTCACGCATATAGCGTGGGGCAAAGCACTCGACAACAATATTGCGTAGGCGTCTTGCCGTTACCAAAGGAAAGCGACCCGATACCAGTGCCGCTTCATAGAGCTGCGACGCACTCATACCAGGCTGATAAACCTGGAGCAGTTGCCTTGTTTCTTCTAGGAGACCCAGTCCGGCTTGTAGCTGGGTGGTATAATAGCGCTGCTGACTCACTCAATCTCCCGAATGTAAGGGAACGTCTGAATTCCGGAGGTCAAGGCAGCATAGTAAAAGCCCATGGCACGTTGTAATTCGGATTTGAGGTCTTGACTCATCTGCCCCAGTGACACGGGGCCCGGCGATGCGGATTCTGCTTTTTCAGCCAATTCAGCTAGGCGCGTCAGTGCCAACTCACGATTTGCCAATCTGGCTTGCATTGCTTGAATAAATGTGGCGTCGTTGAGCGCATCTGCTGATGCTTGTTCAAGTCCGATCGGCAAGCGGAAAAGGTGATAGATACGGCCTATACCAATAGCTTCGTCGTGGACTTTTGCCGCCGCTGCCGTTGCCCCTTGATATTGGGCAAGAAACAAAGAGCGGTTGAATATAGGCGCCAAAAAAGCTGTGGCTGTAGGGCTGAAGAACTCGCAGCCCCACCAATTGGCCTGGTCCTTCTCTCCAAGATAGCCAATCAGAATCCGGAGCTCTGCAATTATTGTTCCGATAGTGTTCATCTAGAAGTCCTTATCACTGCTTTGCACTTCATGAGTTGCTAATAGATTTGTGCCTGGATTATACATACTTCAATTAAATCGAAAATAAGTTTAATAATTTCTTTGCAGAAGTACTTTAATGCATATTCCCCTACCCAGCTCTAGGTACTACGTCCACCACAGCGGCTGCCATTGCTATTATAAGTAAAAAGGCAATTAATAATGGATTTATGGATAATGATTAAATAATCTATACAGTAGACCTCTTTCATAAATCATTTTTTGCTCAGTTGCAAGTTGTAGATTCCAGCAATTAAATTGAATCTCAAACCGAGTCTTTTGCCTCTATTTCGATAACGCTCAGCAAAGATTTTGAAGGTTTTCAGCCTGCCAAATACATGCTCAATCCCTATTCTTCTTTTATTGATTTCCTGATTATAGATTTTTAGTTCAGGATCCAATTGACAACGTCTTTTGGCTTTTAAGGGCAACAGGCTATTCGGATACAACACATAAATACCCTGATAGCCTTTATCTGCAAGGATAAAAGCCCCAAAAGGAATCTGGTTTAAATTGCGTTTGAACAACTCGAAATCATGCACTGCACCGCGACTGCTACATAAACTCAGAATTTGCTGAGTTTTGTAGTGAATCATGGCCTGTACTTTAAAGGTATGGGTCTTTTTCTTGCCGCTATAGCTTTTCTTCTGTTTTTTTAGGCTTTTGGATTGGAATTTCCGTGGCATCCACGATCACAACATTCCAGTCGATGCCTTCGCCCTCGGGTAAATCTTTGGGTAAATTAAACAGATTGGACCGAATCAGGCAGTCTTCAACATGACGGACAAT
>NZ_SNTY01000047.1 GCF_004377485.1 Alkanindiges illinoisensis
ACTGAGGATCAGAAAGCTTGTTTGAATCGATGTATTTCATCCGCAGATTATGCACGAATGCTAAGAAATCCGGAGTGCAAATATTAACCAAAAAGAAGATCGTTTTTTGATTTATGAAAGAGATCTAATATTTCCAAGAAATTCTGCCAAGTGCTTCACTAAATTGTGATTTTTTGTAGTTTTAAAATTGAGCTGCCCGCCTAAACAAGGTTAAGATATAGTCAACAAGCAGTTTAGCCTGATCTAAAACTGCTTAACGGGGTAATGTTGCAAGATGCAATCTCAATTTTCATGGAGTTGGTTTAAAAATGATAAGTAAGCAAATTTTAGGGCAGGGTCTGTTAGTAGGTACTATGATCATGGCATTAACAGGGTGTGATAAAAAACAGGAACCCGTTAAGGCAACCGATGCACCTGCAGTACAACAAGCAGAGGCTAGTAACAAACATAAAAGTGAAAATGACCTATATATTGAGCGGTTAAATAAGGATGTTAAGGTTGAAAATCCGGATGCACTGCTGGATGAAGTGAATCAGGAAGCCAAAACTACCCCTTAAATTGGTAAGTTGTGCTTTATTTAGCCGTTAATGATTGATTTATGTTGAGTGCGGCTGAATATTGATCAATGAGGGCTTGCTCAAGCGGCCAGCTTTTTGTAATATGGCGACCTCGTTGCGGTGAGATGGGTGAGTGGCTGAAACCACGTCCCTGCTAAGGACGCATACCTGTTATGGGTATCGAGGGTTCGAATCCCTCTCTCACCGCCAATTTTATAATGTTTGCAAAACTTGATGTGTTTAATAAAACGACAGATAGTTAGCAAAAATTAAAAAGAAGTTGACGAGGCGCAAACTGCACTGTAGAATGCGCGACACAAAACGACGCGCCCATAGCTCAGCTGGATAGAGCACCAGGCTACGAACTTGGGGGTCGGGAGTTCGAATCTCTCTGGGCGCGCCATCTTCTTTCTTTAAAGAAGAAATAAATTAAAATAATTTACTGTCTAGTTCTATTGTTTATTCAAATTTTAAAATTAATTCCTCTTATTTAGCACTTATATATTCCTAGTTAACGAGCTCATTAATCCTATTTTTAAAATCTAATAGCCAGATTCATCACAACTTTTAAAAATTCTGATGATTCGCGTGTTGGCTTTTGTAACCCAAAGTCTTTTTTAGACAACTGTATATTGTTTAAAAAATATCCTGATGATAATTTTTCCGCAGTTTTCATGGAGCTGAAACTGGAAAATTATATGAAATACAATCAATCATGCTTAAAAAACACGCTATTTACCACGCTGGGCATAAGCGCTTTGGCGCTGCTGGGTAGTCAGGCTGCTTTGGCCGCCACCTCTAATCTAAATACACCGCCCAATAGCCAGCAGGTCTTTTTTGTGGGCAATAACTGGGATGGCACGGTGACGGTAATTCGTCCTTCTCAGGATTATGCCAGAATTGGTGTCATCAATATGGTGCCTGACCGGGCAGCACGCCTGCGGGAAATCTACCTGAACCCAGTCAAGCTGGTTGCCTATCAATATATCCGTAATACAGCAGGCGAGGGTAATGATCAACTGGTTGATGCCATGTATTCCACGCCAGATGGTCAGTCTGTGGTAGCCTCACGTCCCAGTTTTGCCGATGTGGTGTCCATTAATATTGCGACTGGCCAGATTAACTGGCGCACGCCGGTAGAAGGTTTCCGCGCTGATCACATGGCCGTGTCGCCTGATGGTAAGCGGGTGGCGGTGTCTGCTTCATCCGGCAATGTGGTGCAGGTGCTAGACATTAATACGGGCAAGGAGCTGGGTCGTTTTGCCACGGGCGACAAGCCGCATGAAAACATTTTCTTTAATGGCGGTAGCAGAATTTTAAACTCAGCAATTGGCAATGTGGAAACTTCACTGGATGCGCCCTGGCAGGATTTCACCAAGGGCAAGCGCTTTATTACTATTGCTGATGCCAATACCTATCAAATTATTAAAAAAATTGATTTTCGTCCAGCACTGGATGCAGCGGGGCGCAAGGACTTGTCCAATGCGGTACGGCCAGTGGTATTTAGTCCGGATGAAAGCAAACTGTATGCACAGGTTTCATTTTTTAACGGGCTGGTGGAGTATGATTTAAATCAGGACAAGGTGACACGGATTGCGCAATTGCCGGGTAGCAGCACCATTCCATCTGACCGCAGCAAGTGGGTGAATGATTCACGCCATCATGGCTTATCCATAAGTGGTAATGGTGAAAAGCTTTGTGTAGCAGGCACCATGGATGACTATGCCACCATTGTTGATCGTAAGACGCTAACGGCAGGCAAGCTGATTGGTGCGGGCAAACCCTACTGGGCTACCCAAAGTCCGGATGGCAAATACTGTGTAATTTCTGAGAGTGCAAATGATGTGGTTACCGTCATTGATTTTGAGACGGGTAACAAGATGCTGAGTGTGCCAGTGGGCAATCATCCGCAACGGGTTCGACTGGGTTATGCGCCCGCAGGCTGGTCAACGCGCTAATATAAAAAAGCTGGTTTATTCAGACAGACTGCATGTCTGTTTGAATAAACAGCATATTAGCGAGCACGGTCCATGGCATGCTGTACCGGAAACGATGATTGATATGGAGTATAGATAGTTAAAACCGCAAAAGCGGCCCAATTCATAAACGCTTGCAGTGCTGATCGCAGGTTATATAAAAGTTATGTGGGTTGATGGGGTGATTTTGCCTTTGCAAATGTGCGTTCCGGCTCGCCAAACAATCGGTCAAAAGCCCACTGAAATATAAAGGTATAGACCATAATCACTATCGTAAACCCAATGTCGGCAATAATGGCCTCTAGCAGGCTGATCTCAAGAAAATAAGCAATGACTGGCACGCCCACTACCAGCAGGCCGCCCTCAAAACCCAGAGCATGTAGTAAACGCTGTTTAAGACCTCGGGTATACCAGCCTTGCCGTACTTCCCATTTTTCAAAGCCATAGTTAAAAATCATGTTCCACAGCAGGGCAAGGATAGTCAGGCTCATCCCGAGCGCTGCACTATCCATGATAGCTTGCTTAAAACCTAGTGTCATAATAGGGATAAATAAACTTAGCAAGATGATTTCATAACTGATGGCCTGAATCACTCGCCGCTTAAGACCTTGCATAATTGCCTCTTGGATAAAACATGAGTGCTATTTTAAATAGTGTTATTTGATAGAAAAAGTGATTAACTTTCAGAAAAACTGAAAGGTTGATGCTATGAATGTCAGTAAGGAGCTGTTAAGCGTCTTTTTAGCAGCTATGGAAAAAGGCTCATTTTCAGCTGCAGCGCGCTATTTAAACCGCGCACCTTCAGCGGTAAGTATGGCAATTTCCAATCTGGAAGCAGAGTTAAACTTAAACCTGTTTGAGCGTAGCGGGCGTGAGCCTGTTTCTACTAAACAGGCACATGCTCTGGCTGCACAGGCACGCTTTCTGGTACAACAAATGCAGCAGTGGGAAGCGCAAGCATTGGCGCTATCACAGGGACTGGAAAGCAAGCTGAGTCTTGCTATTGAACCAGAATTGTTGTCCATGCACTGGGTAGATTATATTGCGCCAGTCGCCGCGCGTTTTCCGGCGCTGGACATTGAAATTATCACCGCGCCACATGAGGATGCCATGCACATGCTGCATGAGGGCAGAGTGCAACTCGCCTTGTTATATGAGCGCAGTGAGTTTGATGGCCGTGAAAGTTTTCGCGAGGTATTTAAAGAAGAACTGGTTGCGGTGGCTGCGCCCAGTCATGCCGTGTTGCAGCAGGCAGAAATGATTCATATGGACCAGCTAATGAACACGCGGCAAATTGTAGTGGCCAGCCGGGACAAGCCCCATCAGGCACCACGTTTGCTATGGTCGCATGTGTACTGGCGCACGGACAGCCATATTGCTGCTTTGAATTTAACCCTAGCAGGTCTGGGCTGGTCGATCTTACCACGCAGTTTCGTGGCACCTTATGTGGAAACCCGGCAATTGTATGTTCTGGAAATACAAAACCTGACCAATAGTTTTCCCCTGTGCATAGATTGGGTATGGTCACGTGAGCATACGCTGGGCATGGCGGCACAATATCTGGTCAGTCTGGTGGATCAGAAGCTGTAAAATGAATCTTTACTAAATCACGTAGCTGGTGGTGAAAAATAATTAAGCTGAACTGCGAACGGCTACAGCTTTTAGTGTAAAGCTTGGGTATGATTTGCGCATAACTAAAGGATTAAACACGGATATCTCGCAACGATGAATAAAACAAGCGCGGTGGCAGGTGCAGTGGTGGTAATCAGTGCAGGCTGGCTAGGGACTACCTGGTATAGCAGCCATCACATGGAAACCTATTACCAGAATACCATCCAGAAATTTAACGCCACCACCTTAAGTCCGGTCAGTATTAAACTTACGTCATTTAAGCAGGGCTTTTTTCAAAGTCGCGCCAACTGGGAAATTAGCCTGACGCTTGATCCCTGTCATCCTGACAATGCCATGGTGCTTACTGGGTATGATGAAATCCGCAATGGTTTTATTCCGTCATTAGGCTGGGCCAGTATTGATAGCCATATTATCTGGCCTGATAGTGTAGAAGCTAAGATTCGTGAAGTATTCAAGGGGCAGGAGCCTTTGACTATTCATTCACGGGTCAATGTGCTGGGCAGTATCAATACCACGCTAAAAAGCCCAGCAGCGCAATGGCAGGGCAAAGCCGTTCAGGTCAACTGGCAGGGCATGCAGGGCAGCCTTAAATTATCACCATCCAACAAAGTCAAATTTGATATCAGGGCACCCAAGTTACTGGTCAAGAATCTGGCTTCTAATAGCGACAGTATTTCTTTTGATGATTTGCGCTATCAGGGCGAACAAAAATCAGGGCAATCCAGATTACCGTTGGGCACTACCACGTTTTCACTGGACAGCATGCAGGCCAATCTGGCACAGCAGCAATGGGGCTTTCGTGATGTGAAGCTGAGCAGCAAGAATCAGGTTAACAAGGAGATGCTCTCAGCCGAGGCGAGTTATAAAGTGGATAAAATCCTGCTGGGTGAGCAAAATATTGGCAATTTTAAGGCCAACCTGTCACTGGGTCATATTCCGGTACAGGCTGCCCAGCAAAGTTATGTGGCCTTTAACCGCCTGCAACGCCAGTGCAACCCATCGGCTCAGGATATGTTAAAAGCACTTGAACCTGTGCTTAAGGAAGGTTTTCAGGTGAATTTAAGTCAGGCAGACCTGAATTTGTTCAAGGGTAAGGCACAAGCCAATGCACTGATTGTGATGCAGCCAATTGCAGCAGCATCCCAGCAGTCACCACAGCACATCCTGAAAAAAGTCATGGCCAATGGCAAAGTGCAGGTTTCTGACCAATTGCTAAGCGGTGTTTTTGAGCAGGTTAGCCAGCTCAAAGGTCAGCCGATTAGTCCGGCAGAAGCAGCCCAAACCGTGCAAATGCTCATGCAGGGTATGCTGCAACAGGGTTACTTTACCAAAACCGCGACAGGCTATCAGGCCACTTTTGCCTTAAGCGATGGCCAGCCCAATATCAATGGCAAGCCACTGGGTAATCGCACAGCAACAGGTGAGCTTTCAGCTACTCCGGCACCTGAAACGCATAAAACAGAAATGCATGAAACAGAAAGTATGCTGTCTGCTGCTGAGTAATGGGTTGTTAAAAAGCAAAAAGCTCAGAATGTTCTGAGCTTTTTTATGGGTAAAAGCAGGGTGGCAAGTGCGGTCAGCTATTAGCTAACATGAATGCCAAACAGGCCCAGCGCCTGTTCCGGGCCAAAACGGTACTGCGCATTACAAAACTGGCAGTCCATCTTGATTTCATTTTGCTCGTCCAGCAGTTCCTGTACAGTTTCCTGTCCCACCTGACGCAAAGCCTGTTCACAGCGCTCACGCGAGCATGTGCAACCAAAACTCAGGTTTTCCTGTTCCGGCAGGCGCACTTCTTCTTCGTTATACAAGCGGTACAGTACTTCCTGTGAGGGCAGGTAAATCAGCTCATCAGCTTTTAGGGTATTGGTCAGCAAAGTCAGACGCGGCCACAGGTCTTCATCCACCAGGGTTTCTTCTTCGTCATTGCGCGGCAATAACTGAATCAGCAGGCCACCCGCTTGCTCACCATCACAGGCTAGTGCTAGCCGGGTCGGGATTTGCGCAGACAGGTCATAATACTGGGTCAGGCATCCGGCCAGACTTTCTGCTTCCAGTGGCACAATGCCCTGATAACGCTCGCCATGTTCAGGTTCAATATTAATAAATAACACGCCATCTTTAAGTGTGCCCAGCGCCACATTGCCATTGTCGGCCTGCATTAGCACCGGATCATCATTCCATTCGGCCAGCGCACGTAGTTCGCCCAAATGATTGCATTCGGCCATGGCCCACTTGAGTGAACCGCTGCCCTGAATTTGCAGGCTCAGGCGACCCTTGATTTTCAGGGTGCTGGCCAGCAAGGCACTGCCCGCCAGCAATTCGCCCAGTAACAGCTCAATGGCTTTGGGGTAGTCACGCTGCTTGAGGATGGTGTGCAGAGTTTCTGCCAGATGTACCACCTCTCCACGCACAGGGCTATGTTCAATAAAAAAACGCTGACGAATATCGGTCATATTAATTCTCTCCACATGCAGTGTTTAATGGAGTTGCGGCTACTGAAAATCAAGGGGCCGATGACTGCTGACTTCTTTAGTGAGCAGAGTAATTGTGGGATATCTCGTCAATGATTGTTACTGATGTTTGCTTTCTGGGCCATGCTGGATATTCACGTCCCTGTTTTCCATGTCCATTTTGCGTGCTGTACGCATGTCGCTATCAAACAGGCTTTCCAGCTCCACCATGGCGGCACGGCTGCTTTCAATCAGTTGCTGTTCATCCTTGTAAATGGTTTGCTGATGACGCAGCAGGCTTTCATCATGCTCGCGGAACAGTTCAATCCCATCAAAGGCTTTTTTGTTATCAATGCCCAGACTCACCAGCGCCTCATAGGACATGCCCAGCGCAGACAAATAGGTTTCACGCCAGATGTGTTCTACACCGGCTTCGCGCAGGCGATACACATGCTGGCGATCCCGGGCGCGTGCCAGAATCTTGATGTGCGGATAGGCACGTTTGATGTACTTGGCCACTTGCGTGCAATCTTCCACTTCATCCATCGAGAGCACCAGCAGGCGTGCCTGAGCAATACCAGCCGCACGCAGGATTTCCGGGTTTTTGGGGTCGCCATAATAAACCGCATTACCAAACTTGCGCACAAAATCGACCTGATTGATATTTTTATCAATGGCAGTAAATTCAATGTTGTGCATACGCAGTAACCGTCCCACAATTTGTCCAATGCGGCCAAAACCGGCAATGATGACGCTATGCTCATTGTCGGGAATCTGGTCATATTTGGGCGAGACCTGCCGTTTTTTAAAAATCGGTTCGCCCCAGCGTTCCAGCACAAAAAAGGCCAGCGGGGTTAGCATCATCGACAGCGTGACAATTAAAGTCAGCGGTTCAACAATGCTGCGCTCCACAATCTGATACTGGCTGGCACTGTTAAACAGCACGAAGGCAAATTCGCCCCCCTGTGCCAGTGCAATGCCGAGCCGGATACTGGTTGACCATCGATAGCCATTTAAATGGGCAATAATGGCTAGCGTCAAAAACTTCAGCGCCATTAGGCCCAGCGCACCGCCAATAATAATCCATGGAATTTCACGCAGTAAATCCAGCTGGACGGTCATGCCAACAGTCATAAAAAACAGGCCCAGCAGCAAGCCCTTAAAGGGCTGAATACTCGCTTCCAGTTCATGCCGGTATTCCGAATCGGCCAGCAGCACGCCGGTTAGAAAAGCACCCAGCGTGGTGCTAATGTCCAGCAGGTTCATCAATTGCACCACCGCCAGCACAATAAACAGGGCAATCGCGGTAAGCAGTTCAGCGGCATCACTTTTGGCAATAAAGCGGAAAAAAGGCCGCATGACATAACGGCTAAACAGGAACAATCCTGAAAAAGCCGCCACAATGGCCGCAAAATGGGCAATGCCATGATGGGTGTCATTCATACCACTTATCAGCGGCAGTAAGGCCAGCAGCGGAATGACGGCCATATCCTGAAACAGTAAAATGGCAAAGGCTTGCCGCCCATGCGTACTGACCAGTTGCTGTTTTTCAGCCAGTAATTGCAATACAAACGCAGTGGACGACAGAGCCAGACCAAAACCAATCACCAGACTGGCATAAAAGCTTAAATCCAGAAACAGCCAGATCAGGGTGAGCAGCAGGGTTGCCGTAACGCCCACTTGCAGGCCACCCATTACAAAAATGGAACGGCGTAGTTCCCACAGGCGTTGTGGTCGTAATTCAAGGCCAATTAAAAACATCAGCATGATGACGCCGTATTCGGCCAGATGCATGATGGATTCGGGGTCGCGCTCAACTTTTAGGACATAAGGGCCAAGCAGAATGCCGGTAAACAAATAGCCCAGCACAGTGGCCAGTCCAAGGCGTTTGCCTAAAGGCACCAACAGCAGGGCAGCGCCCAGAAAAATTGTTATTTGCAGTAACAGCGGCATTGTCGTCATAACAACTAAAACATCTTTTATAGCAGTTTAGCGGCAAAGTTGCGGTAAAAATATGAAAATGGTCGCAAATTTTTGCTGAGGTTTAACCCAAGGCTGGCTTGATATCACTATATTGAGCTTAACTCATCTCCTGGGCATCAATGTCAATGCTACAGCGCACGCCACGACGTTCCGGCAGTTTACACACCTGTAGCCACCAGTGACCCAGCAGGTGATGCAGCAGACGGCGATCCTTACAGAAAATCAATGCGTGGGCTCGGAACACACCAGCCCGGCGTTCCATTGGTGCTGGCACTGGCCCCCAGATTTCAAGCGGTGGCTTTTCCAGTTGTTTTGCCTCAGGCTGGGCATACAGCAGGGTTAACACATGCTGTAGAAATTGCAGTGATTTTTCCGCTTGTGGGGTTTCAGCACGGATCAACGCGCAATAGCGATACGGTGGCAGCAGCATGGCCTTGCGTTCGGCCATGCAGGTTTTGGCAAAGGCAGCATAGCCCTGCTGGATTAAAATTTGCAGCAGCGGATTTTCTGGCTTAAAGGTTTGAATCAGCACCAGCCCGGCTTTTTGCCCACGGCCTGCACGCCCAGCCACTTGCATGATCAATTGTGCCGTGCGTTCCGGGGCACGAAAATCCACATTTAAAAAGCCGCCGTCCACATCGAGAATGGCCACCAGCGTGACATGCGGAAAGTGATGCCCCTTGGCCAGCATTTGCGTGCCCAGCAAAATGGCGCCTTTTTCCTGATGCGCGCGCTCGTAAATCCGCTCCCAGCTGCCCACCCGGCTGGTACTGTCGCGATCCACCCGCAGTATATCCGTATCGGGGAATAATTCCTTTAAACCCTCTTCCAGCCGCGCCGTGCCCATACCCGTTGGTGTTAGTGTCGTGGACTGGCAGGAGGGGCAAGCAGCGGGCAGGCGACTTTGATAATTGCAGTGATGGCAATGCAGGTGTTCGCTGGGCTGACGGTGTACGGTCAGGTGTGCATCGCAGCGCGGACAATCAGCCTGCCACGCACATTGTGGACACAGCAGCACAGGGGCATAACCGCGCCGGTTTAAAAAAATCAGTACCTGTTCCTGTTTTTTTAAACGCTGCTTGATGGCATCAATCAAATCACGGGCCAGGCCATGCTCGCGCGGCTGGTTTTTCAGGTCTATTAACTGGATTTTGGCCAGTGCAGCATTGCCGGCGCGCTGGGTTAGTTTCAATGACAGCAGCTTGCCTTCTTCAACCAGATGCAGGCTTTCCAGACAAGGGGTGGCCGAGCCTAAAATCACCGGACAGGATTCACGATGGCCGCGGCACAGTGCCACATCACGCGCGTGATAGCGAAAGGTATCCTGCTGCTTGAAGGACACATCATGTTCTTCATCAATAATAATCAGCCCCAGCTTGGGCATGGGTGTAAACACAGCCGAGCGCGTACCAATCACAATTTGTGCCCGGCCGGTTTGTGCGGCTTGCCACGCCTGCAAGCGCGCCACGTCGGTTAGGTTGGAGTGCATGGCCACAATTTCACACTGAAAACGTGAGCGGAAACGATCCAGTGTTTGCGGCGTTAAGCCAATTTCCGGCACCAGTACCAGTACCTGCTGGCCTGCTTCCAGCACAGGTTGCATGGCTTGCAGGTACACTTCGGTTTTACCGCTACCCGTGAGGCCATCCAGCAAAATGCCCTTAAAGCTAGCCAAATGCTGCTTGATGGTATCAATCGCCAGTTGCTGTTCATCATTTGGAATAAGCGGCAGTTCGGCCAGTTTCACCGGATGCGTCTGATGCTCGGTTTTTTGCAAAAAGCATTCGGCCAGTCCTTTTTCCTGCAACAGTTGCAACTGCTTTTTACTGGCACCCATCAGCAGTAGAGCACTTTCAGGCGCGCCAGGTTCATCGTGCAGTTTTAGCAGGTCAAAGGTTTCTAGTTGTTTTGGCGCACGCTTAAGGGCTTCGCGTTCGGCAGTTGCAGTTAAGCGCCAGTATTGTGCCAGCAGATTGTAAGGACGACCCTGACGCAGCAGCGTAGGCAGGGCACAACTGATTACTTCGCCAATTGGATAATGATAATAGCTGGCTGCCCAGTGCAGGAGTTTTAGCATAGATTCCGGTAGCAGGCTTTCATCATCCAGCACCGTATGAATCGTTTTAAGTTTGTCAGGCTGAATGCCGTCATTGGTGGCTTGCCCCAGATAAATCCCCACCAGCTCACGCTTGCCAAACGGTACGCACACCCGGCAACCCGGTGCAAACGGCCATTGCGCCAGCAAAGCATCCGGCACCAGGTAGCTAAATACATCAAACAGCGGCACGGGCAGCGCCACCTGAATAATGATGGGTCCTTTTGCAGGTGTCTCATCTGGAACAGCAACGTGCCCTAACAAATCTGGCTGATCCTGATTTTTTGTCTTTTGTGCATTGCCTTCAGCAGTGTTTTGGGTAAAAACCTGCTGTCCAAGTGATGTCATTAAGCTACTCCAGTTCAGGGCATTTTATGCTGAATTGCAGTCGTGGGAAAAGCGGTTTTCCAGCGAAATGGATAGCAGGTTGGTTTGGTAAAATGTGCGTGAATCCGGATAATTTGAGACAGTGCCAGCAAAATCAGCAGGCACAGCTCAATTGACGTCAAGAGCCACAGCGCTTGGCTTAAGAAAAATAATTTTATGGCTGGCAATGTCTTTCTATTTGCTTATAAAGCCACCATAATCCATTCCATCATTCTGGATTGATTTGAGCAATAACCGCAAATGCCTGCATATCAGTTTACTGCTGTAGACAGTATCGGAAAGCAACATAAAGGTGTGCTGGAGGGGGACTCTGCCCGCCAGATTCGCCAGCAGTTGCGTGATAAAAGCTGGATGCCGGTACTGGTCGAGCCGCTTGAGGAAAACAAAACCAGTAGTGGCAGCCAGCGTTTTTTTCAAAAAGGCTTAAGTGCCTATGATCTGGCACTGATGACCCGGCAGTTGAGCGTATTGATTGCAGCCGGCATACCCTTGGAAGAAACCTTGCGCTCGGTGGCACGGCAAACTGAAAAACGCCATGTGCAAAGCCTGCTGCTGTCGGTGCGCGCCAAGGTGATGGAAGGTCATTCGCTGGCACAGGGTTTCCGGCAGGCAGGCAAGTTTCCACCACTGTATATTGCCACCATTGCAGCGGGCGAAAAGTCAGGCCATCTGGATCTGATTTTAAACCAACTGGCGGATTACACCGAAAACCGCTTTGCCATGCAAAAGAAAATTCAGGGTGCCATGATTTATCCGGTGCTGCTGATGGTGATGTCGTTTGCCATTGTGATGGGCCTGATGACCTATGTGGTGCCGGATATTGTCAAGGTGTTTGCCAATACCAAGCAGGCGCTGCCATTTATCACCCGTGCGCTGATGGCCATGAGTGCGTTTATCCGTGTGGCCTGGCCATTTTTGCTGGTAGGAACCATTGCCTTTGTGGTGGTGCTGGTGCGGTTTGTACGGACAGAACCGGGTCGTTATGCGCTGGATCGCCTGACCTTGCGCTTGCCGTTGTTTGCCAAATTGAGCAAAGGCATTAATTCCGCCCGCTTTGCCAGCACATTGTCGATTTTGACCCAATCCGGCGTGCCACTGGTTGAAGCCCTACATATAGGGGCTGCGGTATCCAGTAACTGGCTGATCCGTGATGCCGTACAACAGGCTGCCGTTAAAGTGACCGAAGGCGGCGCACTGGCCACCCAGCTGGAGCGTAGCGGCTATTTTCCACCCATGATGGTACAAATGATCCGCAGTGGTGAAGCCTCTGGTGAGCTGGACAATATGCTGGCGCGTGCTGCCAACATGCAGGATCGTGAAGTGACCACGCTGATTAGTACGTTGCTAGCCCTGCTGGAACCACTGATGCTGATTTTTATGGCCGGTATTGTGCTCACCATTGTGATGGCCGTCATGCTGCCGATTGTGAATATGAACAATCTGGTTTGATGCTGTTAAAGATTGTATGGTTCGAATCGCAGGTCATGGCATCTGCCAGAATTTAGGCTACAATCAGCCAAGCTCAACATGGTTCTATTTTGCATAAGCATATCTTGAACCCTTGTATTTTGGAAAAACAGAGTAATGAAAAAATCGATAACTAAAGGCCGTTATGCCATGCAGCGTAGTGCCCAGCAAGGCTTTACCTTGATCGAAGTGATGGTGGTGGTGGTGATTTTGGGTATTCTGGCGGCCCTGATTGTACCCAATGTCATGGGCCGTGGTGAAAAGGCCAAGGTAGACACCACCAAAATTACTTTGGCCAACGTGGCCAGTGCGCTGGATCAGTACAAGCTGGATAACCAGAAATATCCGACCACGCAGCAAGGCCTTGATGCGCTCATCAATCAGCCTGCTGGTGCCAAAAGCTGGATGGCTGGCGGTTACTTAAAAGGTGGCATGCCAAAAGACAGCTGGGACAACGATTTGCAATATGTATCGCCGGGTTCCAGTGGCCGTCCGTATGACCTGTATTCCTTTGGTGCCGATGGCAAGGAAGGCGGTGAAGGCAACGATGCTGACCTATATTTTGAAAAGTAAACTTAGAAAACTGGTTTAATAAGTTCTTGTTTTACTCAAAAAGCTGCTCACCTCAAGCAGCTTTTTTTATTAGCCAAAATGCAACTGAAAGCCGGAATCATTCTTGTTTTTAAGGCTGCCTGAATTCTTGAGTTTGTCTAAGTTCTTAAAAGCACCCAGTTTCTTAGCCATGATAGTCACAAAATAAAAGCCAAAAACTAAACCAGAACAATAGGCTTAGGCTAGTGCTTACGGAATAATAGCTTTACAACAAAAGCTGCATTATCAAGGAAAGTAGGCATGAAAATTTTCTGGCTTCATGATCAACTGGATCAGTTGCATTGGCAGGTATTAAAAAATTCCTTGCTGACTTTACTGTTGTTGCCACTGATAAATCTGGGGCATGACTTTATTCAGCAGTTCCATAAGGCTGACCAGATTGTGGTTTATTTTTATGCGCTTAGTTTTGCCACAGTGGCTTTTATTCTGGCTTTTTATGGTGCGCTAAAAACGCTGCATATCGGTTTAGCCCTTACAACCAGTCGGTTAGAGCAGTATATGCTTTATGGCTATCGCCATTTGCCCATGCTGTGCTTAGCAGGAATTTTGATTTATTTCAGTTTGTATCTTTTTTAAAAGAAATGTAATTTATTTCAAAGGGTTGCAACTAGTTAAATGTATTTCAGCTTTTACAAGTACTACTAATTATAAAAAATTATTATGATTCAATCAGTTAACTCTACCTTTAAAATAAAATCAACCTAAAAAATAAAATTTAATCGGAAAAAACGATTAAATCAAAAAATAATTACTGTTTGAACAATTGTAAAACTGGGCTTACTCTTAGCCCTGCATCCACTCTTACCATACATTGAAACTTAGGGAGCACGATTAATGAGCTTGATTAATACCGAAGTAAAACCATTTAAAGCGACTGCTTATCACAACGGCAACTTTATTGATGTATCCGAAGCTGACCTGAAAGGCAAATGGTCGGTTGTATTTTTCTACCCAGCGGATTTTACCTTTGTTTGCCCAACCGAGCTGGGTGATCTGGCCGACAACTACGAAGAATTCAAGAAACTGGGTGTAGAAATCTATTCTGTTTCTACCGATACCCACTTTACCCACAAAGCCTGGCACGACACCTCTGACGTAATTGGCAAGCTGCAATACCCAATGATTGGCGACCCAACCTGGACACTGGCCCGTAACTTTGATGTACTGATTGAAACTGATGGTCTGGCTGATCGTGGTACATTCGTGGTTGACCCGGATGGCAAGATTCAGATCGTTGAAATCACTGCCGGTGGTATTGGCCGTGATGCTCAGGAACTGCTGCGCAAGGTAAAAGCTGCCCAGTACGTGCATGCGCATCCTGGTGAAGTATGCCCAGCCAAGTGGAAAGAAGGTGATGAAACACTGGCACCTTCCATTGATCTGGTTGGTAAGATCTAAGCTGGCTTAATCAATTGATCCATACATTGTGATCAGTTGATGGCATAGCTTGAAATAAAAATCCGCCTTGCATGGGTTACCAACAAGGCGGATTTTTGTTTTTAGGCATTTTGATTTAATAAAAATTTTAGGTGGATTTTTAAGCCTGTTTTGTAGCAAGTACTTGAAGATAGATTGCTGTGCTTATACATCCCTCTATGGGAGCACCCTGCCAGTAAATATTTTATAAAATTAATTCATCTAGAAATTCGATTAATTTTATAAAATTATTCTGTTTTACCAATCATGAAAGCTGGTCTAAGATAACCCTATTGAAGAATTAACTGCAACTTTGGAGATTGATAGATGTTAGAACAAGCTATTAAAGACCAACTGGCCACCTATTTACAGCGTCTGGAAGCCCCCATTGAAATCGTGGCTTCATTGGATGAGTCAGATAAAGCAGGCAAGATTCGTGAGTTTGTGACTGAGGTTGCCAGCCTGTCAGATCAGGTGACTGCACGTTTTGATGGCACAAACAGCCGTCGTCCCAGCTTTGGTATTGCAAAAATCGGTGAGCAGCCACGGGTACATTTTGCTGGCTTGCCCATGGGCCATGAATTCACTTCGTTAATTCTGGCATTGCTACAGGTGAGTGGTTATGCGCCCAAGATTTCTGATGAATTACTCAATCAGATTAAGGCACTGAACTTAAGCTCCAATCTGGAAGTGTTTGTATCCTTAAGCTGCCATAACTGTCCTGATGTGGTACAGGCGCTGAACCTGATTGCCATTTATAATCCCGGCACACAAGCCACCATGATTGATGGCGCGTTTTTTCAGCAGGAAGTAGAACAGCGCCAGATTCTGGCAGTGCCAATGGTATTTAAGGATAGTGAACAGTTTGGTCAGGGTCGCATGACGCTGGAAGAAATTGTCACCAAGCTGGATGCCAACAGTGGAGCGCGTGATGCTGAAAAAATCAATGCCAAAGACGTATTTGACGTGCTGGTAGTCGGTGGTGGCCCGGCAGGTGCAGCCGCTGCTGTGTATGCCGCACGTAAGGGCATCAATACTGGCGTAGTGGCAGAGCGCTTTGGCGGACAGGTGCTGGATACGCTGGCCATTGAAAACTTTATTTCCGTAGCAGAAACCGAAGGACCAAAACTGGCGGCAGCCCTGGAACAACACGTGCGTGCTTATGATGTGGATATCATGAACCTGCAACGTGTCAAACAGCTTAAAACCGGTGATCTGGACGACTTGATTGAAATTGAGCTGGAAAATGGCGCAACCTTAAAAAGCCGTACTGTGATTTTGTCGACTGGCGCACGCTGGCGTGAAATGAACGTGCCGGGTGAGGAACAATATAAAACCAAAGGCGTGGCATTTTGCCCACACTGTGATGGTCCGCTGTTTAAGGGCAAGCGTGTGGCCGTCATTGGCGGTGGTAATTCTGGCGTGGAAGCGGCCATTGACCTGGCCGGTATTGTAAAAGAAGTCACCTTGCTGGAGTTTGATGGCAAGCTGCGTGCGGATGCCGTGTTGCAAAAGAAACTCGCCAGCCTGCCAAACGTGCGGGTGATTACCAGTGCACAAACCACTGAGGTGCTGGGTGATGGCCAAAAAGTCACCGGTTTAGTGTATAAAGACCGTATTGGTGATTCACTCAATACCATTGAGCTGGAAGGTATTTTTGTGCAAATTGGCTTATTGCCTAACACCGACTGGCTTAAAACCAGTGGCGTTGAGCTGTCCCCACGCGGCGAAATTGTAGTGGATGCGCGTGGTGAAACCTCAGTGCCTGGTGTGTTTGCAGCGGGTGATGCCACCACCACACCGTACAAGCAAATCATTATTGCAACCGGTGAGGGTGCCAAAGCGGCGTTAAGTGCCTTTGATTATTTGATCCGTAGTAATTAGAATTAGTTACTGAGATAACTAAGCTGGGTAATGTGCCCAGCTTAATTTTTATAAGAAATGGAAGCATAATTTATGACAGAAATAATAAAGTTATTCCATTTGGGATTTTGGCGCTTTGAATTAGTTTTTCTGCTAATAGTTCTTGGAATATTTTTAAATTATTTTTCCATTAGAAGGGCTTATCAAAAGTATCCATTAAATCAAATGGGAAATAAAGTGATTTGGGTTTTTGCATTTTTATTTGGAGGATTAATGGGATTATTCTTATATGAAGTTAATAGTAATTTTGTGTCTTATATCTCACTTTGCTTATGGGCACCTTATATGTCAGTTAGAAAAGGTTTCTACAGTATAGGAAGATAGTATGGAGATTTTTTTAGCTTTATCCAATATTGGTATTACAATTCTTTTGATCCTATTTATCTATTATTTTATAACAAATAAATATGCTGATTACTTTGTTATAAGCTCACTCATATTGATCTGGCTGCTTAGCTTTATTTTATATATGGTGGAATATCCTATTATAAGTAAACTATAAAAAATATAGTTTTTAGAGTGTAGGGTTTCCATGTACCATAGCTGAACGTCAAGTTGTGTCTTAATGATCTTGTTAGTTAAATGACGCACATGTATAAATCATTACAACAATAACAGCCGTGAAGAAAATCATGCATGCTCATTTGCCCAGTATAAATCTTGATGCATTACCAAAAATTCTAAAACCACTGGAACAAGGCCTTCAAAACAGCTTAAAGCCTTATCTTGCGCTTGAAGCCGAGCTGGCTAGCCAGCTTAGCTTATGGCAAAGCAAGTTTGGGAGCTTGCCATATTTTCCAAAAGATCAGGCTTATCCTGTAGATAGTGAAGGCACGCCACTGATATTACTGGCACAATTTAATTTTGCTGAATTGCCCGCACTGGAAAATTTTCCCGAGCAAGGCATTTTACAGTTTTATATTGCCGCTGATGATGACTTGTATGGTGCTGACTTTGACCAGCCGTTTAATCAGGATGGTTTCCAGGTGCTGTATTTTGAAAACGTGATCGCGGATGAAAGCCAGCTAATCAGTGATTTTAGCTTTTTGCCGCAGCAGGAAGATCGTTTAACGCCCTTTACTAAACAATACAGTTTGCACGCCACGCTCAAGCAGGCACCAGTTTCTTTAAGTGACTTTTCATTTGCCCGCTTTATGCAGCGTGAGCCTTATGGCGGTGATGACGCTGACCAGTTTTATGAAACGTACCATGACCATTTTGGCAGCACTGGCCATAAACTTGGGGGCTATCCGTTTTTTACCCAGGCTGATCCACGGCAATATGACGAGAACATTCAGGACTATGTTTTACTGTTCCAGATGGATAGTGATTATGACTATCAGGATGGCGAGCAGGGGAAGGATATTATGTGGGGCGATGTTGGTGTGGCCAACTTCTTTATCCGGCCAGAAGATTTAAAAAATAAGGATTTCTCCAAGGTACTGTACAACTGGGATTGCTCATAACAAGCCTGACACGCTTGCCAGAGTCTTGATTGGTACAGGGCTTAGTCTCAGGAGCGGGACTGATAAAACCACCAGCCCGCATACAGGGCGGCAAGCCATAGCACAATGATAGCTGCTGCGCCCACATAACTGACTGGTCTGGCTTGCTTGTTGGTGATCCATTGCTCTGCCTGTATCCGGCATTCATCAATGATGGGTGGGGGCAGTAATTTAATTGCCAGCCAGATAAAAGCAGGCAGTAGCAGCACATCATCCAGATAGCCCAATACAGGAATAAAATCAGGAATCAGGTCAACCGGGCTTAAGGCGTACGCCACAGTGATAATACAAAGCAGCTTGACCAGCCACGGCGTTGCAGGATGGCGCTGGGCAAACCAGAGCATAATGACATCACGTTTTAGACGCTTGGCCCATAATTTAATTGAATTAAAAAATGTCATGCTTTGTGCCTTTGCTGGTTATGGTCATTCTACCAAGTCATCGCGGTTTGTAAAATTTTAAGCGGTTAAATCTTGTTGATAAAATAGCCCACTTAATTATTTTTAAGCATGGATGATTTTTATCATGGATCACTGATGCTGCACTGGAAAACTGCATAGCAATAAAAAAGCCAGACAGTGGGTGTCTGGCCTTAAAAAAGCGCTGGTTAAAAGAGCACAGCTTTTAGTGATAAAAGCCTAAGATTAAACCTTGGCCTTAAGCCTGTGCGGGCAAATCAAACCACAGCAAATGCGCATCAGTATCGGCAATAATTTCGGCATTGCCTTCAAACACAATGGCATCCCCGGTTTGCACCACACTGTCATTGACCCGAACCTTTCCTTCAATCACATGCAGGTAATTGAGGGCTTTTTGTGGTGCCAGTGCCAGGGTTTTGCCTTCATGAAGGTAAGCCGCTGAAATGACAGCGTCCTGACGGATAAACAGCGGGGTATCCTGCGTTGGCGATACAATATGATGCCACTGGTTGGGCTGATCCCTTGGATCAAGCTTTACCTGCTGGTAAGTTGGCTCAGCATTGCGCACATTGGGATATAGCCAGATTTGTAGCAAATGCACCGGCTGGTCAGTGGCGTTCATTTCACTGTGCTGTACGCCTGTTCCTGCGCTCATCAGTTGCCATTCACCCGCAGGAATATGCTCAATGTTACCCATGCTGTCCTGATGGCTTAAGCGGCCAGACAACACATAGGTCAGGATTTCCATGTTGTCATGTCCGTGGCGGCCAAAACCCTGATTGGCAGCAATAATATCTTCATTAATGACGCGCAGGGCAGACACGCCCATATAACGTGGATCTTGCCAGCTGCCAAACGAAAAGCTGTGTTTGGTGTCCAGCCAGCCCGCCTTGATATGACCACGATTTTCGCTTTTATGAATATAGCTGTTCACCTTGTTCTCCGGACTATTTATCGTTGCGATAAGTCTATTATGCGGATATTAAATCAGGCGACAAGGTACATTTTTGCAACGCTGCGTTGAAGCAATGTTTAATGATTGGCAACAGATTTAGGGGTTAATTGGAGAGGATTCATTTTTTAAGTTTTATGTTATATTATAACATTTGTGATTTAATGACGATCAATGCCATGCTAAAGCCGATTGTGCAGGCAAGCGCTATTCAAGCCGTACCAACCCATATCATTACCGGTTTTTTAGGCGCCGGAAAAACCACAGTGCTGAATGGCTTGCTGGCACAAAAGCCAGTAGGTGAAACCTGGGCAGTGCTCATGAACGAGTTTGGCAAAATTGGCGTGGATCAGGCGTTAATTCGCCAGCAGGATGGAATTGCCATTAAGGAAGTGATCGGCGGTTGCCTGTGTTGTACCAGTCAGTTGCCCATGCAGGTGGCACTATCCCGGCTGTTGCAGCAAACCAAGCCGGATCGCCTGTTTATCGAGCCCACGGGTTTGGCGCATGCTGATCAATTGATTGACCAGCTTGGTCAGGCGCACTGGCAAACCAGCCTGCAATTACAGGCTGTGGTATGTGTGGTTAGTGCAGCCATGTTGCTGGACGCGCGCTATCGCCAGCACAGTATCTTGCTCAGTCAACTGGAAGTGTCAGACATTTTGCTGGTTTCACACGCAGATGAGATGCAGCCAGCACATGAACAAGCCATGCAGCAGCTTATTGCGCAATATCCCAAGTTTGAGCAGCAGGTTTATCTGATTGAGCAGGGCAGGCTGGACTTTCAATATATTAACTATCGCCCTGCACATCACTCTATACAACCACGACCTTTGCTGAATCCGGTTATTGTTGGTCAAAAGCCTATTGGCCCCAAGTCTTTTGGCCATAAGTTGCTTGAATTAACCGAGCAGCCAGCAGATTCCAGTACCAGTGCGCTGGAACCGCCCTTTCATTATGTAGAGCAGGCCATAGGCCATGAGGTGGCAGGCTGGTGTTTGCCTGCCGTATGGCAATTTGAACAAAAGGCCTTAATTGATTGCCTGTTAACCGCCAGTAACTGGTTACGCATTAAAGGGGTGGTGCATACTGAGCAAGGCTGGATTGCCATTAATTTTAGCCCAACTCAGCTGAATTATCACAGCCATGACGGGTTTGGTGATAACCGACTAGAAATTATTGTTACCACTGAAAATAGCACAGAAAAATCAAGCAATACCACGGATTGGCAGACGTTTGAGCGCAAGTTACTGGCCTGCCTGCGCTCACCACAGGTTGAACAATTGATGCCTTAGTGCTTATTCAGCATAGGCATAGGCGCCGCCTTTTTGCAGGGCACGCTGGTAGGCTGGGCGCGCATGAATTCGATTGAGGAAATCCACCAGTCTTGGATATTGTTGCTTAAGGTTGGTGCGCTGGGACGCCGCTTCGAGTGGAAAACTAAGCTGGATATCTGCTGCTGAAAACGTATCGCCCACAAACCAGCCGGATGGTTGCAGTTCATTGCTTAAATAATCCAGATGCAGTTTTAATTGCGGATCAATATAAGCACCCAGCACCCGCTCAGTAATCTTGCGGGCAATCGGCCGTGCAAAAAATGGCATTTTCTGTTTGGGAATCTGGTTAAAAATTAGTTTCATTACCAGCGGTGGCATGGCAGAGCCTTCTGCATAATGCATCCAGTAATCATAACGGATGCGTTCCGGGGTATTGTCGGCAGGCATCAGACCGCCATTTCCGTAGGTTTTTACCAGATAATCAATAATGGCCGCGGATTCTGCCAAGGTGATATTTCCCATGGGATTGCCATCATCGGTAATTACAGGTGATTTGCCTAGCGGATGCACGGCTTTCAGTTCTGGCGGTGCCAGCATGGTTTTAGCATCACGCTGGTAAAACTTGATCTGGTAGGGAATCTCCAGTTCTTCCATTAGCCACAAGATTCGCTGCGAGCGAGAGTTATTCAAGTGATGCAGGGTAATCATGGTGTTGTCCTATTTTTGGTTCTGCGCTGTGTGGCAAATTAGCGTCGTCGTGGCGAACTACTGCGCTTCACCCAACCACCCAGCAATAACAGCAGACCACTAATAATTAAAATCGGCCAGTCGCCAAAACGCATGTAAGGGGTACTGCCCTGCATGGCTGGCAAGTCACCGCGTAATACCCCACGCACGTCCTGCTTGAGCATACGTTCAATGTGGCCTTGTGGATTGATAAAGGCTGTTACGCCAGTATTGGTGGCACGGATAAACCAGCGCCCATTTTCCTTAGCACGCATTTGTACCATTTGCAGGTGTTGCCACGGGCCATCAGTACCCGTAAACCAGGCATCATTGGACAGTGTCACCAGAAAATCACTGCGCTGTGCATTGTTGCGGGTCAGGTTGGGATAGGCCACTTCATAGCAAATCGCAGCAGCCAGACGATGTCCTTTCACATTTAATGGCTTTTGATGACTGCCACCTGCGCTAAAGCTAGTCATGCTCACGTCATTTTTAAGCGAGGGCAGTACCCATTTTAGGGTACCTGATAATGGCACATATTCACCAAATGGCACCAGTCGCTGCTTTTTATACAAGCCATGCGAGTCCTTGCCAGCCGCCATAATGGCATTATAAAACTCATCATAGCTGTTGGTGGCCGGGTTATAGGTATTTAATTCGGCATACGGAATACCAGTCACCCATGCGGAATTGGACTGCGCCGCATGCTTTGCTACGGCATCAATAAACGGTTGCACATCGGCCTGAAACAAAGGAATGGAGGATTCCGGCCAAACCACCAGATCACGTCCCCATTCCTTTTGGCTTAAGGTGGCATAAATGGCCAGTGTTTCGCCCTGATATTCCGTCAGCCATTTTAAATCTTGTGGAATATTGCCCTGAATCAATGACACCGTTAGCGGTGTAGACTTTTTTGGGCTGGTCCATTGCACTTGCCCCAAACCAACGGCAATCACCACTAATAACAGAGAAGGCAAAGCCCAGAACAGGCGGCCTCTGGCAATTTCTATTAAACTGGCAGCAATAAAAATTACCACAAACGATACGGCATAAATACCAGCCAGCGGCGCAAAATTATCCAGTTGATAAGTAGTAAACGCATACCCGGCAAACAGCCACGGAAAGCCGGTAAAAATCCAGGTCTTGGTCCATTCGGCAAACACCCACAGCGGGGCAAATGTGAGCGGGCTATGGCCAAAAAATCGCCGATACAGTGCTGCCTGAATTGCATTGAACAGGCCCATGCCAAGCCCCACAAAAGCAATCATACCAAGGGCCAGCGGCATAGGCGTATCGCCATACACATGAATCGAGGTGTATAGCCAGAATCCACCCACCGTCCATAAGCCAAAACCATAGCTTTGACCAATCCAGAAGGCCTGTTTGGTGCTACGGTTATTGAGCAGCACATAAAAAATGGCAGGAGAAATTAGCGCAAACCACCACCATTCATACGGTGATAGCGATAGTGGCAGCATGGCACCAGCCAGCAGCGCAAAAATCATGGCACTGATTAACGGCAGTTTGGGATCATTGGCACTTTTGCGGGATTTGCTGTTTTTTTTATTTAAGCGTGCAAATACATTTCTCATGCTTTTACAGCTCTAACCAGAATGATGCTGCGGGCATCCGCCTGCAAAATCTTGAACGTCCACTCATTCAGGTTGACCACCTGGCCTTCCAGATCGCTCACGCGACCAATTTCCTGCAACAGCAGGCCGCCAATGGTTTCCACCTCTTCAGTGGAAAACTCTGCACTTAATACATCATTAAAATGCTCAATCGGGGTTAAGGCCTGTACCAGCCAGGCACCAGAGACTTCATGGTCTGGCACGATATATTCGGCCAATGGGTCATCAACATCATGCTCGTCTTCAATCTCACCCACAATTTCTTCCAGCAGATCTTCCAGCGTGACGATGCCAGATGTTGTCCCGTATTCATCCACCACAATGGCAATATGGGTTTGGGTGTGCTTGAGCATGCGTAGCACCTGATCGGAACGCGCGGTTTCTGGCACAAACACCGGCTGGCGCATCAGGCTTTTCACATCAATCAGCTGGCCAGTCTGACCCAGCACGGGCAGCAAATCCTTGGCCAGCAAAATACCCACCACAGTGTCCTGCTCGCTGGCAGAAAACACCGGGAAACGGGAATGCGCCGATTCAATCAATACCGGCAAAATATCCAGCAGGGCGTCGTCTTCAGACAGACTCACAATAGCAGGGCGCGGCGTCATGATTTCGCGGATCTGGGTGGCAGGCAAATCCAGCACGCCTTCCAGCATATCCACCGTATCAGGCTCTAAAAACCGCCGTGAATCGTGTACCAGCTTCATGAGTTCATCACGGGTTTCCGGTGCCGTGGATAGCCACTTTTTCAAGCCACGCATTGTCCACGATGAGCCTTGCGGTACGGTATCCCTCACCTCAGCCATTTTTAAATCTCAAGTCAAAAACAAAAAAAGGATGGGCTATCATAGCCGAGCCTGCTGGTTCTTGCATTAAACTTGTTGCCTAAACCGTATGTACTCGGTAAGAGGCAGTGGGCATTGGCACGCTGCCATAAGCGCACGGAAATTTACAAATGATTAATGCTATGATGGCAGGCATGTTCAACCTGTCAACCTAAACCTGTCCAATTGATCATGCCTGAAAACTCTTCAAACCCTGCCGACAACCTAACCCTGGATAACGCCCATCTGGATAGCATTCATCTTGACACCAGCGGGCTAAATTGCCCTGAACCTGTCATGATGCTGCATCAGGCCATGCGAAAAAGCCAGTCTGGCCAGATCATTCATGTCGTGGCAACTGATCCTTCAACCACGCGTGATATTCCCAAGTTTTGCCTGCATCTGGGCCATGAACTGCTTGGCCAGCACCAGCAGGACAATAACGGAAAGACGCAGTATCTGTTTGATATCAAGAAAAAATAAAGGGCACAGCTTTACCAGATTATGCTGTTGGCAATATATACGCCTGAATAAGCCACATGATTTATCAATAAAGTTTGTAAATAAAGGCTGGTTTTTACCAGGCTTGGCAGATAGGCAATTGACCTGCTGTCATGGTTCATCCACTATAATCCGATCATGTGTTCGGATTCAATTGGGGTGTTTTATGGTTAGAAAGCCACAGCAAACCCGTGCCAAAATCACTGTTGATGCCATTATTGAAGCAGGATTCATTTGCATGGTGGAGCGCGGCATGGAGGGCACGACCACGCGGCATATTGCTGAAATTGCTGGGATTAGCGTGGGTTCACTGTACGAATACTTCAGGAACAAGGAAGCAATTTACGCGGCTATGGGTCGGCATTTCACTGATGAAGTGCTGATGATGCTCAAAAATGTTGCCCCATTGCTGGTTCAGGTGGAGCTGGAACAGGCGCTTGAAATCATGTTTTATGAGTTCAGTAATTTGCTCAAGCGTGACAATGAGCGTTACCTGAAATGCGTGCGTTATGTGGGCGCATTGGAATATGAGCAATACGTGGACAAGATGGAACAGGGCCTGATGGAACTGATCATGCGTTATGTGATGAACAATCCCAAATATCTACGCGTACCGAATATTCCGGCAATGGCCTACATTTGCATCAATAGCGGGATTTTTCCAATTATCCGTCACCTGATTATGCCCAATCCCAATATCAGCTTTGATGACATGATCAAGGGTGTGACCCGCATGATTGTTAGCTATGTCAATGCTGAACTGGCTGAAAGTGCCAAGAACACTGAACAGCAAAACTAGCGCAGGCAAGGGCAGTAGCTCGGAGCACAGCATGGATAAAGCCCTGCAACCCGTTCACTCCCGGTGCCAGCATGATCAACACGCTTACCAGCAGCACCATTACCAGCAACATGGCTATCTAGTGTTGCCGCAACTGTTAAATCCACTGCAAATTAGCCAGCTTCACCAAAGTGTTGAACCCATTTATACGAAATGGCTGGAACAAAACCAACCTAATCCGGGTTTTGATCAACGGGTGAATATGCATTCACTGACCTTGCCCAAGTATTTTGCAGGGCAGCCTGAACAGCGACTGGCATTTTTTCAGCAGTTGTCCTGCAAGGTTTTGGTTGATACTTTAAAAGCAGTGTTTGGCGAAGAGTTGTATTTTCACAATACCCAACTATTTTTTAACCCTGCTGATCCACAAAAACACAACTACTGGCACCGTGACCTGCAATACAGCCCCATTCCTGAGGTGCAGCAACAGCAGGCACATGCTGAACTGACTTCACTGCATGTACGTATTCCACTACGGGATGAAACCGGGATTGAGCTGATTCCGCGTAGCCATCAGCAGTGGGATTCAGACCTCGAAAGCAAGGTCCGTTTTGCCAAAGATGGCTACCAGCAGCACGATGATTTACCACACAGCCAGCTTATTAGCTTAAAGCAGGGTGATGTGCTGGTGTTTAATGCCCAAATGATTCATCGTGGCCGCTATGATTTTAATGCCGAGCGGCTGGCACTGGATCTTTGCATTGGCACACCGCATCCACTGATTCAGGGCTTTCGGGATAGCGCAGTACAGCCCACAATGGATGAACTGGCGCAGATTAAGAATAGGGAATGGTTTATGGAAGCGAAGAAGTTGGAATAGAAAGCTGATTAAAACTGACCTTCACAAGGTTCACCATCATTATCGCCATCCATCTTTGTACCCGGACAGTGATTAATAAAAAAGACTGCTTCTTCGTACGAGTGCATTTGACTGCAATGCTGACGACCATCACAGGTGAACTGGCTTGGTTGAGCTGCTACAGCTTGAGTTGATGTAGAAAGAGATGAAGTTTCAGGTTGGGAAAGTTTTGAAGGGGTAACCAGAGTAGGTTCCTGCTGCGCCAATTGATAGCGCTGATATTTTCCATAAATAGTATAAATAATGCCAATGACTACAAGTATCCCGATCAGGAGTGACACAAGACTCGATACGTTACCTGTTGTTGGGGTTCTCTTTGTATTAGAGTTTATCTTGACCTTTGATTTGTGTGTTATCGGCGTAATATCAAGCCTCTCAATATATGCTGCTTGAGGTTTTCCCAATTGCCCTGTGGTAATCTCATAACGAATTTTTTCACCAATACGCGGTGTGACGCTATCTTTTGGAAAGGCACTAATGTGAATGAAGATATCTTTGCCTCCGTCATCAGGGCGAATGAAACCAAAGCCCTTTTCAGGGTTCCATTGTTTTAATATGCCTTGCTGACGCATCGTCTTTCTCATTAAATATTTAAATATAGTATTTTAAAATAAATTAAGGCTGTCCTGTGGCTAAGTTTGAGTCATAAAAAAGCCCCAACCATTGTTGAGGCCTTTTTCATATCCGAATTACATATTCGGATATGAGGTACGACTAGCAAAGCATTACTTTGCCGTACCGCAAGAACAATCCTACATATTTGGATACTAATTACATGTTGGGGTAATTAGGACCACCACCACCTTCTGGAGTTACCCAGGTGATGTTTTGTGATGGGTCTTTAATATCACAGGTCTTGCAGTGTACACAGTTGGCCGCGTTAATCTGGAAGCGTGGCTGGTCTTTGTTGGCACCGCCATCGTTCACAATTTCATACACGCCAGCCGGGCAGTAACGCTGTGCAGGCTCAGCCCATTTCGGCAGGTTCACTTCAACCGGAATATTCGGATCAGTCAGTTTCAGGTGCGCTGGCTGATTTTCTTCATGCACGGTGTTGGAAATAAACACAGACGACAAACGGTCAAAGCTGATTTTACCATCAGGCTTTGGATAGTTGGGCTTGTGGTTGTTTTCCTGAACAGTTTGCAAAGACTTATAGTCCGGCATCAGGTCACGCAGCGTGAACGGAATGCGGAAAATATTCTGATCAATAAAGTTAAAGCCGCCGCCCACAAATGTACCAAACTTGTGCATGGCCGCACCAAAGTTACGGGACTTGAACAGCTCTTCACGCAACCAGCTATTGTTGAACTTGTCGGTGTAGGCAGTGACTTCATCACCAGAACGACCTGCCGCCAAGGCTTCAAATACTGCTTCGGCGCACAGCATGCCGGATTTCATGGCAGTGTGAGAGCCTTTGATTTTGGCAAAGTTCAGGAAGCCTGCATCATCACCAATCAGGCAGCCGCCCGGAAAGGTCAGTTTAGGCAGGGCATTTAAGCCACCTTTGACTACGGCACGCGCACCGTAGGAAACACGCTTGCCGCCTTCCAGATATTGCTTGATAACGGGATGGTGTTTCCAGCGCTGCATTTCTTCAAACGGATAGGCATGCGGGTTTTTATAGGACAGATCCATGATCATGCCCAGTGTCACCTGATTGTTTTCAGCATGATACAACCACCAGCCGCCACTGGAACCAGTTTCAGTCAATGGCCAGCCTGCACCGTGCATGACCAGACCTGGCTTGTGCTTGGCAGGATCAATGTCCCACAGTTCTTTAATGCCAATACCGTAATGCTGTGGATCAGAATCCTTGCACAAATCAAACCGGCTCATCAGGCGCTTGCCCAGGTGGCCACGGCAGCCTTCAGCAAAAATAGTGTATTTGGCCAGCAGTTCATAGCCGGGTGCAAAGTTATGGGTTGGCTGACCATCCTTGCCAATACCCATGTCACCCGTTACCACGCCACGCACACTGCCATCTTCATGGTACAGCACGTCAGCCGCAGCAAAGCCCGGGAAAATGGACACTTCCATTTCTTCGGCTTTCTGACCCAGCCAGCGCACCACGTTGCCAAGGCTAACCACATAGTTGCCAGGGTTGTGCATGGTTTTTGGCACGAAGAAATGCGGCATTTCCACGCTTTTTTCATCAGACAGCAGGAAATAGGTTTTGTCTTCAGTCACCGGAACATTCAGCGGCGCACCCTGTTCTTTCCAGTCCGGAAACAGCTCATTCATTGCACGCGGTTCCAGAACGGCACCTGATAAAATGTGAGCACCGACTTCGGAACCTTTCTCTACCACACAAACCGATAGTTCAGGCATGTTTTTTTCAATTGCCAACTGGCGCAGGCGAATGGCAGCAGACAGACCAGCAGGCCCTGCGCCCACGATGACCACGTCAAACTCCATCGCTTCGCGTTCGATGTGTTCCATGAAGGACTCCTCACATGATAAGGGTGGCAACCGTGAGATGCTCAATAAATGCCAAGCATGATCCGGAGCTGCCATGAGATATAGTGAGACACAAAAAAGGTGTGTCTTAAATATTGTCCTATAGTATAAAGTTATTCACGGGTTTAAGCCAATTGGCAATGCGTTGATTATTTAGTGTCAACTTGGACATATTAGACAATGAATGAAGTAAATCACCCTCAAACTCCATCAGAACAGCCGTCAGTTGACCCACAGCACAAGCACGTTGCAGCGGGTGACAGCCTTAGCAAAATCGCGGCTTTACTCAAAAATTATGACGGACAGGACAAGCGTCCTATCCCACCGCTTGAGCAATGGGATCCGCAATTTTGTGGAAGTATGAACTTGACAGTCAAAGCCAATGGCGAATGGTGGCATGAAGGTTCGAAAATCAACCGGGAACGGCTGATCCGGCTATTTTCCACTGTGCTATGGCGTGAAGATGATGGCCAGTATTATCTAAAAACGCCGGTTGAAAAGTTGCTGATTGAGGTAGAGGATGCTCCTTTGCTGGTCACCCGCATTGAAAAGGTCTGCACCGATGGTAAGGATTATCTCACCTGCATTACCCAAACCGATGATGTGGTGGTGATTGATGAGCAGCATCCGGTATTCTTGCGGGAGTATGCGGGCGAAATACGGCCCTATATCAATGTACGCTGGAATCTGGATGCCCTGATTCATCGCAATGCTTTTTACCATTTGCTGAATGAAGGTGAGTTTCTGGAGCAGGATGGCCAGACTGTTGTAAAATTCAGCAGCGGTGATTTTGAGTTTTGCTTAAATAGTGAGGCGCTGGCAGAATAGCGCAAATGCTTAATGGCCTGACGGGTTAGTAGCTGGATCTCTGGTACAGCTTTGATCTTGATTTAAGAGGAGATTAAAGCAAACCGTCGAAGTATTCAGTGACTTGCCAAACAAAATAGTCCTGATCAATTGCTGGCTTGTATCCAGTTTCCTTAACGTGCAAATGCTGCGCCTATGAAGTCTACGCTTACCGATTTTTCATCTCCTGCCGTTGCTGTCAATCCCTTAGAGCGCAGCGCAGCTCCCATTGGTGTGTTCGATTCTGGTATGGGTGGCTTGTCCATTGTGCAGGAGTTGCAGGCTTATTTGCCGCAGGAATCCATTATATATCTGGCCGACACCAAGCATGTGCCGTATGGCGAACGCAGTGATGATGAAATCTGTCAGCTCACCACACAGGCGGTGCAATGGTTGCATGCGCAGGGCTGCAAGGCGGTGGTGATCGCCTGCAATACTGCTTCTGCTTTTAGCCTGACGCCATTGCGTGAACACTACGGGCCGGGCTTCCCAATTATTGGGCTGGTACCAGCGGTTAAGCCTGCCGTGCTAAAAAGTCGCTCAAAGGTGGTAGGTGTGCTGGCAACGCCGGGAACCCTGCGTGGTAGTCTGCTCAAGGATGTGATTGCTGAGGTTGCGGTTCCTGCACAGGTACAGGTCTTGACAGCGGTCAGTCCGGCACTTGTGCCTTTTGTCGAGCAGGGCGAACAGGACAGCAAGGCCTGCCAGCAGGAATTGGAGCGGATTTTGCGGCCATTGCAACAAGCCGGGGCAGATCATCTGGTATTGGGCTGTACCCATTATCCATTTTTAAAAAACAGCATCCGTGCGGTATTTGGGGAACAGTTTGTACTGGTGGATTCTGGGCTGGCGGTTGCACGGCAAACCGGACGGGTACTTACTGACCAGCGGTTAAATAATGGGCAGATGCAGACGGCTGGCACTGAAATTGAAAGTGCAAAGCAGCCGGTAGTTAAGTTACAATGCTATGTGACCGGAAATGCGAATACTGCGCAACCGGTACTCAACAGTTTAATAAAATCGTTTTCACCTGTTTTCATCTCAGTGCAGCAGGCAGATATTGAATTCATGGCCGCCAGTTGCGTCGCGCAGCATTGAGCGGTAGACTGCCCAGCATTAAGGAAGTAAGCATAAATTGCTTGTAAATACCGCTATTGGGATGAAAGTGACCATTTTTGCAAGGAACTTGCAGTATAATGTGATGAATATCACGTGCTAACGCGGTATGCACTGATGGGTGATTTAGCAAGGATGTCGTTATGATTGACAAACGCTATCATGTTTTTATCTGTACCTCTGGTGTAGATATGCAAGCTGAACGCGTTGTATTGTCACAGGCGCTTGTCAGTCAGGGTTTTTTTTCTTGGGGTCTGGAACAGCGTACACCGCTCACCACGGCATTTGCCCGCCGCCAGATTGATGACTGTGATTATTTTGTGCTGCTGCTGGGCGGGTGCTACGGCGACCTGTCTGCGTCTGGTGTTAGCTATATGCACCTTGAGTACATTTATGCAGTGACCAAGCAAAAACCAATTCTGGTGCTGATGCATGAAGCGCCGGACAGCCGTGCGCCAGAATTACAGGAAAAAACCGGCGAAGGGAAATCCAAGTTCAGTGATTTTCGCCAGCAGCTCCAGCGTGAGCGCGATGTGGTGGTAAGCTACCGCAACATGCGTGATCTGGAAATGGCAGTGCGCCATGCCATGCCGCAAATGATTGAGCGTTATCCTTCCGCTGGCTGGATTCGTCCGCAAAATACCCAGAAACTTCAGGAAGAAGTTGACCAGTTGCGCCAGAAAATTGCCCAGCTGGAACTTAAAAATAATGTGTTTCGTGAAGAAGCCATCCAGATTCCGCGTGTCCATCCGGATGAGCTGTTTTCCTTTGATTATAAAGTACATGCTTATCAGGATGGCAATTTCAAGGAGCTGCGTCCCCAGCGCAAAATGAAGTGGGGGGAAATTCTTGCAGTGCTGGGTCCCGGGTTTAGTCCGGCAGCGCCTGAAGAAAACTTTTCCCGCGTCATTAACGAGTTTTTAAACCAGACCTCGCTGGGAGACGTGCGCCAAGTCATGCCGCGTGCACACGCCACTGCCCGTAGCCAGATCAACATCCGGGCGTTGCATACCATCAAGATGCAGCTCAAACATAACAACTGGATTGTGCCTTCCGGGCGTGATAATCGTCAGCGCTTGCTTTGGGAACTGACCCCACAAGCTGAAAAAACCTTAATGACCATGAATCAGGGCAAAAAAGCCATTTAGCCAGAAACTTATAACCGACCAGTATTTTTATAATTAAATAGACTTTGTATTATTTGCCATTAAAGCTTTTGTAATTTTAGCGCAGCCTTGCTAAGTTTAGATGACTTATTCCAGACAAGTCATACTGTCCATGCCTGTTTCTACCAAGCCTGTACTCTCAACCTCTGTTTTATCCAGCGCTATAGCGTCCAGCGTTACAGTATCTAAGCCACGTGTGGCTGTTGTGCTTATGAATCTGGGCACGCCAGATGCGCCGACACCTGCCGCAGTTCGCAAGTTTTTAAAGCAGTTTTTGTCGGATCAGCGTGTGATTGAAATTCCCCGGTTACTATGGGCCATTATCCTCAACCTGTTTGTGCTGCCATTTCGGCCCAAGCGAGTGGCAAAAGCCTATGCCAGCATCTGGCAGGATGGAGATTCACCTATGCGGCTGATCCTGCAACAGCAGGTCGATTTGCTGGCCGAGCGCTTACAGCAGCGTTTTGCGCATGTGGATGTTCGGGTATTACCTGCCATGAGTTATGGTGCCCCCAGTACTTATGGTGCACTGGATCAAATCAGGCAGGCCGGGATTGAGCATGTGATTGTGCTGCCGTTGTTTCCCCAGTACTCCGCCACTTCCACAGGGGCAGCAATTGATGCGGTTAATCAATGGACTTCAAAGCAGCGGGATATGCTATCGATATGCGTTATCAAGGATTATTACCAGCACCCGCTGCTGATCAAGGCACTGGCGCAAACTGTGCGGGAATATCAACAGGAGCACGGTCAGCCAGACAAACTGCTGATGTCTTTTCATGGTATTCCAAAGCCGTACGCCGATAAGGGCGATCCTTATCCCGAGCGCTGCCACGTCACGGCCAGACTGGTAGCACAGGCACTAGGTTTGACTGATGAGCAGTGGGCCATTAGTTTTCAGTCCCGCTTTGGTAAGCAGGAATGGGTTAAGCCCTATACCAGTGATTTATTACAGCAATGGGCGGCAGAGGGGGTACGGGATATTCAGGTAATTAGCCCAGCATTTTCTGCGGATTGCCTGGAAACACTTGAGGAGCTAGCACTGGAAAACCAGCATATTTTTCTGCAAGCAGGCGGCAAATCGTATCATTACATTCCAGCGCTTAATGCCCATCCCGTGCATCTGGACATGATGGAAGCGCTCACTGCGCCATTGATTGAAGGATTCCTAAATTCAGGGATTGTATCTGGCACCGAGCCTGTGCATTGCGCTGCTCAGACCTCTAGCCCTGACCTTTAAGCGCTTATAAACCTGTTGCTGGTTAAGCCAGCACGCTGTTAAAACTGTTTTTTGTTAAGAAATTGACCTGTAGAGAGAAAAGATAGCCATGTTGCACTATCAAATTCTGACCGTAACGCCCTTTGCGCAAAACTGTACCCTGCTGTGGGATGATGAAAGCCGCGAAGCCGTGCTGATTGATGCAGGCGGGGAGGCGTCGCGGCTCAAGCAGGCCATTGAACAGTTGCAGCTTAAGCTGGTCGCCCTGTGGCTAACACACGGCCATCTGGATCATGCCGGGGCAGTGGGTGAGCTGGCACAGTATTATCAGGTACCAGTTATTGGCCCACATGCAGAAGATGCATTCTGGCTGGACGCGCTGGAGCAGCAGTCAAAGATGTTTGGCTTTCCCGTGCCACAGCCCGTGGTAGTCAGTCAGTGGCTAGAAGGAAATGAAACGTTGTATCTGGGCCAGTATCCAATTGAAGTACGGTTTACGCCCGGCCATACCCCAGGCCATGTGGTGTTATATAGCAAGGATTTAAATCTGGTATGGACTGGCGATGTGCTGTTTGCAGGTTCGATTGGCCGCACTGATTTTCCGCGTGGTAACCATGCGCAACTGATTGCTTCAATCCAACGCGAACTTTTTAGCCTGCCGGATGAAACCCGTTTTATTGCCGGTCATGGGCCAATGGGCACAATTGGGCAGGAAAAACGAACAAACCCGTTTTTGGCAGGCCGTGCGGGTTAATAGCATGTAACATTTTGTCATTAAATATTTTTTTACAGGTGATGTCGTTTTTAAAATTGTGTAAGTTACTGGTAATTCATCAAAAAACCTATACTCTAGGTTTATTAAAAATTTTTAAAATGTCATCTGACTGGAGTAATGAGATGAAACACCTGCTGATAAAAAAACTGTCGTTCAAACAACTAGTACTGGCTGCTGTGGCATCTGGTACTGTCATCCTAACTGGCTGCCAGACCAATCAAGCGATAGATACCAAGGTGCCAGTGGTCAAAAATGGCGAGGTTAAAGCAGTCAAGGTAAAACCCATTGCTAGTTTCCTGATTGAAATTTCACCGCGTAAAGCCTTGTGTGACAGCATCAACGGCGGCCAGATTGAATGCCTGCAATATCGCAACCGTTATGAAAACAACTTTAATCCGTTGAAAACCAATATTGAAGGCTTTAATTTTGAACCCGGCTATTCCTATATTCTTGATGTCAGACAGGATGTGATGCAAAATCCCGCTTCTGGCCAACTGGAAACCAAATGGGTACTTAACCAGATTATTTCTAAATCCGTTGCGCCTCTGGCCAATTAACCAGATTTATTTTGAAAATAAAGAAGGCTAAGAAAGCTAGCAGTTAAAAATTTATTAAGAAAAATGCTGTAAGTTAATATACTAAGGTGATGACTCCTGTTGGCAATGACAGGAGTTTTTTTATTGTCAGGACTTATTCGATAATATCTCAGCAAAACAGCATCTTAAATATTTTATGGATTAATCACTCAAATCATCGTCAGCCTTGGGCTCTGTATGTTCAGGTGCAGTGGGGCTGGCAATCTTGTAATCTTCATTGGCCCATGCTCCTAGGTCAATCAGTTTACAGCGCTCCGAGCAAAATGGCCGCGAGGGGTTGTCATGCCATAGGGATGGCTTTTTGCAGTGTGGGCATGGAAAGGTAACAGGCTTGGACATGATGCGTACAAGTTTTTGGTCATGGAAAACACTAGTGTAAAAGCTTGAGATTTTTTTGCAATGTGGAGTTCTGTACAATGTTCCTACCGCCTGTCAAAGTCTTGCTAGACTGTGCGCAATGATAAGCACTTATTTAGCTACGCTACTACAAGGTTTTGCTGCCATATTAAAGTTCAACATACTTATAAAACGTAGCTATACAATGTATCTGGCGCCTGTTTATAGCAAGACAAACCTGAACAGCACCATAGGGCAGGTCTAGGAAGAATTGAGGGTGGTGAGTAAATTTGCCGCTAAACTGTTTTAGGAAATTAACCATGTCTGCGCGTTTATTTCAGCCCCAATACCTGCAAGCGCCGCGCAATTTTGTGCTGCCGCAGTTTAGTCAGGCCATTTGCCTGGAAATCGGTGCAGGCATGGGTCGGCATGCGATTCTGTTTGCGGAGCAAAACCCTAACAAAATCTTGGTGGCGGTTGAACGCACCAGCGCAAAATTCAAGGTGTTTGCCGCACGCCAGCAGGATCACCAACTGGAAAATTTATATCCGGTACATGCCGATGCCATTCCGTGGGTGGTGCATGCCTTATTGCCACAAACGGTTGAGCAGTTATTTCTGCTATATCCCAATCCAGAACCGAAAAACCCGGCGCAGCGCTGGCTGAACATGCCATTTTTTGAATTTTTATTATCGCGCTTGCAGGACAATGCCCGCATTACCCTTGCCAGCAATATCCCGGCCTATCTGGATGAAGCAGCTAGCCAGCTTGAGCAGGTCTGGAAATTGCCTTTTGTGCGGCAGGCCATTGCACCTGATTCGGCACGTACCCATTTTGAGGTGAAATATCTGGCGCGTGGCGAGCCATGTGAAGAATTGATAATTACCAAGCCAGCCGGATATCAAACCCGTTTTGATAGTTATATCAGTCCTGTGGCGCGCTGTTGATATGCCTGAAAATACTTGTTCATCAAGCGACTTACCGATAGTCATTGTGGGTGCCGGGCCAGCCGGACTGATGGCAGCAGAAGTACTGGCTCAGGCTGGGCATAGGGTGCAGGTCTATGAGCAAAAGCCTTCGGCAGCACGCAAATTTTTGATGGCTGGGAAAACTGGCCTTAATATTAGCCATAATGAAGTCTTTGAGGCGTTTGTGCAGCGTTATGACCAGCCAGACTGGCTCAAACCCATGCTGGCGGCGTGTGATGCATGCTGGATTCAGGACTGGATGCAGGGTCTTGGTATTGAATCCTATGTTGGTAGTTCCGGGCGGATTTTTCCGGTAGAAATGAAAGCCGCACCCTTATTGCGTGCCTGGTTAAACCGGTTAAAAACACTGGGGGTAGAGTTTTTTTACCGTCATCGCTGGACAGGCTGGCAAGATCAGCAACTGGAGTTTTTGCATCATGATCAATTAATTACAGTACAAGCGAAAGCTGTGATTCTGGCCACTGGTGGCGGTAGCTGGGCAAGGTTGGGCAGTGATGCTGCATGGATTCCCTTATTGCAGGCGCAGAATGTAGACATCGTTCCGTTGCAGCCATCCAATGTGGGCGTAGTGGTCAACTGGTCGGACTTTATGCAGCCACTGGCTGGGCAACCCCTTAAGCGCATCAAGGCCTGGGTACAATCAGATAATAGTCAGGAACGCAGGGTTTATCAGGGTGAAGCCGTTATTAGTCATTACGGGCTGGAAGGCGGACTGATTTATCGCTTGAGTCGTGAATTGCGTCAGCAGTTTAATGCGTGCGAGTCTGCCTGTATTTATCTGGACTTGTTGCCAGATCTGGAGGAGGTTGTACTGGCACAAAAATTAAAGCCAGTTGCCAAGCAGTCACTAAATAATATCTGGCGCAAGGCTGGACTGGATCAAATCAAAGCAGCGTTGTTACGCGAAGTATTGGCCAAGGCAGACTGGCAAAATCCGCAATTGGTGGCAGCCATGGCAAAATGTTTACCTGTTCAGGTTAAGGGGTTTCGGCCTATTGATGAAGCCATTAGTACCGCAGGTGGGGTAAGCCGTACAGCACTGGATGAGCAATTAATGCTTAAGCATAAAATTGGTGTGTTTTGCTGCGGCGAAATGCTGGATTGGGATGCACCAACTGGTGGCTATTTGCTGACGGCCTGTTTTGCAACCGGACGGCAGGCAGCGCAGGGCGTGATGCACTGGCTTGCTCAGGGATAGCGCTAAAAATGAGTTAAAAAAAACGGCAGAACGATAAATTTTGCCGTTTTTTTAATAGGCTAGTTGGGCATAAAGCCCAAGAAACCAGCCTGGATTACGGTTTGTTGACTGACTGATTTTCGCTACTTACCACTTTTTCAGTCAATTCATCATCGCGCGTAGCATCTGTTGCAGGATCAGCCGCGCCGTGACCATCAAGTATATGCTTGTCGTTGTCATGTTCATGTGTGGTGCTGGCATGAATATGGTCTTCTGCACCTGTAGCCGGTTCATCTGCTGCTGTTGATGTGTTTTTCTCATCAATGAATTCGGCAGGATTATCGGCAATGTGATTGGCATTACTTTCAGCAATTTCCGATGCACTGGCTGAGGCTAAGCCACTTGCATTAATGTTCGCGGAAGATAAGCTATCCGCAGTATCCGCAGTATCCGCAGTATCCGCAGTATCCGCAGTATCCGCAGTAGATGATGACTGTGACGTTGCTGGTTCACTGCTAGCACTGGTTGTATTTTTTTCTTCAATAAAGGCCGCTGGATTATCAGCTACATGCTCGGCATTGGCTGCCGTGAGTTCGGCTGCACTGGAATTGGCACTACCACTGACATTAGCTGGATCAGCACTCGGCGTTGAATTTGTAATACCTGTACTGGTATCAGTAGTTAAATCAGCACTCTGCTCAGGCGTTTCCAGGCTGGTTTCGGTTTCTGAGCTAGCAGGCTCAGGTAAGGCGGTGCCATCAGTCACACTGTCATTATCGGTATAATAAGTGGTTTCAGTGGCCATGCTGCCTGAAGAACCCGGTGAAGGTGGAATGACCTGTTGTTTCACTGCTTCTGCTTCCCGTATGGCCTGTTCCGCTTTTTCATCCAGTCGGGCATCATCCAGCGTGGTTTGATTAGCCACTGTGGTTTCAGCAGTTGGCGCTACTACATCTGCTGCAGTTGACCCACTTTTGCTTGATCCGCTGTGCTGATCGACACTGCCATCGGCATCTTTAGGCGCACTGGGTTCGGCAAAGTTTTCGGTATTTTCGGACAGTTTGTCACTGGGTTCATTCACCAGTGGCGTCGCACCCGGCTGTGCATCTACGGGTTGCTGGCTGGCAGCTTCTGTTATCGCAATTTCCTCAAATTCGCTACCACCGTTTGCATATAGCTGGGCAGCCTGTGCATTAATATCATCAATATTGGCTTTTGGGGTTAATGCATGGCCTTCAAAATGTATCCCAGCCCAGCCATGATGTATAAACTGGCGAATATTCTGGTGATCTGTGCCGTCCGGATTGTCTTTCACGGCCTGATAATGCTCGGCAAACAGCGACAATGTATCAAGCTGGTTAAAATTATTCAGGTGCGCAAAACAAAACACCTTGCAACTGCCCTGATTTTCGCCGGCTGCATTTGTCTGTGAGCCATTTTGAAATGCGGTTGGTTCAAAATCATAACGGGCATCAATAAATTTCAGCACTTGCTTAAAATTGATTTTATGGTGTGCCAGGGCATTTAATAAAGCCGAATTGGGTGCGTACATTAGGGTTTCTCCTCAAAGCCAACCTTTTAATTTGATTATGTTTTCAAAAATTCTTTAGTATCAAACCGCAAAACCCGGCCCGAGTGTGTATTGGATTTGCAAACCAGTCCTGCGCTTTAGCAGCTTTCTGAACAGCAACAGTTAACTGAGGTAACTTGAGGTAATTTGATCAGCATTCAGTTGCAGATTATTGATCAGGTCATTAAGAAATTTTATAAGTAGGTAGGTTGGAATGACTTACAATAATCATGCTGCGTCTTGTTTGATGCTGTCGATATGATTCACTGTCGAACAAAAACCGAAAAAACAATGGAGATGTCAAAAAATGCCTTCCTTGCTACCGCGAGCTGAGCAAAAAAATATTTTAATTACCGGCGCATCCAGTGGTATTGGTGAGGCGCTGGCCTGGGCCTGTGCCAAGCGTGGTATGAATCTGGCGCTGGTTGCACGTCGGCTGGATCGGCTGGAAAATCTGGCGGAACGCATTCGCGAGCGCTATCAGGTGCAGGTTGAGGTTGCTGCCTTAAATATTTGTGAAAACGAAAAGATCATGCCAATTTTTATGGGCTTTAGTGAGCTACTGGGCCGTATTGACATTGTGGTGGCCAATGCCGGAATTTTAAAAAGCCGCAAGGTGGGCGATGGTCGTATTGATCGCGATGCACAGGTGTTTGAAACTAATGTGCTGGGTGCGATTGCCACCAGTGAAAGCGCTATTAGCCTGTTCCGCATGCAGGGACGGGGCGGGCATCTGGCAGTAATTTCATCTTATTCGGCGTTTATGCCACTGCCCAGTGGTGCAGCCTATTCAGCCAGCAAGGCCGCGGTAAGCAGTTATTTTAATGCTGTGCGTGCGCCTTTATTGCGTGAAAATATTAGCCTGAGCCTGATTTATCCGGGGTTTGTCAGCACTGATTTGTTGCAGGGCTTTAACTCGCATGGTCTGCCAATTATTGCCAAGGCCAAGGATGTTGCTGAGGAAATCCTGACGGCAATTCTGGCCAAAAAGAAAAATGCCATTGTACCCAGATTGCCGTGGGCAGTGCTGTACCAGATGCAAAAGCTGGTGCCGAATGCGCTGCTGAATAGTGTGCAAAAATTCCTGTAAATACTAAAACCAGCAAGCTGATCTAGGTACAAATCTAACGGCTTGCTGGTTTTTGTGTTTTTTGGGATGTTTAGACTAGGTATTGGCTGATGATCAGGATAGCGTGGAAAAAATAATGTTGCATCCGTTGCTGCTAGTTGCCATTGGCGGTGCGCTGGGTTCAATGGCCCGTTATGGTTTGTCGGCGCTTATCGTCCGTCAGGTAAATCCAGTTGATTTTCCATGGGGAACGTTTGGCGTTAATATTCTGGGTTGTCTGTTAGCGGGTATTTTTCTGGTGGCAGCGGAGCAGTTACCAGCGGTAAATCAGGAAGCGCGCCTGTTTATTGTGACGGGCTTGCTGGGTGGTTTTACCACATTTTCAGCCTTTGGCATTGAAACTTTAAGCCTGATTCGGCGTGGTGAAATGCTCATTGCCTTTAGCTATGCCAGCTTGAGTGTGATTATTGGGGTATGTGCCATGTGGCTGGCTTACAGTACTATTAAGGCCATATTAAGCTAATGCTTTGATAACTCTTGCTAAATAAACGCTAAAGATTAAATTTTTTCACTCAACAGGGTTCTTGCTATTGGTCGGATTGACCTGATTATGGATAAAACAAGAATTGCTCTTATTTTAAATAAAATATAAAAATCAATATCTTAAATACTAAATGAAATATGGCCTGTAAGTAACGGTTAACAGGATATTCAAATATTTTTCTTTATTTATCGATAGCTTAAGCCTGTGTTTTTCATTTAGGGGAAGATAATGCCACAGGATTCCAAAGGATTAAACAATGATGTCCAGCAAATTATGGCACGCCAGTGGGACAGACGCCAGCTTCTGGGCTATGGGGCAGGGGGTACTGCCGCATTATTACTGGCTGGTTGCGGCGGCAGTTCAGGGGACAGTAGTACTTCCAGTACGGTAGCCTCGTCTGGCAGTGCATCAAATAGCATAGATACTACTTCAGGCAGCACCGACAGTACAGGCGCCGTCAGCAGTTGTGGCAACATTCCGGAAGAAACCGAAGGGCCATATCCGGCAGATGGTTCCAATGGGGTTAATGTGCTAACCCGCTCGGGCATTGTACGCAGTGACATTCGCACCAGCCTGAATACCGGCAACGTGGCTCAGGGTGTTCCATTGAGCATTGTGCTAAAACTGGTCAATACCAATAATGCCTGTGCTGCGCTGGAAGGCTATGCAATTTACCTCTGGCATTGCAACCGGGACGGTAACTATTCGCTGTATTCCAGCAGTATCGCCAGCGAGGATTATTTGCGCGGCGTGCAACAAACCAGTGCCGATGGGGTGGTGACATTTAGTTCAATTTTTCCGGCTTGTTACGATGGCCGCTGGGCGCATATTCACTTTGAAGTCTACCGCAGCCTTGATGCAGCCATGACGTACCGCAACAAGATACGCACTTCACAACTGGCCATGCCACAGGATATTTGCCAAACCGTGTATGCCAATGCCAGTGGCTATACCGCGAGTCAAAGCAATCTGTCGCGTGCCAGCCTGAGTACTGACAATGTATTTCGCGACGGCTATTCCCTGCAATTGTCCAGCGTTACTGGCAGTGTCACTGCGGGCTATGTGGCAACACTAATTGTGGGGGTAGCGGTATAACAGGAAGGCGTAGCTTTCTCGACCAGAGGTTCTACCCTTTATTCTGGTCGAGCTTTTTAATGTTTCATGCAAGGGACAATTAAAATTTAATCGTTGTCTTGATCAATCGTCGTCTTCATCACCACGGGTATCAAAGGTTTTGGCGGGATCAATGCCTTGATCCTTTAAATCCTGTATCTTTTCTTCCAGCGTGCGAAACTGCTGCGCATCACGCATTTTACGGATATCGTCATCCACCGTATGCTGCAACTGTTCCAGCGACTGGCTGTCAGGTGTTTGTGGGTTATGGTTAGTCATATCAAATCAATCCTCAAAAAAATTATGACGTGGTCAGGTTGGTGATGCTGGACTATGCAGCGGCACCACTTCTTCCAGCAAAGGCTTAAAGTTGTCTTTGACTTTCAGGTTGATCATGTTCCAGTAATGGCCGGAAATGGTGCGGTTCAGCATCATGGTTTCGGGCGATGGCTGGAAACTGTCCCAATATTTCAGGGATTTTTTCAGTAATTCCACGGCATCATGGTGTGCGGTATTTTTGGCAAAGTCGTATTCACCATTTAATGGGCTAATTAAAATATCAATCCATTGCTGGTAAAACTCTGCCGGAATCTGGCCGTTATAGTTGCGCACATGCAGTTCGCGCAGGGCTTGTTCCAACGCTGGAATATCATGGCTAAAAGCGGCACGAACCAATTGCTTATTGATGTTCACAAGCTCAGGCGATAAGGTTTTGGTACTGCCATAGTCATACACCACCACGGAACCGTCAGGCCGAAAGGCAAAGTTGCCCGGATGCGGATCACTATGAAAGCTATGCAGGAAAAATACTTCCTGACTGATCAGGCGAAACAGGCGCTCGCCCAGTTCATTGCGCAATTCCTGTGACCACGTGCTTGCGGTTTCAATAGATTCACCCAGTTCTTCGCTTAAGGTCAGCACCCGACGGGTTGAATAGGCCGGATACACTTTGGGAATAATCACCTTGCTATCCAGTTGCTGGTGAAACGTTGAAAACACTTGCAGGTTATGCGCTTCAATATTGTAATTTAGCTCGGCTGTCAGGCTGTCCCGCATTTCATCAAACAGCTTGTCTTGTAATTTTTTATCAATCTTGAATACACCGGCCAATCGCAATGCCAGTCGTACCTGCTTTAAGTCACTTTCACAGGCTTCATCCACGCCCGGATATTGCACTTTCACCACCACGCGCTCACCAGTGGGCAATACGGCACGATGCACCTGTCCAATGGAAGCTGCGGCAAATGGTTCACTGTCGATAGATGCAAAAATCTGATCCAGCGGTTTGCCCATTTCGCGTTCAATCTGGTACTGAATAGTGCTAAACGGCACTGGTGGCGCCTGTCGTTGCAGCTTGGCAATGGCTTTGGCCACTTCGGGCGGGAAAATATCCTTGTACTGCGAGGCAATTTGCCCCACTTTCATCACCGCGCCTTTCATCTCGCCCAGTGTATCGGCAATTTTAAGGCCAATGTCTTCATACAGTCGGGATTTGGCCGCGAGTTTTTCTTCATCGTTGGCATTAAAGGACTTAATGGAATTACTGACGGCCTTGCCGGCAATACTGGCGGTCATGCCAGCCAGCTTGATAAAACGGCGGCCGGGTGTACTGGTTTTTTCAGCCACAACTTTAACCTTAATAAAACACGGGAATAAGGCAGTGTGGCACGCACATTCAGCCCTGCCAAGCCCCAAAAAATAGTGTTTTTGTTGGGCTGTGTGAGTGGATGTGGCTAAATGTGTTTAGCTGGCTCGGAAGCATTCACAGTTGCTGCCAAACGCTGGAATAGCAGTTTTTGCCGATGCCGCAGGCGAAAGCTGAGTAGCACGGCAGCAATGGTCAGACCGATGACCAGCCCAGTCCAGAAACCCGCTGCGCCGTAAGGCAATATCCGTGACAGCACAATACCCAGCGGCAGCGCAACACCCCAGTAGGACAGCAGGGTAATCCACATTGGCCCCTGCGTATCCTGCATACCGCGCAAACAGCCTGCCGCAGCCACTTGCCAGGCATCGGACAACTGGTAAATCAGGGCAAACAGCAACAGGCCGGTTGCTGCCGCCTGTACAGTAGCATCCGTAGTATAAAACCCGGTGATTTGTGCACGAAACAGCAGCATGATCAGCATCCCTAACAGTGCCATGCTGGTGGCAAACATAAAGCCCAGCCGTTGTACATACTGCATGGCCGACCAGTTTTTCTCGCCATACAATTGGCCCACCCGAATAGTGAGTGCCATGCCCAGTGACAGCGGCGCCATAAAAAACACTGAAGTGACCGAAAGCGCAATCTGGTGTGCCGATACCACAATTTCACCCAGCGGACTTAAAATAATGGCTGCAATACTAAACAGGCTAACTTCAAAGAATATCGCCATGCCAATTGGCGCACCCAGTGCAAAAATTCGCCTGATCATGGCAGTGTTAAAGCGGCTAAACTGCTGAAAAATCTTAATCTGCTGATAGGTTTTTGACAGGCTTAAATAAATGGCCAGCACAATCAGCATGATCCATTGAATACTGGCCGTAGCAATGCCGCAACCTGCACCGCCCAGCTTGGGCAAGCCAAACAAGCCATGCATAAACACATAGTTGAGCGGAATAATACCCAGCAAACCCAGAATACTAATCACTGTGACTGGCCGTGGATGACCCAGTGCTTCGGTATAACCGCGCAAAGTGGCATACAGCGTTACGGCTGGCATGCCAAAGGCAATGGCATGCAAAAAGAAACTGGCTTTGGGTTGCAGGTGCGCTGGCACATCCAGCAGGTTAAAGCTTAAGGGAGCAAGTTGTAACACGGCAAAACCAGCCAGTCCCATAATTATCGCCAGATACAGGGCCTGCTGGGTAATCCAGGGAATTTTATGAGTTTGCCCGGCACCCTTGGCTTCTGCCACCAGTGGGGTAGTGGCAATCATTACACCTGCCATAAACAGCACGACGGGCAACCACAAGCCTACCCCAACAGCCACCACGGCCAGATCAGTGGGTGACATGCGCCCGGCCATGACTGTATCAATCAGGCCAAACCCGGCTTGCGCTATCTGGGTAATCAAAATTGGCCACATCAGATGAAACAGGGTGCGGACTTCATGGCGTCGGCTATCAGGCTTTAGCATTTTGTAGCTGTATTTGGTCGATGACCCTGACATGGTTTTTCTACATCATATAATCAGGCGTTATTGTAGCCGGATTTAGGTGGCCTGAGTGGATTGCAAACAGCTAATGCTCCAGAAGCAGGCTTATGGATTCACTAACACAGTATAGGGCTACAATAAAAAACCTGCTGTGTTAACCTGTTAAGGCAAGCACAGCAGGCTATATTTAAATTAGCACTACCTGTTTAAAACGTAGTTTTAATACGCTTAAAGGCCACTGGTTTATTATTTTCATCAAACAGCTGTACCACTAAAATATATTCCTTGCCACTTTCTACCATATTGGCTGGAATGGCTGTCGCCAACAAGCGCAAGTCATTGGCAACCTGCTGGTAAATAATGCCGTTTGAATTACTATCCCCGATGGCAGCTTCATTGATTACATTAACAAGCACCTTGCGCGCACTGGTAGGGGCATTGCTCCAGCTAATAATCCGGTTCAGTTGTTTAATATCAAAATTAGTCGGGAACACTGTATTTTCTGGATAAAGCGTCAAACTGCCTTTGCGGGCCAGCGTGAAGGTTTGATCGCCGGTAATACCGCAATCATTGATGGTACGCTCATCATTCTTATCGTTGGCATTAACCGTATAATCACCGTCATAGCGATTGTCACTGCGCTTATAGTCCACCTTAAAGCTTAAGGCGATTTTTCGGGTGTCATAATTGCTGGAATCAGAATCCAGATCGCCCTCGGCTGCACCTGTAATATAACTGGTGAATTTTGATCCACTCACGGGAAGACTGCTTACTCCGCCGCCCTGACAGTCAAAGTAGCGAAATGACATCCGGCCTTTAATTTTACCTGTACCTCCGGGGGCATCCACATAAATGCCGCCAACGGTAGGATCAGGGTCGTTCACATCCAGACTTTCAGCATAGTAGCCAAATAAATGACCGCCCGGCTGGTCTTGTACGGCAGGGCCAAGATCATCACCACTACCGCCGCAACCAGTTAGTGCCGCAGCCAGCAAGCCAGTGGTTATCATTAAACTGAGTTTTGTTTTTTGCATCATTCAGGTTCTCGTATTACTACAGAATTAAATTGAACGTAGTCTAATAGAGAACATATCAGCCAAAGGTAAGTGTAGACCTAAGGTTTGTATGAGCTTGGCTAAACCCTGTTATAAAGAAATTAATACTAGTATTTCACTGTTAACACTAGCCCTGCCATCACCATGAGTGCCCCGGCAATGCGTTGCCAGTTAATGCTGTGCTTTTCAAAACCCAGCCAGCCAAAATGATCCAGCACCAAGGATGCCAGCAGTTGCCCGCACACAATAACAATCGTCAGATTCACTGCGCCTAACCGTGGCGCCAGAATAATTGAAACGCTCACGCCAAAAGCACCCAGCAAACCGCCCACCCATAACCACAATGGCATGCCCAGCAGGTGCTGCAACTGTGGCCTTGAATCAGTTTGCAGCACGACCACAGCGCCCAGAATCACAGTACCTACCAGAAAGGAAAGGAATGCGGCCTGATAGGGCGAGTTGACATACTGACGTAACTGGGCGTTAACCCCGGCCTGACTGGCCAGCGCAATGCCACCCGCCAGTCCGAGCATTAATAATGTACTGAGTTCCAGTCCTTTCATGGTGGCTTTTACCTGATGGCTTTTGTCTGATGGTGATGATGTGGCGGCAGTTATATCGTCATATTGATGTGGTTTTAGATACCATTATGCGCTGGGTTTACGCAACATGATGGCCTGCCACTGTGCGGGTGTTACTGGCATGAGGGACAATCGACTCCCTGTTTTTAGTAGTGGCAGGTCTTCCAGCTCCGGCATTTCGCGCAAGATGGACAGTGGCAAAATCTCCGGCCATTTTTCAACAAATTCCACATCTACACCCGTCCAGCGCGGCTTATCCAGCGTAGATTTTGGATCATAATAACGGTGTTCCGGATTGAACTGGGTTGGGTCGGGATAACCACCTTTGACAATTGTCATTAGACCTACGATGCCCGGTACTTTACAATTGGAGTGGTAAAACAGTGCCTGATCGCCAGCCTGAATTTGCCGTAAAAAGTTACGAGCCTGATAGTTACGCACGCCATCCCACAATGCAACACCGCGCTGTTGCAAATGGTCAATGCCAAAGCCTTGTGGTTCAGATTTCATTAGCCAGTAGGCCACGTTGAGACTCCTAAATTGACAGTCACGTCCAGTTTGCACGATCCGGTTTTACTTGAGCCAGCAGTCATTCCGCTAGCCCTGTACATTCACATGCCGTGGTGTGTAAAAAAATGCCCTTACTGCGATTTTAATTCGCATGCCTTGCCAAAAGTGCAAGGAGTTCAAGAGGCTACATCGATTGTTGATTTGCCAGATAGTGCCTTGCCTGCCGAACTTGAGCAAGCGTATTTACAGGCCTTAATACAAGATGCAGCACAACAGCAACCATTGGCACAAGGCAGATGCATTTCCAGTGTATTTATTGGCGGTGGCACCCCTTCGCTAATTTCCGCCAAAGGTTACCAGTGGCTGTTTAAGCAGTTAAAAGCCCTGTTTGACTTTAGTGCCGATTGTGAAATTACGCTGGAAGCCAACCCCGGCACACTGGAACACCAGCCCTTTGCCGATTATCTGGAAGCAGGAATCAACCGCTTGTCACTGGGCGTGCAAACGTTTGACAGTGTACAGTTGCAGCGTCTGGGCCGTATTCATAGTCAGGATGACGCCATGCAGGCCATTACCCGCGCGCGTGAGGCAGGGTTTAACCGCTTAAATGTTGATTTAATGCATGGCCTGCCAGCCCAAACCGAGGCACAGGCGCTGCATGACTTGCACACCGCCATTGGTCAGGGTGCAACCCATGTGTCGTGGTATCAGCTCACCATTGAACCCAATACGGTATTTTTTAGAACCCAGCCGGTGTTGCCAGAAGATGATATTCTGGCCGATATCCAGCAGGCCGGGGAAGCAGTGCTGCACAATCATGGTTATGTGCAATATGAAGTGTCGGCGTGGGCCAAAGAGCAGCCTTGTCGGCATAACCTGAATTACTGGCAGTTTGGGGATTATCTGGCGATTGGTGCGGGAGCGCATGGCAAAGTGACTCAGCCAGAGGGCATTTACCGTTTCCAGAAAACCCGGCAACCCAAGGATTATCTGGACCAGCAACCCGCCAGCATGCTGAACTGGCAGGCCATTGCTGCCGATGACATGGCATTTGAATTTATGATGAATGCCTTGCGGCTAAAAGAAGGGGTACCCAGCAGTTTTTATAATACCCGCACTGGCTTGTCATTGGATAACCTGCAACCCATATTGACTAAGTTGCGGCAGCAGGGCCTGCTGGTTGCCGATGAGCAGCGCCTGCAATGTACCGCACAGGGATTTAATTATTTAAATGATGTGCTGAGTGAATTTGTTATGGATTAGCCCAAACCCATAGCCATAAAAAAGCCGCTTCACTGTGATAGCAGTTACAGTAGCGGCTTGTCTTCAAACAGTTCTTCCTGTTCCGGTTCAATCAGCTTTTGATGCAGCCATTCACGCCAGACCGCCAGCAAAATTGCCAGAATCACCGGGCCAATAAATACGCCCACCATGCCAAAACTGGCCAGACCACCCAGTACGCCAAACATAATCAGTAAGAATGGAATTTTGGTTGCGCCGGAAATCACCAGTGGCCGGATAATATTATCCACCCAGCTCACCACACATAAACCCCAGACTGCCATGCCAGCCGCTTCCCAGGTATGACCCTGCGATAACAGCCAGATGGAAACACCGCCCCATGAAAATGGTGTCCCAAATGGAATCAATGCCAGCAGGAAGGTTGCAAAGGTCAACACCACCGGATTGGGTACACCTGCCACCCAGTAGCCAAGACCAGCCAGCAAGGCTTGCGCCAGTGCTGTGAGACCCACGCCATATACAACCGCGCGCGTGGTTTCACCAATGGCATGCAAATAGCCATGCACCCGATAACCAATAATCTTGTTAAGGGCCATGCGCACCTGATCCAGAATAAAAGTGCCATCCCGATAAAAGAAAAACAGGGTTAGAATCGCCAGCGTGAGCTTGAAAATATTGCGGCTAATTTCACCCAGCACCACGCGGCCATAGCCAATATGCCCCTGCATCCAGCTGCGAATGGTGCTGGACAAATCATGTGGATGTGCATTGAGCTGGGCCACAAAGCGCGACATTTCCTTGCCAATGATGGGAATATGCTGGACAAAATCCGGTAAGGTAATACCACCGGCAAAAATCTGGCGTTGCAGATTCAGGTATAAATCGCGGCCTTCATGCTGCAACAGGAAAATAGCCATAATAAACGGTACGCCAATCACCACGCTTAAAATGGTTGTCATGGTCAGCGCGCTTAAATTATGCCGATAGCCAAAAGTGCGCAAAATCGCCTGATAAATTGGCCAGGTGATATAGGCCAGAATGGCTGCCCATACCACCGGCACAATAAAAAATTTTAAAACCTGAAAGCTAAGCAGCATTAGCCCAATAAACAGGCCAAGTAAAAGCAGGCGTTGAATGGCTGAAACGTCTTGCACACCAGTCTCATTATGCTGAGGGTTATGCAGCTATGTTAATCGAACTACATGCCTAAACAAGCGGGAAAATGAAAAATATCTATGAATCCTCCAGCCTGAGCACATGAATTTGTATCCGCTCTAAACCGACAACAGTGCAATATTGGTGATCAGGAGCGGTTTAAAGCAACAGTAATCTAGGCATACCATGTGGTAACAGGACCGGCAGCAGGCGGTTCCAGCTGGTTAAGCAGCCCATGCCATTGGGCCTGCATGAGTTGATACTGTTTCTGATGATGATCAAAAATACTCAAGCCCTGTGCCGCCAGTTGCGGATAGGCGCTGCGCTCGCTAATCCAGCCCAGTGGTACAAAATCCACTTGCCTGAAAAAATCCTCAAGCTGCTTGCTGCCAATGGATTGCGCACGCACCCGGTTGGCCAGCAAATGCAACTGGACCTTGCCTTTGCGCACACGCTTTAAGTCTTCAACATGCTTTAAAAAACGCCGGGTGCTGTCCACATCAAAAAACGAGGGTTGCACGGGAATAATCATGGCATGGGCAGTGGCCACCAGTTGTGCGGCGTGCTGGTCGGTGAGTGATCCCGGCGCATCTACTACCAGCCAGTCGACCTTTTTTGGAGTATCGCCAATGCTGTCGTCATGACGCCAGTCCAGCCCAATAATTTTACTGGCGTGCTCTGGCCGCAACTTTAGCCATTGTAGTGAAGACTTTTGTACATCGGCATCAGCCAGTGCTACTTTGTTACCCCGTTTTGCCAGAGCGGCTGCCAAAGTAATGGCAGTAATGGTTTTGCCGCAGCCCCCTTTATGATTGGCCACCAGAATCGTTTTCAATGATTTTCCAGCACATAATTAGGTTTATTCAATTGTAATGAAAAAATATGACATTTTCGTGAAAACCACAATGAAATTTGAAACTTGGCGTGTCGTGAAATTTAAAATCTTGCTGTTTTTGCCCTATGGACTGGTTATGATAACAGGACAAAATATCCAGTCTGCATTGCAAGCTGGTTGAAGCCAAACCAATAAGGCAATCCAATAAGAGAAATCATCATGGAACGTGGATTTTACCTGCTACTCGCGCTGGCCATTGGTTATGCAGCATGGTCGCACTGGCTTAAGCCCTCACCACATCTGGATCAATGGACCACTGGTGCAGGCACACAGGCTGCTCAGGGCGTACAGGTGAAAGAACTGGAAGCTTATTCCGGTGAATTCCGCATTTTAAGCCGTGAAGATTACAGCAGTGGCACCGAAGCGCAGTTTTCACCCGTGGATTTTGCAGTGGGCTGGGGCAATATGGCCAAGCCGGAAGTCTATTCGCAGATTGATATAAGCCAAAGTAACCGCTGTTATCGCTGGCATGTGGATCATGAGCCGCCCATTCCTTTGCGCGAAATTGAAACCCACAGTGCCAACATGCACATTATTCCCGCCAATAGCGAAGTGGCCAAACAGCTAAAAAAGGTGAAGCCGAATGATATGGTTTATCTGCAAGGTGCGCTGGTTGAAATTGAAATGAGCAACGGCTGGCACTGGCGCAGTTCCTTGTCGCGTGAGGATACGGGTGCAGGCGCCTGTGAACTGATGCGGGTGGATCAAGTGCGCTGGCTATAGGTATTTTTATTGAGTGGATTAACTTACGTCCAGCATCTGAATGCTGATTAATTTTAAGAAAACAAAAATAAGCTGAATTAAAAAAAGATTACTTATCAATGAGTAAAATTTATCATTAGGCGGTTTTATCAATAAGCAACTGTTAAAAATACACAGTTTTCAACGATAAGCAGCTTTTAAAAATAAACAGTTTCGCAAAAAAACAGCAATCCGTTACAGCTTGCGGAGATTTCTGCGCATTTCATGGAATTTTTTAGGTTTTAATGAATAAAACTTCTCCTAACTTTATTGTCGTAAATTCCAGTATGAGGACAAAGAAACCAGTGCGATCCCTGCAAAGCGTTTTGCAAATTGGCAGCATTTTACTGTTGAGTGCTTTAGGCGGCGTGTCTGTCGTAACTACGCCTGCACTGGCCAATCGGCCTGCTGCTCAGTTTAATGGAGCCCAGCTTAATAGTGCGCAGTTTAACATTGCAAAAGGCTTGGCGCCTGCACAAAATCAGCAGGTTAAAGTGCTGGATCAGTTTGCCGGCAACTTTCGTATTCTGGGACGCAAGGATTATCAAAATGACCGGGAAGCGCAGTTTTCTCCAGTGGATTTTGCCGTGAGTGAGGGACTGCTGGCCAGCAAGTATTATTATCCCTTGATTGGTGTGCGGCAGGATAACCGATACCTGACCTGGAGCATGAGCAAGCTGCCCTTGCCACCCAAAAAAGCCATGCAACTGGTATCCAATATTCACATTATCCCAGCCAATCCCAAAATTGCCGCTGAGCTAAAGCAGGTGAAACAGGGCGATCTGGTGAATTTACGTGGTGATCTGGTCGAAGTCGATGATCATGGCTGGACGTGGCGCAGTTCACTGTCACGCACCGATGTCGGCGATGGCGCGTGTGAGCTGTTGCGCGTGCAATCCATTCAATGGGTTGAGAAATAAATATAAAGTTTATTCATTGCACGAGCTGAGATAGCGCTTTTGGTAAATCGGGATGCTGAAAATTAAAGCCCGCCTCAATTAAGCGTTCCGGCATAATTCGCTGGCTATCCAGAAACAAATGCGACATTTCGCCAAACGCCAGTTTTGCCATAAAGGTAGGCATCGGTAGCCATGCAGGTCGGTGTAGCGCATGTGCAAAATCCTTGGCAAACTGCGCTTGCGTGACAGGAGTAGGCGCCACCAGATTCACCGGGCCTGCAATCGGATGCTGCATCAAAAACAGTACTGCTTTGATCCAGTCATCACGGCTAATCCAGCTCATCCATTGTTGCCCCGAACCAATCTTGCCGCCAAAGCCCAACTGGTAAATAGGTTTTAGGCGTGCAATCATTCCACCAGAATGATCCAGCACCACGCCAGTGCGCAGCAGAGTGGTCGAAATCCCTAGTTCCTGTGCCTGTAATGCGCATTGCTCCCACTGCTGGCATAGTTCATGGGTAAAGCCAGCGTGTGCCGTACTGGTTTCGTTCAGCACATTATTGTCATGCGAGCCATACCAGCCAATTGCCGACCCGGATAAAAACTGCTGTGGCTTCACTGCCAGTTGCTTAAACCAGTTAATTAAGGCTTGCGTGGTTTGCAGGCGACTTTGCAATAAATCGGTTTTGCGTTGCTCGCTCCAGCGCTTGTCAGCAATGCCAGCACCCGCCAGATTAATGACAATATCGGCATAGCCAATGCTTTCCAGTTTTTTTAGCGTAGTGACGGTGAGCAAGGGATGCGATAGGGGAAACTGTTCAGGCTGGCGACTGGTGACGGTAATGCTGTGCTGGTCTTGCAGCAGGCGCTGAATGAGGGCTGTGCCGAGAAATCCGCTACCGCCCGTGATGAGGATGTGCATGGTATTTGCCTAAAAATTATAGATATTTGAAAATGTAAACTGCTTACAGCTATAATCAGCACTACTATTTATTATAATAATACGAATTTAGAATTTATGTTGGACAGAAGTACTCTTGTCTATACTATTCATTAATTTTTTTGGTTTTTAAATTTACAAGAATGAAAAATTAGGAACATATAATTTATCATCTTGCTATAACCAAGATAAAGGTGAACTATTCCTGTTAGCATTCAATTCAATATGTCGAAGCTTAAAATTTATTGATTAGATTTGCCATAGTTAAATCTAGCAGATTGTTTTGCTTTATCACAATTTCTTGTAAATGTTGGATTCATTTCATTTAAAGGATTTGTCAACCATATACCTTCAAGGTTCCTTCTTACGGCTTCATTAAACAATGGTAAATATAAACTTGACATGTAGCTATAGAAAATTTTTGCTCTTTTGACTCTTAAGTCTATTCTGGAAACTATATTTCTTTCATCAGAAATATCCTGAGAAAGTTTTTTTAAATCATTCCAAATATCTGTATTTGAAATAAAAGTATCCATAAGAATATTTTCGATAAAAGTTAAATCTCCTAACAGATTTCTAATTATATGTCCCCCTAATCTACTAGGATAATAACTACTGTTTATTGTAGCTAATTGATGAGATTTAGTATGGACAAACCTAAGATTACATAAGTCAGCTAATACTTTAAATGTGTCAGTTTCAGAAAAACCAAGCTCATGTAAGTTTTTTCTAATATCAGGACCACTTAAAGAATTTGGCCCTGTCATGCTACTATTTTTTACTAAAGCTGCCAAAATAAATAATCTGAGTAGTTCACTGTTGTTTTTACCTAATCTCGAATCTAAAGGATTTCCAATTACTGAAAACTCTTCTCTATATACCATCTGATTACCTAAGAGTATTGATCTAAAAGCTTCTTGTACTGGAAGTCTATAATCACCTTTAGTTTGATACGTATTTAAGGCTTTTGCAGGATCACTATATCCATGCGCTAAAAATTCTCTAGTCATTCTTAAAGCTAAACGTACATCATTATTTGCTAAAACATCAATTCTTTCTCCAATCTCAGTTCCCAATACTGAACTCTTAATTAAACCGATAAATAAAGAGAGATCAGGAGTAGTAAATTTTGCACCATTATTAGCTATAAATTCCCCTCTTTTATCTTTTAAGAGCTGTTCTGTTAGAAAGAATCTTTTTGATATAACTGCTGGGATCTCAGGTGGTTCAATATGAATTGGATCAAAATCAAAAGCATCAAAAGTAGGAGAATTACGATGATTCACATAAGTAGATTCACGCATTGCTATAATAAGATTTAAATTTAATCGTCCAGCTAAAGCAATTGAGTCAGCAAAAATATCAGATTGAACAGAATCCTGCTCAAATTGATCAACATTATCAATCACTAAGAAAATAGGCGCTTTCTGAGTATAATAGGATAAAATTTTATTAACATATGGATCAATATTTTCATAGTCGTTTAAAATCATTTCACTTATTTTGCCATTAAATTTTTCTTCATTTTGAGATATTAAAAATAATGGTCCATTACGCAAAGATTCAATATCTTTCTCATAGGCAGGTTCAATTGTTTTTTTATAATCTTTTAAAAAAGAATCTCTTGTAATATAGGAGAAAATATTTTGATATATAAATTTTATTGGTGATTCATTTTGTGAAAAGTTACGAAAATCAATCTGTATCCATTGGGGGAAAGGTTTCTCTGGGGTTTCTCTAAAAAAAGCTGATGCTGTGATTCTTTTCGTATATTCAAGAAAAGTTGTTTTACCTGTTCCTACGCTACCTAGAATTAATATCGCTAAAGGGCGAGATTTAGATGAAGCTATTTCTAGAGAGGATTTTAAAGCCATAGATTCCTGCTTTCTCATAGGGCGCTTAGGCTGTGACTGAAATAGAGGTTCTTTTTTTTGAAGATGCATTCTGACTTTATTATCGAATTTTTGTCTATCAGCATTTTTTACATAACATTTTTCTAATAAATTAGTATCTGTGTCGATAATTGAATCAGAAAAAGCTAAAGTAACTTCATTTTCTATAAGTGGATAAATTGGATTTTGGTGACGTGAACGAGAAGTCCTAAAAAAGCAATTAAGTCTTCTCTCTTCCAATTGATCTATAGCTCGCCCAAGAAGTTCATTCGCTAAATTTCCTTCTATTACCCCTTCACGAGATAATAAACTATAAAAATAGTCAGCTTCTTCTCTTAAAGCTTGAGATAGACTTTCAAAAATAATTGCATACGAGTCAGCAAAAGGAATCTGATCTGTTCTAATAGCAGGAAAAATAATCCATTGATCTCCATTGGTTACTATTGCAAAAGGAATAGACTTTTTTCTACAGTAGTCACGTGCTTGTATGATAGCTTGGCCACCTTCTCCGTGCATTAAAGACCCAGTAAGTTTTGACCTTCGTCTATGTGGTGTGTTAAAAAGAACTTTTCCAACTCTTTTTGCCTCTATAAGTAAAGAAGAGTTTGCTGTTTTAATAATGTAGTCAGCATAAGTAGTTAATCCATCTTCACTGACTCGTTCTTCATAACTAATATCAGCATCATCCCAGCCTAAAATATTTTCTATAATTTTATCTATAACTTTTTTTCGTGTTTCTGCCTCATTAACATCTTTTTCTTTTAAAGTATTAAAAGTTTCCAATACTTGACTTATATAGTCTGTCATTTGAAATCTGCACTTTAATTTGTTGATTTAAAGAGTAAACCCTACTATTTCTAGCAGGGTTTATAACTATTATCAACATTTAACAAATAACTTATTGCAACACACTTACATCCGCCACACTAATAAACAGCGCACGTAACTCGGCCAGCAAGCGCAAGCGATTTTGCTTAACCGCCGCATCATCAGCCATCACCATTACGTTATCAAAGAAGGCATCAATCGGTGCGCGTAAGGTGGCTAGCTCAGTCAGGGCAGGAGTGTAATCATGCGATTGCAACAATGGCGTAACCACCGGGGAAATGGCTTGCAATGCCTGATATAGGTCTTTTTCAGCCTGTTCAGTCAGTAAGCTGGCATCCACATGACCATTCACATTGCCTTCTTTTGCCAGAATATTGGCCACGCGCTTGTTGGCAGCAGCCAATGCCTGAGCTTCAGGCAAGGTTTTAAAGTGACTTACGGCTTTAATGCGATAGTCAAAATCCAGTGGTGACGCGGGATTTAAGCCTTGTACCGCCTGAATCACATCAACACTGACGCCCTGATCTTCATACATGGCACGGTAACGGCCTTCTACAAATTGCAGCGCATCGGCCTGTGCCTTGTGGATATCTTTCAACTTATCCCCATAGCCTTGAACCGCCAGTTCAATCAATTGGCTTAAGGAAATAGACAACCTGTTTTCAATCAGCAGGCGCAAAATACCAATAGCCGCACGGCGCAAGCTAAACGGGTCTTTGTTGCCAGTTGGCGCTTGACCAATGCCAAAAATACCCACTAAGGTATCCAGACGATCTGCCAAAGCCAACGCAATACCTGTACGGGTTTGCGGTAATTTATCACCTGCAAAGCGTGGCAAATATTGCTCGGCAATGGCATTGGCCACTTCATCCGGTAAGCCTTCCAGCTTGGCATAATACGTTCCGGCAATACCTTGCAACTCTGGGAATTCACCCACCAGCTCAGAAGTCAGGTCGCATTTGGCTAATAAGCCTGCCTGCTGGGCGGCAGCTTCATCACCATTGGTTAGCTTGGCAATTTCACTGGCTAGCTTGGCAATACGCTCGGATTTGTCCCATAGCGTGCCCAGTTGCGCCTGAAACACCATGTTGGCCAGTTTGGTTTGGCGGCTGGCCAGTGGCTGTTTCTGATCCTGCACAAAGAAAAACTCGGCATCCGACAAACGTGGACGCACCACCTTTTCATTGCCTTCAATAATCTGGCTGGGGTCTTTGGAATCAATATTGGAGACCGTAATAAAGTAAGGCTGTAGCTTGCCTGCTTCATTGACCAGGCAGAAATACTTCTGGTTGTCCTGCATGGTAGAAATCAGTGCTTCCTGCGGCACGGCCAAAAAGCGCTCTTCAAAACTGGCGCGCAAGGCTACTGGCCATTCAACCAGTGCAGTCACCTCATCCAGCAGGTCGGCTGGCACAATGGCCTCTGCATTAACTTCATCAGCCAGTGTTTTGACTTGTGTAGAGATAATGCCCTGACGCTCATCAAAATCAGCAATTACATGCGCCGCACGCAGGCTTTCCAGATAATCATTGGCATGGTTTAGGGTAATGGCTTGCGGGGCGTGGAAGCGATGACCAAAGGTCTGGTTACCTGCTTTAAAGTCCTGAATGGTAGCGTCAATGATTTGATCATCTTTTAGCAATACCACCCACTGGACTGGACGCACAAATTCAGTCCGGCTGGCGGCAGAGCGCATGCGCTTGGCAATCGGCAAATTATCCAGTGCGGTTTGCAAAATGGCAGGCAACAGGCTATCTACGCTTTGGCCTTTAATGTCTTTATAAAAACAGACTTTTTCCATTTTGCCAGCATTAAAGCGCGACACCTGATCAGCGGTGATACCCTGACCACGCAGGAAACCTTCTAATGCTTTGGTGGGTTTGCCATCGCTATCATAAGCAGCTTGTACTGCTGGGCCATCAAAACGCTTTTGGCTATCGGGTTGTGCTGCATCCAGATCAGTAATTTTTAAGGCCAAGCGACGTGGGGCAGCGTAGGCATCAATGGCAGCAAAATTTAAACCTGCTGTAGTTAAGCCTTTTTCCACTTCGGCTTTTAAGGAATCACGCAGGGTTTTTAGGCTTTTGGGTGGCAGTTCTTCGCAGCCCAGCTCAAATAAGACCGTATGTTTAGACATTATTGCTCACCCTGTTTTTCTTGTTGCTGTTTGGCATTGCTCAATAAGGCTTCTGCATCTTCGGCTGCTTTTAGTTGCGCCAGCACTTCATCACGCAAATGCGGTGCTGCCATCGGGAAGCCCAGCTTGGCACGGGCCTTCACATAACTTTGCGCAATCGCACGGGCAAGGCCACGCACGCGCAGAATATAACGCTGACGTTCAGTCACCGAAATGGCACCACGCGCATCCAGCAGGTTAAAGGTATGCGAGGCTTTTACCACCATTTCATAAGCAGGCAGCGGCAACTCGGCAGCCATCAGCGTGTTGGATTCTGCCTCATAAAAATCAAACAGCTCAAACAGTTTGGGCACATTGGCATGTTCAAAGTTATAAGTTGATTGTTCCACTTCATTTTGATGGAATACATCGCCATAGGTCACAGTGCCAAACTGGCCTTTAGTCCAGACCAGATCGTAAACCGAATCCACGCCTTGCAAATACATGGCCAGACGTTCCAGTCCATAGGTGATTTCGCCAGTCACGGGATAGCATTCCACACCGCCCACTTGCTGGAAATAGGTAAACTGGGTCACTTCCATGCCGTTCAGCCACACTTCCCAGCCCAGACCCCATGCACCCAGCGTTGGTGATTCCCAGTTGTCTTCCACAAAGCGGATATCGTGAGTCAGGGTATCAATGCCAATCGCTTTTAAGGAATCTAAGTAAAGTTGCTGGATATTGGCGGGATTGGGTTTTAACACCACCTGAAACTGGTAGTAATGCTGCAAGCGGTTGGGGTTTTCACCATAACGGCCATCCTTGGGACGGCGCGATGGCTGCACATAAGCGGCATTCCAGGTTTCAGGCCCAAGCGCGCGTAAAAAGGTCGCGGTATGAAAGGTGCCTGCGCCCATTTCCATATCGTAAGGCTGCAAGACCACGCAACCCTGTTCAGCCCAGTAGTTTTGTAGGGCTAAGATCAAGCCCTGAAAAGTATCGATGTGCGATATGGCGCGACTCATGTGGCATCCATGTTTTGAGGTTAGAAAATGGCGATTAGTATAGGGAATTTGCCAGGTTTAGACAAAGGGAAACTCTGGGTTCAGCTAAAACTTAAATGTAAGGTAGACGAAGTTTTTAACCACAAAGCAGCCAGTAATCATCTACAAAAGCGCTATAGGTGATGGTTCAATGCTGGCATAAACTGGCTCAACCATAAATCAAACCTTCCAGAATATGAATCTTTTGAAAAGCATGATTGTGATCACGACAACTGCATTATTAATGGCCGGATGTCAGCACATGAACACCAAAACGCTAAATTTTAGCGAGCAAATACCTGCTACGCCTGAACACTGGATTAGCCAGAACGCTGCATCAAACCAGCAGAAACAGGCTTTACTAAAGGTGAATCAAGCGCAGCAACGCATCAAGCAGCTTGATTTTGCCGATAATACTGAAGTGTTTAAAGTCACCAAGGAAAATCAGGTGGCTAATCACTGTGCCATGACCAAAGGAATTACGCTGGATCAGATTGAGGCATTAAGAGCGTTAAATTTCCAGAGTCCGCACGATGCCCAAATTCTGGCGCAATACTTGCGTGATTCACCGCGCATTAAGCTGGATGTAAATGCCATCCAGTGTGACTTGAGTTAAAGTAAAAACTTATATTGCACCGATTAAAAAGCCTCTAAATGGATAGAGGCTTCTTAGTTCAAACGTTATGAGTGGCGAATTTTTTTAAGTGTTAGCTCAATTCACAGTTCTAAGATCATGGGGCTGGGCGGGTGTAATTTGCCGGGGTTGTTTGGGCATCAATAACCACAACACCAGATAAACAATAATCCCCGGGAACGCTGCACTGAAGATTGAAACAATGACAAAAATCACGCGCAGCAAGTTTGTATTCCAGCCATAACGCTCAGCAATACCCCCCATAACCCCGGCAATCATGTTGCGTCGGCGTGAACGGTACAGGCCAATCTTGTTCATTGTATCAATGCTCCTTCGCGATGCGAATCTTAAAAATAGAAACTGGTCTTAATCATGAAATATGACTAAAGGTTAATTTTGCTAACCAGTATTTAACTATATAAGGTTAACGCTTAGGTTTTAAAGCAGGAAAATGTGTCGGCTTTGTACACACTGTGGGCAAAAAATGCAGGGAATGTTATTAGCGTAAGTATATGTTCCTGAGCTGACTTTTTAACTATCTCCTGCAAAGAAAAAACACAAGAGAACACTAAACACTGCTCAATTTGAAGCCGGTTCAATTATAAGATGGCTCATCCTAGCAAATGAGCTAAAGACCCTTCTAATATTAATAATACACAAGGTCGTGCCCTCATTATCAATTGATCGAGGTCATAGAGATAGATGATTAACACTGCCCTGATAACAGGCAAGGTAAGCACTATTGCACGCGCGGTGATTCCCGGCGCAGCATATCCGGCTGCTGGCAACCCAGGCCGACTATTCTCGGTAAGCCTGCTGGCTGGCATGCTGTTACTGTCCGGCTGTAATAACAGTCTGGATCTGCGTTCACGTTCGCAAGAACCTGCTGAAGACAGCGCGCTTGACCACGCCAATATGCAAAGTGCACGCGCGTCTGCTTTATCAATTACTGAAGCAGCATCGGCTGAACGCTATATTAACAATCAGGATGTGATGCACACGACTTTTAATGAAAGTAAAACCAATGTTCAGGCGGTGCCCTCAGAATCACTGGTCAAACAGTTTGCCGGACGTTATACCGGACAAGTTCCCTGTACGGTGCAATCCTTAGCCTGTTCCAGTGACAAAGTAGACATGACCCTAACCTTGTTGCCGGATGGTTCTGCCATTCGTACGCTAGCTGCACAAGGAAAAGTAAATGCCATGCTGGACAAGGAAGTTGCCGCATGGACAGTATCCGCCAATGGCCAGAATATTATGCTGATTTTACCGAATCATGAAATCTGGAGCTTCAAAAAAATTGGGCTTAACCAGCTTCAATTCCAGCCCAATGCCAGCGCCATGGTTGAACCAGCTGAGGCACTGGGCCAGTATTCAATGATGGCTTCCAATAGCTAATTGAGCCAATACTTTACTGTCTCTGAGTTTTTAGCAATACGGATACGGCAATAAAAAAGGGCGCATTCAGCGCCCTTTCTTGCAGGTTTACAGCGACAACGCTGGCAACAACTTAGTAGTCAAAGCTGAAATGTTCTGGTGCCAGCTGGGTCAGGGTGCGTGATGGTGACACCAGCGCTTCGGCATGGCCAGAAGCACGTGGCAGCAGGCGGTCAAAATAGAACTCGGCAACCTGTACTTTGGCTTGATAGAACTCAGGCACTTCAGTACCGCCGTTTTCAATTTTTTCCAGCGCAACCGCAGCCATTTGTGCCCAGAAGTACGCCATCATGGCATAGCCGGAATACATCAGGTAATCCACAGAAGCAGAAGAAACGATGTCACGGTCTTTGCGTGCAGTCAGCATCAGGCGAATGGTCAGGGTGTTCCACTGGGCGCACACTTTAGTCAGATCCCAGACAAAACGACGCATTTGCTTGTTGCGGGCATGACGGCTACAGAATTTCAGGATTTCTGCGGTGTAGTCACGCACCACTTTGCCTTTGGAGGACAGCAGCACTTTACGGCCTAGCAGGTCAAGTGCCTGAACACCAGTGGTGCCTTCGTACAGGGTAGAGATACGTGCATCACGCACGATCTGTTCCATGCCCCATTCCTTGATATAGCCATGACCGCCATACACCTGGATACCCAGGTTGGAGGCTTCAAGGCCAAGCTCGGTCAGGAAACCTTTCAGGATTGGCGTGAAAAAGCCCAGCTTGTCATCCCAGTAGTCGTGGCCAGCCTGATCGCCTTTTAGCAGGTTGTCAGTCATTTTGTCAGCCAGCTGTGCCGCATGATAAATCATCGCACGGCCGCCTTCAGCCACAGCTTTCTGGGTCAGCAGCATGCGGCGTACGTCAGCATGGTGAATAATGGCATCGGCCACTTTTTCCGGATCTTTCTTGCCGGACAGGGCGCGCATGGACATACGTTCCTTGGCATACGGCAGGGCACCCTGGAATGACAGCTCAGCATGTGCCACGCCTTCTACTGCGGTACCAATACGTGCAGTATTCATGAAGGTAAACATGGCATGCAGGCCTTCATGTACTTTGCCAATCAGGTAGCCTGTAGCACCATCAAAGTTCAGCACGGCAGTGGCAGAGGCCTTGATCCCCATTTTGTGTTCAATCGAACCACAGAATACCGGGTTGCGCTCGCCCACAGAACCATCTTCATTGATAAAGAATTTTGGCACGATGAACAGGGAAATACCTTTGGTGCCTTTTGGGGCATCTGGCAGGCGCGCCAGCACGATGTGAATGATGTTTTCTGTCAAGTCATGTTCACCGGCAGAAATAAAGATCTTGGTGCCAAACAGTTTATAGGTGCCATCAGCCTGCGGTTCGGCACGGGTTTTAACCTGGCCCAGATCTGTACCACACTGTGGCTCGGTCAGGCACATGGTGCCGCTCCAGGTACCCAGTGTCAGGTTTGGCATGTAGGTGTTTTTCTGCTCGTCAGTACCAAACTGCAAAATGGTGTTCATGCAGCCAGCGCTCAGGCCGGGATACATGGTAAATGACCAGTTGGCAGTGCCCATCATTTCAGACTTGATGAGGTTTAACGACATGGGCAGGCCCTGACCACCGAATTCTTCGGGATAGGACAGACCTTGCCAGCCGCCTTGAACGTACTGGTCATAGGCTTCTTTATAGCCTTTCGGGGTGGTTACCGTGCCATTGTCAAAATGACAGCCTTCGTCATCGCCAGACTGGTACAGCGGAGCCAGTACGTTTTCACACAGATCAGCAGCACCTTCCAGAATCATGTCAACGGTGTCGGCATCGGCCAGTTCACCATTGGAAAGCGTCTTGAAATGGGCTGGATAATCCAGCACGTCATTCATTAAAAAACGGACATCACGCAGGGGAGCTTTATAAGTAGGCATGGGATAATCCTGGCAAAAATGTTCAATAGACGGATTTAAGATGATCAATTATGTAGGTTGCATTAAGAAAAAGCATTGATATTTAACCTGCAACTTACTGTCACTAGAGCAAATCAGCTTTATTGAGCCAGCATCGGGTTTTTAGATAAGTTTTTGCATCTTTACGGCAAATTGTCCGTTATAGTTTGCCCGTTATAAATTTTAATGACTGTTTTAATTTCAATTCTAAAGCAATGAAAAACCAACATTATAGCCTGAACATCATCAATGGAAGCATAACATGAACAGCAAGACAACTCGGACATTTAACCCAACAAGGTTGATGATGCTTAGTATTATGGCGGGTGCTATGGTCACCGGGTGTACCAGTATGCCAAACAAGGCCAGTCTATCCCCGCAGCAGGCTGTTATTACTGGCTATCAGCAGTTGTAAAGCACTCCCAGCTACCAGTTTAGTGGCCAGTTTAAGATTAACCAGTTTGGCTTTAACCGTGACCCCAAAATATTGCAGGCGGCGGCTGAACTGGAAAAACAAAAAAAGGCCAAGGAAAAGCAGCAACTGCTCCAGCGCTATATTGATGAGCTAACGGCTGATGCCCAGTCTGAATATGCAGATGATGCTGAGACAGCCTCGGATAAAAAACCCTTAACCGCCAGCCAGCAGGAGGCAATCCGCCAGCAGGCTGAGCAGGAAGTGAATGAGCTGTATGCGGATGAAGCAGAATCCGCTGTAGAAGCGCCTGAAAGCACGAAGCATGACAGTCAGGAAGATGATGATACGCAGGCGCAGGACGAAGAAGAAACCGCCACCAGCCGGTTAAGCCGCCTGAACAAGGACAAATTGATTGAAGACCTGATTTATACCTATGCCAAGCGTTACCGTATCAATTATCAGGGGACTCTGGATTTACGTCATGGTCAGATTGCGCTAAGTCCGGAAATGCGGTACGAGGCCAGCAACATGGCAGGCTATGTGCGTGTTCCACTGGTGCTGGATGTGCGCCAGGCGCATTTATATGCGGATTTATCGGCACTGTCGCCGTGGCTGGTGCAGGTACAAAATGATGGCAAGTACAGCCGTTTTGATTTGTCACCCTACAAGGACAAAGCGGATTTTAAACAGTTGTTTGAAGTGCTCAAGCAAACCACGCAAGCCAGTTATCAATTGCCCAAGGCCCAGCAGTTTAAGGACATCAGCCTGACCGCAACAGAAAAAAAGCAGGGAGCCGTACGTAAGGTGGAATTTAGCCAGCCCGTGGCGCACCGGATTGCCGATGTGGCGACCTTTTTGTCACTGAACCAGAACAGCCTCAAGCAAATTATCAAAACCAAGGCAGCAGACCCTGAACAGGCCAATAACCAGCCACCTGCCAGCCAGCAGCAACCGCTACAACTGATCAGTGCGGATGCAGCAAGCCAGCTGATGACACAAAACCCGGAAACCTATCAGCATATTTTGCAAATGGTTGAGGAAAAAATTGATCCGGCTTCCACTTTAAAGCAGGTAGTTTTACTGGACAATAAAGGCCGGGTGATTGAGTCTGGCGTACTCTACGATCTGGTCTTTAAGCCCAGCAGCAAAGGCCAGTTCAGCATGCAGTTGAGTCATCAGCTCAATTTTGCCAACTACGGGCGCGCAGAAGTGGCCTTTAAACCCAATGCCAGCAACTGGGTGGATGCCAAAGCCAATATGCAGGATACCCTGTTGGGTGGCCTGGTTAGTATTTTCAGCAAAAAATCACTGGGAACAGATGACATGCTAAAAAGCTTTGGCGAAGAGGATGCAGCAATTGATAGCAGCGCTGAATAGGATGTAAAACTCTTAGGATTTCAGGGAGAGGAAATCCTCGAGCGCAGGTTTTACACCGTTCCAGATTGAAAATGCTTCAATGGCTTGTCCCACCAGCATGCTAAAGCCATCGCTGATTGGCACGCCACGCTGGGCGGCTTGATCAAGAAAGCTGGAGGGTTTGCCATAAGCCATTTCATAAGCCTGCTGAAAGTGCAATTCTGGCGGTAGCTGTAAGGCTTCGCCTGATAAGCTGGCCGAAGTGGCATTAATGATCAGGTCAAACTGGCCTGATAGCTGATCCAGACGAATGGCTGATAATGTGGTGGTCGTGATAAAAGGCTGTACGTCCTCAACCAGTTGCTGGGCGCGGCTTAAAGTGCGGTTGGCCACCACAATCTGGCTTGCCCCGGCCTGTGCCAGTGGCAGCATCACGCCACGGGTTGCCCCACCAGCGCCCAGAATCAGGACGTTTGCCTGTTCCAGCTTCCAGCCCAGTGCATTGAGTGCATCGACCAGTCCCTGTCCATCGGTATTGTCGCCATACAATTTGCCATCCTGTTGCCACAGGGTATTGACCGCACGGGCCACTTGCGCACGCGGGGTGAGCACATCACACAACTGATAGGCCTGTTCCTTAAAGGGCACCGTGACATTAAGGCCTGTACCACCCTGATTAAAGAACTCCTGAATGTTGGCAGCAAAGCCATCCAGCGGTGCCAGTCGGTTGCTGTAGTTCAGGTCAATGCCGGTTGCCTTGGCAAATGCGTGGTGAAGCTCAGGCGAGCGCGAGTGTTCGATGGGATTACCCACCACAGCAAATTGTCTGGTCATAAGCATTCAAGTTAAGCAGGTGTATGGGTGGCTATCATAAAAGCAATCAGCACCTAAAAGGAACAGCAGGACGTTGAAATACGGGCAGATTGCACATTTACCAAATATACAAAACTCTATTAATTTGCTTATAACGCACTACTTAAAACTAAAAAGCTTTGGAGTAGCCTACGCTTACAACACAAAATTCAATTGATGGGCGTGTGGCCGAATTGTGAGGCAATAACACGCAGGAGTTAAATATGACTATTAATTTCAAAATGACCAAAGCATTGCTGGCAAGTTCTACACTGGCTGGTGCATTACTGGTAGGTGCCTGTGCAACAGCAACTCCAAGCCAGAACCGGGTTGCGGCTGCGGCTGCGGCTGGTGCGGCTGGTGCAGCCGTTGGACAAAAAGCCGGTGGCCGTACCGGTAGTGCCATTGGTGCAGCAGCAGGTACAGGCCTTGGCACCAATGCAACTGGTGCCAGCACGCAAACCAGCGTGGCTGGTGCGATTGGTAGTGCGGTTGGTGCCATTGTAGGTGAACGTCATGGTGGTGCCAGTGGTGCAGCCGTGGGTGCTGTGGTTGGTGGTGCAGCAGGTGCTGCGGCCAGTGAATACCAGCAAAACCGTCGTTAATATGCTTTAGCGCATTATTGGACTAAAGCTTAAATGAGCCTGTGACTATTAACTAGCGCAGGCTTTTTTATTTGCAGACTCATCAATCGTCTAAAACATGTTGCATTAGGCAGCCATCCTGCCCAAAACTGGCCACTTTATGCTGCAAATTCAGGCTGGCTGGATCAATCACTTCAAAGCCATGTTTTTGCCAGTAGGAGCTGGAATCCTGCACGGCAATCAGGCTTAAGGTGTTAAAACCCATTTGCCGTGCTTGCACTTTGGCATGTTGCACCAGCTGGCGTCCGGCTCCACTGGTACGATAATCAGGATGAACTGCCAGATCATGCAAATACAGCATATTGGCATCTGGTGTAAGGCAAAATTCAGTAGCGTTCAGCTGTGGGAAAGTGGCTGGACTGACCGGCAGGCAAATCAGATAAGCCACTACCTGCTGATCCACGCACGCCAGCCAGCAAGTAGGCGCTGCCTGTTGCAGTTTGCTGGCAAATGCAATGTCATCTTCTATAAATTCAGCAGCATAACAGGCGGCCTGAATGCTAGAAATTAATGGTAAATCGTGGAGCGTGGCGGTTCGGATGTGCAGCATAACAATAAAAGAAGTACTTTAAGGCAAGTGAAAAAACAGCGAAGCATGTGCTGATTTTTGAAATTCCCGGCAAAATTCAGTGAACTTTAACAGTTAAACAGATGCGCCGGGATACAGAAAAACGCGCGCGTCAGTATAGTATGATGGTTTTTTGCCAACCATGAAAAAATGAATTGTGAGGGCAATTGATCTGCTTGTCTGGCATTGAAACGCAAGAATTGGCCTGTTTTGACAACATAACCCTGTTATTTTTTGCTAGGGTAGGCCTGTTTTGCAGGGCGCTGTGGTTGACGCCTGTTTATTTAATCTAAATTGATTGGTTTAAAAATTTATTTCGAGGTCATTATGTCATCTCAGCGCCACTGGATTGAAGCGGCAAATGGAATTCGCCTGTTTGCCGCAAGTTGGGGCAATCCGGACAACATGCCCCTTGTGCTGGTTCATGGTTATCCAGACAGTCACACGGTGTGGGAATCGATTGCAACGCAACTGGCCGACCAGTTTTATGTGATTGCCTATGATGTGCGCGGGGCTGGCAAGTCTACCATTCCCAAGCATACCCGTGATTACCGCATTGAACTGCTGGCTCAGGATCTGGTGGCGGTGGTCAATGACTTGCTGCCCAATCGCCAGTTTCATCTGGCAGCGCACGATTGGGGTTCCATTCAAAGCTGGGAATCAGTAACCACGCCAGCCTTGCAGGGACGTATTTTGTCGTTTACCACATTGTCCGGCCCTTCGCTGGATCATGCGGCGCTGACCCTGCGCAGGCAGTTTAAAACCATGCCATTGCAAACCTTAAAACAGCTAGGCAAATCCTGGTACATTGCCGGTTTTCACCTGCCACTATTGGCACCCTTAAGCTGGCGTTTATATCTGGGCAAAAAATGGCACCGGGTAGTGGATCAGCTGGAACGTACGCCCGGCCTGCCGGAAAATCCTACCCAAACCTCGGATGGTATTTACGGCATTAACCTGTACCGTGCCAATTTTATTGAGCGGCTCAGCCAGCCCCGCGAACGCATTGCGCACTGTCCGGTACAGGTGATCATTCTGGAAAAAGATGCATTTGTGTCTGAAGCCTATATGCAATACCTGCCGGAATGGGTGAGTAACTTGACCATGCAGCGGCTCAATGCCAATCACTGGGCAATTTTAAGCAAGCCGGATGTGGTGGCAACTTATATTCGCGAGTTTGCGCTGGCCCATTCAAAGCTGCCACTATAAATAAGCTAAGGATAAATAAGGGAAAAGTGATTTATGGATCGGGTGATGAATGAGCAGGAAATGGCTGCCAGTGCAGCAGCCTGTGAACTTTGCGGGCGCACGCATTTGCCGCTAACGCGCCATCACCTGATTCCACAGTCACGTCATAACAAGGCACGCACCAAGCGGCAATTTGATAAACAAGCCATGAAAACTGAAATTGCCTGTTTGTGTCGTGCCTGCCATTCGCAGGTGCATGCCGTGCTGAGTAATCAGCAATTGGCACAAAATTATCATACGATTGAAGACTTACGCAGCCAGCCGGAAATTGCACGTTTTGCGGCATGGATTGCCAACAAGCCGCCAGGTTTAAAAGTGACTGTGCGTTCGCATAAAGGCAAGTAAACTTAAGCAGAATGGGCTAATTTTTAACCATAATTCCTCTGTTTTTCTGCTAAGATGCGCGTCTTTTTTTGCTTTGCCTATCTTATGAATGCCATTGTCCTTGCCATTATTATCATGTTTGTGCTGTCGCTACTGCGGTTTTCCGTGGTGCTGACGGTGGTGATTGCTGCCACTGTGGGGCGGGCTGGTGGGTGGCTTGGGACTGGCAGGCACTGTCGAAGCGTTTAATAAAGACTTAGGCGATGGCGCACAGGTGGCACTGGCCTATCCTATGCACTGCTGGGTGCGTTTGCGCTGGCCTTGTCCCGTTCCGGTTTGCCGGATTCACTGGTCAATAGCGTGGTGCATCTGATTGGCGATAGCAAGGCACTGGCAGCATTGCTAATGCTACTGGTGAGCCTGTTTGTCACAGCCGCTGCATTGGGTGATGCTGGTTCACCGGCCTCTGATTCCACGCTGGGGCCAACGGCGGGTCTGGGCGTTGATGGCCAGCATGATCACATTTGGGATACGGTAGTACCGACCTTTATTCACTTTAATATTCCACTGGTGATTTTTGGCTGGCTGGCGGCCATGTTTTTATAACTGGCGAAACAGCAAGCAGGGTATAAGCTATAAGCTCGCTACTCTAGAAAAATCATTGTGTAAACAGGCATGAGCTGCTGGCCTAAAACTGCCGGTTTAGCTTAAGGCCCAGTAGCCAGTTGCGGCCTTGCGCGGGTTCAAAGAAACGCCCATTTGCTTCATTGACAATCACCGAGCCAATATAGTTTCGGTCAGTGAGATTATCCAGCCGGGCCAGGCCCTGCAGGGTATAAGGGCCAAAACTGTGTTCTGCCACCAGACGCAAACTGGCAATGGTATAAGCCTCGGCAGCATCGCTATTGCGGTCATCCACATAAATCTTGCCACTATGGCGCAGTTCCAGTGCTGTTTTTAAATAAGGCTGAATGGCCCATTCGGCTTCAGCAAATGTCATGGTTTTGCTGGTGCCGGGAATCTGGTTGCCCGCAGCAACATCACCGCTGGAACCCAGACTAAAGCGGTCACGGTAGCTGGCATCCAGATAGGTGAAGGCAGCATTCAAGCGCAAATTGTCAAATGGCTGGCTTTCAACAGCCAGTTCAGCACCCTGCCTGCGGGTTTTGCCCACATTGTGATATACCGAGCGGCCAGCACTGTTACTCAGCACGGCAATTTCATCATCCACATCAGCACGAAACAGGGCGGCATTAACACGCAGTTGCTCAGCAAGTCTGGCCTTGATGCCTGCTTCATAATGCCAGCCGCTACTGGATTGCACCATGTTATTTAAGCCTGCGGTTTGTACCGTATTATCCCGGTACGCCACTTCATTTAGGGTAGGGGTTTCAAAGCTTTGCCCGGCAGTGGCATACAGGTTCAGATCAGGTGAATAGCGGTACAGTGCACCAAACACTGGTGTGACATCAGAAAACTGGCGTGAGCCACTATCGTCTGGATTGCTGTTCGCTGGCGTTGTTCCATTAATTATATAATGATCATTAGACTTAAAGCGCACATGGCTGCTGCGCAAACCAGCACTCAGCATCCATTGCGGGTCAACATCCCATTCAGCCTGAATATAAGGGTCAACATTGCTGGCGGTGTTGGTTTCATTGCGTTTTACTGCACCCAGTACGCCCAGTGTGGTGGCACCATTATTGACCTGAAAATTCTGGAAACCCTTGCGCGTTTCTTCCATTTGATCCAGTGATACACCAGCGGTCAGGCGTAGCGGCCGCTTCAGCAAGCTGTGTTCGGTGCTATAGCGCAAGTCCATACCCTGATAGTTGCGATCAAGGTCAATTACGCCACCGCCATGATTGGGATTATTTTGTGGGGCAACGGGAATAGACTGGAACTGGCGCACGTCACGTGTGCCTGCGTAGGCGGTAATCTGAATGTCACCACTACCCATACGGCCTTTAAATATGGCACCCAGCTGGTTTTGATCCACACTTTTTCGTGTGTTGTAATCCAGCGCAGGTTGTGCCACTGCTTTTGGGTTGGCATTGACATCACTGCGGGTTAGACCCAGCGGGTCCTGTGCTTCGGGCATGTGCAAGGCATTGAATAACAGCATCAGGCTGGAATCAGGACTCAGGTCATAGCCCAGCTTGGCGTTTAGCAGTTGACGCTTGGCAGCACTGTGTTCACGGTAGCCATCAATTTCCATGTTGGATAGGCTAAGCACATGACTGAAATCACCTGACTTGCCGCTGCTTTTAAGGGTTTCGCGCAGCAGGCCATCCGAGCCAGCCGATACTCCGGCTTCAAGATTCTGGCCGGGCTGGGGGTTTTCGGTAAATAGCTGAATCACGCCACCCGACGCATTGCCATACAGGGCAGAAAATGGCCCGCGTAGTACTTCCAGCCGCTCGGCACTTTCAAGGTCAAAGTTGGCGGCTTGTCCCTGACCATCCGGCATGGTGGCTGGAATGCCATCGGTATACAGGCGCACGCCACGCACGCCAAACGTAGAACGTGCGCCAAAGCCACGGCTGGAAATTTGCAAATCCTGTGCGTAGTTTTGCCGGTTGAGCACACTAATGCCGGGCACCCGCACTAGAGCTTCAGACAGGTTAACCCGTGGCCCTGCACTGGCAATAGTACTGGCATCAATACGGTCTACCGAGGCAGGCAATTCAAAGGCATCACGTCCACTGCGTGTAGCGGTGACCACAATGGTAGGGAGCAGCGTAGGCGCTGGGCTTTGATTGGCCGGACTGTGAGTTGAACTGCTTGCTGCCATATTGCCAGACCCTATGCCAGTTTGCTGCTGTTGTACCTGCTGAGGGTCAGGTGTGCCAGAATCCGCCATTACCGACAGCGCAGGGCAAAGCAAGATCAGCGGAATTAAGGGCTTGATGATCCATAATGACTGGTAATGAGGATTAAGGCGTAAATTGAGTAACAGGCGTAAAACCGGCAGGTCAGTCATTACAGAATCCTAAAGCAGCAAGCGATCTATCACAGGGGGTTAGACAGGGACCGAAAACAGGCTTGAAAAAACCAGTGATTTGATGCGTTTTACCAGTAAACCACAGCATCTAGCCTTCTGGCACCAATGATAAACTGCATCAAAAATCAGAGGTTATCGTGTTCCTGCCAGCCTGAATACATACATTGCGTTACCCGGTCCAGCCTGTAAGGTATTTGCACCGCCAAACTGGTCATAACCGGAATTAATAATCAGATTATTGCCACCAATATACGCACCCACCTGATCAATGGTGCCGCCATGGCCACTGATGCCATTAATCCCATTGACCGGCTTGGCGGTGTTATATGACCAGAGCTCCTTGCCATCACTGCTGCGAAAGGCTTTCATCACCCCATCCAGCGAACCGGCAAACACCACATCATTGGTGACCGCCACTGCTGCCGAATAGGCCGAAGGATAGCTGTTGCCGTCACTGGCGATATGGCTGGGATGCTGCTCCCACAGGAGGTTGCCGTGATCAATATCCAGCGCATAAATACCGGGCTTGGCATTGGGCGCCAGTGACATCCCACCCGGCTGGGCAGTGCCGGGATAAGTGGCTGTATTTGCAGTATCACTAAAAGGCATGTTGATCTGGTCAAGCGACAGGGCATTCATTTTATTGATCATCACATCACTGACTGCCACATATAGACGTTGCTGGTCGGTGGCCATACCCCAGTGAATACCCCCTAAATTAGCGCCGGTTCCCACCCTTTTTTGCCAGTTTAACTTGCCATTTGAGGCATCCAGTGAATAAACCATGCCATTTTTCGAGCCGGCCAGAATCACCTTCTGGCCACTGCTGGTGGTATGGATAATGGGTGAGGCACCAAAATCAAAATCGTTGCTGTGCAGGGGGTTGCAGGGGCCATCCAGCGGGAATGGCGCAGCGCAGGCCACCGGGTAGGAGTCACTGGCCGTGGCCTGAAAAGTCCATTTAACCTTGCCATTTCGGGTATCCAGCGCAATGATGGCATCTGAATTGTTGGTTGTGGGCGCACTGTAGTTCTGGCCTGTACCGATATAAACCGTGTGGCTGGCCTCATCAATGGCAGGGGTGCTCCACACCGGCACGCCATTAGGACCTTGCAGTAAATCCCACTGGCGTTGGGCCGGGGCAGTAGTGTGATAGGTCCAGTCGATCTTGCCAGTATAGGCATCTATAGCAACCAGCAGGCCATGCGATTCACAACAGGCCAGCACCAGCTTGGACAGGGCAGTAAAAATTTCACGTGATGCCATGCCGACCAGCAGCTTGCCCTGATAAAACTGCGGCGTGGCGGTAATGCGGTGATAAGCCGGATTAGTGCCCACAAATTTCTGCCACAGCAACTGACCCGTTTGGGCATTCATGACATGCACATGGCCTTCACTGTCACCAGCAACGACCAATGGCGGCTTATTACCACTTGCAGGCACATAACTCATGGCACGAAAGCCATCGCCGCCAGACAACGAGGAACCGACCTTGACGGTATAGCTCCAGTATTCACAGCCCGTGGCACGGTCCAGCGCCACAATGCTGGAGCGGGTAGGGGTATAAATCACTTGCCGGGTGAGTACGGGCGAGCCTCGGCGCTCGGTGGCATCCGGGTCTGGTGCAACGTGCACATAGGCCAGTTCAAGCTGGCTGACATTGCCAGAATTGATGGCTGAAATGCCCTGCCGGGTATTGCTCAGGTTATAACCCAAGCTGTTGGCCAGCACTTGTTGCACCGGTTCAATGGGGGTGTTACAGCGTGAGGCCAGCGCAGCCTGCATGCTGCCCAGACTACTAATAGCCAGTAAGATCGTTAACCCGTAATGCTTCATCCTGAAGCCTCCTTATTCTTGATGCGTGCATTGCTTTGTTTATTACGCTGGTATTATCGTTTTTCAGTTTGATGCCATTGTGACAAGCCAGTACTGATAAAGCCAAGAGAACAGCGTCACAGTTTTATCCAAATTACTCAAAAAGCTAGGTTTTATGTCCCTGCTGTGGTTTAGCTAAAAATCTTTTTCAACCGTGCTTTCCACTCATTTGAATATTAGATAAAAGGCTGCAAGGCATAAACTGATTATTGCAAAGCCTGCCTAAAATCAACTGGCGAAAACTGCCATTTGCGCTGATAGTAAGCGTTAGCAAATCAATTCTCTTAAGCGTTGTACTAAAACCACATGCATTTTTCTTGGAGTTATTTACTGCCAAACTACAAGCTGCTTTTAAATCTTCATTGTTTAGGCAAAGCCTTACAAAACAGCAGGCAATCCTGCGCAAAAATCATATGTAAGCGCTGTTGACCTTAGCTAGACTTTAAATATGAATTTGGCGTGACCGGATAAAACAGATGAAAAAGATACAGCAGCTTTTACTGGTAACCCTGTTGCTGGCAGGTGTGGGTTCAATGGCGCAGGCCGCCAGTTTTGATTGCAATAAGGCACGCCTGAATACCGAAAAAACCATTTGTGCCAACCGTGGCCTCAATGACCGTGATGTTAAAATGGCAACCACTTTTAATATTATTAGCCATGCGGTGCCGATGGGCGGGCGTGACCACCTGATTGATGAGCAGGTGATCTGGCTCAAACAGCGCAATGGTTGTGGCAGTAATGTTGCATGCATTGCCAATGCCTATCAAAACCGGCAAAAACAACTGGATCAGATGCTTCAGGACCGGGTATTTTCACATGGCCCATTTTAAGGGATTTTTTAGCTTTGGATAAAAAATAAGCCAATCTGTGGATAACTTTGAGGTTATTAACAGCCTATTAACAAGCGTTTTTCCAAAGTCAAACTATTGACCAAAGCCAATTTCATTGCATAAAAATAGTTCAATCAGGCAACAATATGCTTGAAAAAAAACAGAACTGGCCCCACTCCGTTTGACAAACCATTTTGGGTTAAACAGGAGTTAACAATGAGCGAATCTACCGAAAACCAGACAGAAAATCAGAAAAGCACTCAAACCGGCAATGCACAGGCCAAAAGTTATAGCTTTCAGGCTGAAGTTGCCCAGCTACTGCATTTGGTCACGCACTCGTTATATTCCAATCCGGAAATTTTCCTGCGTGAACTGATTTCCAATGCCTCGGATGCCTGCGACAAGCTGCGTTTTGAAGGGATTAATAATGGCGCACTGTATGAAAATGACCCGGATTTGCATGTGCGCATTAGTCTGGATAAAGACAATAAAACCATTACCATCAGCGATAACGGCATTGGCCTGACTGAAAGCGAGGCGATTGATAACCTGGGTACGATTGCCAAATCCGGCACCAAGGACTTTATGTCCAAACTGACCGGCGACCAGAAAAACGATGCCCAGCTGATTGGCCAGTTTGGCGTGGGTTTTTATTCCGGCTTTATTGTGGCCGACAAGATTACCGTGGAATCGCGCAAGGCCGGTGAGCCAGCCAGCAATGGCGTGCGCTGGATTAGTGGCGGCACAGGCGATTTTGATGTTGAGCAAATCACTAAGGAAAGCCGTGGCACCGACATCATCCTGCACCTGCGTGACGATGCCGTAGAGTATCTGGAAGCGTGGAAGGTCAAGCAAATCGTTAACAAGTACTCCGACCACATCAGCCTGCCGATCCAGATGAGAAAGGAAGTCTGGCAGGAAGCAGAAGAAGGTGCCGATGCTGAAAATGCAGAAGGCAAAATGGTGCTGACCGATGAATGGGAAACCATCAATTCGGCCAGTGCGCTGTGGACCCGCAACAAAAAAGACATTTCAGACGAGCAATACACCGAGTTTTACAAACAGTTTAGCCATGACTTTGAAGCACCGCTGGCCTGGAGTCATAACCGGGTTGAAGGCAGCACCGAATACACCCAGCTCTTGTATATTCCAGCCAAGGCACCGCATGACCTGTTTACCCGCGAGCAGAAATCCGGCATAAAGCTGTATGTGAAGCGCGTGTTCATTATGGATGAAGCGGAAAACCTGATGCCATCCTACCTGCGTTTTGTGAAAGGCATTATTGACAGCGCTGACCTGCCGCTGAATGTGAGCCGTGAATTGTTGCAGGAAAGCAAGGATGTGCGCACCATTCGTGAAGGCAATGCGCGCCGTGTGCTGAGCCTGCTGGATAGCCTGGCCAAGAGCGAGGACAAGGAACAGCAGGACAAATTTGCCACCTTCTATAAAGAGTTTGGCGCGGTGCTGAAAGAAGGTCTGGGCGAAGATTTTGGCAACAAGGACAAAATTGCCAAGCTGCTGCGTTTTGCCTCTACCAACACTGATGACGTGACTGTTTCATTTGCCGATTACAAGGCCAACATGAAAGAGGGTCAGGACGCGATTTACTACCTGACCGCTGAAAGTCTGGCGGCAGCCAAGAACAGTCCACAACTGGAGCTGTTCAAGAAGAAAGGCATTGAAGTGTTGCTAATGACCGACCGTGTGGACGAGTGGGCACTCAACTTCCTGACCGACTTTGACGGTACTCCACTGCAAAGCGTGGCTAAAGGTGCGGTTGACCTTGGCAAATTGCAGGACGAGGAAGAGAAAAAAGCCGCTGAAACTGCGGCAGAAACCTTGAAGCCCACGCTGGACAAGCTTACCGATAGCTTAAAAGACAAAGCCAAGGAAGTGCGCGTCACTACACGTCTGGTCGATAGCCCGGCCTGTTTGGTGGTAGGTGATCAGGACTTGTCACCACAACTGGTGCGTATGCTGAAACAGGCGGGTCAGCCTGTACCGGAAACCAAGCCTATTCTGGAAATCAATCCAGAGCATCCACTGGTGAAACGTCTGGAAGCTACAGATAAATTCGAGGACTTGGCCAATGTAATTTTTGATCAGGCATTATTGGCTGAAGGTGGTGTCCCAGAAGACCCAGCTGCTTATTTAAAACGCATTAATAACCTGTTGTTGGGTTAAGAGTTTAGCAATAAACCTGAAGCTGTAAGAAGGGAGCCGGGTGCTCCCTTTTTTAATCCTGAAAATAACTAAAAACTGCTATGCTGATTATTAAAAATCAGAGTATTAAAGAAAAATAGCCATGTTTAGAATACAGATTAGCCCTTCATTGGTACTAGCGCTATTGGACCTGCCACATGCAACTGCCTTATTTGAATTGACCAGTAAAAATCGGGAGTTTTTAGCGCGCTGGTTGCCGTGGGTGGGATTCATTCAACACATCACAGACACTGAAAAATTACACGGAGAGTATGTTGATCAGGCCATTTATAGTTTAATCAAATCATAGCCTGATCAAAGGTTTGCCAGAAATCTATCGTTTAGCAAACATTTAACATACTACTTTGACCTAAAATACCGCTTCGAGTCGCAGGAAGGTGGACAGGTAATGGTCGCGATTCAGATCCTCGTCATTGTAGTAGTTTACATCGGTCTGTACATAAAACCATTCACGCAAAAACGGCTGGCGCCACGATACAAACGGGCCGTAGCCATTTAAGTGAAAATCCTTGTCCTTGGCACGGCCGCCGGTATACAGGCCATAACTAAAGGTGTTATCGTGGAAAAAACTGTGCTGGCGAAACAGACGGTTTTCCCAGCGTACGCCCACATCCTTGTCCTCGTCGGCATAGGTAATGCTGGCCTGATCGGCAAGAAACGGCTCGCCATCGCGATGATGACGGATTTCAAGGTTGGTGCGTGCGTAGTTCTGGCTATTGGAACCATAGCGGTAAACCTGTTCAGCGCGGGTGGTGAAATTATCCGGTAGCGTCCAGTCCCGTGAAATTTTAACCCGGCCATAGACATCTTCTGCACCATCACGCAAACCCACGTCAAAGTCGGTATCAAACAAATCAGTTTTCATCCAGTTACTAAAGCGTACAGCAAACGAGTTGTTTTCACGCTTGGCTGCGTCTTGATCTAACGTTTTTTTAGGCTCAGCCGCTGCATTGGGATTGGTAATGGCCACGTTGCCACGTAATTCATCGTCCAGACTGTCATCACCAAACACCAGACTCAGGCGTTTTTCCAGGGTTGGCAGCTTGATCTTGCCACGTATCCGGGGCTTGACTTCAATATCATCATATTCATTCCAGGTGGTATCTGCCATCACCCGGATACTGGCGCGTGCCGGTTTTTCGGGATCTGGCTCACCAAACCAGTCATCCATCTTATAGGCCTGCCGTTGCAAATACTGGCGAAAGCGCTCATGTCGTTTGTCTGCCCAGGTTTTATCCTTGGTTTCTTCCTGTGAAGCAACGATTTTATCCTGAGATTCTGCCGGCAAAATAGTGGGCATGGCATCGATGGTTTCAGGAATAACGCTTAACATGAATTCCGGCTTTTTGTCAGTATCAGGGTTAGTGGGCTGTTCAGCGGGAACAGATTCAAGAACTGGCTGTCTATTGGCCGCAACAGGCTGAACCACTTTGGGACGGGGCTTGCGCTTTGTTTTTTGTGCGGAACTTGCTTTGCGTGCATTGCCAGCAGAAGTTTTTTTAGACTTTGCTTTATTTTTCAATGATTTAGATGACTTGGTAGTAGTCTGGATAACTTTGCTTGATGATGTATTTGCCGTTGCTGCCAGTGCAGGCTGATTGGCAAACAAGCTCAAACCAATGATGGTACTTACACCCAAAAAATAAATTTTCATTTTTTCAAAAAACATTTTAATTGATGGCTTAAAAGTAGGGCAGCAGGGATTTTTTTGTTATTATTTTTTTGTTAAATAACAACGAATAAGAAAACAAAATTGTTACGGCGATAGGTCAAGAAAATGCTTGCTTTTTTCTTAAGTTAGTCAAATTTAATTTTGACTACCAATTCTTAAGAAAAAGTAATAAAATAACTTTCTTAAGACTGCCTTAAGTTTTAATTTCCAACACAAACTCTCTGGTTGTGCTCCTAGATTCTGTTTTAATTCAATGATTGACCGCTGTGTTAATCATAGAGCCATAAAGCATGTTACTCCAGACGTTACTGGCCTTTAGGCCAAGCAACAACGATCTTGTTTTTGCCATTAAAACCTTTTTGGCTGCCATGCTGGCGCTGTTTATTGCCATTTCCCTAAACCTGCAAAATCCAATGTGGGCCATGGGGACGGTATTTATTGTGGCCAATCCGCTGGCAGGTGTGCTGTCGTCCAAAGCCGTGTATCGCATGCTGGGTACACTGGCCGGGGCCTGCCTGTCCATTCTGGTGCTACCGCCATTTATTAACAGTCCGCTACCGTTTAGCCTGATCATTGCGCTGTGGGTTGGCTTTTGCCTGTATGTGTCACTGCTGGACCGCACGCCGCGCAGTTATTTTTTTATGCTGGCCGGTTATACCACGGCCATGATTGGCTTTAGTGCAGTGGCTGATCCGACCCATTTGTTTGATATTTCACTGTCGCGCTTTGAAGAAATTACGCTTGGCATTTTGTGTGCCACGGTGATTTCGCGGGTGTTTTTTCCCGTAAATATTGCTGGCATATTGTCGGGCCGCATTGATCAATGGTTTAGCGACATTGAAGGCAATTTCAAGAATTGTCTGGCAGGGCATAGCAGCCCGGAAACCATTGTAAAAGAAGCGCAGCGCTTTGCCGCAGATAGCACCGAGATGCATGCGCTGGCCATTCACCTGTCGTATGAAAACAGTGCATTGCGACGGCAAACCCGTAGTGTGCAGGCATTGCAGCATCAAATGATATTGCTGGTTCCTGCACTGGTAGCACTGGCTGACCGCGTGCATACGCTCAAGGAATCATCCCTCAGTTTTGATAATTTGCTAATGCAGGTGCAGCAGCAAACCGAGCAGTTTATTGCAGGTAAGTCGCCAGAAAACCAGACTGAACTCAGCTTTATTCCGCCATCCATCTTGCAAAAATTTGAGCAGATGCTGGCGATTGCCGATACCCGCGAAAAGCTGATGATCATGAGCGCGCGTGAGGCATTTATCTTTTTTATCCAGCATTTCCAGACCCTGCGGCTGATCTGGCAATGCGTTAAAACCGGGCAGCGCCTACCAAATTTTATTGACCAAAATGGATTATCTGACCTGCGCTTGCATCGCGGCTTATACAGAGATCATGGCGTGGCACTGCGTGGTGCACTGTCTGCATTTCTGGCGATTGGTATTGTGTGCTTCTTGTGGCATATGAGTGGCTGGCAGTATGGCTTTATGGCGGCGCAAATCACCGCCGTGTGTGCGTGTATTTTAACTTTTCTGGATAATCCGGTGCCTGCACTGGCGTCATTTCGGCTGGCAAGTATTTACTCGGCGCTGGTCGTATTTGTCTACCAGTTTGCCATTTTCCCGGTAGTGCATGATTTTTTTACCCTGATGCTGGTACTGTTCCCGTTTTTCCTGATTTTTACCAGCATGTTGCCTTATCCGGCCTTAACCGGATTTGCCTTACCGATTTTGATTAACACTGCCATGGGCCTGAATATTCGCAACCTGAATGAGCCAGTATTCGGGGCTTATATTGATAACAGCCTGGCCATTGTGCTTGGGATTTTAATTCCCAGTTTTACCCTGGCACTAATTCGCAGTACCACGCCTGAACGCAGTGTACAGCGACTGGTCAGGTCACAGTGGCGCGATGTACAGCAGATTATTGAAAAGCCGGTGGTGCATCCATGGGCGTATTATATGCGCCGCCTGCTGGACCGGATTGGCCTGATGGCACCCCGGGTTTTGCGGGCACCAGCCATACAGGCGGATATTAGCCAGTCCATTATGGAATTGGCAGGAGCAACCAATATCATCCGGCTCAAACTCACGCTGAATCAGCTTCCAGAACCCTGTAGCCAGCAGGTGAGCCAGTTGTTGCAGCAACTCTGGAACTGGTATGAGGCGCGCCTGAGCAATCAGGAATTTGATACGGCACAATTGTTGAAGCACATTGACCAGCTCATTTCACAGGTATTGTTGCAGCCTAGCAGCATGTTACGTGATCAGGTACTGGTGGCGTTAACCGGGGTGCGACGTAGCCTGTTCCAGCATGCGGGGCATTATGTGGTGCCCAGTGAACCGATTCCGGCTTTAGGAGAAACATATGGCTGGCGAGGTTAATTTTTACGGGATTTATATTCCCTTGATCCTGATTCAGGCCTTGCTGGCTTATGTGCTGTATAGCGGCTTAATCCGGTTGCTGGACAACTGGCAGTTGAGCCGCTGGATGGCGCTGCCAACGATTTTTAACGTGTGCCTGTACATTATTGTACTTGGGCTGATTGTGTGGATTTGCCACCTGCTGTTTTAAACCAGCCTACTTCTGGCTGGCCAGGGTTTAAATAAATACGATTTCCCTCAATACGGCTTAACTGGTTTTATGTGACGAGGCATCATGAAGACGACACTGAACATCAAGTCTCAACAGGTTGTGCGCATTGTTATTTTTGCAATCATTGCCATTGCAGCTGTCGCCGTGGCGCTATCCTTATGGCGCTATTACACGCAGGCGCCCTGGACGCGTGATGGTCGCATCCGGGGTGATGTGATGCGCATTTCAACCGATGTCTCAGGCCTGGTGAAAGATGTGCTGGTGCAGGACAACCAGTTGGTTAAAAAGGATCAGGTGCTGTTTACCTTGGACCCGGCCCGTTTTGAAATTGCCGTAGAACAGGCTAAGGCGAATCTGGCTAAAGCACAGGCAAATCTGGCCAATTCGCAGCAACAACGCCTTAGTGCACAAGCCACCATTAATCAGGCACAGGCAGGTGTACAAGCTGCACAAGCTGAGGCTGAGCGCGCGCGCCGCGATCTGGCCCGTATTGAACAACTGGAAACTGCCAATGCCGTATCACGACAGGAACAGGATCGTTACCGGGCTGCGCGACTGGAAGCACAAGCTAATCTGGCAAAGGCGCAAGCCAATGTTGAAGTGGAGCGGCAAAATCTGAGTTCGGTGGGTACCAGCAGGCAGGGGTTAGTGGCTGATGTCGCCAGTGCGCAGGCTGCGCTGGATCTGGCCTTGCTGAATTTGTCACGTACACAGGTGAAAGCGCCCAGTGATGGCAATCTGTCCAACTTTGACCTCAAGGCAGGCAATTACATTACGGCAGGCCAGCCAATAGCCGCCTTGCTGGATCCCAAACAGTTTTATGTGGTGGGTTATTTTGAGGAAACCAAGCTGTCACGCATTCATGTGGGTGATCCGGTGAGTGTGCAGCTGATTGGCGATAGCCGCGAACTCAAAGGCCATGTGCAGGGCATTGCGGCCGGTATTGAAGACCGCGAACGCACATCCAGTAGCAGCATGCTGGCCAACATTAACCCCACCTTTAACTGGGTGCGGCTGGCGCAGCGGGTGCCAGTGCGCGTAACATTGGACACCATTCCCGATGCCAGCATGCTGGTGGCCGGGCGTACTGTGACTGTACGCATTGAGGAAAACAATCGGCGAAATAACTAATGAAGCCATGATTAAATGCTTTAAGGCTTCAACAAAAAAATCCCCGTACTGAACGGGGATTTTTTATAGCTAAAAGTATATAGAATGCTTATTTAGGAATGTTATTTGTTATCAGGAATTTCACAGGCTTCATCATTGCAAACTGGTGCTGCTTGGTCTTCGATGTCGTCGTCAGTATTGGCGCTAATGCTGGCTGCCTGCTGGAGTGCTTGCAGGAACACCTCACGCGGCTGGGCACCGGACAAACCAATTTGCTGGTTAAAAATAAAAAATGGTACACCGCGAATACCCAGTTGCTGCTGGGCAATTTGTTCATCCTGTCGCACTTCATCAGTAAAACGATCAGAATCCAGCACGGCTTTAACTTCATTGGCAGGTAAACCAATTCGCGCTGCCACCTGTTCCACCACATCACGCTCACCAATGGCCAGGCCTTCAGTCATATATGCATAGAAAAATGCTTCCTTAGCCGTATCGGCCAGCCCGTGATTGTTTGCCAAATGAATGATGCGATGCGCATTAAACGAGTTGCCCGATTGCGCTTTTTGCCACTGAAAATCAATGCCCTCATCGGCTGCCATTTCAGCCATTTGCCGCTGCGACTGTTCCATCTCAGCAACCGTTTTACTGTACTTTTTGGCGAGGCGTTCGGTATTGGAGCTGTCATGGCTGGCAGGTGCATTGGGATCTAACTCATAGCTGTGCCAATGCACGTCGATGTCAATCCCAGCCTCACGGACGACGTTCTCAAGACGTTTTTTGCCGATATAGCAGAAGGGGCAGACCACGTCTGACCAGATGTCGATGCGTATAGGATTCATCAGAAGTGCTCTCATTGGTTTAACATAATTGAACTATAAACATCAACACAAAATAATCCAGTTTAGGCTGAATGACTTCTTGTAAAAGCCAATATTTCAAATGCAGCAAATTTAGATCTAGCAATACAAATGATGCACTTGCAGTTAATTCTATTTTGTATATACTTTAAGTATTCACTTTTTAGGAGGGAAGCCATGAACCATATTGCACGTGTTTTTAAATCGGGTAATAGTCAAGCCGTGCGCTTACCTAAAGCATTTCGGGTAGACGTCGATGAATTGGAGATTTTTCAGCGTGGCGATGAGCTAGTGTTGAGAAGACCTGCTAGCAATTTAGAGCAGGCATTTAAAATTCTGACTGATTTACCCGATGATTTTTTTGCTGAGGGACGTGAAGATTTACCTTTGCAGGAGCGCGAAGACCTATAATGCCAACCTATATGCTAGACACCAATATTTGCATTTATATTAACAAAAATAAGCCATTGGAGGTGTTGGAAAAATTTAAAAGCTTAAGCGTTGGTGATGCTGTGATTTCGCAAATTACTTGGGGAGAGTTGCAGTACGGTGCTTATAAAAGCCAGTATACAACGAGAATGCTACAGGAATTTGAGCAACTGGTTCGCTTGATACCAGTTCTACCGTTAAGCAATAAAGCGGCAGAGCATTACGGGCAAATTAGAAATATGCTGGCACGGCAGGGACAGATTATTGGTGCCAATGACTTGTGGATTGCTGCCCATGCACGAGCAAGTGATTTAATTTTGGTAACGAACAATACGCAGGAATTCTGTCGAGTAGAGGAATTAAGGCTGGAGAACTGGGTAAGAGACGAATTAGCCTGATTTTTATAGGGTGAATTATTCTTTACTTTAAAAGTATAACAGACCAATAATCAAAGTATTAGTTCTTGCTTAATGATGATTTAATAATTGTCTATTTTTAAAACAATTAGAGATGAAATATGAAACAGAAATTGATAAAAAGCCAAATCTTGATATTAACTTTAGGCATGTTTCCATCATCAAAACTATATGCTGAGCAAAGTAATACTATTGCTGCGATTGTCCATTTGAATCAAAGTAATCCAGTTATTTTAGAAAATTTAGAATACAAACATGTATTTATGAAATTTCATCAAAAAGATCTGCGCTTTTTAAAAATGAAAGACCTAACAGATCAGGCTATTGGGCTGCAAAATGCAGAAGGAGATATTCAATATGCTGTTTTTAATCCAGTGATAAGTTATAAGAACTTACAAGGCGAAAAGCGTTTTATTGTTTATATAGAAAAATTTGATCAGAAGGATGGAGAAATTAATAGTGGTCATCCGGCGCGCCCACAAGTTGAACTTTACTTGTTTAAACGTTTAAAGACAGGGCAATACCAATTACTTAGCCAAACACGACCCGATATAGATATTTCAGGCAGTTGGGGCGTGTCGCATTTAAATGCGTCTTCTTTCGTAAATATGCAACAGATAGGCAAGAATCAGCTGGGCTTTACCTATAGTGGAGGTTACACATCCACAGGCACAGTGAGTGAGGATAATTTTTTAATCGTATTAAATGAGTCTGGATGGATTGAGCAATATTATTTTGGCGGCTCTTCAGATAACTCTGGAATGTACAATACCGATGATCCTAAATATAGTGGATCTAGCAAAGACTATAAGATTTTAAAAGATGCAAATGCACAGAGCTTGTATCCCATCCAAGTAACTTATTCACAGTTTGGTCATAGGGATTGGCAGGACGACTTTCCTAAAAATGGGACAAAGGAAATTTTAAAATTTAATCAAAAGAAAAATTGCTATACTCATAAAAATGGTATGTGTAACTGAGAACAAAGCCAGTAAAAAGAAGAATGACGATGAAAAAATGATTAAATTTTTTAACTTTAAATAAAAAATCCCCGCATTACACGGGGATTTTTCTTACCACATTATCAAACCTTAAACACGTTCAATAATGGTCGCAATACCTTGACCCAGACCAATACACATGGTGGCAAGACCAATTTGCGTGTCTTGTTGTTCCATCACATTTAGCAGTGTCGTAGTGATACGCGCACCAGAGCAACCCAGTGGGTGACCCAGCGCAATTGCACCACCATTCAGGTTAATCATGTCCTGTTTGTCCATGATTCCCAATGCCTTCATCACGGACAAGCCTTGGGCTGCAAATGCTTCGTTCAGCTCAACGGTTTGAATGTCGTTGATGGTCAGGCCAGCACGTTTCAGGGCTTTTTGAGTCGCTGGTACTGGACCATAACCCATAATCGCCGCGTCACAGCCAGCAACTGCCATAGAGCGGATTACTGCACGTGGTTTTAAGCCTAAAGACTGGGCACGTTCAGCACTCATCAACAACATGGCAGATGCACCGTCAGACAGCGCTGAGGACGTTGCCGCAGTCACTGTACCGGCCTTGCTGGGATCAAACACAGGACGCAGCGCTGCAAAAGACTCAAGGTTGGCATCAGGACGAATCACTTCGTCAATTTCGCACAGCACTTTAAAGCCGTCAGCATTGTGACCTTCTACACCAATGATTTCATTGGCAAAGCGGCCTTCTTGCGTGGCAGCCCAGGCACGGCGGTGAGATTCAACACCAAAGGCATCCTGCATTTCGCGAGTAATGCCATTCATGCGACCCAGCATTTCAGCGGTCAGGCCCATCATATTGGAGGCTTTAGCGTAGTGCTTGGACGCTTCCGGGTTGATGTCAATACCGTGCATCATGCCCACATGGCCCATATGCTCAACACCACCCACGATGAAAATATCACCTTGGTTGGTTGCAATTTGCGCTGCCGCAGTATGAATGGCTTGCATGCTCGAGCCACACAGGCGATTTACCGTTTGGCCAGCCACGGTTTTTGGCAAGTCAGCCAGCAAACCAATGTTACGGCCAATGTTCATGCCTTGCTCTAAAGTCTGGTTGACACAACCCCAGATCAGGTCTTCAACGTCATTCACGTCAAACTGGTTGCGGCGTACCAGCGCACGCACTAACTCGGCAGATAAAGAGTCAGCGCGCACATTACGGAACATGCCGTTTCTGGATTTGCCCATGGCAGAGCGAACGCCATCAACAATCACAACATCGCGTGGATTTAAATTACTCATGCACGCAGCTCCTTAACCGTAAAATTTCTTGTTGTTGGCAGCCATGTCGCGCAGCATTTGTGGCGCTTCATAGGCTTTGCCAAGATGGGCATACTGGTCGCATTTGGCAACATATTCAGCCACGCCAGTCTGGTCGATGTAACGGCATGGGCCACCACGGAATGGCGGGAAACCAATACCCATAATCATGGCCATGTCGGCTTCAGCAGGGGTCGCAACAATGTTGTCTTCCAGGCAGCGAACGGTTTCGTTGCACAGGGCCAGCATCATGCGGTCAATAATTTCCTGGTCGTCAAACGCACGTTTTTCACCAGTCACCATTGGGGCAATCAGCTCGTAAGAGGCTGGATCAACTTTCTTGGCTTTCTTGCCTTTTTTGTCCAGTTCGTACTTGTAGAAACCAACGTCGTTTTTCTGACCCAGACGTTTGTTGTCATACATGATTTCAATAGCGCCCTTGTAGCTTGGCTTCATGCGGTCAGGGAAACCTTCCGCCATTACCTCAGCACCATGTACGCCAGTGTCAATACCAACCACGTCAATCAGGTAGGCAGGACCCATTGGCCAGCCGAATTTTTCCATCACTTTGTCGATTTGCTGGAAGTCCGCGCCGTCTTTTAACAGCAGGTCAAACGCACCAAAGTAAGGGAACAGGACGCGGTTTACCAGGAAGCCCGGGCAGTCATTCACCACGATTGGGGTTTTGCCCATTTTCTGTGCCAGTGCCACAGTGGTTGCCACTGCTTCGTCAGAAGACTTGGCACCACGGATTACTTCAACCAGAGGCATCATGTGTACCGGATTGAAGAAGTGCATGCCGACAAAGTTTTCTGGACGTTGCAATGCATTGGCCAGACGGGTAATGGAAATGGTCGAGGTGTTGGACGCAATAATGGTGTTTTCGCGTACTGATTTCTCGGCATCAGCCAGAACTGCTTCCTTGATTTTTGGATTTTCAGTCACGGCTTCAATCACGATATCCACATCTTTAAACTCGTCATAGCTTAAAGTTGGGCGGATACGCGCCAGAGTTTCACCCATTTTGGCCGGGGTCAGTTTTTTGCGCTCAACCTGCTTGGATAGCAAGGTATTGGCTTCTTTCATACCCAGTGCCAGTTGCGGGTTACCAATATCCTTCATGATAATTGGCGTGCCTTTAACAGCAGACTGGTAAGCAATACCGCCACCCATGATCCCAGCGCCCAGTACAGCGGCCATGTTCACTGGATGTGCATTTTTCTCATGCTTCTTGCTGATTTTTTTCACGACCTGATCACTCAGGAACAGGCCAATCAGCGCACCAGCTTGTGGAGTGACTGCTGCTTTGGCAAAGCCTTGTGCTTCAGCTTTCAGTGCATCATCACGACCCATGCTGGCAGAGGCTTGCAGGGTATCCAGAACCAGTTTTGGCGCTGGGTACTGGGCAGGATTGGCCTTGGCCAGAATCACACCTTTAGAGCTGTTAAACGCCATCATTTGTTCTAATGGATTTAACTTCACCGGGTCCAGTTTTTCCTGACGCTTGGCTTTCCAGTCCAGCTTGCCAGCCAGTGCCTGCTTCACCAGATCAATGGCTGCGTCTTGCAGTTTTTCTGGCGCAACTACGGCATCAACCGCGCCATCTTTAAGCGCAGCTTCTGGTTTCTTCTGCGCGCCAGTGGCAATCCACTCAACGGCATTATCAATACCAATCACGCGGGTCAGGCGCACTGTGCCACCAAAGCCCGGGAAAATCCCCAGCTTTACTTCTGGCAAGCCAACCTGTGCGGCAGTTGACATCACACGGTAGTCACACACCAGACACAGCTCAAAGCCACCACCCAGCGCGATGCCGTTGATGGCTGCAACTTTGGGAATATCCAGGTCTTCAAAGCTTGAGAAAATGTTGTTAACCGGGCCAAGCCATTCAGCAATGGCGGCTTCACCCTGAGCAAAATTGTCACCAAATTCAGTGATATCTGCACCAACGATAAAGCTGGATTTACCGCTGGTCACGATTAAGCCTTTGATATCGTTGTTGCCTTTTACCGCAGCAATTGCAGCAGCAAAATCTTCAACGGTAGCGCGGTTAAATTTATTGACGGATTCGCCTTGTAAATCAAAGCGGAATTCTGCTATCCCGTCCGAAAGCATTTGGACGGTAATGGCATTGCCAGAGTGGATCATGCCTAATCTCCTGTTTTTGGAGGACTTTTAAGGAACGTAAGGCGCCTTTGTCTTGCATAAAAAACCTGCTTAACAACAAAGACAGTAAAAATTGCGCTAAGTTTACGCCAAGATGAGGGCAAAATGACAATAGATATTGCTTACTTAATGACGCAATGGTCACGAATTGTTAAACCAGTCAAAATTTACATGACTTTTTATGTGTCGCTTTGTAAAATTGTGAAGCAATAGTGAGTAAATGACTTACCTAAGAAAGTCATCCAAAAGAGAGTGATTACTATTATCAGAACATGATGCCGGTAAAATTCTTTTTAATTGTTTGTATTCCATTTATTTGATTAAGGACATAAGACTAAAACCATGAAAAAACAATTAGGGATGGCTTCACTGATTAGCCTGCTGACATTGGCCTTGTCCGCTTGTGGCGGTAGTGGTGAAGGAAGTGCCACTACCAATCATCCGGTTGCTTCTACTAACAATATTTTATTTGATAACAAAGATACTTTTTATAGTTATAAACTCGGTATTGATGAGGCTACCACTGAAAAAAATACCTTTACCCGCAAAAATGATATTCTTTATCTAAAGACAAATCATGCTGCCACTGCAAAGCAATATGGCTCTTACTTTTTAACAGAAACTGAGCTTTATCAACCAGAAACGCCTGCAACAGTTAATTCTGCTCAGGGAATTCGCGACAGCTTTATCAAGTCAGCTACTGATGAGGAGTTGGTCAGCATTCCTTATAATCCGCAAGGATATAAAGGGCTGGAAATTACCACAAACTCTAAAGTCATGGATCTAAAAGGTAAATTGATTGCGCCAATTCTTGCACCATCAGACGCAGCATTTGTTGGCTTTTATCAAAATAATCCTGATTACAGGGATTTAAAATTATCACTGGTCTCTAAAATGTTAGCCGCTAATGATGTATTTCCTGAGGGTGCAAAATGCCGCCAGCCAGTAAGCACCGAATATAGTAAAAGTATGCTTGAGTTTCAGCCCAATGATGAAACTCAAGTGATTGCTAATGTACGCAATTTGCAGGAGTGGGCTAATCAGAATTTTGATGACGGAATATCAGCTTCAGCATTAGTGACTAGATATAACTGGGCAGGTTATAACTGGGGAGCGATTCAACTTAAAAACTATGATGCTCAAGGCCGTGTTCAATATATGTTTGCCATAGAATATCAAGGTAAAATTTATCATGCGCAATTTGCCAGTGGTAAGTTGTTATTTAGCGATCTGCTCACTGCTTACCAGCAATATCAACTGGCTCAGGGTGTAAACCAGTTTCTGATTGCAAATATTATTACCAACCTGAAAACTAGCTGTTTAACTTATAATGACGTTGCAGCCAAAGCCATTGATAAGGCCGTTGATAAAGCAAAAATAGAAACAGTCAATCCTGATCCAGAAGCTAATGATTCGGCAGCTCCGCCATCACAAGAAGTAATAGATGCTGCAAAAGATGCTCTCGGTACATCAGGCACTATTGATGTTCCACTAGATTTAGCAAATCAACCAAGTACGTCCAGCTGCTATGGCGCCTTATCTTTTTGCTAACTAAATAAGCAAGACAAGCGGACTTCAATAGCCCGCTTGTTTATTCTTGGGCACCTACCAGATAATTTTCTTAAATTTTGATCAATCGTTGATGGCTAATGCTAAAATTGCGCCAATTTTTAAGGCTGCTTGAAGCAGGTGCTGCATGATTAAGTGGATTATCCTGGCTATATTTATTGTTTCTGCTATTTATGTGCAGCGGCGCGGACGGGTTAAACAGCCGCTAAAACGCCAGATTCTGGATCATTCCACCCTCATGGCGCCCATTAATATCTGGATGTACCTGTTTTCCCGGGTGCCGAATCAGCCTTATATTAATGCCAAAGCCAGCCATTTAAATGATCTGGCGGTGCTGGATGCCAATTGGCAAATGATTCGTGACGAAGCGCAGGCATTGTCCAGCCAGGGCGAAATCAAGGCATCCGATACCTATAATGATGCAGGGTTTAACTCATTTTTTAAAACCGGCTGGAAGCGCTTTTATTTAAAATGGTACGACAGCCACCATCCATCAGCGGCTGAGCTTTGCCCCAAAACCACCGCCTTGCTAAAAACCCTACCGACGATTAAGGCTGCGATGTTCACCGAGCTGCCACCGGGTAGCCGTCTGGTACGCCATCGTGATCCCTATGCGGGTTCACTGCGTTACCATTTGGGCTTGGTGACACCCAATGATGACCGCTGTTTTATCGAGGTGGATGGCGAACGCTATAGCTGGCGCGATGGGCAAAGCGTGGTGTTTGATGAAACCTTTATGCACTATGCCGAAAATGCCACGGATCAGAACCGCATTATCCTGTTTTGTGACGTGGAGCGCCCATTAAGTTCAAAACTGGTGGCCAGTTTTAACCGCTGGTTTTCCAGGAATGTGATGACAGCAGCCAGCTCGCCTAATGAAGTGGGTGACCAAACTGGTGGCATTAACAAGGCATTTCGCTATTTGTATCAGGTCCGTATTCGCGCCAAAAACCTGAAAAAAACCAATCGTCAGTTGTATTACCTGTTGAAATGGGTGATTTTTGGCGGCATTTTTTACCTGATTTTCTTTGCCTAAGTTTTAAAATCTGTTTTCCCAGGAAACCTGAGTGGAACTGATCCAACTCAGGTTTTTTTTATGTCTAAAATTTAAGTCATATTTTTACTAAAAATTCTTTACCTAAGCTTACGTGGGCATCCTATTTTCAGCACGCAAAGCAGGCTAGAGTAAATGATGTTTCAGGCTGCAATTAGGCCTGATTTACGCTTGAATTTTAGCCAGTTAACCTCATTTATAGGGGATGATAGAATCCTTGAACCTCCCCCAGTCCAGCGCCGATATTACCGCAAATATCCGTGCCATTCTTGCCAATTTACCGAACCTGCCCGGCGTTTACAAAATGCTCGGTGCAAACGGTGAGCTGTTATATGTGGGCAAGGCCAAAAACCTGAAAAACCGGGTTTCCAGCTATTTTGTCAAAACCATTGACCATCCCAAGACCCGTGCGCTGGTTGCCCGCATTGTGCATATTGAAACCATGGTGGTGCGCAGTGAAACCGAAGCGCTGCTGCTGGAACAAAACCTGATCAAGCAGCATCGTCCGCCGTATAACATCATGCTGCGTGACGACAAGTCGTACCTGTATGTGTTTGTGTCCAGCGACAAGCCTTACCCACGGCTGGCGGCTGGACGTGGCAAGGGCCAGCATCAGGCCGGTAAATTCTTTGGGCCGTACCCCAGTGCGACCAGTGCACGTGAGACCATGCTGGTACTGCAAAAACTGTTTATGGTGCGTCAGTGCGACAATAACTTTTTTGCCCAGCGTAAGCGGCCTTGTCTGCAATACCAGATTAAGCGTTGCCGTGCGCCGTGTGTCGGCATGGTAAGCCCGGAAGATTATGCACAGGATGTGGCACACACAATTCGCTTTTTAAAGGGCGATACCCGTGAGCTAAATCAGGAACTGATTGGCAATATGGAGCGCGCCGCCGAACAGCTCAAGTTTGAAGAAGCGGTGTTTTATCGTGACCGGGTGGGTTTGTTGCGTGAAGTACAAGCCCAGCAAGCTGTCTATAAGGTAAAAGGTGAAGCCGATATTCTGGCCATTGCGCAGCAGGCTGGCGTGGTGTGCGTGCAAGTAATGAATGTGCGTAGCGGCCGTATGCTGGGCGGCAAGGCATTTTTTCCGGATCTGGCATCTGCCTATCAGGAAAATGGCGATAGTCAGACCAGCACCGATGAGCAACTCGGCTGCATGCTGTCTGAATTTATGGCCTCGTTTTATTTTCAGTTTGCCGATGAATTGCCGGAGGAATTAATTGTTAACGTAGCTTTACCGGATGCGCCCAGTCTGGAACAGGGCTTAAAACAGCATTTTGATCAGCGTGTGCAAATTAAAAACAAGGTGCGTGAAACCCGGGCGGAATGGCTGGAACTGGCGGTGATGAATGCCGAAAATGCCTTGCACGCCCGGTTGTCCAATCATCTGGAATTGCGTGAGCGTTTTGCAGTGTTGCAGGAGCTTACACAGCGCTCAATTGACCGGATTGAATGCTTTGATATCAGTCACACCATGGGTGAATCGCCGGTAGCGTCCTGCGTGGTGTTTGATCAGGGTGGCGCCCGTAAACGTGATTATCGCCAGTTTGATATCAAGGATATTACCGCAGGTGATGATTATGCGGCCATGCGTCAGGCCTTAACCCGGCGTTATAAAAAAGCCCCATTACCGGATTTATTGCTGATTGATGGTGGTAAGGGCCAGCTTAAAATGGCGATGGAAGTCATGGATGAGTTGAAACTGGATGCCTTTATGATTGGCGTATCCAAGGGGGAAGGGCGTAAACCCGGTCTTGAAACCCTGCATTTTACCGATGGCCATAAAATCCAGCTGGAAAGTGACAACAAGGCTCTGCATCTGATTCAGCAGGTGCGTGATGAAGCGCATCGGTTTGCCATTACCAAACACCGTGCCAAGCGAGATAAAAAGCGCGGGGGCTCGGTACTGGAAGTGATTCCCGGACTTGGGCCAAAACGCCGCCGTGATTTGCTCACCCATTTTGGCGGCATACAAGGCGTGCTTAAAGCGTCGGAAAATGAGCTGGCGCTGGTGCCCGGTTTTGGCAAGGCGCTGGCACGCACTGTTTATAAAATCCTGCATGAATAAACAGCTTTTTTACCGCCTTCCTGTCGTTGTGTTGGCACTGGCAGGAAGGTGGTTAAAGCAGCAAGAATAAAAATAAGATACTGATTTAAAATGGTATTAATCTTAAAATAGATTGAGGTGTGGCAGTTTTTAAAAAAAGCCTGAACGTTTAGGTCATATTTTTTGCTATAGAAATGCATTACTTTTGTCTAAAAAGGAACTCACTTGGGTATGCTCATGGGTAGGCTCAAGTGCGTTTGTATTTCTTTAAAAACTGGAGAGCACCATGCAACTGGATCAATTACTGGCAAATGCCGCACAGCAGCAGGAAATTTCTATTCCTGAAGGCTGGGGACAGGGGCGTGCTTTGTTTGGCGGACTGGTGGCTGGCCTGATGGTTGCGCATGCTGAACAACTGGTGAATGACACTGCCAAGGTATTGCGTTCTGCGTTTGTCAGTTTTATCGGCCCAGTGGCGCCGGGTGCTGCCCACTTAAACGCGCAGGTGTTACGCACGGGTAAATCAGTCACCAGCATTCAGGTGCAACTCTTGCAGGAAGGGCAGGTACAATCGGTGCTGGTGGCCAGTTTTGGTGCAGGTCGTGAATCCATGATTGATTTGCCGGGTCGCCACGATGCCCCAGTGTTTAAGGCACCTGAACAATGTCAGCCTTTACCATTTATTCCCGGCATGACGCCTGAGTTTTTCCAGCATTTTGATGCCATGTGGGCCGAAGGCCAGATGCCATTTACCGGGTCAAAGCAGCCGGATTTTGGCGGCTGGATGCGCCTAAAACCCACTGAGAAAGTGGCAAAAATTAATCTACCGCATTTCTTTGTGCTGGGCGACATGTGGCCACCCTCAGTATTGCCAATGTATAACCGTGTGGCACCAGCCAGTTCACTGAGCTGGAACCTGGAACTGATTCAATTGCCTGCACAAGCCAGCGGGGATAGCTGGTGGCAGTATCAGGTCAATACTGAATTTGCAGGCGATGGCTATGCCTATACGCAAGCCAAAATCTGGGATGCACAAGGCAGACTGGTGGCATTAAGTCGTCAAACAGTCACAGTATTTATTTAATGATAGAAAGTGGCAAAGCAAGGTTTTTGTGCTGACCTTTGCCGTTTAAAAGGTGAGGTTAGGTTTTGCGCTCAGATGATGCGAGAAGCCAAAACACTTAATTATGTTTTGTTCCTAAAACGAAGTTGCTTTCTTGCACGGCAATGCCATTCATTCCTCGCCACTCAAGCATATGAGGCATATATGCCGCAAGGTCTTGCGCTCGGGTAGAGTGAGAATTAACACTCCGCAAGAATCGCTAGTTTCTCCTCGCCACTCAGGCGTAGCCTTCGTCTTGCGCTCGGGTGGCGATTCTCAATCGCCACTGACCCTCGCCACTCAAGCACAGCTTTCGTCTTGCGCTCGGACAAAGCAGTGCTTTGTTATTTCCTCGCTCATGATATGATGCAATGAATTTCCTTATTCCTTCTAGTGGATTTTTCTATGGCAGGAACGATTTTAAATATTCCCAATATTCTAACCATTGCACGGATTGCACTGATTCCTGTTTTTTTGCTGATTGCCTATTGGCCACCCGCCATTGGGGTATATGGGCATGAAGGAAGCTGGACACGGCATATTATCCTGACCAGCCTGTTTATTCTGGCGGCTGTAACGGACTGGCTGGATGGTTATCTGGCGCGGGTACTCAATCAAACTTCTGCCTTTGGCCGTTTTCTGGATCCCGTGGCAGATAAGCTAATGGTCGCTGCGGCATTAATCGTGCTGGTGCAATGGCAGCCTACCATTAGCATGGCTTTTGCCGCCATTGTAATTATTTCGCGTGAAATTACTGTATCCGCCTTGCGGGAATGGATGGCGGAACTGGGCGCGCGCACTAGCGTGGCGGTATCGACGGTAGGCAAGTACAAGACTGCTTTTCAGATGATTGCCATTAGCGTATTTCTGCTCAACTGGAAAGCCATTGAGCCAGCCGCATATATTTTGTTATATACCGCAGTGATTTTAACCTTGTGGTCAATGATTATTTATTTACGTGCCGCATGGCCATATTTAAAGCAGCCTTAAATCATCAGATTAATAAAGCCAAAACCCTGCATGTCAGGGTTTTTTAATGGAAAACTAAAAAATGAAAACTAAAAATAGATTTTAGTTTTTCATTTCTTCCTCAGGACTGAGCGTTCTGGCAATTTTTTCAATATTCAGGCTTTTGGCCATGGCATCAAAAATTTCCTTATACACTTGCGAGTTTTTATACAGCGCATGATGTTCACCATGCTCCACAATGCGCCCTTCTTTCATCACATAGGTGTAATCGGCATCAATAATCTGCGATAGGCTATGTGAAATAATCACTACCGTGCGGCCTTGCTTGATTTGGTCAAGACTGTGCTTGATTTGCTCGGTAGCAATGGCATCCAGACTGGCCGTGGGTTCATCCAGAAAAATAATCGGTGGGTTTTTTAAAAACATGCGAGCAATGGCAATGCGCTGCTGCTGGCCGCCGGAAAGCAGCAACGCATCAGACGCATAACCATGTTCCAGCGCCATAATTTGCTCGTGAATTGACGCCTGTTGTGCTGCTTCAATAATTTCCGCCATGCTGGCATTCATCTTGCCATAGCGAATATTTTCTTCAATGGTACCCTGAAAAATATGGTTTTTTTGCAGCACCAACCCAATATGGTCGCGCAGGTAAGCGGTGTCCATATCCTTTAAATCGACGCCATCCAGCAAAATGCTACCGGAATCGGCCAGATAAAACTTGTCCAGCAGGCTAATCAGCGTGGTTTTGCCTGCACCAGATAGACCGACCAGTGCAGTAATCTTGTTAGGGCGAATAGTCATGCTAATGTCTTTTAGCGCATGGTGGCCATTGGGATAATGAAAATCCACCTGCTTGAGTTCGAACTGCCCTTTAATCACAGGTTTTTGCTGTCCTGTGGGTTCAATTTCCTGATCTGCCTCCAGAATGGTAAAAAAGCTTTCCGAATAAATCATGGCATCATTGATTTCATCATAAATCCGGTGCAACTGGCGAATTGGCGCGGACACATTATTAAACAGCAGCACGTGATACATTATCATGCCAATGCTCATTTGCCGGTTCAGCACAAAATAGGCGGTCAGGATAATAATCAGCACCACCCCAATTTGTTCGATAAAGGTTTTTAGCCCATCAAACAAAAAGCTGGTTTGCCGGGTTTGCATCTGGTTTTGCGTTAAATCCTTTTGCAGGCCCAGTTGCTTGTCGGCTTCAATGTTTTCACGGTTAAAGGATTTAATCACCGTGATGGAATTAATAATACTGAGAATGCCCTGACTTTTTTGTTCACGACCCTGCCGCAATTTACGCCGCCAGCCACCCAGTTTTTGTGCCTGAACATAGGTGAGCCAGAAGTACACCGGCACAATGCACAGGGCAACAGTTCCGACCCAGATATTGGCATAAAACATTAAACCCAATGCCACAATGGCACTGGTAAACAGCGGCAAAATATCAATAAAAAAGATTTGCACCAGCCGGGTGAGCGAGCCAATGCCGCGGTCAATCCGGGTTTGCAGCTTGCCAGCCTGATTATCATCTTCAGTGAAAAAAGTCAGGCGATAGGTGAGGAATTTTTCAATAATATTTTGTGCCAGATCCTGTGACACCATAATTCGTAAGCGTTCACCATAAAATTTCTGGCCAAATTGTACTAATGCATTCAGCACTTCCTTGATTAGTAACACGGCACTAATGGTGATTAAAATAGGCCAGCCTTGCGCCAGGCCCTGTCCTGCCTTGATCAGCTGATTAATACTGTCGACTGCATATTGCAGCGTGAGTGCATTCACCTGTGCAGTCAGCGACCCAATCAAGGTGAGGAGCAGGGTGGCAATCACCAAAGTACGATAAGGACGCACAAAAGGCTTAAGCTTCTGGAACAGCTGCCACAGAGTCATAAAGAAAAAATCAGCAGTTTAAAAAGACAAATTCAGTGTAGGCGACCAGCTTGCAATGGCTCAAGATAAAACCAGAAGAAGTTGCGAAAAGCGATAAAAAACTAAACACGGAGAGCTAACAAAGCAGGCGCGCCTTATTGTTGTAATGTTAATAATATTTAGCGGAAACCGCTTGAGGAATGATTAACGCACAGTGAGCATGAAAAAATTAAGGTGTAATACCTACCGATTCTCTAAACCAGCTTTCAACGAGCATGACAGCAGCCAGACTATCGGCACTGGTTTTTTTACTATGGCCTTGCTGCTGGTAAGACAACAGGGTATGACGTGCCTCGCGGGTGGTTAGCCGCTCATCCAGCATCCAGACTGGCTTGTTAATCCGGTGCTTTAAACGGCGGGCAAACTTGCGCGCACGGGCTGACAATTCGGACTCGCTATCATCCATATTGAGCGGCAAACCAACTACACATGCATCAGGTTGCCACTGGGCAATAATTTGCTCCAGCTTGTCCCAGTCGGGAATACCATCACGCATTGGAAACAATGGCAGGGGCTGGCCAGTTCCAGTGAGGCTGTTGCCAATAGCAATGCCCATTTTCTGAGAGCCAAAGTCAAAGCCCATGACCTTTTGTAGCGGATGATCCATCAGGCATGCCCAATATCGGGTGACAGCCAATTGGTATCCAGCCCAATTTTGGCCGCCGCCGCTGACCAGCGCTGCTCATACGGCAGGTTAAACAACAGTTCCATGTCAGCATCGCAGACCAGCCAGTCGCCCTTAGCCAGTTCTTCTTCGAGTTGATGCGGTTGCCAGCTGGCATAGCCCAGCATGATCTGGTAGCGCTCCACCCCTTCATTGTGGGCAATGGCTTCCAGAATATCCTTGCTGGTGGTCACACACACATTTTCACTCACGGCAATAGAGGATTGCCATACCGGATTACCCGTGTGCAGCACAAAACCGGCTTCTGGGCGCACGGGGCCACCTTCCAGCACCGCATGTGGCCTAACAATATCGGGGCTAATCTGCAAATCAATTAGCAAGTCCTTGATTTCAATATGGCTTGGCCGATTAATGATTAAACCCTGGGCGCCCTGATCATCATGTCGGGCAATATAAACAATGGTCTGGGCAAAAAAATCATCATTCAGCTGCGGTGGTGCAATCAAACAGCGATGGGTTAGGTAAGTTTTCGCCAAGGTAGGGGATGCTCCTAAACAGTAGACCGTGCAGGCACCGTGGCACACTTTGGCATAGGTCACACTGCAGTTATCAGAATTGTAATAAAAATAATAAGGGTAAAACCTGCAAATACAAGGCTTACGGATTACTAAATCAAAGCTTCGCAATTACTATAGAGTCTTCTAGGTTTTAGCAAAACTGGCCTGCTGATCAGGAGTGTTTCAGATTCAGCAGGTGACGGGCATGTTGTAATGTGGTTTCAGTAATTTCAACACCACCGGACATCCGGGCCAGCTCAACAATTCGCTGTTCGTCTTCTAGCGCATAAATAATGCTGGACGCCTGCTTGGTTTGCTGTTTTTCCACCAGCAGGTGCTGGTCAGCCTGCGCGGCCACCTGGGGCTGATGGGTAATACACAGGATTTGTACATGCTTGCCAAGGTCACGCAGCAAGCGGCCTACAATTTCAGCCGTACCGCCGCTAATACCTACATCCACTTCATCAAATACCAAGACATCCGCTTCGGTTTTTTCAGCATTCATCACCTGCATCACTAGCGCAATACGCGACAATTCGCCACCCGATGCCACTTTAGCCAGTGCTTGCGCAGGAATGCCCTTATTGGCAGTAAAATACAATTGAATGTGGGATAAGCCATCAGCATTGGGTTGATCCAGTGTTTCAAAACCAAATTCAAAGTAGGCTTCCGGTAAGGCAAGCGGGCGTACCTGACGGGTCAGGTTTTCTGCCAGTGGCATTGCTGCCGCGCGTCGTGCCTGATCCAGCGCCTGAGCCAGCTTTAGAAATTGCTGATGTGATTGCTCAACCTGTGCGGCCAGCGCTTCCGGATCATCTAGTAAATTCAGGCGATCCAGTTCGGTTTGCCAGGTTTCGGATAAACCATTTAATTCTTCTGGCGTCACCCGGTATTTACGGGCCAGCCGATGAAACACTTCCAGATGCTCATTCAGCTCGGTCATGCGCTCCGGGTCAAAATTTTGCTGGTCAACAAACTGGCGCAACAAGGCCACGGCATCAGTTAGTTCGCTTTGTGCATTAATCAGTCGTTCACTCACCTCACTAAGCTGGGCCGAACGGCTGGCCTGACTTTCAGCGCGGCGGCTAAACACGGCCAGTTGCTGCATGACATTATTGTCCTGCTCATCCAGCCCATCCAGCAATGCCGCACAATCCTGCATCATGCTTTCAAAATGGCTTAAGCGGTCATATTCCTGCTCAAGATCAGCATAATTCAATGCAGCCAGTGGCAGAATTTCTTCCAGTTGAGCTTCCAGTTCAATCATGCGGGTCTGGCGGCTGGCTGCTGCTGCCAGTGCCGATTGCTGCTCCTTAAGCAAATGCTGCCAGTGATGATAAGCCTGCCGCACGTCATGGGCCTGAGCCTGCAAGCCCGTGTAGCGATCCAGCCAGTTTTTGGGGTAGGGAGGTTCCAGCAGTTGTTGCTGGCTATGCTGACTATACAGTTGCACCAGCAGGCGTCCGGCTTCCTTGAGTTCAGTCAGGCTTGACGGGCGGCCATTAATCCATGCCTTGCTACGGCCATTATTTAAAATGACCCGACGCAAATGAATTTCGCCATGCTCACCATCTGGATCTATATTGTCATTTAGTTCGCGCTCACTCAGCCATGCATCAATCGGGTCATTTTTTTTATAGTCAAAGCTGGCGGTCACGTCCGCTTTATCGGTGCCAAAACGTACATGCGCCACATCGGTACGCTCGCCCAGACAAACTGATAAGGCGTCCAGCAATAACGATTTTCCGGCACCTGTTTCACCGGTTAACACATTGAAACCACTTGCTAAATCAAGTGATAGCTGTTCGGCCAGCGCAAAGTTTTGTAATGTTAAATTGGTGAGCATTCAAACCCTTTATTTCATGAAATATGCTTGAATTAATAGCTGGTCAATAAGGTAACGAATCATGCTGATAGTACACAGCTTGCCAAAGCGAGAAAAGCCATTTAAACGGGTTTTTGCAGTTTTACTGGTAAAAGCATCCTTAAAGAAACACAAGCGTTCAGTGACCCATGATCAGGCTGGTTTAATCTCCACTTCGTTTAAAACCTGCTTGCGATTTATAGGGCAACATATTCAGAGGACAACCAATTTATGATGCAATGGCAACAAAAGGAAATCAGTCTTAAGGCACGGCCTCGCGGCTTTCATTTGGTTACCCATGAAATTGTGCAGCAATTGCCAGAGCTGGCGCAGTTTGAACTGGGACTACTGCATTTGTGGATTCAGCATACCTCGGCAAGTTTAAGCATTAATGAAAATGCCGATCCGGATGTGCGTCTGGACTTTGAAAGTTTTTTTAACCGCCTGGTGCCTGAAAGTGAACCTTATTATCGGCACAACGATGAGGGACCAGATGACTTGCCTGCGCATTTTAAAAGTAGCCTGCTAGGTTGTGAACTCACCATTCCTATTCGTCAGGGAGGCTTAAAAATGGGAACCTGGCAGGGTATTTATCTGGGTGAACATCGGAATCAGGCAGGCTCGCGCCAGATTGTAGCCACTCTTCAAGGACAGACAAAAAGCGAATAAAGCGTTTTTTTACTTAAAAATCAAATTGTCTTTAGCCTGCCTTTATGACAGCTTGGTATAGGACTTAAGTTGCAGAATATTTTGCCAAAGGCTCTAGCGAGGCGACTTGTGCTTGCGCTAAACTACAGCGGTCTTTTGCGGAGTGACATGATGAATCCAGCACAATTTGATCAAGTGACGGTTATTAAAAAAGCCAACATCTATTTTGATGGAAAGTGCATTAGCCATACCGTCCAGTTTGATGATGGCAGTAAAAAAACAGTTGGTGTCATTTTGCCCACCGAAAAGCCGCTGGTGTTTGAAACCCATGTCCCTGAGCGCATGGAAATTATTTCCGGTGAATGCCGGGTCAAAATTGCGGATCAGGCGGAGAGCGAGCTTTACCGTGCTGGCCAGTCGTTTTATGTGCCGGGCAGCAGCCGTTTCTTTATTGAAACGCAGGAACCTCTGGATTACGTGTGTCATCTGGAAGGCTAATAGCCTACATGTGCATCCTGCGTTTTTAGGTATTTGCTTTATTGGCAATAAAATTCTGTCTTCAAAGGATTTTATTGCTGCCTTTAATCCGCTGGCTGACCTATCAATCCTGTAGGGCATAGCGCTACAGGATTTTTCATTTTTAACTCCCTCAAATTTTATTTCCCCAACTCAAGAACGTATCGTCGTTCTCACGTGCGCTGAAAATTATGGCTAAACCTGAATATCACTTTGGCTTGCACAGTGTGGAAGCCTTATTGCAAACCCAGCCGGAAAGCATTTTAAGCCTGTTTATCTTGCAGGGCCGTGATGATGCACGCCTGACGCAAGTGCTGGCGCAAGCTGTGCCACATGGCATTAGTGTGCAGCGTGCCAGCCGTGACACACTGGCCAAACTTGCCGGGTCACCCCAGCATCAGGGCATTGTGGCCGCCGTACGTGCAGCACCCAGCTTAAATGAGCAAGATCTGGAGCAACTGATCCAGCGTGAAGACAATGTCTTTTTGCTGGTGCTTGATCAAATTACTGATCCACATAATCTGGGTGCCTGTATCCGTACTGCAGCCGCGATGGGTGTGCATGCAGTAGTTGTCCCAAAAGACCGTGCAGCAGGACTAACGCCAGTTGCGCGTAAGGTTGCTGCCGGGGGCGCAGAAAAAATTGCCTTTATTCAGGTGACCAATCTGGCCCGGACACTAGCTAGCATTCGCGAGCAAGGCGTGCAGGTTATTGGCACCTTGCTGGATGAACAAGCCAAGCCTATTGATCAATGTAATTTCAAGGGTGCTATTGCTGTGGTAATGGGCGCTGAAGACACGGGTTTGCGCCGCCTGACTCAGGCACAGTGCGATCAAATGGCCTATATTCCAATGTCTGGTCAATTGCAAAGTCTGAATGTTAGTGTGGCAACCGGCATGGTGTTGTATGAGGCCTGCCGGCAGCGTGGACAGGGCACATAAGTATGAGCCAGAGTGCCGCACCAGATATAAAAAAAGGCTATTTGCTGTTACTGATCACCATGCTGATCTGGGGTAGTTTTACCCTGATGTCGCGGTTGGGTGCCAAGCAGGATTTAACTGCCTGGGATATCACGGCTTTGCGATTTGCCACGGCTTTTGTAGTGCTGATGCCGATTCAACTGTGGCGTCGTGAACTGAAATTTTTGCTGGATAAACGGATTTTATGGTTAGCATTACTGGGCGGTATCGGCTATTCCTGCGCAGTTTATTCCGGATTTAGTTATGCACCCGCTGCCCATGCGGCAATCTGGCTCAATGGTTTTTTACCCTTGGCCACTGCCATCAGTGCATGGATAGTACTCAAGGAGCCTTTTGGCAAGAACACCTGGATTAGCTTGTTGTTTATGGCGGCAGGACTTAGTGGCATGATGGCTGTCATGCAATATGAGGGGCAGTTTTACCTATCCATAGGTGATGCCTTTTTTGTGCTGGGCGCCGCACTCTGGGGTATTTATACGGTTTTTCTGAAGCGCTGGATGTTACCACCTTGGCAGGCTATGGCAGGTGTTGCCATCTGGACAGCCATTGTATATTTGCCGGTGTATGCCTTGTTTTTACCTAAAAAACTGGCGCAGGCCAGCCACATGGTGATGTTAGAGCAGGGCATATTTCATGGCGTGTTTGTGGTTATCATTGCTATGCTCACCTATATTGGTGCGGTAGAGCGGCTAGGCGCTTTTAAAACCGGGAGTCTGCTGGCCTTAGCCCCATTTCTGGCCGCACTGGCTGCAGTTCCTTTGTTGAATGAACCCTTGAATCTTGCGATTGGTGTAGGATTATTAGGAATGGGCATTGGTGCATTACAACCATGGCGGCTATGGCGTCAGGGTTAGCATAACCACATGAATTAAATAGTGTTAGACAGTGCCAGATACTGCTGATGTAATGGCATCAACTGGCTATATAAATGGGTTAAATCGCCATCGTTAACCACAATATCATCAGCATGTGTTTGCCGTTGCAGGCGCGGCATTTGTACCTGCATGATTTTGGCAATGGCCTCGGATGACTGGCTGTCACGCAGGCTCGCGCGTGACAATTGCAGATGTTCTGGCACATCCACGAGTAAAACGCGATTTACTAGTTCATGTTGCCGGCTTTCAATCAGCAAGGGTGAGACCAGCATTACATAAGGTGAAGTGGCATGCTGCAGTTGGGAGATAATTCGCTGGCGAATACGGGGATGGGTAATTTGTTCCAGCATTGTACGTGCATCAGGATGACTAAAAATATGCTGACGTAATGCCGCACGATCCAGCGAACCATCTGGCTGTAGTACCCAATTACCAAAAGCTTGGCGAATATCGCTAAGGGCAGGTTCACCCGGTGCAACAATCTCACGAGCCACGACATCGGCATCCACAACAGTAATCCCTTGCTGGGCAAACCAGTCACTGGCTGCCGTTTTACCGCTACCAATGCCGCCTGTTAATCCAATAATCAGACCCATAGTGGATTAAATTTCCTTTTTTAGCCATTGCCCAGATAAATAGTCATTAACTGGTTGCCCCAGATTAATGCAATCCAGCCTGCAATGGCCAGATAAGGACCAAAGGCGAACGGCTGATTTTCCTTGCGGATTTTAAGTAAAACAATACCAATGATGGCGCCTACGAGTGAAGAAAGCAGGATAATCAAGGGCAGCATCAATGGACCTAACCAAGCACCTAATGCCGCTAATAGTTTAAAATCGCCATAGCCCATGCCTTCCTTGCCCGTCACCAACTTAAACACCATATAAACCAGCCAAAGCGCCATAAAGCCAATGACATAACCCCAAATTGACTGGACAGGTGAAACAAATAAGCTCTGGGTATTGATCAGTAAGCCTAAGCCTGCCAAGGGCAAGGTGAGACTATCGGGCAACAGCTGAGTATCAAAATCAATGCCAGTTAATGCAATAAGTACCCAGGTTAAAACCAGCGCTGCCAGCATTTTCAGGCTAGGGCCAAAAGTGAGTACGACAGCAATAGAAGCTAACATGGTGAGTAATTCAACCAAAGGATAGCGAATACTGATTGGCGCTTGGCAGTTTGAACATTTACCGCGAAGTACTACCCAGCTTATTAATGGAATATTTTCATACCAGCGAATTTTGTGCTGGCAATGTGGGCAGGTTGAAGCAGGCTTGCTTAGAGTTAATACAGGTGACTCAATTGGTGTAGCACTAGCTGGGCTATCATTTAATAAAATGGCGCATTCATAGCGCCATTCCTGTTCCATCATTTTTGGCAGGCGGTAAATCACCACATTTAAAAAACTGCCAACACACAATCCCAGAAGAGCAATGGCAATAGTAAGTAACCATGGGGTCGTGGATAAAAGCTGAAGAATATCCTGCATTAAACGACTGAACCCATCTGGAAAATTGGTAGATACATGGCAATGACCAAGCCGCCAACCAGAACACCTAAAATTGCCATAATTAACGGTTCCATCATACTGGTCAAGCCATCTACCGCATTATCTACTTCATTTTCAAAATGAGTGGCTACCTTTTCCAACATAGCATCCAAGGCACCCGATTCTTCACCAATCGCCACCATTTGCACCGCCATGGAAGGAAAACGATCTGTACTGCGCATAGCAAACTGAAGTTGCTGACCCGTGGACACGTCCTCACGAATACGCATAACGGCATCGTAATAAATCACATTATTAGTGGCACCCGCTGTTGATTCCAAGGCATCAATCAGTGGAACGCCTGCAGCAAAAGTCGTTGCCAAGGTGCGGCTATAACGCGCAATAATCGCTTTATAAACCAGATCGCCAAAAATAGGTGCTTTCAAGGCAGCACGATCCAGAAAATCACGAAATGCTTTGCTACGTTTTTTGGCTTCTATAAAAGCCCCAATGGTTATACCAATAACAGCAATTAAAATATACCAGTAGGATTGCATCCATTTGGACATATTTACTACCATCTGAGTAAAAGCAGGCAAATCTGCACCAAAAGAACTAAATAAATCCTGAAATACAGGAACCACTTTAACCATCAAAATAATCGTTACAATTAAGGCCACGATAATAACGGTGATGGGGTACTTAAGTGCTTTTTTGATTTTCTGTTTTAACAGTTCACTTTTTTCTTTGTAAATTGCCACACGGTCCAGCATGGTTTCCAAAGCACCTGATTGTTCACCTGAACCAACCAGCGAGCAAAACAAGTCATCAAAGTATTGCGGGTACTTGCGTAAAGCCCCTGCAAAACTATTGCCCCCTTCCACTTCTGCTTTAATTCCTAATACCACTTCACGCATGGCCGGATTTTCCAGGCCTTCTGCTACAATTTCAAAGGATTGAACGAGGGGCACTCCTGCTTTCATCATGGTCGCTAATTGTCGAGTGAAGATGGTGATATCAAGGGTTTTTACTTTCTTTTTACTTAAAAAAGCTAAAAGATCCTTTTTCTTTTGATAAATCTTGGCTACAGTAATGCCTTGCTTGCGTAGGGTAACCTTAGCCAACGCCATATTTTTACTGGGAATTTCACCTTTAACTTTTTGTCCACGACGGTCTACACCTTCATAAACAAAATTAGGAGTTAGTTCGGCTTTTTTAGTTGCCATGATTATTATCGTCCCTAGTAATCTTATTCGCTGGTGACACGGTTAATTTCTTGCAGGCTGGTCATCCCTTGCATCACTTTTCTTAAGCCTGAACGGCGTAAGTTGGCAAAGCCTGCGCGCTGGGAAGCATCAGCAATTTCAATGGCATTGCCATCTTCCATAATGATGCGGGCAATTTCCGGGGTAACTTTCATAACTTCATAAATCCCCACACGGCCTTTATAACCATCGCGGCATTCACTACAGCCCATGGGCTGGTACACCGTAAATCCTGTCGCAATATCCTCATCGGTAAACCCCATTTCCTTGAGACTTTGCGCTGGAATATCAACCGGTTTTTTGCAGCTATTACACAGACGACGTGCAAGGCGCTGGGCAATAACCAGATTTACCGAGGTTGCAATATTAAAGGAAGGAACCCCCATATTGCGCAGACGGGTCAGGGTTTCTGGCGCACTGTTGGTGTGCAGGGTAGACATTACCATGTGGCCGGTTTGTGCCGCCTTAATGGCAATTTCTGCGGTTTCCAAGTCACGGATTTCCCCTACCATGATGATATCGGGATCCTGACGCAAAAATGATTTTAAGGCACTGGCAAAGGTAAGGCCTACCTTGGGATTCACATTGACCTGATTAATCCCTTCAAGGTTAATTTCGACCGGATCTTCTGCCGTGGAAATATTATTTTCAACGGTATTAAGGATGTTTAAGCCAGTATAAAGCGATACTGTTTTACCAGAACCTGTGGGTCCCGTAATCAGTAACATACCTTGAGGCTTGTCCAGTGCATCCATAAACAGGGCTTTTTGTTCAGGTTCATAGCCTAGCGCATCAATCCCCAGCATGGCACTGGAGGGATCCAGAATACGCAGCACCAGCTTTTCACCAAACAGAGTGGGTAGCGAGTTTACCCGGAAATCGATGGCCTTGGTTTTGGAAATCTTAAGCTTGATCCGGCCATCCTGCGGAATCCGTTTTTCAGAAATGTCCATTTGTGACATCACTTTTAGACGCGCAGCCAGCCGTGTGGCAATTTGTACTGGCGGCTTGGCCACTTCACGCATGACGCCGTCAACCCGGTAGCGTACCCGGTAGCTTTTTTCATAGGGTTCAAAGTGCAAGTCGGATGCACCCATCCGGATGGCATCAATCAGCAGTTTATTGACAAACTTGACTATAGGCGCTTCATCAGCAGCGGGCGCATCATCATCATCTTTATTGCTTTGGGTATCGATGGAATCAGCTTCAAGATCGAAATCCATGCCGTCATCGCCAAAATCGGCAAAATTACTGGTACCGGCATATAACTTTTCAATCATGCGTTGAAGTTTGTCTTCTTCAACCACAACTGTATCAACAGTAAGCTTGCTGTTAAAGCGGATGGCATCAATGGCTTCAACCCGGGTTGGGTCACTCATGGCCACAGACAAACGATTGCCGCGCTTAAAAATAGGTAACGCAGAAAACTGACGAATAATTTTTTCTTCAACGATATCGCGTGGGATAGCGTCATTGTCCAGCGCATCAAGATCAAATAGCGGGTCGCCAAATTCCTGAGCAATAATATTGGCAATCTGGCTGGCTGAAACGCCAATATTCGACACCAACGCAGTAACCAATGTGGTTTTATCACGTTGTGATTCGCTAATTGCGCGCTGCATATTGGCAGCCGTAACAACACCGTCATTAACCAGGCGTCGTGCCAGACCACCAAATGATATCGTTGCTGTTTGTTCAGCAGCCATGAACATCCCACCTTAACAGATATGCTGTCATATATATTACGTTGACCATCCCTGATAATTAAACACTATAACTCAGGCACTCCATCAGTACAATCGACTGTTAAAGCTTGTTTAAATCCATACCTGTGAACTCAGTAACAATTTCCAGAGCAAAGCGTGGCACAGACTCAGCATTTGGCAGGCTGACCTGTTCAGTGAACATGGCCAGTGGTCTAACCCATAATGAAAATTCACCATATAAACAGCGGTATACCACTAACCATTCTTCAGTTTCACTATGTCGGGCACAGCCCAATACCTGATAGCGATGGCCCTTATAGTGCCGGTAAATCCCTGCTGGAATAAGCGTTTGAGTTGAAGTATTTTCAGAGAACATATGAGGGTCTAGCCTTTAAATTTCAATGAATACGTATGCATTGATTTGGGATATTTTAACGCAAAACACAGGTAATAATTAAGACTTAACTGCCATAATAGTGCCCGGCAATGCATTCATGTTCATAACGCGCTGTCAGGGTTTGCAGGCGCTGGGTCTTTTTGGATTTTACCGTCGGATTATAAAGCTGCTGGCGTAGTTCATTACAATGATCATTTTTTCGAGCTGCCAGTGACGATGCAGAAGATTTTTTGCGTGTTTTTCTGGCTTTAACCTTGGTGGTATTTGTAGAGTTTAAGCCATTTATATCAATGGGCTGATCGTTTTTAACCACGGAAATGGGCGTTTTAATAAGAACAGGTTTACTGGCATGACCCTTGGCAGCCGCATGATCGCCAAAATGCCATTGTCCTGAACTATCCTGCCAGCGCTGTACTGTTTCAGCCTGCAGACTGGTTGATAACAGACTAGTGAACAATAAAAAAGATATAGCTATTAAAAGAGAAACAAAGCTCAATTGAGCTGCAGAAACTATTGTTAATGTTCTGAAAAAGTTTTTCTTCATGGTTCTGCTGGTGTTGTTGCTTAAATTTGAAGATATAAATTGTGGCATCATTAAAATAATCTGTCGTTTTAAGTTAGAATGCGCGTAGTTTTACTAAATTGGATTAATCTTGTCTATGCTGAGCAGCAAGGCCATGCCCGCTATTATGCCCTGGGTGATTGGAAACTGGAAAATGAATCCAGAAACCCCAACGGCACAACAACAATTAACCCAACAATTAATTGACCACATTGCAGAACATTTAGCTTCTGGCGCAGCGCTGGTTAACCTGAATTTGGCGGTTGCGCCAACCTTATTGCATTTATTAACAGTGCAGCAGCAACTACAGCAGGCTAAAAGCGCTGTTCAGGTCATCGCTCAGGATGTTTCCCGCTTTGCTGGTACGGGTGCCTATACAGGTGATGTATCGGCACAGTTGCTGGCGAATGCTGGTATAGGTATGACCTTAATTGGTCATTCAGAACGCCGCAGCCTGTATGGCGAAGATGCCACTGTTTTGCGGGAAAAATTGCAGGCTGCAATTAATGCCGGGTTAAAAGTGGTTTTTTGTGTGGGTGAAACCCTGACTGAGCGTGAAGCTGGACAGGCTGAGCAAGTGGTGCTTCAGCAGCTTGATGAGGTTTTTGACTGTATTGACTTGCAGCACTGGCAGCAAAATCTGATGGTGGCTTATGAGCCGGTATGGGCAATTGGCACAGGTAAGACTGCTAGTCCGCAAGATGCCGAAAGTATGCATGCGGCCATCCGTGCAGGCCTAAAAAACTATCATTCATCGCTTGTTGATCTGCCCATACTTTACGGCGGCAGTGTAAAACCTGATAATGCCGCATCTTTGGCCGCCTGTGCTAACATTAATGGGGCACTGGTTGGTGGTGCATCGCTGGATGCCGATTCATTTATTAAAATTGCCCGGGCTTTTAGCCAAGACCGCAAGGCCGGGTAGGAGAACGCAGTGGAAACGCTTGTACTGGTGGTTCATATTCTGGTTGCACTGGCCATGATCGGCCTGATCCTGATTCAGCAGGGTAAAGGTGCTGAAGCAGGTGCGTCATTTGGTGGCGGTGGTGCTGCTACAGTATTTGGTGCGTCTGGTGGTGCCAATTTTTTAACCCGGGCAACCGGCGTACTGGTGGCTATTTTCTTTGTTACCAGCATAACACTGGCCATTTTTGCCAAGCATAATGTGTCACGCCTATATGAGTTGCCAGGAAGCCAGACTGCGCCAGCACCAACATTGCCGACTGATTCTGCCAAGCCAGTGGTTGAAAGTTCATCAATCAATGTGGCAGGGTCGCAAACCCCTGCAAAATAAGCTTCCTTTTTTTTAAGAGGTCGCATAGAATGGCTGCCTTGTTGCGGGGGTGGTGGAATTGGTAGACACGCTACCTTGAGGTGGTAGTGCCTAACGGCGTGAGAGTTCGAGTCTCTTCCCTCGTACCATGTATTTGATTGATTTAGATCAATATATGGGAAGCAGTAAAGTGTGCGCTTGCAATTGTTAGTTGAAATTAACCATTGACAAAAGCGAAGGCTGGTATATAATACTTGCCTGTTGATGCGGGATGGAGCAGTCTGGTAGCTCGTCGGGCTCATAACCCGAAGGTCGTTGGTTCAAATCCAGCTCCCGCTACCATATTTAGAAAAGGCTCACATGGTTGAGCCTTTTTGTTCAGTACTATAAATATGTTTGGGTATTAAACAATCAGGTTTATAGGTATTGATAAAGTGGGCGATATCGCCCATTTTTTATTTGTCGTGTAGCCTAATGGTGATGGATAAGCGAAACATCAATTGCTGCCGCGCCCTGAAAATTTCCTAAACTCAGGTGTGGCGCAGATGCGCTTGCATCGACTTCTGATGACCCATCAAGTTCCCAACTATCTGTTTTAAAGAAGATAAATGAAGTTTTCTGCAAAAACTCAAGCCTTGTATGACCTGATAGCTCCTGCTGTAGCCGCCTGTGGTGTTGAGCTATGGGGCATTGAATTCCTGCCACAGGGCAAACGCTCGCTGTTACGTATTTATATTGATAAGCCGGAAAATCAGGACGACACTACAGCCGCTGATCAGCTGGTTGTGAGTAAGGATGCGTCTGCTTCCACTGCTGATGAAACGGATGCAGATGAGGATGCTGGCCGCGGTATTGGCGTTCAGGACTGCGTACAGGTTACCCATCAGGTCAGTGGTGTGCTGGACGTGCATGATCCGATTTCTGGCGAGTACGCGCTTGAAGTGTCTTCGCCGGGCTGGGATCGTCCGTTTTTTAGTCTCACACAAATGCAGGCATATATAGGGCAGAAAATTGCATTGCGCTTGATTTCTGCTGTTGCCAACCGTCGCAAAATGACAGCTACCCTGTTAGAGCTTAATGAACAGCAGATCGTGGTAGAGGTTGAAGGCCAGCGCTTAACCATTGATGGCGACAATATTGATAAAGCCAATCTGGTGTATGAGGATTAATCAGCCACAATTCATGTGAATGACGTAAGCCGCCTTTAGGATGAGCATAAAGCAAACTGATTTATAACAGGTTTAATTGATTAGAAGGTGACATCATGAGTCGCGAAATTCTTACCGTTGTTGAAACGGTTAGTAATGAAAAGGGTGTACCCCGCGAAGCAATTTTTCAGGCGCTGGAACAAGCGCTGGTGGCGGCAACCAAAAAGAAATTTTATGAAGGTACAGTGGACGAAGAAGCGCAGTTGCGTGTTGCCATTGACCGTAAGACTGGTGATTACGAAACTTTCCGTCAGTGGGAAGTGGTGGCAGATGAAGATCACGAAATGCCAGCGTGTCAGGATGCGATTAGCGATCTGGATCAGAATGAATGGAAAATCGGCGATATTCGTGAACAGCAGGTTCAGTCCATTGACTTTGGCCGCATTGCTGCACAAATTGCCAAGCAGGTAATTGTCCAGAAAATCCGTGAAGCCGAACGTGCCATGGTGGCGGATCAGTATGCATCGCGTGTTGGTGAGCTGATTTATGGCGAAGTGAAAAAGCAAACCAAGGATGGCTTTATCATTGATCTGGGTGACAATGCCGAAGGCTATCTGGCCCGTGAGGAAATGCTGCCAAAAGAATTGTTGCGTCCCAAGCAGCGTATCAATGCCATTTTGTACAATGTGAATCGTGAGGGCCGTGGTGCCCAGCTGTTGCTGTCACGTGCCCGTCCGGAAATGCTGATTGCGCTAATGCGTAAAGAAGTGCCGGAAATTAGTGAAGAAATTATTGAAGTCAAGACAGCTGCGCGTCAGCCCGGTGTACGTGCCAAGATTGCCGTTAAGACCAACGACCACCGTATTGATCCGGTAGGTGCGTGTATTGGTATGCGCGGAACTCGTATTCAGGCTGTACAGCAGGAATTAAATGGTGAGCGTATTGATGTGGTGGTGTGGTCTGATGACCCCGCACAGTACATTGCCAGTGCGCTTGAACCTGCTGATGTGTCCAGTATTGTGCTGGATGAAGATGCCAGAAGCGCAGACATCATTTTTGCTACCAGTGACCAGCTGGCGCGTGCCATTGGTTCACAGGGCCAGAATGTCCGCCTTGCTTCCGAGCTGACTGGCTACAAGCTGGACATGATGCTGGAAGATGAATATCGCGAGCGTCAGGCTTCTGAAGCACAACAGTATATTGATATGTTTGTTCAGCGTTTGCAGCTGGATGAAGATCTTGCCACAGCACTGGTGGACATGGGCTTTACTTCCATTGATGAAGTGGCTTATGTACCGGCAGAGACTTTTGACGAGATTGAACTGGATGAAGATACGGTACAGCTTTTGCAAGGCCGTGCCAAGGAAGTGGCCATCGCTGATGCCCTGTTGCAGCAGGAAAGCATTCAGGATCCAAGCGAAGAGCTGCTAAATATGGAAGGCATGACCCGCGAGCTGGCATTTGCGCTGGCTGCACGCGGTGTTGTTACAGTAGATGATTTGGCCGATCAGGCAATAGATGATATTGCCGATATAGAAGGCCTGGATCCCCAAAGGGCTGGTCATTTAATTATGAAAGCCCGTGAATCATGGTTTAATTAGGGGTAGAGCATTATGACGGACAAAACCGTAAAAGAATTGGCAAAAAATGTGGGGCGTCCAGTCGAGAAGCTGCTCGAGCAATTGACAGAAGCTGGCTTGCCCGGCCGCAATGCTGACGCCATTATTTCTGAATCAGAGCAAGAGCAACTGGTCGCGCATTTGAAACGTTCTCATGGTCAGGCACCTGCCAACAGTAATATTACCTTAAAGCGTAAAACCACCAGTACAGCCAAAGTGGCCAGTACCAGTGGCAAGGCGAAGACCATTAATGTTGAAGTACGTAAAAAGCATACGTTTGTAAAACCTGATCCAGCAGCATTGGCAGCAGAAGCCAAGGCCAAGTCCGAAGCCGCTGACAAGGCACGTGCGGACATGATTGCGCGTGAAAAAGCAGAAACCCAGTCGCGTGTAGAAGCGGATGCCCGTCAAAAGGCTACGCTGGATGCCATGCGCGCAGCACATCAGCCAGGCACAAAAGCTGATGGCAGTGCCAAAGCTGAAGTGGTGGTGAGAAAGCGCAACGGCGATGCCATTGTTAATACGCCTGCGAAAGCACCTGCTAAACCTGAAGGCCGTAAGGCAGAGCCACGTAAAGCTGAAGTTCGTGGCAAGTCGGAAACGCCCGAAGAGAAAAAGGCTCGCGAGATTGAAGAAGCGCGCCTGAAAGCAGCGGAAGAAGCAGCACGTCGTGCAGCAGCCGAAGAAGCGCAAAAACGTACGCTGGAACAAATGCGTCAAATGGCTTCCAAGTACTCCAATGATGACATTAGCATCAAGGTGGTTGAGGACAATACACCTTTAGCCGCTGGCCTGGTTGGCCGTGCTTATGAAGAGTCGTTTGACAAAGAAAACCGTGAAATCAAGCGTGGTGGGGCAACTGCCAATCCGCGCGGTGGCAAGACCCGCGGCAAGAGCCGTGGTCAGGAAGAACAAAGCTTCCAGCCCAATAAGCGTGGCTTAAAGTCAAGCCAACCGAATAAGCATGGTTTTGAAAAGCCGGTTGAAAAACAGATTTATGATGTACAGATTGGTGAAACCATTGTGGTTGCCGACCTGGCGCAAAAAATGGCTGTGAAAGTACGCGAAGTCATTAAGACCCTGATGAAAATGGGTGAAATGGTCACGCAGGATCAAAGCATTGATCAATCTACCGCATCCTTGGTAGTTGAGGAAATGGGTCATAATCCTGTGCTGGTTAGCGATACGGCCATGGAAGACAACCTGATGGAAGCCGCACGCAAAGAGCGTGGTGCTGAAAAAACCCGTCCGCCAGTCGTCACCATTATGGGTCACGTTGACCATGGTAAAACTTCCCTGCTGGATTACATCCGTCGTTCTAAAGTGGCGGCTGGTGAAGCAGGCGGGATTACCCAGCACATTGGTGCTTACCATGTAGAAACTGACAAAGGCATTATTACCTTCCTTGATACCCCGGGTCACGCGGCATTTACTGCTATGCGTTCACGTGGTGCCAAGGCCACTGATATTGTCGTACTGGTTGTAGCAGCAGATGATGGTGTAATGCCACAAACTGCCGAAGCCATTGACCATGCACGTGCTGCCGGAACGCCAATCATTGTTGCCATTAACAAAATGGACAAGGAAAGTGCTGATCCGGATCGCGTTCTAAATGAACTGACTGCCAAACAGATCGTGCCTGAAAAATGGGGCGGTGATGTACCGGTAGCGCTGGTATCTGCCCATAGTGGTCAGGGTATTGATGAGCTGCTGGACCTGATTTCCATTCAGGCTGAATTGCTGGAACTGACTGCATCTGACGAAGGTGCAGCGCAGGGTGTGGTGATTGAAGCCCGTGTAGATAAAGGCCGCGGTGCTGTGACTTCCATTCTGGTACAAAAAGGTACGCTGAATGTGGGTGATCTGGTACTGGCAGGCGCATCGTATGGCCGTGTACGTGCCATGAATGATGAAAACGGCAAGCCCATCAAGACAGCTGGCCCATCTATTCCGGTAGAAATTCTGGGTCTGCCTGAAGCACCGAATGCCGGTGATGAAGTGCTGGTGGTTAGTGACGAGAAAAAAGCCCGTGAAGTAGCAGATTTCCGTGGTGCCCGCGAGCGTCAGAACCGTCTGGAGCGTGCTAGCGCCATGCGTCTGGAAAATATCATGGCGTCGATGGGCAAGAAAGATGTCCCAACCGTCAACCTGGTATTGAAAACCGATGTACGCGGTACACTGGAAGCCATTAGTGCAGCCCTGAATGACCTGTCCATTGATGATGTACATGTCCGCATTATTAGCTCAGGCGTTGGTGCAATTACCGAGTCTGATGTGGCATTGGCGGAATCTTCTGATGCCGTGTTGCTGGGCTTTAACGTGCGTGCCGATGGTGCAGCGCGCATCAAGTGTGATCAGGATGGTGTAGATTTACGTTATTACAGCGTAATCTATGAGATGATTGACGACGTTAAAGCTGCCATGAGTGGCAAACTGGCGCCGGAACATCGTGAAACCATTCTGGGCGTGGCGCAGGTTCGTCAGGTATTCCGTTCTAGCAAGTTTGGTGCAGCAGCAGGCTGTATGGTGATGGAAGGGACGATTTACCGTAACAAGCCAATCCGCGTACTGCGTAATGATGTGGTGGTGTTCCAGGGTGAACTGGAATCATTACGTCGCCACAAAGATGATGTGAACGAAGTACGTGCAGGGATTGAATGTGGTCTGGCAGTAAAAGGCTATAACGACATTCAGGAACTGGACAAGATTGAAGTGTACGACGTTCAACAAATTGCACGGAGTCTTTAATGGCGGGTAGCCAACGACTAAAACGTATGGGTGATCAGGTGCAGCGCGAGCTGTCTGACCTGATTCGCTCAGAGTTAAAAGATCCGCGTCTTGGCGGTCTGGTGACCATATCCGGAATTAAGGTAAGCCCGGATATGGGCTATGCCGATGTCTATGTCACAGTGATGGGGCGTGAGCTTAGCAATGACCAGAATGCACAGGCGCATAAGGATACCCTTGATGTCCTGAATGGGGCTGCGGGCTTTTTACGTCAGGAGCTGGGTCGTCGCATCAAGACCCGAATTACTCCACGCTTGCGTTTTCATTATGACAATGTGACGGCGCACGGTAACTACATGATGGATTTGATTGCCAAAGCAGTACGGCCTGATGAGTCGACTGATGAAAGCACAGACAGTCCTGAAGTAGATAATATAGACAAATAATCAGCTATTTGGCTTGTTGAAATCTACATAAAAAAGCCACGGTAATCCGTGGCTTTTTTGCATTTTGCACATTTGCATTTCGTTTAGCCTAATGCATAGGCATTAGTGCTCTGTGTCTGATACAGTTTGTGCATGTTCTAAAGTTTGCTGTTTACCCTGATTTCCCTGAATAGCAATCTTGCGTGGTAGTTTTTCTTCAGGGATCACCCGACGTAAATCCACCTTGAGCAAACCATCTTCATAAGAAGCCTGTTGTACTTCGATGTACTCATCCAGCCGTAACGACAGTTTAAATGAGCGCTGTGCAATGCCTTTATGCAGGAATGCCACGTCATTATCCTGGGCTTTGCTCATGGGCTTACCGGAAATGGTCAGCACGCTGTTGTCCAGATTGATGTCCAGTTCATTCTGGGTAAAGCCCGCAGTAGCCACCACAATTCGGTATTCATTGTCGCCATGTTTTTCAATATTGTATGGCGGATAATTAGGGGCTTCGCTTTGCATTGCATATTCAAACAAATCGTTAAGGCGATCAAAGCCGATACTACGACGGAATAAAGGGTTTAAGCTTAATGTAGTCATGACAAAAACCTCCTGAATTCATCAGCAAAGTAAGATTAACACGGTTGTTCAATACACCATCAAGACCCGCCAGGCAGCATCCTGATGTTGAAGTGGAGCTTTTCACTTCTAACAAATAAATAGTTTTTTCCTGCAAATTTTCAAGGCAAAAAATCAAAAAAATTTAAAAATTTTGATGCTGGGAAATTGCATGGTAGCAACCCTGCAAGCACGCGCTGACTTTGCTAGAATGCGCGCTGATCTTTACCTGAAAATTGTTTATCCATGAATCAGCCTCGCCAGAAAATCCAGCGCCGACCCGTTAATGGAATTATTTTACTCAACAAACCGCTGGGTATTAGCTCCAATGCCGCCTTGCAAAAAGTCCGCTGGATTTTTAGGGCAGAAAAGGGCGGGCATACTGGGGCACTAGACCCTTTAGCCACGGGCTTATTACCAATTTGTCTGGGTGAGGCCACCAAGTTTTCGCATTACCTGCTGGATGCCGACAAGACCTACCAAACCACGATTCAGCTGGGTGCAACCACCACCACCGCCGATGCAGAGGGCGAGGTGGTTGAGGAGTTTGCCATTCCCGCCTTGTCAGAAGCTTTAATTGAACAAGCGTTATCAGGTTTGCGGGGCGATATTATGCAGGTTCCGCCCATGTATTCTGCCTTAAAAAAGGATGGCAAACCCTTGTATGAGCTGGCACGTGCCGGGATTGAAATTGAGCGACCAGCACGGCCAGTGACAATTTATCAGTTGGAATTACTGGGCTTTACTGAAAATACGATAGACCTGCAAGTGCGTTGTAGCAAAGGCACTTATATTCGTACGCTAGCTGAGGACATTGGCAAAGCGCTGGGTTCTGGAGCGTATGTGAAAACCCTGCATCGTACAACCACTGGCCATTTTACACTGGAGCAAGGCCCGGATCGTAACGGCATTAGCATTGAGTACTTGGAAAGCCTGACCGAGCAACAGCGTGATGCTTTGTTGTTGCCTGTATATGAGTCGATTCGTGATTTCCCCCGCGTGCAGCTGGATCATGGTGAGGATTTTTATTTTTGCCGTGGACAGGCAGTGATGATTGACAGTATGCCACCCGGTGAAGCGCTGGTATTTGCGCATGAGCGTTTTTTAGGGTTGGGTATTGTCAATGATGAGCGACAGTTACAGCCAAAACGGGTGGTCAATCTTTAAATTTTTATTCAATAGATTGCGCTGAAAATTGCGTATAAAAAAAGGCTAAAACAGAAAAGGGACTGTTTTAGCCGGTGCAACTGCACACCAAACCTAGATTGGATTGGAATTTAGCGTAGGATTAGGAACTCTGGTTTTTGCTGAGGTATTCATTGGCTTTATAAATGAATACGGGCGCGCCACCTACAGTGGGTAACAGGTCTGAATAAGGCAGCGATTTGCCAATTTTTAGTAAAAACGGGGCATTGTCACCAATCTTGCCAGCACTGGTCATGCTTAAAAAGGTTTGCTGGTTGGCAAGAGGGCTAAACTGCATTTGCCCCTGCATGTATTCAATATCGCCGCCGTTGGCCTGATAATACAGCCGGTTTTGCGGCTCATTGTAATAGCGCAGGTTAATCTTGAATGGAATGGCAATCACACCAAGACCTACTTTAACCGTTACCGCAGCTTCGGTAACTTGTTTGCCCAAGGGTTTGAGTTCAACCTTGCTGACCTGACTAAACATATTCTTAAAATTTGCAGGTGAGCCCAATACCTGGGTACTGCGGGCGGCAGGTGCGCGTAGCGTGGCATAGGTGCTGACAAATTGCAGTGGCTCTGCGCGGTTGCTGTAGGGCATATTGACCGGACGGTGAATGAACATAACCGGATTGCCAGAGCGGGCATTCAGTTGTTGTACCAGCTGGATTTCATCCTGTTGCAGCTTTTTGTAGGGAAGCTGGCGTGGCCCCTGGGTTGGTAGCTTGCCATCCGGGGCAAACTTGCGCTTCAGGGTTTCCAGTACAAACGTATCCACGCTTTGCGGAATACCCTGTTTAACTTCGGGAATAGCCTTTAGGATGGTGCTCACCAGAAAGCCTTTGGGTTTATCCAGATCGCCCCACTGGGTCAGGGTTACCAGCGTATGATTGCTATCAACCGGAAACCATTCAAACTTGCCCATGCCATACTGGATGGGGGAATCCACAATCAGGGTTTGAATGCTATTGTTACTCACCTGATGCTGCATGATCACGTCTTCATTAAAGCTGAGTACCGGAATGGGCACAGGCATATGAATGCGGTATTTCATTTGCGTGATATTGCCTGATTGTTCAAGCAGCGTGGCTTTGGTCAGGGTGGGAAACAACCCCGCGTAACCGGAATATTGAGCTAGTAGTTGTTTTACCTGTTCTGGCTTGGCTGGCACAATAATAGCTGCTGAGCTAAAGCGGGCATTGTTATAACGCAGCAGGCCTTTTTTGCTGGGAACAGTAAGTGTCTGGGCCGGATGGCTATACACCATGATGTCATTGTCTACCAGTCGGGCCAACTGGGCTGCATTGCCGCCAAATGGTTTGGTGGCGGAAGGCACATTATCCTGCCAGTTAATAATGGCAGCCTGACTCGCTGTGCAAGTTAAGGTTATACTACTCACCAGCATGCCTAAACCAATCGCTGGCGATGCTTTTTTTATCATCGTGCTCATGTGATATCCTAATCAACGTTATTCATAGGCTGTTATTCTAGAGCAATATCGTGCAGAAAAACGGCAGAATTGTGCTAAAATCCGTTCACATTTGTTCAACTGCTGGATTATCCATGCGTTGTCATCCTTTGTGGTAGCCTACGCCACCCTGAATTCTAAAAACTAAAAGATTTGATCGTCTGCCTGATGCAGGCCTTTGCTGGTTTGTCCTTATTTTTTAATTGCCTGAATTTACTTCACTGGTTTATACCAGTCCCGGGTTTAAGCCGTGTATTCAGGTGCTAGATTTGCCGAGTGTTTAGTATGTTTGCTTCCCTTCACCAGCAATGGTTTTCCAATGTGCGTGCTGATGTGCTGTCCGGCATGGTGGTGGCGCTGGCACTGATTCCAGAAGCCATTGCTTTTTCCATTATTGCCGGGGTTGATCCGAAAATTGGTTTATATGCCTCGTTTTCCATGGCAGTGGTCATTTCTTTTTTTGGTGGTCGCCCTGCCATGATTTCAGCAGCCACCGGGGCAATGGCACTACTGATGGTGACACTAGTGAAGGAACATGGCTTGCAATACCTGCTGGCTGCCACTTTGCTGACTGGCGCTATTCAGGTGCTGGCAGGATTCATGAAACTGGGTTCACTGATGCGTTTTGTGTCGCGCTCGGTGGTGATTGGCTTTGTCAATGCACTGGCTATCTTGATTTTTATGGCGCAGTTGCCGCATCTGGTCAATGTTACATGGCAGGTTTATGCCTTAACGGCTGCGGGTTTGGGCATCATTTACCTATTTCCCTACGTGCCTAAAGTTGGCCGAATTATTCCATCACCTCTGGTGTGTATTCTGCTTATTACTGCGTTCACCGTGCTGATGGGCTGGCAAGTTAGTACCGTGGGCGATATGGGTGAATTGCCGGATACCTTGCCCATATTTTTGTGGCCACAAGTGCCATTGAATCTGGAAACCCTACAAATCATTTTACCCTATGCGCTGGGACTGGCTGCAGTAGGCCTGCTGGAATCACTAATGACGGCCACCATTGTGGATGACATGACCGATACCACGAGTGATAAAAACCGTGAATGCAAAGGGCAGGGCGTTGCCAATATTGCCACTGGCCTGCTGGGTGGCATGGCCGGTTGTGCCATGATTGGCCAGTCGGTGATTAATGTCAAATCAGGTGGACGCACGCGCTTATCCACTTTTCTGGCAGGTTTGCTGTTGTTGATCATGGTGGTGTTTTTAAGTGACTGGATCAGGATTATTCACATGGCAGCGCTGGTGGCAGTGATGATCATAGTGTCTTTGAGTACATTTAACTGGCAATCAGTAACCCGCATTCGCCAGTATCCATTATCCAGCAATATTGTCATGCTGGTGACTGTCGCGGTGGTGGTGGCAACCCATAATCTGGCGCTAGGCGTATTTTGCGGGGTGCTACTGGCATCAGTATTTTTCGCCAATAAGATTGGTCATTTTATGGCGGTGAGTAGTCAACTGGATGAAACAGGGCAATGCCGCACCTATACCGTAACCGGACAGGTATTTTTTGCCTCAAGTCATGCGTTTATCCAGTCCTTTGATTTTAGTGAAAACGTCCCCCGTATTATCATTGATGTGCAGCACGCGCACTTCTGGGATGTCACTGCTGTAGCAGCACTGGATAAAGTCGTGTTCAAGTTGCGCAAGCAGGGTAGCGTGGTTGAGGTGATTGGCCTGAATGCGGCCAGTGCCACGATTGTTGACCGTTTTGGTGAACATCACAAAACCAGCACGGTGGATGATGTGGTTTTGCATTAGGGCCGCATTAAGCTGCGTTAAGATTAGGTTAAGCCTGTTGCCGTAAGGTAGTAATAAATACTGCTGTGATGCATTTGGTTATTTTTTTTATTATCAATTGATTAGTGCCATTTAGCAAATTTATGCCATGCTTGAGGCAGAATTTAAAATGCACTTGTTAAAAATGGTCAAAAATTTATGTCTGTAGCAGAAAGTCCGCTTGTTTCCCTGCGCTATACCTTAAGTTTGTCAGAAGCGCAGGACGGATTTCGTTTGGCCACCCGGCAGCGTAAGGGCAAAATGCACATGGTGATGACTTTGGCCTGCGCCTTGATTATTGCATGGGGTATTTGGCTGGGATTTGATGACAAGGGCCGCTATTTTGTCATTCTGGGTGCATTTTTCTTCTTATCACAGGCAACCTTACAGTATGGCGTGATGCCGTGGTTATTTAAGCGCCAGTATCACAAGCATCAGGTTGCGCATGTGGTGCAGGGCATTGATATTTATGCCAGCAATGAATCTGGGGGTCATGAATCTAAGGGTAAAGTGACGCTGTATCATGGCATGGCCGACAAGCAGGACAAGCAAAACTTTGCGTTGTCTGAAGTCAAAAGCCTGCGTAAAGGCCAGCTTTGTTATGTACTGATGTTTGAATCCGGCATGATGTGCATGATACCGCGCCGCAGTGTCGAACAGGCCACGACTACCACTGTATTTGAACAAATGTTATTACAACAGTCAGGGAGCAAATCATATGACCACACTTCAGCCTGATCACCAGCAACCGGGTAATAGCCCACAATTGCCCGCACAAGCCATTGCGGCCTTAAGCCGTGGCCGCAAGATTGAAGCGATCAAGATTGTACACAAGCAAACCGGCCTTGGCTTAAAAGATAGCAAGGAATTGGTTGAAGCTTATGAGCAACAGCATCCACAGTCTGTTGCAGCCACGCCTGTGGGGATTACCGCCAGTAAAAGCCGTTACAGTATGACAGTGGGTATACTGGTGTTGTTGCTGGTAGCACTAATGCTGGCACTGATGTTTTTCTAAATATGAATTTTTTGGCAATTCCCTGTTCATAGCGCACAGAGCCGACTACACTCAAACTGTTTTAAGCCGCAGGACACTGTGATGAATCCGCTAAACACGCAATCCAATAGCCAGTCAAATCCAAAATCCGTTACCCAGTTACCCAGCAAGATTGTTTGCGTGGGACGTAATTATGCCGAACATGCCCGTGAACTGGGCAATGAGGTGCCGGAAACGCCAGTGCTGTTTTTAAAGCCGCCCAGCAGTGTGATCGGGCTGGAGCAGGGCATCGCCTGGAACAAGGAGCTGGGAGAATGTCATTTTGAATGTGAATTGTCTATCCGGATTGGTCAGCGCCTGAAAAATGTAACAGTTGAGCAGGCACAGGCTGCCATTGCTGGTGTTACATTAGGTTTGGATTTAACCTTGCGCGATCTGCAAAACCAGCTGAAAACCAAAGGCCAGCCTTGGGAACGTGCCAAGGCATTTGATGGCGCTTGCGTGCTGGGGCAGTGGCTGGCCCCTGATATGCTGTGTGACCTAAGCAAAACCACCTTTGAGCTGAGCGTTAATGATGAAGTACGCCAGCAGGGCGATACTGCTGACATGCTGTTTGGCGTGGTGGATCTGCTGGTGGATATCAGTCAGGTATTTACGCTGGAAGCGGGGGATGTGGTGATGACCGGGACGCCGGCTGGCGTGGCAGCATTAACATCCGGCGACCAGCTTAAAATGACCCTGCATACGGTGCTGGGTGGCGTAACTTGGCAAACTTTTGTGGTCTAATTGCGTGGTTTAATACTGATCTTCTATTGAATCATCCATGCGCTGTGCTGATTCAATTTTACAGGTTATACATCCACTTTGTAGTTCAAGCTTAATTCATCGCCGCATTGCCCACGAATGCCCCAGTGGTGCCGTGGCGTTTCTGTAATGGTAATTTCAATATCCTGCGATGCAATCCCGCATTGCTGCTCAATGTTGGTAAACAATTGCTGAATAAACGCTTTTTTACTGGCAGTACTGCGGCCTTCAAACATGGAAATTTCAAGGATGGTGTAATTGCTACTACGGTCAGCCGGAAAAATAAAATCTTCAGGTGCCAAAGCAATAAAGCGCTGAAATTTCTTTTCAACCGGATAGTTTAACGCACTCACCAATGCAGTATGGATTGCTGTGGACAACGCCTGCCGATGCTGGGTAATAGTGTTTGCCAAAGCATAAATCTTAATCTGGGCCATGTGATTATTCACTTTCTCTGTCGTTATTTATCATTGCTGTGTATTAAATTTTTGGGATGTATCTCTTAAATTTTCTTTTAATATAAGCGCTTAAATAGATTATTGCACAAAGGGTTTATACCAGTGCAGGCTATCAATAGTAACGCCAGAGGGCCGATATTCAGCCCCGGTATAGCCAAAATAACTGGAATTCTGGATAAACTCAAAAATGGCACTAAAGTTGATTTCACCCGTGCCCGGTTCGTGACGGTTGGGGTAGTCGGCAAACTGGATATGCCCAATGTGATACATGTTTTCCTGCAGGCTTTGCAGGATCGGCTCGTGCATCATGGCCAGATGATAGCAATCAAACTGGATTTTAAGGGCGGGGTGGTTCACCGCTTCCAGCATTTCCTGTGCCTGCGCCACGGTTTGAATTAAAAAACGCGGCATATCAATGCCATTAATAATTTCAAAGACAGGGGTAATCCCCACTTTACTCATTTCATGACAGGCAAAACGCAGGTTTTTGGCCATGGTTTCTAAACAGGGTAACAAATCGGCATGTACTGACTGGCGACCAGCCAGAATATTCACACAAGGCACATTCAGCGCCGTGGCATAACGAATGGCCTGAAACACCGCCTGCCGGAATTCATGCTCACGACCCGGTACACATGCCAGCCCGTCACCGCCCTGCATCAGGTCGCCTGCAGGCACATTGATGAGTACCAGTTGCTGCTGATGCTGTTGCAATTGCTGGTTGATTTCATCAATCGCCAGCTCATAGGGAAACTGGATTTCCACTGCATCAAACCCGTGCTGCTTGGCCAGTGCAAACCGCTCAATGAGGGGCACTTCAGTAAACAGCAGGGATAAATTGGCAGAAAAATGCAGCATGGATTAAAACCTGTTCAGGAACCTGTACACGAATCTTTAAAAATCAATAGCTCAGTATCAATGCAACCAAAGTCAGTGCTGCCTTAATCAAGACGAAGCGCTATGCAGCAAAATGATACTGGATAAATCATCTTCACTATGCCCGTCTTGCTGGTGTTTTTCAAGCCGCGATAACGCTGTCGCGGCTACCGGAATGTCTAACTGATGATGACGCGCCAGCCGTACTGCATTCTTTAAATCCTTGGCAAGCGTTTGAACTTTCCATTGCACTGGTGTAAATGACTGAGTAGCCATGCGTGGTGCTAAAATCTGCAAGGGTTTGGAGTCCGCAAATCCACCTGCCAGTGCAGGCGCCAGTAAGGTTGTATCTACACCAGCGCGTCTGGCCAGCTCAACTGCTTCACTGATCAGTGTGCTGCTGGCTGCGACAATTAATTGGTTACAAATTTTGGTAGCCTGACCGGTGCCATTTAAACCCATATACGTGACACGTTGCGATAACGGTGTAAATACAGGTTGCATGGTTTCCACCATTTTTTGATCACCACCGGCAAAAATCACCAGCGTACCAGTTTCAGCGCCCATCACGCCACCTGATACCGGGGCATCAATCCAAGACACGTTTTTGCTGGTCACCTGACTGGCAAGTTGCTGGGTCATTTCAACAGACAGGCTGGAAAAATCAATAATCACTTGACCACTGCGCAAGTTGGGTAGCAACTGCTGGACAACACTCTGCACTGCCTGATCATCGGCTAGGCACAGCATGATGAGGTCTGCTGTACTGGCTTGATCAAATGAAAATGCTTTGGCCCCTGCTTGTAATAAGGGTTCGCAGGCAGCAGGCGTCCGATTCCAGACGGCAACCTGAAACCCTGCATCCAGCAATCGCCTGGTCATACGCGTGCCCATTAAGCCGATGCCGAGGAAAGCAATTTTTGTACTATGAATAGATATGGTCATGGCGTTATAAAGTACTATAAATTTTTAGGCTTAATTGTATCGGTTAAAATGTGCAAAAACAAAAACTAGCACAGCCACTGGGAGCTTTTAGAATAGATAAGAAAATATATTGCAATGGATACGTTTAATATTTTGCTAATATCTAAAAATGACTAGATTAGAATCTGGTTTTACATTGATGAATTACTAGAACTCTTTTTTAGATCCGCTTGAAGATAAAATATGTATTTAAATGCACTGTATGCAATAGCTAATTCTAAATATTGGACTTTGGAAGAGTTACAGGGTTGGGCTGACGCAACTATCGCTCAGGTTAAATCACCAAAACACTGGCTGTGTTCATTAAGTTTAAGCCAGTCATTCGCTGAAGCGAGCTCAGCAATTCTTATGGAGCTATCAGGCGTGGGTGATTATGACTCTAAGCTTATTATTGGTTTCCTTTATTTAAAATATTTGGAAAATCCATGTTTAAAAGAAAATATTCATCGATTAATTTTTGGGATTTACGATGCGCGTTTTGCACTTGAAGAACATGAATTAGAAACTGAAAAAAATAAAGTGTATGCGTCTTGGAGTCAAAAAGAACGGGATTATCTTGTTTCTCCAGAGCTTGTTTCAACAGAATTGGATAGTTTAAGTTATTAAAAATAAGTTTTTGAGTTAAGAGTATTAACGTTGCCAAGCAAACAAGAATCAAGTTTTTAATTAACCCTTACAGTATTTTCAACCCATTAGCCAAATTGGTAGAGCTTAAAATTCACTTCCGGCTTTTTATCCTTAAGGCGAGTGTTTTTGCTGTAGGAGTATTTAGATGTAGATTACCTAATATTATAAAAAACCGTGGTGCTGGAGGTGGCTGGTAATGCGTTATTTGTATAGTTTACTATTTATACCAGTGTTAGTAGCATGCTCTGGTATGGTTGATTTGCTTGTTTCGGGTAATGCTAATACAGGAATTGTATTTGAGCTATCTAAAAGTGATGCCAAAAAGCTCGATAATGTTTTTAGATTTTACGTAATGGATAATAGTGCTGTTCCTGTTGGTGCGTTGAAAAAAACAGTATGGGAGATTGAGATAAATAAGAAAATAAGTTGGTTTAACTTTAAAAATGATTACACCTATAAATGGACTTACGGCGTTAAACCAAACGGATTTGAAGAGGTTGTAAAACCCATGCCGCTACGGTTAAATACTCAATATCTTTATTCGATTGATGGTGGCGCAGGCTATCACGGTGTAGGTTGTTTTTATTTAAATGAGAACAGAATGGTCATAGAGAGTAAGAGCTGTTGAAGCAGGTAGTGTTTAGAACTCTGGTTTTACGAGTTCTATAGGCAAGGCTGGGCAGTATTTCGATAAGCAAAGTGGCTTGTATTACAGCCACAATCGCTAATATAACCCTGAGCAACGAATAACAAAGCACTGCTTTGCCGTTGCGCAAGGAGCTGTTATATGGATGGAGCCTGATCCTGAGCAAATTTAAAGCCATTTCACTATGTTCGTATTGCGGCATATATCTCATCTAAACGCAGCGTAAGGGTATACGGTGCTAGACTATTAGCCCAGCGCCATATGATGGACTACTTAAACTGCCGAGGCTTAAAATTCATTTCGGGCTTTTTATCCTTAAGCCGGGCAATCTTACTGTTCTCCCCCAAAATCAGCTTAAACTGCCACAGCTTTTCAAGGCGTAAGGCACGTTTTGGCGCATGAGCCATTGCATCCAGCACGCGCTTGCCTGCCAGCAAGGCATCAGGTGAACGCTGAATCAGTTCTTCGGCCAATTGCATGGCTTGTGTCACTGGGTCTGTATTTAAGTGTGTCACCAAACCAATTTCTTTCGCATAATTGCCATCAAAAATACGTCCGGTTAAGGTGAGTTCCTTGGCCAGATCCAGTGGAATAATATCCTTAATAGAACGGGTCAGGCCCATATCCGGTACCAGACCCCAGCGGCTCTCCATAATAGACAGCTTGCAGTCCGGGTGGCAAATGCGAATATCTGCGCCCAGCGCCAGTTGCATGCCAGCACCCAAACAATGACCATGCAGGGCAGCAATCACTGGGACGGGTAAGGTTTGCCAGATCAGGTTGGCTTTTTGAAAAATGCTTTGTCCGGGCTTTAGCAATTCCCACCCGGCATACGCCATGTTTTTGGGATTATTCAAATCACTTAAGTCAATCCCGGCGCTAAATGCTTCACCCTGACCGGACAGGATCACTACGCGGATGCTTTTGTCTTTTTTGATTTTCTTGGCGGTGTGCACCAGTTCATGCAGCATAGCAAAGCTCATGGCATTGCGTTTTTCGGGGCGGTTTAACTGGACGTGGGCAATTTCGCCAATCCGGGTTAGGCTTACCAGTGCCATGATTTACCTCATCTGTTGTATGTGGCCTGATCATACGGCCTAACTGTTTTAAAAAGTTGACTATTGGGTCAGGAGGGTGGGTATGAATTGCCAGTTCAACCCGGATTCAGGATTTTTTGTGCTTCGCTGTCCAGATCAGTCATGGCCTCCACCAGTTGCTGGTAGTACATCTCGACATCTTCGATAAAGCTGTCATTAATAGCTACACCAGATTTGCGCTGATCTGCCAGCAGTTTCTCAAAAGCGCGACTTAGTGCTTGCAGGGTCGGCAAGCCAATATAGCGGGTAGCGCCATATAGGCGGTGAGTGCGCTGTTCAAGCTCGGCATAATCCTGTTTGTCCATTAAGACTTTAAGCAGGGTTTTTTCTTCGGCAAAACTGGATACCAGCATTTGCAATAGCTCAGTGGCAAGGTCAGCTTTGCCATTGGATAGCTTAATACTTTCTGGCCAGTCCAGAATGTGCGACTGCAATTCCTGCTGCATGGCGCCACTGACTGGCTTGTAAAATTCTTCAGGGGAAAAATCATCCGGATAAAAGTTGCTGCTAGAGGCAGAAATAGTGCTCTCGTCTGATGGAAAAGCTGAATCATGATCTGCTGTTAGATAGCCTGCTGTCGGATAATCTGCTGCCAGATAGTCTGGTGTATGGTTGGACTGCTCTGATTTGTGATGCGGGTTTGTCCACTGCTTAAGGATGCGCACCAACTGGTCAATCTGGATGGGCTTACTGACATAGTCATTCATGCCCGAGGCGAGCAGGTTTTCCTTTTCATCATTTAAGGCATGGGCAGTCAGGGCAATAATCGGTAAAGGCTGGTTGGTGTTCCATTCCTGTTCCAGCAGCCGGATGGCTTGTGTGGCTTCCAAGCCGGACATGCGTGGCATTTGAATATCCATAAATACCAGATCAAATGGCGCGCGGCCCTGTTCATGGCGCAGGGTTAGTACTTCAATGGCTTCAATACCGCTGTGTGCATTGGTCACTTCTACGCCCAGATCGTTCAGCAAGGCTTCCAGTACCATCAGGTTGGGCAGGTGATCATCTACCGCCAGGATGTGCAAGCCCTGTCCGGAAAATTCCGGCTGACTACGGCTAAACAGCTGTTCATGCTGCAACATGGCAATCAGTGCAGAGCGGCTCATGGGTTCATACAGGGCGACGGCGTCATAGCGCTTGAGGATGTCGGGATCAATGGCCATCTGGTAGCCATACACTGCCAGTGCCCCGTAGTAGCGGGTACGGATTTCACGCAATAAGGCTTCGGTATCACCGCCGCTATCAACAATCACCCAGCTATGCGCATGGCGCTGGGCTTCAAACGGGATCAGGCGGCCAAACAGGTCAGGAATCGATTGGGCTTCCTGCTGCTGTGCCTCAAGCTGGCTTAAATAGCCACGCAATACATTGGCACTGGCCGGATGCTGAATGCAGGACAAAATATTCCAGTCATCAAGACTGGGCCATGACATTTCATCACCTGCCACTTTGCCCAGTTGTACGGTAAACCAGAACGTGGCGCCCTTGTCGGTGGGGTGGCGTTCCTGATTGTCCTCAAAGCCAATTTTGCCCTGCATCAGTTGCACCAGCTGGCGTGAAATAGCAAGACCAAGGCCTGTGCCGCCATATTGCCGGGTGACGGAAGGATCACCTTGCGAAAAGGATTCAAACAGGCGCTTGCGGTCTGCACCGGACAAGCCAATGCCACTGTCCTGCACCGAGATATGCACTAGATGCTGGTCGTCAACACTGTCTTCCAGCCGTGCCCGCACAATAATGTCACCATCCGGGGTAAACTTGATGGCATTACTCACCAGATTGGTCAGGATCTGTTTAAAGCGCAAGGCATCGCCATTCACCTGTCTGGGCATGTCTTCATAATAATAGACTGCCATGTCAATTTTTTTCTCACAGGCCAGTGGCGACAACATGTCAATTACATCAAACACTGCCTGTTCCAGATCAAATGGTGCCTGTTCCAGCACCAGCTTGCCTGCATCAATCTTGGAAAAATCCAGCACATCGTTCACCAGTGCCAGCAAATGCGCCGATGATTTTTGAATGGTTTGAATATAAATGGTTTGCTGGTCGGACAGGTTGCCCTTGCGTGCCATCAAATTAACAAAGCCGTCAATACTGTTCAGGGGCGTGCGCAGCTCGTGGCTGATGTTGGCTAGAAACACGGATTTGGCCTGATTGGCGGTAATGGCCTGATCGCGTGCCTTGCGATAGGTGATATTCTGGATTTCCAGCGCATCCAGCGTCTTGCGCAAGTCATCTTCGGTTTGTTCGGTGTGCTGGCGCAACTCTTCAAAGCTTTCATGCAGGCGGCGCAACAGGGTCACCAGATCAACCTGCAACAGCCGCAGCTCTCCCGTGCCATTAATTTGAATATCCTGCCCCAGCGTGTCAGCGCTTAGCCGTTGCAGTTGCAGGCGAATTTCATAAATGGGTGAAATCCAGCGTCTTGAATAAAAATTCAGGCACAGCAATAGCAACAACAGCGTCAGTAATCCGGTAATAGCCAGCACCAGCCATACCCGGTAACGCGCCAGTTGCAGTGGCTTGTTGTCCATGTCCACCACCAGCCACACCGGCCCGTCGCTGGTATAACCCGCGCGCAGGCCATAGGTGGTGCCAATGTCAGAATGCAGTGGGCCAAAGGTTTCCCGGTGCGCCTCAAACACGGGCCATGCCAGATTGCTGCCATAACCAAAAGAAATGCGCGGACGGCCTTCACGGTCAATCATGGCCACACGCAGCAAATTGGATTCATTTAGCATGTTTTGCAAAATGGATCGGATTTTTTCATGTTGCTGCGGCTGGTCCAGCAGCAGATTCAGGCGCTGTGCGGTGGGCTGGTAGCGCGCCAGAATGGCAAATGCCGCATTGCGCTGTTCGGCACGTGAGGAGCGCGCGGTTTCTATTAATACCAGACTGGCGCCCACACAGGATAAAATCATAATGGGCAAAAAGATTAGCGCAATCAGTTGCCCGTAGGCATTGGTGATGCGTAAGCGGTGATACCAGCGCAGGCGTTGTACAGACATGGCATTAATAGGCTTGGGTTTTGACCGAGTATAAAAGGAAATCCTGCAAATTCACATGCTTTGCAGTGATTCCGACTGTAATCTATCGTCTTGCTCAAGCCCTGCCATAATCGCTGTATTGCAGATCGCCACTGGAGAATCTGAGAGAAGGTCGTGCAGCAGGCCAGCTTTTTCATTACAATAGGCGCACTTTTGGGCAGGTGATGCAAAATGGCCGATTTGAATAACACAATGATTAATCCTGATCCGCACGCCTTGGACCACTATGTGGGCAACACGCCACTGGTGCGCTTGCAGCGTCTGGCCAATCATACCGCTGCCAGTGTGTATGCCAAGCTGGAAGGTAATAATCCAGCCGGATCGGTGAAGGATCGTCCAGCCTACAACATGATCATGCAGGCCGAACGCCGTGGCGACATCAAGCCCGGTGATACCCTGATTGAAGCCACCAGTGGCAATACTGGCATTGCGCTGGCGATGGTGGCTGCCATGCGCGGTTACAAGATGATCCTGATTATGCCGGATAACATGAGTCAGGAACGCAAGGACGCCATGGCTGCCTATGGTGCAGAACTGATTGAAGTGCCGGCCAAGACTGCCGGGATGGAAGGGGCGCGTGACCTGGCACTGCAAATGCAAAGCGAGGGCAAGGGACTGGTGCTTAACCAGTTTGGCAACCCGGATAATAGCGCTGCGCATTACCTGACTACTGGCCCTGAAATCTGGCAACAAACTGATGGCAAAATTACCCATTTTGTCAGTTCCATGGGCACTACCGGCACCATCATGGGCGTGGCCAAATATCTGAAGGAAAAAAATCCCGATATTCAGATTATTGGCCTGCAACCTTCTGAAGGCGCTGCCATCGCTGGAATTCGTCGCTGGCCCAAGGAATATTTACCGACCATTTTTGATCCATCGCTGGTGGATCGCACCATGGATATTCCACAGCTTGAAGCTGAAAAAACCATGCGTCAGCTTGCGCGGCAGGAAGGCATTTTTGCTGGCGTGTCCTCTGGCGGTGCCGCATGGGCCGCCATCAAGATTGCTGAAGCCATTTCTCAGGAACAGCCAGATGCGGTGATTGTCTGCATTATTTGTGACCGCGGTGACCGTTACCTGTCCACTGGCCTATTTTCCGTGGCGGATTAAACAGGGCAGGCTTATATAGATGAGCCGGGTTGCTGATTAGGGAAGATTTTTATGCAGATGGGTTTGTCATGCTAAACCTGCCGGTGCTGGTATTTGATATTGAAACTATTCCAGATGTGCGCTCCGGTTCGCGCCTGTATGGGCTGGATTTGCCGGATGATGATACCGTACTGGCTATGAATAATATCCGGCGACAGGAAAGCAATAGTGATTTTCCACGCCTGCCATTGCATGAAATTGTATGCATTTCCTGTCTTTGGGTAGAAGACGGGCATATCAAGCTGTTTTCATTTTGTCAGGAAAGCATGAGCGAGCAGGAAATTATCAAGCGCTTCCTCTCCGTGTTTGACAAGCATTTCCCCACGCTGGTGAGCTGGAATGGCAGTGCGTTTGATTTGCCCGTGCTGATTTTGCGTGCCATGCATTATGGCTTGAGCGCGCAGGGTTTGCTGGATCAGGGCGACTTTAATCAGGCACGCCGCTACGACAACTACCAGAACCGTTACCAGCATCGCCATACCGACCTGATGGATTGTCTGGCACTGTTTAACGCCCGTAACTTTCAACGACTGGATGAGCTGGCGCTGTTTCTGGGTTTTCCCGGCAAGCAAGGCCATAGCGGCTACCATGTGCATGACTACGTGAAAACTCAGGACTGGAAAGTGCTGTGTCAGTATTGCGAAAGTGATGTGATCAACACCTGGCTGATTTACCTGCGCTGGCAATTGCTGCGGGGGCATTTAAGTCTGGATGAACACCAGCACTGGATTAAATTCACCCATGACTATATTGACGAGCAGTTGCCCGGCCAGCATGAGTTTCTGGCCAACTGGCAGAACAATGCCAAACTGACGCCCTTTAATCCGCTTTGCTAATTCTTAGCTTCATTAACCGCCTATATTTTTTTAGCCAGCTAAGGCTTGTATGTTAAAGCCTGTTTGCCAGTCAGAATGATCGTTTTGAGATAGATACATGAGACATCAGCGTGAAAAACAACACCAGCAACCGTCGTTGACCTTTAACATCGAAGCGTTAAGTCATGAAGGCCGTGGCATTAGCCATTATGCTCAGCAAGAAGGCCATCCCACTGATAAGAATGGAAAAAAGGTGTTTGTGGCGTTTGCTTTACCCGGTGAAACCGTTACGGCTAAAGTGCATGAAATCCATAAAAAATACGAAGAAGCCGATTGCGAAATGGTATTGGCTAATCCATCGCCAGACCGGATTGAGCCAGTTTGTCCGCATTTTGGCATTTGTGGCGGTTGTAGCTTGCAACACATGCATCCGGACGCGCAAATCCGCTTTAAGCAGGATGTACTGACCTCGCATTTTCAGCATTTTGGTGGGCTGGAACCCGAACAATGGTTGCCTCCCTTGCGTTCAACCCGCACCGATTACCGGCGTAAAGCACGGCTTGGTGTGCGCTGGGTGGCTAAAAAAAACCGCATCTTGGTCGGTTTTCGCGAGCGCAAAAGCAGCTATCTGACGGACTTGAATGTTTGCAAGGTACTGGATGCGCAAATTGGCGAGCGACTTGAGCAGCTCAAGCAACTGCTGACTGGCCTTGCTGGCCGTGAACACATTTCCCAACTGGAAATGGCCATTGGCGATGAGATTGCAAATGTTACGGCTGATAGGCAGGTAATTGACAACAAATCGGTAGCCATGATTGTGCGTCACCTCAAGCCATTGATTAATAGCGATGTGCAACAATTACTGGCGTTTGCCCGCGAAGTTAACTGGCAACTGTATTTACAACCTGAAGGCTATGACAGCGTACACCGTATCGACCAGCCGGATGCCCCCATACGCCTGTATTATGAGTTGCCGGATTTTAATGTGCGATTTGCCTTTTCACCGCTGGATTTTACCCAGATCAATTGTGACATTAACCGGCAAATGGTCACTCTGGCCTGCGATTTGCTTAACTTAAAACAAGGCGAACGGGTGCTGGACCTGTTTTGTGGTTTAGGTAACTTTTCATTGCCACTGGCACGCCGGGTTGGCCCGAATGGTCTGGTGGTTGGCGTGGAAGGCAACGCCGAGATGGTGGCGCGTGGTTTTGAAAATGCTGCATTAAATGGCATGAGCAACCTTGAATTTTACGCGCAGGACCTCACAAAGGATTTTTCACACCAGCCGTGGGCCGTGCAGGGTTTTGACGCCCTGCTGATTGATCCGCCACGCTCTGGTGCTGAAGAAGTCATGCATTATTTACCAAAATTTAATGCCAGACGAATTGTTTATGTCTCGTGTAATCCAGCCACCTTGGCGCGTGATGCAGGTATACTGGCGCAGTCGGGTTACCGCATGAAAAAGGCGGGGGTTATGGATATGTTTACCCACACCGGACATGTGGAATCGATTGCCCTGTTTGAAAAAAGCTAGGCGCGACAAGTTGGGTTTGAACGGCTTTAGGTCATTTGACCGTTGAAAAGCACAATGGGAGTGTAGCATGGTCACCGTACGCGAAGAGTTGCCCAGACGGCTAGACGATGCTGATGTTGCTCAATCTGACGAACTGTCCTTTGGCGAGATTGATCTGGAAATCTGGCTGGAACGCTTGCGTACCCAGCTGGATGATACCGATTTAAGCCAGCTTTCCAGTGCCTGCCATCTGGTGATGGAGCGCACACTGGCACAGAAAAAAGCCCATCGCTCCAATGCATTTTCAACCGGCGTCGGCATGACCGATATTCTGGCGCATCTGAAAGTTGATGAAGACACGTTGGTTGCAGCCCTGCTGTATCGCAGTGTGCGCGAAGATATAATTAATCTTGATGAAGTCTTAAGCCTGTTTGGCGAACACGTGGCCTTGCTGGTTAAGGGCACACTGGCCATGGGTCGCCTGTCTGACCTGATTGAAAACAATAAGAGACTGGAAGACCATTTTGAAAATAACCAGCGCGAGCATCTAACCGGCATCTACAAGATGCTGATTTCAGTCACTGAAGATGTGCGTGTGGTGCTGATCAAGCTGGCCGAACGAACCTTTGCCCTGCGTGAGTTGTCGAGTGCCTCGCGTGAACGCCAGGAGCGCGTGGGCCGCGAAATTTTATCCATTTATGCGCCGCTTGCGCATCGTCTGGGGATTGCCCAGCTCAAGTGGGAACTAGAAGACCTGGCATTTCGCTATTTGTCACCCGAGCGCTACAAGGAAATTGCCACCCTGCTGAATGAAAAGCGGCTGGAACGTGAGCAATATATTCAGAATGTCACCCGGCAGCTTAAAACCGAACTGGCTGCACAGGGCATTACGGCGGAAGTCACTGGCCGGGCCAAGCATATTTATTCGATTTACCGAAAAATGCGTAGCAAGGCCTTAAGCTTTGACCAGCTTTATGATATTCGCGCTTTACGGGTGCTGGTCGACACCGTGCCCGAGTGCTATCACAGCCTTGGCATCGTGCATCAACTGTGGCGTCATATTCCCAACCAGTTTGATGACTATATTACCAATCCTAAGGCCAATGGCTACCGTTCGCTGCACACGGCCGTGATTGCCGAGCACAAGTCGCTGGAAGTGCAAATTCGCACCTTTACCATGCACCATGAGGCTGAGCTTGGGGTGTGCTCGCACTTCAATTATAAGGAAGGCACCAAGCGCACCGACCAATCCTTTAACCATCGCCTGCATTCATTGCGTGCCGTGCTGGAGCATTATCAGGACCGGCTGGAGGATGAGGATTCCAATCAGGATCCGAACATCGATGATATTGAGCAGTTGCAGGATATTGACGGGTTCGAGCAGATTTATGTGTTCACCCGCGATGGTGATATCAAGGAACTGCCGCGCGATTCCACCGTACTGGATTTTGCCTATCATGTGCATACCGAGGTGGGCAACCATTGCTATGCGGCGCGGGTTAACCAGCGCTATGTGCCATTAACCTATCGCTTAAAAACCGGCGAGCAGGTTGAAATCCTTACCAAACGTGATCGTGAACCCAACCGCGACTGGCTGGTTAATTCGCTGGGTTACATTACCACTTCGCGCGCGCGTGACAAGCTGCGCCACTGGTTTCGCCAGCAGGATCGCAGCAAGAATCTGGAAATTGGCCGGGATATTTTAAACAAGGAACTGTCACGGCTGGCAGTCCATCCCAAAAGTATTGACCTGAGCGATTATTGTCAGGTGTTTAATGTCAAATCCGGCGATGACGTGCTGATTGGACTGGTGACTGGCGATATTGGCCTACATCAGCTCATGAACCAGATTAACCGGCAAATGCGCATTGATCAGGATGAGCCGGAGCTGGTACTCAAACCCGCCTTGAATCCGCGTGCCAGCCATACCTTGTCAGCGCATGGCATCCTGATTGATGGCCTGGATAATGTCGAGTTGCATGTGGCGCAGTGCTGTCAGCCCGTGCATGGTGAAGCCATTGGTGGCTATATTACCCTAAACCGGGGCGTTAGCATTCATAAGCTGACCTGTCCGGAATATGGCCGCATGATCAATCATGAACCCGAACGCGCCATTGAAGCGGACTGGGAAATGCAGCCAACCCGGGGGCAGAGCGTGCAAATTGTGGTGGAAGCCTATGATCGCCGTGGTTTGCTCAAGGATTTAACCCAGGTTATTTTTGCTGATCATATCAATATCCGTCAGGTAAATACTATTTCCGAGGCTGACGGTATTGCCAATATGAAATTATCCATTGAAGTCAAAGGATTGGCGCAATTATCGCGCTTATTGGCACGGCTGGAGCAGCAACCGGGCATTATCAGTGCACGCCGTCTGGTGCTGGGTAATGCATAAGCTTGATCAAGAACCTTGATTAAAAAATGCGCTAATTTAAACACTGTTGTGGATAACTTCTGAGTTATCGACAGCAGCATAGCTCTAATAATTTCAGAGAAAATAATTCACAAGACAAAAAAATAGCCCGGACAAGCTGGGCTATTTTTTAATTTCACGTTTTACTTTATTTGCACTTCTTATGCTTTTGATAGACTTTGATGGTTTCAAGGTCAGCGTTATATTTTTTAGCCAGCGCCAGTTGAAGGTCAGGATTCATGCTGTCTTCTACTTCACCACTACCAGCAAACTGTTGGGCCGCCTGTGCATATTCCCCAGTTTTACCGCCTTTGCTGGCCAGTAAGCCACCCAGCGCGCCAATCGTGCCACTCACTTTCTTTTGTTGCTGGTAACTGGCATCTTTGCTTAAGCTGTCAATTTGCTTCAGGTTGGCATTCACTACATCCAGCTCACGTTTATTGCTAAGCGCGGTAATTTCCAGTGTTGGGCAGTCCATTGCCGCAACAGTTGCAGTAGACAGGGGCGTAACATCATGCACAGCAGCTTCTGCTGGGGCCGCCGTGGTGGTTGTGGTTTTGCCAGTAGCAGAAGCAGCTACCTGAGTAACTGCATTTAAAGTATCAAACAAGCCTGCATAAGCGGGCAGACTTGCAGCAAGGGCTGAAGCAATTAATAATTGACGTAACATAGTGATTCACCTTTATAAATATTCTACCTTGACCGGATAGTTGTAATGGTCGAGGCGCGGCGATTAAAGGGAATCCCCTGTTAATTGTCAATAAAAAACTGTTTTTAGAATAAAAAATAGCTTTATGGTGAAGTAAGGCTGAATCTAAACCAAAACATGCAAGTTTTACTACAGAGTTTTTCCAGACGCGATTCGCATTCCCTGATTAATAAAAGAAGGACGAGTTAAGAACATTTCTTATGTTTTTGATAAATTCGAATGTTGTCCAGATCCGTCATGTATTTTTTACCTAAAGCCAATTGGGTATCCAAGTCCAGATCCGGTGAAGTAGCACCAGCATTACCCAGTTGCTGAGCCGCCTGTGCATATTCCCCGGTTTTACCGCCCTTACTGGCCAACAAACTACCCAGTGCGCCAATGGCACTGCTGGCTGCTTTTTGTTGCTGGTACTGCGGGTTATTATTCAGGCTATCAATTTGCTGGATATTGGCTTTAACCAGTTCCAGTTCACGGGTGCCATTCAGGGCAGCAACTTCCAGCGCTGGGCAATCCATCTGGGACAATGTGCTGGTAGAAATCGGTGTGGTTGAGCTGGTGGTTGTCGGTGTAGACGGAGTAGCATTGGTTGTAACTTTGCCTGAACTGCTCACATTGGCCGCAATCTGGCTAACTGCATTTAAAGTATCAAAAAGGCCAGCATGTGCAGTAGTAACCCCTAAGCTTAACGTGGTAGCAAGTAAAAATAGACGCATGATGCGCTCCTGAATAGGCAAAGCTATCGTTGTGATTATTAGTTTTCAATGTATTGAAATTTAAAATATTAGTCAATTAAAACTAGCCGCGCGTCAGCCACTGGTTTACCTTTTCGTTCAGAAGTTGCGGGCTTAAGCGCGACAGGGTAAACATCAGCTTGGCAGGCAGGCCCACTGGCCAATGCACCAGTGCCAGCGCAGGCGATGCAGTAGCGGCCTTATAGACCGTATTGGCCACATCATGGGCAGTCAGGTGAATCCCCATCCGCTTGATGCTGGCGGCATTCATATTGGTGACCATGCCGGTTTGTACAAACAGCGGCATAATATCCATTACCCGGATGCCATAGGGATGCCATTCAATATTGAGGGCTTCAGTCAGGCCACGCACGGCAAACTTGCTGGATGAGTAACTGGCCAGACCAGCCTGTCCATAAATCGCAGAGGCTGAGGACAGATTAATCACACACGCGCCTTTGGTTTGCTGTAAATAGGGCAATGCACTATGGCAGCCATTCATCACACCCTGCACATTGACGCTTAGCGTTTTGGCATGCTGTGCCAGTGGGGTTTGTTCAAAAGGCCCGGAAAATAAAATGCCTGCATTGTTTAATAACACATCCAGCCGGCCCGCCCATGCAAAAAAACCAGCCAGGGCTTCTTGCCATGCTTCAGGGTAAGTAACATCCAGCCAACCGGTCAACACCTGATCCTGCGGATGCTGGGCGGCTGCCACCTGTAGCGCACTGACATCAAGGTCATACATGCCAACACGCCAGCCTTTGTTCAAAAAAAACTGTGCTGTTGCTGCGCCAATCCCAGCGCCAGCACCGGTAATGAAAATGGCTTTGCTCATGGCCATACTCCTAAACATCCATTTAATCGGGTTTGATATTGTGCAGCCAGACACTTTTTGTGTTTAATGCCTAGGTCAATTAATGTGGTGTGAATCAGAACAAATGTCAACCTATCAGCTTGATGACCTGTTGCATATCATGCAGCGCTTGCGCAATGAGTGCCCGTGGGACAAGGCACAGACCCCCAAAAGCCTGACCCGCTATGCGATTGAGGAGGCTTATGAGGTTGAGGCTGCCATTCAGGCGGGACATATTACGGATATTCGCGATGAGCTGGGTGACTTGCTGCTACAGGTGGTGTTTCAGGCGCAACTGTTTAGTGAGCCTGCATTTGGCAAAGATCAGCCCTTTAATTTTAGTGATGTGGTGAATGGCTTGGCACACAAGCTGATCCGCCGTCATCCGCATGTATTTAGCGAAGCCAGTGCAACCAGCCAGACTGAAGTGAATCAGCTATGGGAGCAGGTGAAGCAAACCGAGCGGGTAAATGAAGGTAAAAGTGCGCGCCGCCGTCTGGATGAGGTCAAGCCGGGGCCAGCGCTGATGCAGGCACAGGATTTGCAAAAGCAGGCAGCTAAACTGGGCTTTGACTGGCCGGATGTGCAGGGTGCTAAGCAGAAGCTCAATGAAGAACTGGCTGAGCTGGAGCAGGCTATCTGTGAACAGGATAGTGCGCAGATTGCAGATGAACTGGGCGACTGCTTTTTTGCCCTGATCAATGTGGCACGCAAGCTCAATGTTCAGAGTGAAACGGCTTTATTGGGCACAATCGCCAAATTCCGCCAGCGGTTTGCCTATATTGAAGACCAACTGGCTGCACAGGGGATAACGCCCGAGCAAAGCAATTTGCACGACATGGATATCCTGTGGGAACAGGCCAAGATTCACCTGAAAAAGTAATTCATTAAAAGAATCAAGCCTGATTATTTGATTTTGGTTTTTATAACTGAATTTTCCAAACCGAATTTTAAAAACAGCATGTGAAAACAACAGTGAAAGAGAGCAATGATGAACAAAAAATTCTATCAATCAAACCATGACGGGGCTAAGTTATTAACGTGGCTGGGCTTAGTACTGCTAGGGCTGCTCAGTATGATTAACCCGGTACAGGCCGATCCGCCACGTGAATTGCACACCAGCTTTGATGAATATGCGCGCCAGCAACAGCAGCATGACCAAAATCTGGCCCAGCAGCGTACCGCAACCCGCAAAACGGCAATAAGTCCTGATGCGGTAACCAATAGCACTACGGGTAAAAATCCTGTAGCAAGCAAAACTGCAACGGCTGGCAAAAAGTCTGCCTCACAGAAAAGTAGCACGCCAATCAATATCAACACCGCCGATGAAAGCAGCCTGAGTAATACGCTGGTGGGTGTTGGCCCGGCAAAAGCCAAAGCCATTGTGGCGTACCGGCAGCAAAATGGTAAATTCAAACAGCCAGAAGATTTGCTGGCTGTGAAGGGAATTGGTCCAGCCACCCTTGAGAAAAACCGTGACCGGATTCGTCTTAACTAACGGATATTTCGCAGGCGCTTGGCTTTGATCCATGTAGTGGTAATGCTGGCCAGCGCTTGCCCGTTAAGAAAAAAAACCCAAGCATAATTGCTCATTACCGGGCAACAGGCTATTATCAGCCGCATTCTTAGTTGTTGCATTTGCCTTTAGGAGCCTGCCGTCTGTGCAAACTTTGCGCGCGTCTGACTATGGTTTATCAATTGCCTTATTGTCACCGGCCATTGTGGAAGTTATCGACACCCTGACCAAAGCAGGATATGAAGCCTACATTGTTGGTGGAAGTGTCCGTGATTTGCTGCTGGGCTTGCATCCCAAGGATTTTGATGCGGTGACTAATGCCACCCCGTCCCAGATCCGTGAAACCTTTGGCCGCCGTTGCCGCATTATTGGCCGTCGCTTTGAGCTGGCGCATGTATTTATTGGGCGTGACATGATTGAGGTGGCGACATTCCGCGCCCCACCACGCCAAGCCCAGACCAGTGCCAGTGGCATGGTGCTGCGTGACAACGCGTGGGGCACTATTCAGCAGGATTATGCACGACGCGATTTTTCCATTAATACCCTGTATTACAATCCACAAAAAAACATGTTGCTGGATTTTTGCCATGCGCTGGACGATATCCGGGATAAGAAACTGCGCCTACTGGGTGATCCGGTGCAACGCTTTGAGGAAGATCCAGTGCGCATGTTGCGTGTACTGCGCTTTGCGGCCAAGCTGAACTTTAGCATTGACCAGCCCATCCTTAATATCCTGATTCCGGACATGACCGTGCTGCTGCGCGAAGTGTCGCCGCACCGGTTGTATGACGAAAGCCAGAAAATGTTTAGTGCTGGCCATCTCACTGAATTATTGCCACTACTGATTAAGCATCATATCTGGTCGCAATTATTTGCTGATGTGCCACAACAGGTCACATCGTTTATTGAGCGGGCTGCGGTTAATACCGATCAGCGCATCAAGCAGGGCAAGAGCATTAATCCGGCATTTTTCTATGCGGTGCTGCTGTGGGAAGCGTACTTAAAACGCCTGCAACAATTAAAAGATAAAGGCTTGCCTGACGTGGAAGCCCGTACCCAGGCGGGTATGGATGTATTGCGGCGTCAGGCCCTGAGAACGGCTATTCCGCGTTATTCGGAAAACTTTATTCGGGAAGTCTGGGAAATGCAGCCCCGGCTGATTGAGCCCAGAACCCGGCAGATTCCAGCGTTGGCCACGCATGCCCGGTTTCGCGCGGCCTATGACTTTGTATATTTGCGTGAACAGTCCGGTGATACGGGTACCCGGGGCATGGGGCAGTGGTGGCATGATTATCAGGAACTGGGTACAGATGACAAAGAGCGCGCCATTCAGAAATATAATCGCCAGCTCATCCGTGACAAGCGCAAACGGGTTGCTGAAGGCCAGCTGATTGATGACCACAATACCGATAATGCTGACGACACCGATGAAGTGATTTTGTCCGTGCCTGAGCTGGCATCTACCCGCCCAGCCGCGCGCCGTCGTGCCGCAAGAAATACCGAAGTTGCGCAAGCTATTGATGATTCGCTAGATCATGCGGTTATTGCGGCCGGTAAAACGCTGCAAAATGCCAATCATCCGATTACCCGCCGTCGCCGCAAGCCGCGTGAACATTTTCAGGTGGAAATGGGCCGCAACAAATGAGTGACGCCGCAAATCCGCTGGTGTATATCGGACTGGGCAGTAATCTGTCCAATCAACGTGGTGATTCCAGACAGATTTTGCAGCAGGCCGTGCAGGCGTTAAAGAAGCTGGCCTCTGACCCGGTTCAGGTGTCGGGCTTATACCTGAGCAAACCCATGGGGCCACAAGACCAGCCGGATTATTTCAATGCGGTGGCACGATTTAAAACCCGGCTCACTGCGCCTGAGTTACTAACTGCACTACAGCAGATTGAGCAAGAGGCTGGACGCATTCGCCAGCGCCGCTGGGGTGAGCGAACGCTGGATCTGGATATTTTATTATATGGCGATCACGCGATCCATTCACCGGATTTGACCATTCCGCATGTGGGTATCCTGCAGCGTAATTTTGTGGTGATGCCCTTACTGGATCTTGATGCACAATTAAAAATTGGTACAGTGTCGTTAAAAACGAGTCCTGTTGCACAGCAGGCTGAGGGTATCTGCCAGATTGCCGATTCATCCTGGCCAGATTGCTAATGACCCGGATGGTTTCATCCTCAACCATCAGCCGTTAAGCTGAGCCACCGTTACCGCAGCATGGCAGTCATATGCGGTTATTTTCCTATCTGGCCACGGAGAACATCTCATGATTAGTCTAAGCAAATTGCAACAGTATAAGGCAGAAGGTACCCGGTTTTCCTGCCTGACCTGCTATGACGCAACCATGGCCAAGGCAATGGAAGTGGCGCAGATTGATACCATCCTGATTGGTGATTCACTGGGAATGACCATTCAGGGCCATGACTCCACGCTGCCGGTTACAGTACAGGATATGGCCTACCATACCCGTGCCGTGCGTCGCGGCAACCAGCACGCCCTGATTATTGCCGACCTGCCGTTTATGAGTTATAGCACCTTGCCCGAAGCCATTGATTCGGCACGTCAGGTGATGCAGGCCGGGGCACAAATGATCAAGATTGAAGGCGGTGCATGGCTGGCTGATACCGTGCGGGTACTGGCGCAGGGCGGGGTGCCAACCTGTGTGCATCTGGGGTTAACACCGCAATCTGTCAATGTGTTTGGCGGTTACAAGGTACAGGCCAAAACCCGTAGTGCTGCCGACCAGCTGCTGGCCGATTGCGAAGCCGTGGTAGAGGCGGGCGCTGTCATGCTATTGCTAGAATGCGTTCCGGTTCAGGCGGCTCAGGAAGTACAAGCACGTTTTGGAGTACCCGTCATTGGTATTGGTGCGGGTTTGCATTGCGATGGCCAGGTACTGGTGATGCAGGACATGCTGGGTCTGACCTTTGGCAAATCAGCGCGTTTTGTACGCAACTTTTTACAAGATCAGCAGGGCGAAAACCCAATTGTTGAGGCCTTTAAAAGCTACCATCAGGCGGTTCGCGAAGGAACCTATCCAGCGCCTGAGCATACCTTTCAGATTGAACTATAAATTTAAGCCGTCGGTGGATTTCCAGAATTAAAGCAAATTAACCTGACGGCAACACCGAAATAGGATTCGAACCCTTAACAAGCCTTTGTTTATACATCGCCATCAAAATTAGCCAAAAAGTGACAGAGTTATAAAAAATGAGAACTGAAGTAACCCTGCAAGGCCTACAGGCTGCGCTAAGTCCGGTACGTCTGGCTCGCAAGAGCATTGGTTTTGTGCCCACCATGGGTAATCTGCATCAGGGTCATATTGCCCTGGTTCGGGAAGCCAAAAAATACTGCGATGTGGTGGTGGTCAGTATTTTTGTCAATCCTACCCAGTTTGGGGCAGGTGAGGACTTTGAAAAATATCCACGCACGCTGGAAGCGGATAGCCAGTTACTGGCTGATGCGGGCTGCGATATGATTTTTGCGCCCAGTGTGCAGCAGGTGTACGGCAACAAGCCACAGCTGACCACCGTACAGGTTGATGATATTGCCAATGACTTATGTGGCAAAAGCCGTCCCGGACATTTTACCGGTGTAGCCACGGTAGTCACCAAGCTGTTTAACATGGTACAGCCCAATGCTGCATTTTTTGGTGAAAAGGACTGGCAGCAACTGGCAGTTATTCGTCATCTCACCACGGATCTGTGTTTTTCCATTGATATTATTGGCGTGCCGATTGTGCGTGACGAAAATGGCCTGGCCTTGAGTTCGCGTAACGGCTATCTGTCTTCTGAGGAAAAACAAACGGCTATCCAGATTTATCAGACCCTGAAAATGGTGGAGCAGGACATTAAATCGGGACAAACTGACTTGGATGCCATTTTGCAGCGTGGTCGTGACTATCTGGCAAGCAAGGGTTTTGTAGTGGACTATCTGGAAGCCCGTACGCCCGACCTGAAACCGGTAACTGACAGCCAGCAGGATATGGTCATTCTGGCAGCCGCCAAGCTGGGCAGTACGCGCCTGATTGATAACCTGCATATTAAGGGTATTCACTAAATCAATAACCGAAACCACACACTGAATCTAAACACTGAATCTACATACTGTGCGCATAGTTTCGTAGTTAGATAGACCTTGCCTGCAAATAGTGAAATATCAGTTGTTTAAGTATCAGGGGGAAGGGTGAAAAGACTACTTATTGTATCCGGGCGTTCCGGTTCAGGGAAAAGTTCTGCGCTGCACATTCTGGAAGATATTGGCTATTACAGTATTGATAATTTGCCATTATCCCTGTTGCCGGAAATTGTGGCCAAGCTGGATCAGGAAAACCACCTGGATATGCTTGCGCTGGGCGTAGATGTACGTACGCCGCGCTCTGACCTGATGGAATTTGAATCCATTTTAGAGCAGCTTAAAGCACATGGCGAAGTTGAGGTACTGTTTTTAAATGCACGTGATGATGTGCTGCTGGCACGTTTTGGCGCAACCCGTCGCCGTCATCCGCTGGCTGATCGCTATAGCACCTTGCAGGAAGCATTGGTTGCCGAGGAAGCCCTGCTGGCACCGGTTGCCAACCGCGCTACCCTGACACTGGATACCAGCAGCCTGAATGTGCATGAGTTGAAACAAACCCTGACCGTCAAAATGGGTCAGGGCGACCAGATGATTCTGATTTTGCAATCATTTGGCTACAAGCATGGGATTCCACTGGACGCTGATTTTGTCTTTGATGTGCGCCATTTACCAAATCCGCACTGGCAAGCCGCACTGCGTCCCAAAACAGGCCTTGATAAAGACGTGCAAGATTTTTTAGGTTCTGATAAAAATGTAAATGGAATGTTTGATGACATTTATCAATTTCTAAGCAAATGGATGCCGGTATTTGCCGAAAGCCATCGACATTACCTGACCGTTGCCATTGGCTGCACAGGCGGACAGCACCGGTCTGTTTATCTGGTAAACAGACTCAGCGACGCGCTTAAGCTACAATGGCCTACCCAAACCTTGCATCGAGAAATGAAGCACTGGTCATGATAGATACCACCATAGATGTCATTAACAAACTAGGTTTACATGCACGCGCCTCGGGGCGCCTGATTGAAGTCACCACCCGCTATCGTTCCGATATCCAGCTGGGTCGTGGCAATAACCTGATTGATGCCAAAAATATCATGTCATTACTCATGCTGGGTGCAGGTAAGGGAAGCACCTTACGTTTAGTGATTAACGGTCCAGATGAAGACAAAGCCTTTGAGGCGATTCGTGACTTGTTTGCCGCCCGTTTTATGGAGGCAGAATAGCCCATGCCCTACAAAAATGCATCACGCAAGACCATTGAAGAAGAATGGGAAGCTCTTGATGGCAGGCCCAGCAAGACCGAGCAGAAAAAAGCCGTACAGCGTTTTGCTGCCTTGGGCGAGCAACTGGCAACTTTGTCTGCCAACCAGATTAAGAAACTGCCCATTGATGAGGCATTAAAAGATGCCCTGCTACAGTTAGGGCAGATTACATCCTTCGAGGCGCGGCGACGACATTTTCAGCGCATTGGCAAGCTATTGCGCAATGAAGACGAAAGTGTGCTCATGGCAGCGCTATCACCACGGCAGGGTGCCAAAAAACAGGCACAACTAATGCGCTGGATTGACCGCTTGCTGGAACAGGGTGATCAGGCCGTTAACGATTTTGTGCGCCAGTATCATGCTGCAGAACGGCATACTCTGCGTCAGCATATCCTGCGTTTACAGCGTGATATAACCCAGAATAGTGATGAAAGTACTCAGCAGCAATCACGGCAAAAACTGCTTAATTATGTCCAGCAGGTTGCCCTGCTATCTGATGAAAGCAAATAAAGCCTCCAAAAAACAATGGACTGCATTTTTCATTTGTACGACTTGAAAGGGTTGTCCATTTTTGTACTGATGAAGCAGGCCTTAGTTGCATAAATCTCGTATAATCCCTTAAATTTTTTAGGGAATATCGTATGAGCTTACCTGCCTGTCCCCAATGCCAGTCCATTTATACTTATGAAGATGGAAGCCAACTGATTTGCCCTGAATGTGCCCATGAGTGGAGCGCCACTGATACAGCCACTGCTGATGAAGTTCTACCGATTAAAGATGCCAATGGTAATCTACTGAGTGATGGCGATACTGTAACTGTCATTAAAGACCTGAAAGTTAAAGGCTCATCGCTGGTGGTGAAGGTTGGCACCAAGGTTAAGAATATTCGCTTGCTACCGGATGCAAGTGATGGTCATGATATAGACTGCAAGATTGATGGCATTGGCGCCATGAAGCTAAAGTCCGAATTTGTTAAAAAGGCCTGATGGCTTTTGGTTCCGGCTGTCTGCTTTGATGAGCCTGACGCCGGAATAAGTTAACAAATGGGTCTTCTTCAAAAATGCTGCATGCAAAAACACAACAAATACAGATTGTTATTTTAGTTAAGGCACAATCAGTTAAAACATAAAATGATACGTGAGAAATTCCATGGTAACGCTAACCACTGAAGAACAAGACAGTTTAACGGCAGCCCGTGATCGCATCCAACTGGATTTGCAGACTGTTCTGGATCAGCAATTATTGCCATCACCGCTTAAAGAAGCCGTACACCATGCGGTCATGCTGGGCGGCAAACGGATTCGCCCTGCGCTCACGTATGCCACTGCCATCATGCATGAACCCATTCTTAATGTTGCAGCACGACGTGCAGCGGTAGCAGTAGAGCTGATTCATTGCTATTCACTGGTGCATGATGACTTGCCGTGTATGGATGATGATGAGTTGCGTCGTGGTCAGCCCACTTGTCATAAGGTGTTTGGTGAAGCGACAGCCTTGCTGGCAGGGGATGTGCTGCAAACCATGGCCTTTGAAGTACTCAATAGTAATTATTTCTCACAGGATATTGAGAAAACTCCACGTGACATGGCAGTGAGCGGCCAGCAATCGTATGTGCTGGCACAAGCGGCAAACCGCATGGTACAGGGTCAGATTCTGGATTTAAGTGCAGAAAACAAAACCATTAGCGAACTGGATCTGGAAACCATTCACCTGAACAAAACTGGTGCGCTCATTCAGGCTGCCATTGGTATGGGCGCACTTAGTGTTGGCATTGAAATGCGCGATTCTTTGTATAGCCAACTGATCGAATTTGGCGGGTTTTTAGGGCTAGCCTATCAGGTGCAGGATGACATTCTGGATGTGACTGCCAGTACAGAAGCATTGGGCAAAACGGCTGGCCTTGACCAGCGTAACCAGAAAGCCACTTACCCATCTATTATTGGACTGGATAAAGCCACTGCATTGGCACAGGATTTACACCAGCGCGCCTTTATTGCTTTAAAGAGCTTGCCTTATAGCGCCAAGGACATAGAACCGTTGGAAGGAATTGCCCGTTTTTTACTTAACCGTGAGCAATAATCACCTGTTGTAACCTTGCTAAAACCCATAAAAAAACTACCTGACACAGGTAGTTTTTTTTGTCGTCCTATTTGCTTTGAACTATAAAATAGAAAATCAGGGTTTGCCAATAAAGCCGCGTAAGGTATTCAGCAAGTCGGCAGGCAATACCACGGTTTTACTATTTGGCGATTTGGAAATTTCCTGCATGGCTTTGACATATTGCTCACCCAGAATATAGGTTACTGGCAGTTCTTTTTCGCCAATTGCTGATGACACCAGATCAATGGCTTCCTGACTGGCCTTGGCCAATACCACCTGCGCCTCAGCATCCCGGCGCGAGGCTTCAAGACGACCTTCCGCTTCCAGAATGGCAGCCTGTTTTTCACCATCGGCGCGGGTCACAGTAGCACGGCGCTGGCGTTCTGCCGCAGCTTGGGCTTCCATCGCCTGCTGCATGGTCGAGGATGGGCGGATATCCTGAATTTCCACAGTTTTAAGCATAATGCCCCAGTCCGAAATATCATCAGAAATCGCAGTTTTCAACTTGGCTTTAATGTGATCGCGTGAAGACAGGGCATCATCCAGATCCATTTCACCCACGATGGAGCGCAGTGAGGTCTGTACCAGATTTTGAATTGCCCAAGTATAGTTTTCAATGCCATATACGGCTTTTTCCGGGGTCACCAGATTGATGTATGCCACGGCATTCATGATCAGCACCGCATTATCACGGGTAATGACTTCCTGCGAGGGAATATCCAGCACAATATCCTTGGTGGTGACTTTATAGGCCACTTCATCCACATAAGGAATCACAAAGTTAAGTCCTGGATTCAGCGTGCCATGATATTTACCCAGCCGCTGTACAATCCATTTATTGCCTTGCGGCACCAGTCGTACCCCTTTGGCAATGGTCACTGCGACAAATACCAGCAGCACCAGCACCACTATAAAACTGCCTGACATCATTATTCTCCTTGTTATTAACCCTTTACAAAAGCCTGATTTTTGGTAACGACCAGTTCATTACCCAGTATTTCAACCACCGTAACCCGATCTCCCACAGCCAGTTCCTGTTGCGAGCGGCAGCGCCATTCATCAGCCCCTAGCAGCGGAATGGCAAAACGCACCACACCGGTATGTTCAACCAGCGGCACAGCAATAATGATACCCACTTGCCCCAGCATCGCTTCACGGGCAAGGCCAGCCTTGGTTTTATCGCGTGATAAGGGTTTAAGAAACCTGAACCACAGTACCGTAAAACCAATTGACAGAAGAATCCAGCTTATCAACTGGACTTCGGTGCCTAGGCCCGGAAATATCCAGAGCAGTACGGCTACCACACAGGCTGCCACACCAAACCAGAGTGCGGTAAATGAAGGAAGAAAAATTTCAAAGATAATTAAGGCGAGTCCCAAAACCATCCAGTGCCAGGGTTGAAGGATCAAATCCATGGTTTTCTCCTGCCTGCTGTTTACCTTATTATTTTGATCATACCGCAAGCCGCCATTGTTTGGGCGGCTATACGATAAAATAAGTTAAAAAAGCAGTCTGGCTTAATCTTTTATTTTTATTGAAATTACTGCTTAAAAACCTAGCGGGTGATAGTTTGCCGGGCACGGGCAGACTGCTTGAACTGCTGGATTTTCAGGTCAATGGCCGCCAGTTGTGCCTGTGCTGCCCGTTCACCTTCCAGAATGCTTTGATGACGGGATTTCAAGTCCATCACGCCCAGATTGCCCACCGCAGGCTTAATCACCACATCGGCTTGTGCCAGTTCCTGATTAATGCTTTGCTGACCCATAATATTCAGGGTTTGATCCAGCAAGCCCCATAAGTTAGTCGATTGGCCCGCTTTGGGACGGGCTGAAATATCAATGGCAATGACAATATCAGCGCCCATGTCGCGGGCTGTTTGTACTGGAATTGGACTAACCAGCCCACCATCCACATAACGTTTGCCAGCAATCGTGGCAGGCACAAATACGTTGGGAATACTGCAAGAGGCACGTACTGCTTGACCTGCATTACCCCGGTTGAATGCGACCTTTTGTCCATTATCCAGTTGGGTGGCAATTGCTGCAAAGCGGATCGGGAATTGCTGGATGGGGCGGTTGCCCACATTTTTATTGACATAATCCTGAAGTTTCTGGCCAGTAATAAAGCCTTGTTTGCTAATAGTCAAATCACGGATGTCGGCTTCTTCAAGCTGTAATGCCAGCTCCTGTAGCTGAAAAGGGGTCTTGCCACTGGCATACAGGCTGCCCACAAAACTGCCTGCACTGGTTCCGGTCACAATTTTTGGCTTAATGCCATGCGATTCCAGTACCTTAATGGCACCAATATGAGCAAAACCCTTGGCACCACCACCGCCTAGCGCCAGCGCAATCACAGGTTCGCGTACTTTAACCACTGGGGTAGTAGGGGTCACTGTTTTGCTGCTTTTATCGCAGCCAGCCAATACGACACAGCTTAATATCAACAGAAAAAAACGATTCAAATAGGAATTTAAAGACAGCATAAGTGCAAACAGGTGCTTAAAATAAAGCCGATATCATAAAAGCCTATTGCATAAAGACAAGCGCAATTTTGTCATTTGATACCTGCTTTATCTTCATGATTACCGTTATTTTGACAAGCTTTAAATAACCCATTTATCTTGCCTTCTATATCCTAAAAAGTCCGGCTACCTATCATAAAAGCAGTGGTTGAAAAAAACTTTTACCAAACAGCATTGCAAATGAAAACACTTCTCATTTATTATACCACTTCACAAAACCTGCAAACTGTGCAGGGGAGCAGGTAGCTCGGTATTGCAACTAGGCAATATAGTCAAGGGATGGTGTACATCAGGCACGTTTTATTGAAAAGTCCTCGCGGATGAGTAATTGTTTATGACTGCAATGATTCAGGCAGACACAACACCAGCAAAGCAAAACAGCACCAAGCCCCGTGCATGGGGAACAATTGCTGTGGTACTGCTGGCGCATGTGGCCGTATTGGCTGCGCTAGCGACCATGAAGCCTATCACGCTTAAAATGCCTGAAACGCCAAAACCGGTGGAAGTTCGTTTTATCCAGCTTGAACAGCCAAAACCCAAGCCGCCTGAGCCAAAACCGCCCAAGCCGGAACCCAAGCCAAAGCCCAAAGAAGTCAAGGTGGTTAAGCAGCAGCCTAAACCCTTGCCCAAACCCAAGCCAGTGCTGGCAACCCCGACTGTTTCCGAGCGGCCACAGCCAGTGATTGCACCGCAGCCTGAGCCTTTACCCGAACCGGTAAAGCCTGTGGTTCCCGAGCCAGCACCTGTGCCACAACCGGTTGCCAAGCCAGAACCTAAGCCGCAACCCGCAGTATCATCTGAACCCAAGGTAGTTGATGGCGTAAGTTATATTCGTAGGCCAAACCTTTCTCTTACTGAGAGTGAATATCGCAGGATAACTGGACCAGTAAAAGTAAAAATTTGGATAGGCACGACTGGTAAAGTTGAAAATGTAGAGTTAATTAATTCTTGTGGCAATTCTACTGTTGATAAAAGAGTAATCCGTGAAATGAAGCGTGCTTTATTTACGCCATCTAGAGAAAACGGTGTACCAGTAGTTGCTATCAACTATCAGGTTTTTGATTTTAAGCCCCCTTCTAATTAAGGAGCACCCGCTCATGAATTTTTCAATCTACTGGCAACATGCCGATGCCATCAGTAAGACCCTGTACTTTGTTTTACTGGCCATGTCGATTGCAACGTGGTGCATTTTTATCCTACGTGTGATGGCAACCCGTCAAGCCAAAAACACCGCAGTGCGTGCATTGACCCAATCAGTTGATGACCTGAAAGGCAGATTTTCTGCATTAAGTACCGAACAGCGCAAAGTAGTGGCCGAGCAGGCTTTGTTACAGCAAATGGCCCGTAGCCGGGTTGATATTGAGCGTGGTTTGCCAGTGCTGGGCACCATTGCTTCAATTGCACCATTTGTGGGCTTGTTTGGTACAGTCTGGGGCATTTTTCACGCGCTGGTGGCGATTGGTAACAGTGGACAAGCCGGGTTGGCACAGGTTGCTGCGCCTGTAGGTGAATCATTGATTATGACAGGCCTTGGTTTGGCCGTGGCAATTCCTGCGGTACTGGCCTATAACATTTGCACCCGCATGAACCGTGTCCTAACGCATGAGCTGCATGACAAGGCGCATAGCGTACTAATCGAAAACCTGTTGCCCGGTGCAACCACTCAGGAAGCGACTCAGGCACATAAAGCAACAGCCAGCTCACTGGTTGGAGGGCAGGCCTAAATGTCCTTTAATCTGGGAGAAGAAAACGAACAGGGCATGAATGAGATGAACCTCATTCCCCTGATTGATATTATGCTGGTGCTGATGATTATCTTTCTGGTAACGGCCACTGTCATGAATCCCAGTATTCCGCTGACACTGCCCAAAACTGATGCATCAACACCGCCGCAACCGCCGGAAATTGTATCGGTCAATATTAATGCACAAGGGCAGGTATACTGGAATCAGGATGCAGTTAGTCTTGATCAACTGGCCGAACGAATGAATGGGGCAGCCCAGCAGGCCAAAAAGCCATCATTGCAAATCCGTGCTGATAAAGATGCCCGTTATGACACGGTGGCACAAGTCATGGCACGTGCCAGCAAGGCTGGTTTAAGTGATCTGGCGTTTGTCAGTGAAGCGCCTGCATCCTGATAGCTGTCAAAGTAACCTAAAAACTAACAGCATCTGTTTGCAAAACGTGGCCTGAACATAGGGTCTAGGCCGCGTCTTTTTAAGTGATTTAATTTTTTGGCAAATAATTAATAAATAGACCTCTTTCATAAATCATTTTTTGCTCAGTTCCAAGTTGTAGATTCCAGCGATTAAATTGAATCTCAAACCAAGCCTTTTACCTCTATTTCGATAACGCTCAGCAAAGATTTTGAAGGTTTTCAGGCTGCCAAATACATGCTCAATCCCTATTCTTCTTTTATTGATTTCTTGATTATAGATTTTCAATTCAGGATCCAATTTACAGTGTCTTTTGGCTTTTAATGGCAACAGGCTATTCGGATACAACACATAAATCCCCTGATAGCCTTTATCTGCAAGGATAAAAGCCCCAAAAGGAATCTGGTTTAAATTGCGTTTGAACAACTCGAAATCATGCACTGCACCGCGACTGGTACATAAACTCAGAATTTGCTGAGTTTTGTAGTGAATCATGGCCTGTACTTTAAAGGTATGGGTCTTTTTCTTGCCGCTATAGCTTTTCTTCTGTTTTTTTAGGCCTTTGGATTGGAATTTCCGTGGCATCCACGATCACAACATTCCAGTCGATGCCTTCGCCCTCGGGTAAATCTTTGGGTAAATTAAACAGATTGGACCGAATCAGGCAGTCTTCAACATGACGGACAAT
>NZ_SNTY01000037.1 GCF_004377485.1 Alkanindiges illinoisensis
TTATAATCAGCGAAGAATTCAAAAGAGTTTGGATTTTAAAACGCCAAATCAAATAGCAGAGAACTTTTATCGGTTAGCTGCCTAGCATATCCCAAGTGAAAGTCTCCTGCTAATTCAGCACATATCACAATCATAATCGTTGCCAAACGATCTCTTTCAGAACTGATACTTCTAGTCGCCATAATTCCTGGAATGGCACAAGCAAAACTTGAAAGTAATGGAATAAATGAGCGCCCACTTAAACCTGCTTTAGACATTAATTTATCTAACAAAAAAGCAGCTCTAGGCAAGTAACCTGACTCTTCCAAAATTAAAATAAAGAAAAATAAGATAAGAATTTGAGGCATATAGGCAAGCACACTACCTGCACCTGCAATAACACCATCAACAATCAAACTTCTTAATAATGGATAGGAAATCAAAGATCCAACTGCACCACTTAGCCAAGCTATAGAGTCTTCAATAAGTGCTATGAATGGTTGCGCCCAAATGAAAACGGCTTGAAACATTACAAACATAGTGAGTGTCAGTATTAATAATCCAAAAATTGGATGTAAAAATATTTTATCTAAAAAAGCAGTTCGCTTATCACCATTGTCATTTTTTAGAATGACTTGTTTAGTAATATATTTGATTTGATCGAAATGACTTAGAGCAGAGTGATAAGGCGCAGTAAATGACTTCTTTTGATCCAATTGATCCAATAGACTCTGAATGCCTTTTGTTTTTACTGCGACAGACTCAACAATAGGAATGCCTAAAAGCTGAGATAACTTCGAAGTATCAATGGAAATCCCACGCTTTCTAACTTCATCCATCATATTCAAGACGAGTAACATTGGTCTATTTAAAGCCCTAACTTCCAATACAAGACTTAAATGAAGATGAAGATTCGTAGCATCGACCACGCATACAAAAATATCAGGAATAACTTCACCTTTGAGTTCACCGAAGCAAACAGCCCTTGTTACTTCTTCATCTAAACTGCTCGGTTTTAAACTATAAGTCCCGGGCAAATCTAAAACTCGAACTGCATCACCTGAAGGTAATTTAAAAAAACCTTCCTTGCGTTCAACAGTAACACCTGCATAGTTTGCAACTTTTTGGCGAGTACCAGTGAGAGTATTAAATAGTGAAGTTTTACCGCAATTGGGATTGCCAATAAGTGCAATATTTTTAGTGTTCATTTATGATCTCTACAAAAATTCGTTCAGCTTCATTTTTTCTTAGTGCAAAGCGTGATGTTTCGATTTGAACTAAGATCGGATCACCACCGAACAGACCTTTTTCAAGAACTTGTAGAGATTCACCAACCCTAAAACCCAATAACTCAAGCCGCTCAAGTACAGGATCTTTGTTATCGTTACATTGATTCCCCTTTTTGAGATCAATAATTTTTACAAACTGCTTTTGCTTCACTTGAAATAAGTTCACGATTAATCATCCTATTTCAATGCTAAAATTTTTCGAGCACCATTCAGTACGAAAAAGGAGACTATTATCCCGATAATCAAATCAGGGTAAGCAGAACCTGTCCATGCAACTAATACGCCAGCAATAATTACTCCCATATTCACAATGACGTCATTTGCTGAAAAAATCCAACTTGCTTTCATATGAGCACCACTATCTTTATGCCCAGAAATAAGATACAGACACGTCACATTTGCAATGAGTGCTAAGAAACCGATAATAATCATCAAATCTGATTCGGGTTCACTACCAAGTATAAATCGTCTGATTACATCAACAATAACGATTAGGGCTAGCAATAACTGAATCCATCCTGCAAAGTGAGCTGCTTTTATTTGATATTTTGCTGCCTTTCCAACCGCATAAAGTGCAATGCCATAAACAGCAGCGTCAGCGAACATATCGAGAGAATCTGCTATTAACCCTGTAGATGCTGCGATAATGCCACTTATAAATTCAATGAAAAAAAGCACAGCATTGATTGCGAGAAGAACTTTTAAAACTTTAGCTTGTTTTGTCGGATCAGAGCTGTCAGGTAATGTGCCCGTTGATTCAGTCGTACTTTCAAGCTTCGCACCGAAACCGAGAGCTTCAAGCTTTGATGTTATTTCTAAAAGACCATCTGTATGAAATACTTTTAATTTTCTATTTGGAAGATCAAAAACCAAGGCCTTTACTTCACCCAAAGGTGCTAAAGCCATTCGCACCATTTGTTCTTCAGCAGAACAATCCATTTTTGGAATAGTGTAATCACTAATGAAATTCCCGCTATTTGTATCCTTATTAGTATTCTCTAGTTGATCAATCATATCTGTACCACAACATGATTGGGTTTTTGTTGAACAAGACTGGTTAATACTACAAGTGTCTATTTCAATAGCACTTTTTGATTCATGATCCGTATTCTTACTGCAACAAGATTTATTCGTTTTTTCAATAGATTGATCTAATTTATTGCAAGATGCAGTTTCAGATTGATCAGATTCTAACTTAGTATCGTTGCAAGAATTTTCTTTATTACAGCTGCAACCACTCATAGATATGCCTATAGTCCTATTTTCACTTATTGCATATTAAAATCCCTATAGCTACTATAGAGTCAAGGTTTAATGACACCAAAGTTGAAGTGCTATGACTATTAAAATAGGTGAACTGGCTAAACGTACTGACTGTCCTGTAGTGACTATCCGCTTTTATGAAAATGAGGGATTATTGCCGCCACCGCAGCGGGGTGATAATAATTACCGGTTGTATGATGAAACGCTTGTTGAGCGTTTACAGTTTATCCGTCATTGTCGAGCATTAAATATGTCACTTGAGGATATTAAGAATCTTCTTAATTATAAGGACTGGCCTCAGCGAACCTGTGATCGAGTAAATGAGTTACTTGATCAGCATATTGAGCGGGTCGAGTCCTATATTCAAATCCAACTAAAACTAAAAGAACAACTTGTTTTTTTACGTGGTCAATGCTCAGGATCACGTACTACGGACACATGCGGTGTTTTACGTGAGTTATCGCAACTGATAACCAATCCTTAATTATTTAAAAGACTTGACTATATAGTAGCGTAAGGTATCTAATCACCAATGAAAACTCATTTATAGATTAATAAACAATGTTAGTAATAGTCTCTAGTTTCTACATTAAATGAATTGCATGCGAACGTTTCTAGCTTTTTTATTAATGATATTCCTTCCGCTACAGGCTTCCTGGAGTGCAGCAGCTGTATTCTGTTATCATGAAAATGAAAGCAAGACCACTTGGCATTGGGGGCATCATGCTCCGGAGCTGGATATAGCCTGTCAGGAAAAGGCATCTTTCAAATATAAAGACAATGACAAAGCATCGAAATCTCAACCGAATTTAGCCAGTCATAGTGATCATTTGAATATTAATCATCATGCGGTTGAGCAGCAGCCATTGTCCGAAACAATGCTTAGACAGTTTGCATATTCTATTCATTTTGCATCTAATTCAACGTTTTTTTATCAATCCCCTGTTCTGGAGCAACCTGAACCTCCTTTATGGTCTGTCTAAGTATCAATCCATCACTGGTAAGTAAATATATCATTTAACGATGCATTTGCTCACCGTTTTTCATGAATTGAGATATAGGCAGAGTTATGTTCTATTTTAATCTTTTTAAGCAGGCTAAATATGTCCTGTGTATCACCTCACTGACATTAATCAGCACTCCCCTCTGGGCTGAAAATGCACCAGCTGCAATCTTAACCACTCAGGCTCCCGCTGTAGGCTTACAGGAAAACCGGGCAGTTTTAACGCTGGATCAAGCCATTCAATTGGCGCAGCAATATCAGCCACTTCAGACCTTGTGGCAGAGCCGGCTAGAAATTGCTGAGGGCAATCTTAAGCAAAGTAGCTTATGGCAGAATCCTGAAATATCTTTTGAGCAAACTGGTTTTAAAAGTACCGTTGAACAAGAACGGAGCTTTGCTGTTTCACAAAAACTGGATTTGTTTGGTGTTCGTTCTGCTAAGAAAAAGCTGGCAACTATTACTTTAGATAGCGAGGCAACCAGACAATTGGCGTATCAGGCGCAGTTAAAACTGGCTGTTACTGCTGCATATTGGCGTGTTGCGCAGGCAGAGCGGCAATTGCAATTGATACAAGCACAGAGTCGCCTAAGTGAGGCTAGTGAGCAAGCTGCAAAACGTCGCCTAGAAGCCGGTCGCATCGCCGAAGTCGAGTATTCTCGCGTGCTCATTGCACATCAGCAAGTGTTGACTCAATTGGCTATGGCTCAAGCTGGTTTAAAAGAGGTGCGGTTTCAGTTAGCAAGATTATGGGGTAATACTCAGCCTGTTTTTATCAGTACTGCTGCACTCACGAGCAATAATATATGGCCTGAACTTGATGAAGCCGGATTAAATGTTTCCATACTACAGGATAGCCCACAGCAGCAATTATTGCAGCAACAGCAAAAACAGGCACAAGCTCGCCTTGTGTTGGCTAAAGCTCAGTCAAAACCACAACCCACTGTCAGTTTAGGCATTAACCAGACTCGCATACCCTCTATGCAAAATGATATGGACAATCGTTTAACCCTTGGTGTGTCTATGCCTATTCCGGTATTTAACCGCAATCAGGGCATAATACAAGCTACTCAAGCACTAAGCCATATCAGTATGGATCAGCAGCGTTATAACGTATCTTTGCGTGAGCAGCAAATTCAGGCTGGGCTAATTCGTTTGAATGCATTGTCGAGTCAGTATCAGCAGTTACAGCAGCATCAATTGCCACTGGCTAAATCTATTCAGCAAAAAACCTTAGAGGGCTTTGAGGTAGGCAAATTCTCGGTAACTGAGGTGCAGCAGGCTACCCGGGAGTATCAGACAATCCAGTTTAATCAACTGCAACTATTGAGTCAGGCATGGCAATTGTCCCTGCAAATGCAAGCTATCAGTCTTGGGCTATCAGGCGAATTTGATATGAACGATGCCAATTACATGGATAACAGCCAGCTTCAATTATGGCAGGACACACTTTCTATACCGCTTATGGGTACAGGGGAATAAGTATGAATACACCACACACCAATAGTAAAAAACAAATTTTTCTGATTCTGGCAATTATTGCTATCACTGCCGTGATTGCTATTTTCCTGATGTTCGCTGATAGTGCCGATAGTAAAAAAGAGGTGGAGACCGAAACAAAAACGGAAATTACTAAGGGGAAAGATAAGGAAGTAGGTCATGAGGGGCATGCTGAAGAGTCAGAACATGCGCATGAGGCTTCGGAGGATATTGAGTTAAGTAACGCTCAGATTGCCAGTCAGCAGATTAAAATTGAAGCTGCCGGTATAGGTAGTATTAACCGTAATGTCAGCATCCCTGGACGCTTATTGGTGAATGCCGACCAGCAAGCGCATATTTCCCCTAACTTTACTGGACGAGTAGAAGCGGTATATGTACAAACCGGGCAATACGTGAAAAAAGGTCAGCCTTTGGCAACCTTACTGGTACCTGAGTTGGTGGATTTGCAGGCTAATATTCGTATGATGCAATCGCAGCTAGAGTTGGCAAAAAGTAATTATCAGCGTGAGAAAAGTTTGTGGCAAAAAGGGATTTCTGCCAAGCAGGATTATTTGCTGGCTGAAAATCAGTTTAAGCAGGCACAAATTGAAGTGAGTGCTGCTAAGTCGCGGATTAATGCTTATGGCGCAGCCAGCCAGAGTGCCGGGCGTTTTGACCTCAAATCACCTATTAATGGTGTGATTAACAGTAAGGATGTGGTGGTCGGTGAAAATGTACAAACAGCTACCCAGTTATTTCTGATTGACCGTCTGGATCAATTATGGCTTGAGTTTGTGGTGCCTGCCCAAATTGCTGATCAAATCATGCAGCGCTTTAACCAGCAAGCTAGCGTGAGTTTTAGTACCTCTGCAAACCAGCAAGGCTTTAAAGCCAAATTGATGACCTTGACCCCAAGTGCCGACATCCAGACTGGCCGGCTAGTGGCTCGTGCATTGGTTGACAATAGCAACATGCGGCTACGTCCAAATATGCTGGTGAATGTTCAGGTGGCGCAACAGGCGGCAGATCAGGCCGCACAGGTATTGGTAAAACGCAGTGCCGTGCAGCAGGTGGAAGGCAAGGATGTGGTGTTTGTAGCCGAAAAGAATAAGGACGGTGCACACTTTGCGCCCCATCCGGTCACTGTAGGCGCTGAAAGCACTGATCGTCAGTGGATTGCCATAAGGGATGGCTTGAAGCACGGCGAAGCCTATGTGTCCGAAGGCAGCTTTATCCTGAAATCCGAACTGGAAAAGGGAGAGGCCGAGCATGGACACTAAGCATAATGACAGCAAGGACATACAGACGGTTGTACTGGATAAGCCCGAACAGCAACAGCAGGACAGTGTGGAAAACCAGATTAAAATAGAAGGCTGGTTTGACCGCATTATCCATACCGCTATCCAGTTGCGTGGCTGGGTCATGCTGCTGGTGCTGGGGCTGGTGATTATTGGTGTGATGAGCTACCAGAAGCTGCCGATTGATGCCGTACCGGACATTACCAACGTACAGGTACAAATTAACAGTGCTGCCCCCGGCTTTACCGCGCTGGAAGCCGAGCAGCGCATTACCTATCCGATTGAGCGGGTAATGGCGGGCATCCCCAAACTGGAGCTCACCCGTTCCATATCGCGCTATGGCTTGTCGCAAGTGACCATTATTTTTGAGGATGGTACAGATATTTACTGGGCACGGCAGATGATCAGCCAGCGTTTGCAGGAAGCCAAAAGCCAGATGCCGGAAGGTATTGAGCCCAGCATGTCGCCCATTTCCACGGGCTTGGGTGAAATTTACCTGTGGACCTTAAGTGCTGCGCCGGATGCCAAAAAAGCCGATGGCACGGCCTATACTCCGGCGGACTTGCGCGAGTTGCAGGACTGGGTGGTGCGTCCACAGTTACAGCGCGTACCCGGCGTGGCCGAGGTGAATAGCATTGGTGGTTTTGCCAAGCAGTATCTGGTACAGCCGGATATGAATGCCCTGCAAGGTTATGACCTGAGCATTGAAGATATCCGCATTGCCTTAAGCCTGAATAATGAAAACCGTGGTGCGGGGTTTATTGATTTAAACGGGCAGCAGCTGACCGTGCGGGTGCCCGGACAACTGGGTAGCCTGCTGGATATTGGCGCTGTGGTGGTAAGCCAGAAAAACGGCATTCCCATTAAGGTGTCTGATGTTGCCACGGTAAGCATTGGGCATGATTTGCGTACGGGTGCCGCCACCATGAATGGGCAGGAAACCGTGCTAGGTACTGCCATGATGATGATGGGTGCCAACAGCCGTGTGGTATCGCAGGCGGTAGATGAAAAAATTCAGGAGGTAAAGCGCAGCCTGCCGAAAGGTGTGGTGCTGGATACGGTATATAACCGTACCACACTGGTGGATAAAGCGATTGCGACTGTGCAGAAGAACCTGATTGAAGGGGCTATTTTAGTTATTGCAGTATTATTCCTGTTTTTAGGCAATATTCGCGCCGCCATTATTACCGCCTGTGTGATTCCGCTATCCATGCTGTTTACCTTAACCGGTATGGTGCAGCAACAAATCAGTGCCAACCTGATGAGTCTGGGGGCGCTGGATTTCGGCATCATTATTGATGGAGCGGTGGTGATTGTTGAAAACTGTATTCGCCGTCTGGCGGAAGAGCAGCACCGGCAGGGGCGTTTACTCACGCGGCAGGAGCGCTTTACCCAGGTATTTCTGGCCGCCAAACAGGCACGCCGTCCGCTGATTTTCGGCCAGCTGATTATTCTGGTGGTATACCTGCCGATTTTTGCCCTGACCGGGGTAGAAGCCAAGTTGTTCCACCCGATGGCGATGACCGTGGTGATTGCACTGATTGGCGCGATGATTTTGTCGGTGACCTTTGTGCCTGCCGCCGTTGCGCTGTTTATTACCGGCAAGGTGGAAGAAAAAGAAAACCGCATCATGCTGACCTTAAAGCGCTGGTATTTAAGCGCCTTAAATAGTGCCTATGCCTTTAAACAGGTGATGGTAGTGGCTGCGCTGGCCATCTTGCTGTTGACGGGTCTAATGGCCACCAAACTGGGCAGCGAGTTTGCCCCTACCCTAAGCGAAGGTGATTTTGCCCTGCAATCCATGCGCTCGCCCAGTACCTCGCTGGAAGAGTCCCTGCGTATGCAGGAACGCATGGAAGCCGCGCTGTTAAAGCAGTTCCCAGAAATTGAGCGTATTTTTGCGCGTACCGGTACAGCTGAGGTAGCCACCGATGTGATGCCGCCGAATATTTCCGATGGCTACATTATGTTGAAACCGAAAAGCGAGTGGCCAGACCAGAAGGAAACCCTGCCGGAGTTGCGTGAGCGCTTGCAGGAAGTGGTGGAGCATCAGGTGGGTGCGGTGAGTGAATTTTCCCAGCCGATCCAGCTGCGTTTTAACGAGCTGATTTCCGGCATCCGCAGCGATGTAGGCGTAAAAATTTTTGGTGATGACATGCAGGTGCTCAACCAGCAGGCCGAAATAATTGCCGCCAAACTGCGCCAGATTAATGGTGCGGCAGATGTAAAAGTGGAGCAGACCAGTGGCCTGCCCCTGCTGACTGTGGAGATTAAGCGGGATGCAGCGGCCTTGTATGGTTTAAGCAGCCAGCAGATTCAGGATACCGTGGCTGCGGCGATTGGTGGCACGGTGGCCGGGCAGATATTGCAGGGCGACCGCCGTTTTGACCTGGTGATTCGCCAGAGTGACCAGATGCGCAACCCGGAACAACTGGCACAGTTACCCATCCGCCTGAATACAGGGGGTGTGGTAGCCCTGTCGCAAGTGGCCGATGTGCGTATGGTGCTGGGTATTAACCAGATGAGCCGTGAAAATGGCAAGCGCCGTGTGGTAGTCACTACCAACGTGAATGGCCGTGACCTTGGTTCTTTTGTGTCCGACTTGCAGGCAACTGTGAGTGAGGTACAACTGCCAGCGGGGTACTGGGTGGATTACGGAGGTCAGTTTGAAAATCTGCAATCCGCCACCAAGCGTATGCAGATAGTGGTGCCGGTAGCCTTGTTACTGGTATTTGCCCTGTTGATTGCCGTATTTAACAACCTGCGCGACAGCGTACTGGTATTTAGTGGCGTGCCGTTTGCCTTAACTGGTGGCGTAGTGGCGCTATGGCTGCGCGATATTCCGTTTTCCATGTCGGCGGGGGTGGGTTTTATTGCCCTGTCCGGTGTGGCAGTGCTGAATGGTCTGGTGATGCTGAGCTTTATCCGTGAACTGCGCGACACTGGCTTAAGTGTGTATCAGGCCACCTGGCAGGGTGCTATTTTGCGCCTGCGCCCGGTACTGATGACGGCTTTTGTCGCCTCACTGGGCTTTGTGCCAATGGCGCTGGCCACCGGTACAGGGGCAGAGGTACAGCGCCCCCTGGCCACCGTGGTGATTGGCGGGATTATTTCTTCTACTTTGCTCACGCTGCTGTTCCTGCCGGTGGTATACCGCTGGCTAAACAGCCGTGCTGACAAGTTAAATGGTATGCAAGATAAGCCGGAAATGGATGTGTTGCAGATGGAAGGTCATTCAAGCGGTTAATCCAGTGGCATGGTCAGCATTGCCTGCTGACCATGCCGTGACTGCCTGCATGAATCTTTCTTCTTATATCCATTTATGGAGCAATTTCATGAAAATTAATATATTTTCACCCAATAACCGTACCCTGTTTTCGCGTGTACTGGGCTTTCTGTTGCTTGCATTGCTGGCGGTGTCCAGTGGGCGCTGGCACGAACAATCCTTACTGGTTGAGCATCTGTTATGGGTCAGTGGCTGGATTGCGGTGGGCATTGGTGCGCTGGGGCGCGTCTGGTGCAGTACTTATATTTCCGGCTTTAAAAATACCTTGCTGGTCACTGAAGGCCCATACTCTATCACGCGTAACCCGCTGTATCTGTTTAGCTTTATTGCCGGGCTGGGCGTCATGCTGCTCACGGAAACTTTCACATTTCCGCTGTTATTCAGCCTGCTTTATTTGTTGTATTACCGAAGGGTGATCTGGCAGGAGGAACGCTTTCTGCAACAGCACCACAGCGAACAGTTCCAGCATTATGTGCAGCAGGTGCCGCGCTTTTTTCCAAGGCTGGCTTTGTATCACGAGCCACCGAGCTATGTGGTATCGCCCCCGCATATCCGGCGCTTTCTGGGGCAGGTGATCTGGTTTTTCTGGATTGCTGCCATTATTCAGGTGCTGGAAGAATTGCGTTTACAAAACATTTTACCCACGTATTTCAGCTTTTATTAGCCTGTTTTTCCGGCAAGATAGGACGATGCCTGCCCGGCAGGTATCGTCAGCCATAAACAAAACCCTTTCACAGGAGAAAAAATATGAGTGGCAACCATAACCACAGCCACGTTCCAGCCGGGACAGGCCATAGCAAGCGTTTGTGGATGGCCCTGGGCTTAACAGCCTCTTTTCTGATTGTCGAAATTATTGGTGGCATTGTCACCAAAAGTCTGGCGCTGCTGTCTGATGCGGCGCACATGTTTACCGATGTGACCGCACTGGCCATTGCACTGGCGGCTATACAAATTGCCAAACGTCCAGCCGACCGCAAGCGCACCTTTGGCTATCACCGTTTTGAAATTCTGGCTGCGGCCTTTAATGCGCTGCTACTGTTTGCCGTGGCTTTTTATATTTTGTATGAGGCATGGGCACGCTTTCAAAGCCCGCCGGAAATCCAGTCCACTGGCATGCTGGTGATTGCCGCTTTTGGCTTGTTAATTAATGTAGTTGCTATGTTTTTACTAATGGGTGGTCAAAAAGACAGCCTAAATGTTAAGGGAGCTTATCTTGAAGTTTTGGCCGACGCACTAGGATCAATAGGAGTAATTATTGGTGCACTGGTTATCAAGTTTACTAGTTGGTTATGGGTAGATAGCGCCATTGCCGTTGCTATCGGCTTTTGGGTATTGCCGCGTACATGGATACTTTTGCGCGACAGTGTGAATATCTTACTCGAAGGTGTACCTGCTGATATTAATCTGGATTCTATTGAAGCAGATTTAAAGGCACTGGATAACGTCACAGGCGTCCATGATTTGCATGTGTGGTCAATCACCAGCGGTAAACATACTTTGACTGCCCACTTGGTAGTTACTACCACAGATTGGCAAAAAGTTCTGGATGCGGCACAATTAATGCTGGCAAAAAATTACCAATTAAATCATGTGACCATTCAGTGTGAAAATGCAATATGTGAGGTAGGTCATATTGATGCCCATCAATTTAAACAGACTTCAGAAACTCACGATGATGCTTAGATACGGGAAGTCAATGTTGGCCAAGTTGCTGGCATTTATGTTGAGCATGCACTCAATTATAAAATCATTGTCAAAATGAAAGGTATTGCGACCAATAAGCAAGCCCTGCATAAAACGGCAGATGTTCACGCTCCAGTACAGCCGCCGGAAATTAAGTTTATTACCGTGGGGAAACAACAGGGTAGCCGGGAAGGGGATGGTTCGGCATTGCAGGGTACTTTATATATTAAAGGTGCCTGTATCTATGCAAAGGCAGTGACCAATGAGCTGTATTTGATGCCAGTATGATTCCTGATGTGTATTGGGATGATCGTCAACAATCTTTGATTTCGTCCGAAAGAAAGTTGATTAAATCAGGTGATCGGATAATGCTGGGTGGTTCAACCTATACAGGGCCACAAGGACAGCTAAACTGGACAACAGCACCTGATAAAACGTGTGATCTGACCAATATCTGGATTGCTAATTCAATCAGTTAATCCAACACAAAGGGGCTTTCGTTAACGAAAGCCTTTTTATAAGCAAAGCAAGAAGTTGATAGATTTAATTACCAAAAAAATATTCTATTAAAACTATAAGCTTAGGCCATAAAATGTATAGAAAAGGGGTTAGGATAATTAGAAATAGCCCCCTTTGTATCTTACTTTCTTTCCAGCCATGTACCATGCCTATGACTAACACGCCAACTATGGCAAACAGAATAGATAAAGTAGTTAAGATGATATGACTTGGCTTGCCTAAACTTATATTTATTGGAAAGTCATCTACGGTTGGACTGGTTTGTATTAGTGGGAATAATTCAACGCCTTTCCAAATTGCAAAAAGGAAGAAAGCAATTAGAGAAAGGCTAAATAAAAATTTCTCAAAAAAACTTGCTGTACGACCTTTGGTCATTACAGAGACACCAAAGATTAAATATATTATTGCGCCGATTAATTGAAGTTCATTGATAGCGTCCATTGGATTAATTCCTAAGCTTTAATTGCTATAGTATTGTTTGAATCGGCCTGAATATCTGACAGCTTCTTTTCTTCAATTTCCTGTTGCTTGATCTTTTTGATATAACGCCAGATGGTTTGATAATGAACCTGATATTTCGCCGTTAATTCTTTTGGTGTTAAAACATCCTTATCATTTTTCAGCTCAGCGAGTTGAGCCTCGGTTAAAGCCGGTTTTCTACCTTTATATTTTCCTTTACGCTTGGCCAATGCAATCCCTTCACGCTGGGCTTCCCGGATTAAAGCCCGTTTGAATTCTGCCACAGCGCCCACCACATGAAACAGGAATTTATCCATAGGGTTGTCGCTATTTGCAGTGAAAGTGATATTTTCCTTATTAAATTTTACAGTGACCCCTTTGCCATTTAAGGTTTTAACTATATTGATCAGGTTTTCCAAGTCACGCGCCATGCGATCCATACTATGGACTAGTACCGTATCACCTTCGCGCACATACTCAATGAGTTCATCCAGTGCCGGTCTATTTTTCTTGGCTCCACTGATTTTGTCAGTAAAAACCTTATCCAGCTTAAAACCGGCCAGTTGCCGTTCCGTATTCTGGTCTACACTGGATACCCGGATATATCCCACTGTCTGGGTTTTAGCATTGTGATTGATGACTTCCTCAATATCGACGGTTTGATCATCCTGGGCGTGCTTGACCATAATTAATCTATTTCCTCAAAGTAATAGCCCTGAGCTTTATGGTGACCATCGAATTCGTTGTCATAGCCAAACTGCCACTGTAGATTCTTTTTTGAAAATGCCCGGTGAGGATTGGAGCTATTTTTTTCTATACAGGCTTTTGCGCCTGCGTTGTAGGTCAGATCAATAATATAGCTATGGCCGTCAATAATGATTTCTCGCGGGATAGGCTTTGACGCTTGTTTCTTTAAAATACGATAGGTGAGTTTTTCTAAATCACTGACCTTAATACCTAGATAATCAAAAATTTCTTGCCTGGCATTATATTCAAGATGAATGACGGATATGCAATCCATCAGGGTACGGGGCTGTAGCTCCTTTAGGAACTGTAGATTAAAAAGGCATTTACTTCCTTTATAAAAGTTGACGATGAAAAGCCCGGCTATGTAGGCCTCTCTGCTTTCTCCCTGGGCTAAATCGTATAACCGTTCTAATGCCGGTATGCCTGCATCATGTGAGGTTTTCTCATAAAGCTTTAGAAAGCTAGGGCTATTGTAATAAGCAGTCATCAGTAAATACCTTTAATCATCGTATCTTGTCCGGCATATCGCATTTTGCATCGTTCTCATCTATTTAAATTATGACAATGATCAGAATTTGGTGTTTAGCCCCAATATGGGTATTAATTGCACATAATATAACACCAAAACAGGGACTTCAAAGTTAATACATAACTAAATTAAAATACAACCCTATTGTTATATGTTTTTTAATGTTGCATTTTATAACAATAGGGTACACCCTATTGTTAGTATTTAAGGGTATGTTATAATTGTTGTCAAGAAAAATACAAACAGGTTAGACAGTGGATTTAGCAATTAATAAGTTGGCGCTTGGCGGCGATGAGGAAAAATTAAAAGTTCAAGCGGCAGTGATTGACTGGGCAAAGAAAGACGGCCAGAAAATCATTGACCAGTATAAACAGCATCCTAGTACCTTCGACGGTCGCTATATTTGCTCAGATATGTTTAAGGAAATGTTTCCTGAATTTTCCCAGTCACCGGCCACACGCAACAAGTTCAATAATGCAGTGCATAACACAGCGGCAACACTGGCCGCAGAGCATTTTAAGCAAACCATGCGTCAGACTGGAGCTGAAGGACAGGACACCGTTATTTTTCTGACCGGTTCACCGGGGGCAGGTAAAACGTCCAGTGTGGTCAGTAACATGCAGCTACCTGCAAACGTCAAGGCCGTATATGAGGGCCAGCTCGTCAATGCAACAGATAAAAGCACGCTCGACAAGTTTCAGCAGGCCATCAACAGCGGTGCAAAGATTGAAGTGATTGCTGTTCATGCACTGCCTGAGAATGCGTTAGAGAATACCTTTAAACGGTTTAATGATCCGAATGATGGACGGGGAGCCAGTATCGGGACAATGGCCAGGATTCAGGGTAATACGGCTGAAGGACTAGAAAAATTACATGATTTTTTTGGTGACAGGATTAATCTAAGGGTATTAGATGTTAGACAGCAAGGTAATGCAGTACCCTTAAAAGGTTGGCAACACTTAAATGTACTTAAATCAGAGGGTAACGAGCATGACATTAAGCAGCGACTTGAAAAACACTTACTCAAGCATTGGCAACAAGGAGCAATTACAAATGAATGCTTTGAACAAGCCGCCGGTGGAAAGGCAGAATTCCAAAGACTCACACGAGGAACAGATGGACAATCTGATGGACACAATGGCGGCCAACTTGAATCGCATGAGCCAGGACGA
>NZ_SNTY01000038.1 GCF_004377485.1 Alkanindiges illinoisensis
CTCGATTCACCAAAGCTCGGTTGTAAGAAGACCAATTGGTTGTGCGATAGGTTTTAGGTGCGGGCTTATTCATTTGAGAATTATATTGCTAGATAAGCCTTTACATATAGGTTTGTGCAACAAAGCCGTGTTATGCATGGTTTGATTACATCAATTGTTTATGCAGGTTGATCCGTTATTTTAACGCAATCCATTCAACGGTAACGCTGCCTTTATCGCTGGATAAAGTCCATTCCCCATCCATGATATTCAGCTGCAACTGCATGGTACGCTCGCACAAGTCCTGAATCGCCTGCGTGGTGGCAAGCGGTAATTGCCATACACTGACATTGCTCATATTGGCCAGTTTGCTATTGCGCTTCCACCATTCCTCCACTTGCGTACCATAAGCAATCACAGCCACCTCATCACAGCGTGCGCTGGCTTTTTTAACCTTGTTTTCATCCGGCAAGCCCACTTCAATCCACCTTTCCAGCTGGCCAGTCAGGTCTTTTTGCCACAAGGCAGGTTCATCTGTTTCAAACAAATCTTTGGTAAAGGTAAGCTGCTCATCGGCAAAACGGGCAAATGCCAGAATGCGCACCATCAGCCGCTCAATGGTTTCAGACGGATGCTGCGCCAGTGTAAGCTGATGATCGGCATAGTAGTGGCGATCCATATCGGCAATTTGCAAATCAGCTTTATAAATGGTTGCTTTAAGGGCCATAGAAAAAATTCATGTGTTGCCAAAATTGCTGGCAAGCATAGCGGATTAGCCTGCAATAAGCAGGATGTCCTAGAAAATAATTCTTCTATCTAGTGACTTTAATTAGGCCTAACCCCAATTTTCTCTAGGCAATAAAAAACCTGCCGTTTTTTAAGATCAGGCAGGCTTTTCATCAATTGGTTTGCTGGCGAAAATAGCTTTTGCTTTTATTCAGCTTGCTTAATGTAAGAACCAAAAATTATTCGTCTTCCAGCACCTGATGTGAGTCACTTTGGCCCAGTTGCCAGTAGCCGGCAGCCTTAATGTATTTTTTATTTACATCGTAATCTTCAATCAGGGTTTTGCGTAGCTGGCGCGCCACGTTGGTTTCTGCGGCAATCCAGGTATGAAACTCTTTTTCCGGAAAAGGCGCATGTTTAAAGGCCTGCAAAAACAGGTCTGCTTGTCCCATGGGCTGCCCCATACGTTGCACCCACATGATTTCGGTATCTGCCGGGCACTCCCAGTTCAGTTGATCCTGCTGGCAGTCCACTTCCGCAATAACCAGCACCTGACTGTCGCGCGGTAATTCTTCCAGACGGCGACCAATGGCAGGCAATGCGGTTTCATCACCAATCAATACGTAGCCATCAAAATCCATGGGAATAATCATCGAACCGCGTGGCCCGCCAATACCCAGCTCGTCACCCACTTTGGCTTGCCTAGCCCAGTCCGAAGCCGGGCCTGCTTCATGCAAGGCAAAATCAATGGTCAGGCTATTTTTCTGGTTATCAAAATAGCGGGGGGTATAGTCCCGCATGATTGGTTTTGGCCCATCACTTACTGCAATGCCCTGTCCTTCCAGTTGCGGTAGCACCAGTTGTCTACTTTGGGCATCGGGAAAAAATACTTTCACATGGTCATCAAAACTGGCGCTCGTAAAATCGGCAAAGTCCGGCCCTGTTAACACAATACGTCGCATATTCGGCCCCAGTTCCTCAATCTGCTGCACGCTTGCCTTACGCAGTTTAAGCGGGTGGCGCACGCGATAAGCTTTTTTAGGTTCCCTGTCTTGATCAGGTTGCGGGTTCTGCTCAAGTGGTGAGTTTTGTTCATTTTGTTGCATAACTAACCTCTGCTATTTTTAAAATTTCAATCAATAAGTAATCTTTAACTGCTTACAACTGCTCAATTTGTCGCACTGCATTATCTAGAATTTCAGTAAGCTGGTTGGCCTGTGCCGTGGTCAGCACCTCATTACCCAGCTTAAGCCGCACTGCCAGCTTAAAGTTTTCAATGGCACGGGTGACCTGTATGGGCTGCTTGGCACGTTGGCGCACCCGGGCAAAAATATGCTCTACCCGGGCAGCTTCATCAGCGAGCACTTTTTGACCAGCAGGCTGAATGGCATACACCTGCTTTTTGCTTTCTTCACCAGCCGTTGCTTCAGCGCTGATTAACCCCTGTTCCACCAACTGGTTCAATAATGGATAAACCATGCCTGCACTGGGCCGATAATGACCGGACGTCAATTCTTCCACGGCTTTGATCAGGTCATAGCCATGCCGTGACTGCTCATTGATCAGGCTTAAAAGGACCAGCCGTAACCCGCCATGACCGAAACCACGTTGCTTGTTACCCGCGGGCAAAGTAGATTCAGACATCATTACCTTCCCATACTTCAATTCAGATATAAAAAAGATATAGCTAAATTTAATATTATTCAAGTTGCTTTTTGCTATTTTTTCATCATCTTTTTAATTTATTGTTAAGCTACTTCGTCAATATGGATAGATTGATTAAAACAGGTTTACAATACAGGCTACTCTTCAGGGCGGGGTGTAATTCCCCACCGGCGGTAAGTGGATCGGCAAATTATCTGTAAGATATCACGTTGCATTCACAAGCCCGCGAGCCGAAACCTCTGGGTGCAGGCAGATTTGGTGAGATTCCAAGGCCGACGGTATAGTCCGGATGAAAGAAGATGTGCAATTTATCAATGGCGTACAGCTCAGGTTATTTATAGCCTGTTGAGGTAAGGCATTGTGTACGCTTTTATTCAAGCAGTCCTGAAATGTTCATTGTCCATTTTTCAAGAGCATTTCAATGTCCAGTTATATTTCTCAACCCTTGCAACAGCAGTCCGAGTCATCCTCGCTCCCATCTTCTTCTTATTCACAATTACTGCCTGCTGAACAAGTGATGCAGCCACAGCAGTTTTTTGACCAGCTTGCACCCGCATCGGAACGGATTGCCCGCGCACTGGCCGATATGCATTCAGGCCGACCTGTCCTACTCATGGATGACTTTGACCGTGAAAACGAAGTTGACCTGATTGTGGCTGCCGAAAAGATTTCACAAGACAGCATGGCGCGCATGATCCGTGATGGCAGTGGCATTGTTTGCCTGTGCATTCCAGATACGCTGGCCGATCATATGCAGCTTGCGCCCATGGTGCAGGACAACCAGAGCCGCTTTAGCACGGCCTTTACGGTTTCCATTGAAGCAAAACACGGCGTTAGTACCGGGGTTTCTGCTGCAGACCGGGTAACAACCATTCTGGCTGCCATTAATGAGAATGCCGTAGCAGATGATCTGGCGCGTCCCGGCCATGTGTTTCCATTACGCGCGCAATCCGGGGGCGTGCTGAGCCGCAAGGGCCATACCGAAGGCAGTGTGGATCTGGCCCGGCTGGCTGGCCTGAAACCGGCTGGTGTTTTATGCGAACTGATGAACCCGGACGGCAGCATGGCACGCGGCCAGCAAATTCTGGATTATGCACTACAGCATGATCTGGTAATTTTAACGATTGATGAACTGGTGCAATACCGGCAGCAAACCGGACTTTAAATTATTCGATCTCTTGCATAAGTCTGGTTTCGACAAGCTCAACCAACGCTGCCTGAGCCTGTCGAAGGCGAGTTGGTACAACTTATGAAAGAAGTCTATTAAGTTTTAATTATTTGAATCTTAGGATTTAAGCACTTCGATTTAAAGTTGTGCCTCAATAAAAGGAAGGTTTTGGCCTTCCTTTTTTATTTCTTTTTATTTAGTTGCAGAATGATTTTATAAACTGGTTTCCGCAGCCGTTTCGCCAAATTGCGCTGCCCGTAACCAGGCCAACTCAAAACTGGCCACGGCCAGTGAATAAATGCGCTGCTCAAACAATTGCCAGGTTTTTTGCACATGTTCTGATGCAACACTTAATCCTGCTCGTTCATGGCAAGCGGGATTACGCTGGCAAATCCGCAAGGCATGATAAATCTTGCGACCTTGCGAAGCATTTTCCAGCAAGCGCACCTGCTGCGAGCGCAGGAATTCATCGAGTGCCTGTTCATCCCGGATTTGCACCAAAGGCAGTAGAATCTGGTCAAGCTGGCTATCCAACCGTTGCCAGATCAGCTTTTGCTCTTCCAGCGAATAGCGATTCCAGTGAATCACTTCATGGCTAAAGCGACGGCAGCCACGGCAAACACTATCACCAAACACGGTTGAACACTTTCCGGCACAAGGTGTTAAGGCAGCAGTCAAGTGAACCTCCAGTTTTTTTATAGCCTATTTTTTACAACCAACGCTGGTTAGTAAAAGCACAATATCTAGTAGTTTATTAAATATGAAAATCTATATATAGACAATAAGCGTTTTTTATTCTTGTGTTTAGCCAATGAAAGTTCTCGTTATTTTGTGGTTTTTACCATGATTCCAATTAAACCATAATTTTTTTATGGATTTTATCGCGCTTTGTGGTTCAAACCAGTAGAATATGCACGTTTGATTTTCCTGTCCCTGCAGTTATGCAGATTTTTTGGAGCGTTTCATGTCCGCAACATTAGACCAGCAGCTTGCACCTGCGTCTTCTACAACCACGAACGATCAAAACCCTGTCAATTCCGGCACGGCAGATCAACACTGGGTTGTGGCGGCGCTCTATCAGTTTCATCCGGTTGCCAATCCAGCCGGGCTACAGCAGCAACTGCTTGATTTACTCAATTCCCTTAACATTTGCGGCACCCTGATCGTGGCTGGCGAAGGGATTAATGGTACAGTCGCCGGGGCGCGAGCGGCCATTGACCAGATGCATCAATACTTGCTGGATTATGGCTTTACCAATATGGAATACAAGGAATCTTTCAGTTCCGAAAAGCCGTTTCGCAAGACTAAAGTCAAACTGAAAAAAGAAATTGTGACCCTTGGCGTAGAGGTACAGCCACGCTCACAAGTAGGTCATTATCTCAACCCTGAAGAGTGGCACGACTTTATCCAGCAGGATGATGTAATTTTAATTGATACCCGCAATGACTACGAATATAAAGCCGGTACCTTTAAAAATGCAATTGATCCACAAACCGAAAGTTTCCGTGAATTCCCCGACTATGTAGAAAAAAACCTGAGCGATGCCAAAGACAAAAAAATTGCCATGTTCTGCACAGGCGGTATTCGCTGTGAAAAATCCACCAGTCTGCTATTGCAGCAAGGATTTAAAGAGGTTTATCACCTCAAAGGCGGCATTTTAAACTATCTGGAACAAATCCCGGCTGAACAAAGCCTATGGGAAGGCGAATGTTTTGTATTTGACAATCGCACTGGCGTAACACATGGCGTACAGGAAGGTGAAAGCGTGAAATGCCATGCCTGTGGCTGGCCGTTATCCCCTGAAGAAGTTGAATTGCCCAGCTATGAGTTGGGTGTAAGCTGCGTATATTGCATTGATAAAACCACTGAGCAACAAAAGGCAGGCTTTCGTATGCGCCAGTCACAGCTCACCAAAGCCAAGCGCAAAAGACTCTAGTTGGTATTTGCTAAACGCTTAAGTTAACTTGGCTTAATTACTAGCATCCATAAAATAAAAACGGGCCTGTATTTATGTGTAGGCCCGTTTTTTTACGTTCTTCACTGATATTTTAGTCTTTTACTTCTACATCACAAATATTCTTATCATTTTCCAGTAGCAATCTTTAAGCCGACTTAAAAGATTGTTTACGCATTATCTACAACTGTCACGCTTCATTACGCTTCACGCTTTTTTCTACGTCAACCTTCCAACAAGAAACGCTTAGCAACTACATTTGCGACAAACTACAGTAACGACATAGGGTAACACCCTGTTTGACATAGGGTAACACCCTGTTTATGGAAAGAAATGCAGTACTAGCTATTCCAGTAACTGTTCAGATTAAAAATTTTGCAAGTCAATTGGAGTAAAGCAATGAGTAGTTCACGTGATAATTTAGACAATATGGACCGCGACCAAATTAAGAATATGTCGGATGAGGCGCGCGATGATTTAAATGCTGATCCGATTACTGGAGAACCAGGTTCTCATCCTGTAGGTACAGGCCTTGGTGCTGGCGGTGGCGCAGCCGCTGGTGCAGCTATTGGTGCAGTTGCCGGCCCAGTCGGCGCGATGGTTGGTGGTGTAATTGGCGCTATTGCCGGTGCAGCCGCAGGTCATGCAGCTGGCGAAGCGATGAACCCAACTGAAGAAGAAGCCTACTGGCGCGAAAATTACACCAATACCTCTTATTACAAGTCTGAAGCTAGTCAACACCCAGATTTAAATTATGACCGTGATTACAGCACTGCTTACCGTGTCGGTTATGAAAACCGTGCTCACTACAACCAGACTCACCGCTTTGAAGATGCAGAAAATGATCTAAGCCGCAAATGGGATGAAGTTAAAGGTGAATCACGCCTGAAATGGGATCAAGCCAAACACGCTACCCGTGATGCTTGGGATCGTGCTACCAACCGTACGACTGGTACCTACGACACTACTCATACGCATACAAGCCACGATGACGATTTAAACCGTGACCCAATTACAGGTGAACCAGGTTCTCATCCTGTAGGTACTGGTGTTGGCGGTGTTGGTGGCGCGGCAGCTGGTGCAGCCATTGGTTCTGCTGCTGGCCCAATTGGAACAGTAGTGGGCGGCGCGATTGGTGCAGTGGCTGGTGGCGTAGCAGGTCATGCTGCGGGTGAAGCGATCAACCCCACTGAAGAAGACGCTTACTGGCGTAGCAATTACACCACAACCCCTTATTATTCCAGCAATGCAGCAAGTTATTCAGATCTGGACTATGACCGTGATTACAGCCCTGCCTATCGTCTGGGTTATGAAAACCGCGCGCGTTATGGCAACGATGCCCGTTTTGAAGATGCCGAAAGTGATCTGGGCCGCAGTTGGGATCAATTTAAAGGTGAATCCCGCCTGAAGTGGGAACAAGCCAAAGATGCTACCCGTGATGCATGGAACCGTGTTACTCACTAAGTGCACCACATAAAAAGCACCTTCGGGTGCTTTTTTTATAGCTATTATTCACTGCAACAACAGTAGTTACGGCAATTTAGGGATATGAAATATGTCATCAATTGCACAATGGATTAATGAGGTAATGCAGCAGCTCGGCTATTTTGGTATTGCCCTGCTCATGTTTCTGGACAATGTGTTTCCGCCCATTCCGTCTGAGCTGATTATGCCTGCAGCAGGCTTTACTGCCGCCCAAGGTGAACTAAGTATCATTGGCGTGATCATTGCTGGAAGCTGTGGCAGCATTCTGGCAGCCATTATGCTGTACTGGATTGGCCGATTGCTGCATGAAGACCGACTAACTACTTGGCTGGAACATCATGGAAAATGGCTGTTTTTAAAACCGGAGGACCTGAAAAAAGCCAATGCATGGTTTAATCAACATGGCCGCAAAATCGTGTTTTTTGGTCGTATGATCCCGGCTGTACGCTCCATTATTAGTATTCCAGCGGGTATGTCACGCATGCCCTTTAGCCTGTTTCTGCTGTATACCAGCCTGGGCACCATTATCTGGACCACTCTTTTAGGATTAGCCGGTTATTATCTGGGCAATAATATCGAAAAATTTTCGCACTGGCTATCCGGTATTGGCAATGTCGTTGTTGTGGTTTTAGTGATTGCTGGCGGCTTTGCGATTCGTCGCTACTATAAACATAAAAATCATAAGGCTACAGGTCACTCTGATAAATCTAAAAATGCATCGGCTTAATGAGCAGTTGATTGAGTAAGTATTAATTTAAAATAATAAAAAAATCAGGCGCTTGCGTATCATCATTCATTAAAGAGCTTTATTTAGTAAAGAGCTTTTTAAAATGATGATGTGGCAGCCTGATTTTTTAATATCCAATTTACCGGTTAAGCATTAAAACCTTAACCCTTTGTTCACTGTTATTTACTCATCGGGTGAATGATAAAGCAGATACAGCTTGGTTAGGTTTTCAGGAATTTCTTCGGCCAGCTCATCCATCAGGTCACCATTACGGCGAATGTTGTCCATTTCTGTTTCGCCTTCAATGCCACTAAAGACCATCATCGGCAGGGTTAGCATAATGATGGCTTCTTCATCAGCATCATCTACCTGAAACCAGGCTTCATCATTTAAAAACAGTGCATCCACAAAACCCACGCTCCAGTCACCGAGGCTGGATTCTTCTGTGGCTTCCTCAATTTCAAATGGAAACTCAATAGTTTCTTCATTAATCAGGGTTTGCTGAATATCTTCACGCCATAAGCGGATTTGCTCAATAATATCCTTGCGCACCTTGGCTTCATTGTTTTCAAACAACTGGCTTAACCAGTTCTTGAGTTCCGGGCCCACCACACAGGCACATAAAAAACCGTGCGTTGCTGCAAAATCCAGACCGTGCTCATTGTGTTCGCCATCCAGATAATCAGCCAGCAAATCCAAATCAAGCGTTGCCATATCATTTAACCAGTGATTTATAATTGCGTGTATTGTGACACACAACCACGCAGAACTTAAAGCTTAAAAACAGTGAATGACGATTTACTTCCTTCATCTAATGCACCGTATAAGTCATTATTTTTAAATAAAAATTAAAGTATTGAATGTTCATAACACAGGCGATTTATTGTGCTGTTGTTGTAAGATTTTTTAATCAATTAAAGATTGTTTTATAGCTCACGCAGGCTTTAGCCCGACTCTTAATTTCATCATTAAGTGAGGTTTATTATTTGTGCAACATGGATGCTCTATAATCAGTTAAGGCCTGCTCTAACGTTTTGATAACTTGAAGTATCACCGATCAGCCAGAATGATTAAAACAATAGCTGCTAAACTTAATAGTAGTTAAAACCCTGACTGCTAAAATCAGCAAAGCCAAAGCTATAAAACCCAGCGTACTAATACTTAAATTAAAAGCCGCACACAGCGACTCTTAATTTTTTGACCTGATCAAACTTAACAGCTGGTTTAAGCCCGTATTACCTTAACCAGACTAAAAGTCTTCGTCATCAATGTCGTCAAAATCATACTCAAGGTCTTTAAGCTCACGCTGCAAACGACGCTCGGCCAGCAAATCATCAATCAGGCGACGTTTTAGCAGGGAATCCTTGGCACTGGCAGCCTTGCTGGCAGTTTCATCCTCAAACGGTGCTTCTTCTTCACTAAAGCTATCATCCAACTCAAAATCCTGACCTGAACCAGACATAGCACTTCCCCCAAAAAAAATTTTGTTCTGGCGGCTATTTATATCTGATCAAAAATAAAGTCAAGAAATTTTTTTATGCTGTCTCAGCTTCAGCTGGCTGAATGTTGTTTTTCATCAGATTTAAAATAATATGGCAATAGCTTTAACCCGGGCATTTAACAGGCAAACTAACAGGCCTTATTGCCGGGTGGGCCAGACTACCAACTTGAAATATAAAAAATATCCCTCATATTGGCTATTATTGACAGCAACTGAGTCTGATTACTGCGCTGTCTCAAATTTAATCCGCTTTGTGAGTTAGGGCTAAAATTGTAGCAAAAAATATGCTACCATGCGCGATTGCCCTAAGCCACTGATAAACATTAAGAGTGACGAACGATGAGCGATTTGCAATCTCCTACCTCGCAAGTAGCGGCTTTAATTAGCCGAGGCAAGGAACAGGGCTACCTGACCTATGCCGAAGTCAACGATCATCTACCGGACTCCATAACAGAAAGTGAGCAGATTGAAGACATCATTCAGATGCTTAACGATGTTGGCATTCCTGTTCACGACCGCGCTCCTGAAGTTGATGAAATCCTGCTGGAAGATAATCCGGATGCCAGTGATGATGAAGTAGCTGCCGAAGAAGCAGCTGCCGTTCTTGCCTCTGTAGAAAATGAACCGGGTCGTACTACTGATCCGGTGCGCATGTATATGCGTGAAATGGGTACAGTAGAACTGCTCACCCGTGAAGGCGAAATCAGCATTGCAAAACGCATTGAAGATGGAATCCGGGATGTATTACATGCCATTGCCCACTGGCCGGGTGCTGTGGATGTGGTATTACAGGAATATCAGGAAACCATTACTGGCGAACGCCGCCTAGCCGATATTTTATCCGGTTACCTTGACCCGGATAGTGACGAAGAAATTCCTGAAGTCATTGACGAAGAGCTGCTGACCGATGAAGAAGCGCCTGCCGTTGCTAAAGCAGAAGTGGCCGATGATGACGAAGAGGAAGAAGACGGTGATAGCTCTGAAGATGAAGTAGAGTCTGGTCCAGATCCTGAAATTGCCCGTGTCCGCTTCACTGAATTGCAGGAACGCCTTGATGCCGTAAAAGCAGCAATTGAAGCGCATGGCCGTCATTCCGAGCAGGCTGAAACTGCCCTGACTGAAATGGCCACCGTGTTCATGATGTTCAAGCTCACCCCACGCCTGTCTGATCAACTGACTGCCATGATCCGCGACACGCATGAGCAGATTCGCCTGAGTGAACGTGAAATCATGCGCTATAGCGTGCGCCGTGGCCGCATGAATCGTGACCGTTTCCGCAAGACGTTCCCGGGTAGTGAATCGCGTACTGACTGGCTGGATGAGCAAATTGAGCAGGAACCGGCAATTGCTTCTTATTTGAATGCAGTACGTGCTGATGTACTGGCTTTCCAGCAAAAAATTGCCGATATTGAAACTCAACTGTCGTTACGTGTGGCTGAAATCAAGGATATTTCCAAGCGTATGGCCATTGGTGAAGCCAAGGCTCGCCGCGCCAAAAAGGAAATGGTAGAAGCCAACCTGCGTCTGGTCATTTCGATTGCCAAGAAATATACCAACCGTGGCCTGCAATTCCTTGATCTGATTCAGGAAGGCAACATTGGTCTGATGAAAGCGGTAGACAAGTTTGAATACCGTCGTGGTTACAAGTTCTCGACCTATGCGACCTGGTGGATTCGTCAGGCGATTACTCGCTCTATTGCAGATCAGGCGCGCACCATCCGCATTCCGGTACACATGATTGAAACCATTAACAAAATCAATCGCGTGTCACGTCAGTTATTGCAGGAAATGGGCCGTGAGCCAACGCCTGAAGAATTGGGCGAACGTCTGGAAATGGATGAAGTGAAGGTTCGCAAGGTACTAAAAATTGCCAAAGAACCAATTTCCATGGAAACCCCGATTGGTGATGATGAAGATTCACACTTGGGTGATTTTATTGAAGACACCAACATCACTTCGCCTGTGGAAGCAGCAACATCCGAAGGCCTGCGTGAAGCAACCCGTGAAGTGCTGGCCAACCTGACGGAACGTGAAGCTAAAGTATTGAAAATGCGTTTTGGTATTGATATGCCAACCGACCATACTTTGGAAGAAGTGGGCAAGCAGTTTGACGTAACCCGTGAGCGGATTCGCCAGATTGAAGCCAAGGCCCTGCGCAAGCTGCGTCACCCTTCCCGTTCTGAGCATCTGCGTTCATTCCTGGAAAATGATTAATTTTTCAGTATTTGAGTAACCTTAAAAATGTCTGCTTAATGCAGACATTTTTATTGGATAAAGTTTTAAAATGATGCTGGTAACATGATCGTATTAAACTGTTTTTTGAACACTTAACATGAAGCCAGCCGGCTGCCCTTTAGTTTAATGGAATCATCCCAATATACTGTTTAATGTTTAAAATTAGAGAGTAAACAATGAGCGACAACCAAAACATTCAGCCCTTAAATGAAGAGCTGTGGCAATTTCCGATGGATTATCCAATCCGCTTAATTGGCAACGCTGTGCCTGAATTGCGCGATGAGGTACAGGCCATTTTGCTCAAGCATTTTCCGGATTTCGATTCAAATAATATTGTGGTGCAGCCATCCAGCAAAGGCAATTATCATTCTATTCGTGCCCAGTTGCGCTTTGAAAATATGGAACAGGTGCATGCACTGTATGCAGATTTAAAGGCTTGTGAGCATATTAAAACAGCATTATGATAAATGCTTAAAATTTAATCGCTAAATTAAATTTAGCGATTAACTATATATCAAAGAAAAGGATTTCAATTTGAAAAATATAAATAGTTTTATATTAATAGCCTGTTTTCTATCATCAATGTCTCTTAAAGCTGCTGAATCTTTAAATTCAATTATTGGACAATGGCAAATGATTGAAGAATATGGTGAAAAACAACCTCAAAATGAAATATTAAGTTTTTCAGAAAATGGTTATTTTTCAGCTAAAGGTATTCAATGTGGTCGTTATTTTTTAAGTGATTCTTCGCTTAGTCTTGTGACAGGAAAGTATGGGAGAGAAACGGAAATATCTTTAAAATGGAAAAAAGTACAGGACAATCTTTTACTTACACCATCCACATTTGAAAAAGCAAATAGCTATAAGCAAATTTCATCAATAGCTGATTCTTGTAATATAACAAAAGACTGGAAAATAATTAATGAACAAGGAATTTCTTTTTTAATTCCTAAAGATTGGATCTATAAAATTGAAAAACAGGCTAATGATCAGCATTACCGTATAATGTTTGCAAATGTAAATAATCAAAAAACAATTATATTAATGCTTACTAAACTTTTAAATCAACAAGAGCCATCGGCATTAATGATATGTGCTGAATTAGCAGGAGACTTTCACTTGGGATATGCTAGGCAGCTAACCGATAAAAGTTCTCTGCTATTTGATTTGGCGTTTTAAAATCCAAACTCTTTTGAATTCTTCGCTGATTATAA
>NZ_SNTY01000039.1 GCF_004377485.1 Alkanindiges illinoisensis
AGTTCAAGATAAGCAATGACTTGTACCCAGATATCACATGGGATTCTTTGAGGATTTGAATGATGCCGTCTTCGAGCTAATTTATGGGCATGTTTGGCAAAATAGCCATTTCTCGCTCGATTACGTTGGATTTCTCTGGAAATAGTGGAAGGTGAACGATTCAATCTCCAGGCGATATAACGTTTAGAAAAACCTTCACGTAATAATGTATAAATCTGATATCTTTCTTCTTGAGTAAGATGAGTATAGTTCATGATGCAACTTTGACTTTGGTCGGTCGGAAACAGAATGCTAGCTCATCTTGCTTCCTTCCAATATATTAATCTCTGTTGCACTTCATTTGAGAATCTAAGGCATATAAAACAGCCAGCGATTAGAAGTTATTTGATCCGCAGCTCACTGGGCGAAATGCCATACATGCTTTTAAATTTAACCGAAAAGCGTGAGGCTGATTCATAGCCGCAATGTTCTGCCACCCTGCTAATGGGTAAATCAGTGGTTTGCACCATGCCCAGCGCCACAGTAAAACGCACTTCATCCAGCACTTGCCGGAAACTGCTACCTTCCTCGGCCAGTTTGCGCCGAATGATGGATTCGCCCAAATGCAGCCAGTGGGCAGCATCAGCCAGTTTCCAGTCCAGCCCGCACTGCCTTAAAAACAATTGCTGTAATTTATGCCGCAATTGATGCTGTTCAATCACCAGCAGGTTTTCCAGAAGCACACTGCCTTCCAGTGCCAGTAACAGCCCTTGGGCAAAATGCTGTTGCACCGGCCAGGAAAGCGGCTGCTGAATACTGTGGGTCAGGGTTTGCCAGCAAAAATCCAGTTCTGGGGTCATTGGCATGGACAAAGAAGTAATGACTGGTGCCGAAGGCTGAAGCGTACCTGCATGTGCCTTCCGCATTAATTGATAGTGGTGAATCAGTGGCAAGGGGAAGCTAACGATTTCAGCGTTGTAAAGTTGCTGTTCAGGATGGTTTTCAATATCAACCACAGCACCTGCCGGAAATAGCAGCAGGTCGTTGGGAGTGATTTTTAATGTCTGCCGTTGCCAGTGCAAAATTTTATGGCCCTGAATAATACGGCACAGGGCAGGTGCCAAGATATGCACCCGCCTGATATGCTGCTGCTGTCTGGCCCGGATGGTGGCAAAGTCCATCTGGCTATTTTGCAGCAGCATTTGCTCGGAGGCAGGCAGTAACTGAGCCATCATTAATTTTTAGCCATCAATTAGCGACTATAGGTTGCAGTCAGGCTGGCCGTGGCCAGTTTGTGCGCGTTCAGCATAAAACCAATCATGGCAGCACTCATATTCCGGGTTACCGGCAGTTTATCAGTATCCAGTGCCCAGACGGTTAGAATGTAGCGATGCGGCTTATCGCCAGCCGGAGGACAGGCACCGCCAAAGGCAAAATCACCAAAATCATTGCGACCTTGCATGCTGCCTACTGGCAAATTGCTGTGTTTACTGCCTGCACCCGTCGGCAACTGATGAATAGTGGCGGGAATGTTAACCACTGTCCAGTGCCACCAGCCGCTGCCAGTGGGCGCATCAGGATCATACAGCGTAATGGCAAAACTTTTAGTGTTGGCTGGTGCATGTTGCCACGAAACCTGTGGCGATAAATTTTTACCAGTACAGCCAAAACCATTAAACACCTGATTCATGGCTAAGGGTTGCTGTGCATTCATATCATGACTGCTGACAGTAAAATCAGCGGCAAAGGCAGCATTGGTACTCAGGAGCAGGACTAATAAGGCAGCTATTTTTTTCATGGATCAGCGCTCTGGATCACTTGGATGATCAAATCAGTATAGTGACAGGGCAGATTGCTGCCATACCCGAGCAGCTTGCTAACTGTGCAGAAACGCTCATTCTGCTGCTTGAATGATCAGCTTAAAACAAACAGATACGGCACAATAAAAAAGGCCTGTTTTCTATTCATTATAGAAAACAGGCCTGACGAGTCGCTTAATTCACTGCCCAGCTTTTGGGACACAGTTCATCAAGCAGCCTTTATTGCTAGTCTGAAGATCTATGGGCTATTAACCAATATACTTCACGCTCATGATTTCATATTCAACTTCACCTTTAGGCGTTTGAATCTTGACTTCATCGCCTTCGCGCTTGCCAATCAGGCCACGGGCAATTGGGGAGTTAATGGAAATTTTATTAACCTTATAGTCAGCTTCATCGTCACCCACTAGCTGATAGCTGCGGCGTTCTTCAGTATCCAGATTTTCAATTTCAACTGTAACCCCAAATACCACGCGGCCATCCTGTTGCAGCTTGGTCACGTCAATCACGTCAGCAGCCCCAAGCTTGGCTTCAATTTCCTGAATCCGGCCTTCGCAAAAACCTTGCTGCTCCTTGGCAGCATGATATTCCGCATTTTCTTTCAGGTCGCCATGCGCCCGTGCTTCAGCAATTGCCGCAATAATCCGTGGACGTTCCACTGATTTTAATTGTTGCAGTTCTTCTTTCAGGGCTTGTTCACCCTGGGGGGTCATGGGATAGCGTTGCATAATCATGTCCTTTTAAATGGTACAGCACCTGTGTTCATCACAAAAAATAAATCCAGCGCTAAAAAAAAAGCTCCGCCACTAAACAGTAGCGGAACCCTTTAGACGCTATTAAATGTTTACTACTTGCAGCACTTGCGAAACAGTGTTTCTCACCTTGCGAAGCTGACGCTTCTCATGCGTCGGAAAATGCATACGCATTTTTAAACCTCGCTCAAATCTTGCAAACGATAAACGTCCATTGGCAGCTGGATATTCACAGCCTGGCATACTGCATCAGCACCGCTCAAGGTCGTGGTGTAATACACTTTGCCTTGCAGGGCACTACGGCGGATTGAAAATGAATCCTGCTGTGCCTGTTTGCCTTCAGTGGTATTGATAATGAGGTGAATCTCGCCATTTTTCAAGCGGTCTACAATGTGTGGACGGCCTTCAGTGACTTTATTTACACGCTCGCATTCAATGCCCTGTTCCTGCAGCATGCGGTAGGTACCACCGGTTGCCACCAGTTTAAAGCCCAGCTCACTGAGCTTTGTGGCCACGGCGGCAATATGTGGCTTGTCGCTATCACGCACCGACAGGAACGCGCGCTTGATTTCACCTTCAACTGGCTTGCCCGGCAGACGGTCATTACTGCCCAGAACTGCCTTGTAGAACGCTTCACCAAAGGTTTTGCCCACGCCCATCACTTCACCAGTGGACTTCATTTCTGGCCCAAGGATTGGATCAACACCCGGGAACTTGGCAAACGGGAATACCGCTTCTTTCACTGCAAAGAATTTGGGCACAATTTCAGTGGTAAAGTTCTGCTCGGCCAGTGTTTTGCCTGCCATGCAGCGTGCTGCAATCTTGGCCAGACTCACGCCAATACATTTGGACACAAATGGCACAGTCCGTGAGGCGCGCGGATTGACTTCCAGAATATAAACATCGTTGCCTTTGACTGCAAATTGCACGTTCATCAGGCCAACCACGCCCAATTCCTTAGCCATGGCAATGGTTTGCTCGCGCATCACGTTCTGAATTTCATCAGACAGGGAATACGGGGGCAAGGAACATGCAGAGTCACCGGAGTGAACGCCTGCCTGTTCAATGTGCTGCATGATGCCGCCAATCACCACTGTGGTGCCGTCAGACACGCAGTCCACATCCACTTCAATGGCGTCATCCAGGAAACGATCAAGCAATACCGGAGCTTCATTGGAGGCTTGTACCGCTTCACGCAAATAACGCTTGAGTTCATCCACGTTATATACGATTTCCATGGCGCGGCCACCCAGTACATAGGACGGACGGACTACCAGTGGATAACCCACTTTTTCAGCTTCCACGATGCCTTCTTCTGCACTGCGGATAATGCGGTTTGGTGGCTGGCGCAAATTCAGGCGCTCAATCATTTGCTGGAAGCGTTCACGGTCTTCTGCACGGTCAATCGCATCCGGTGAGGTACCAATAATCGGCGCGCCTGCTTCTTCCAGCGCACGGGCCAGTTTCAGCGGAGTTTGGCCACCGTACTGCACAATCACGCCCTTGGGCTTTTCAAGGCGGATAATTTCCAGCACATCTTCCAGGGTGACCGGTTCAAAGAACAGGCGATCCGAGGTGTCATAATCCGTGGAAACGGTTTCCGGGTTACAATTAACCATAATGGTTTCATAACCATCTTCACGCATTGCCAAGGCAGCATGCACACAGCAATAGTCAAACTCAATGCCCTGACCAATCCGGTTTGGCCCGCCACCCAATACCATGATTTTGTCACGGTTGCTTGGGTTGGCTTCACACTCATCTTCATAGGTTGAATACATATAAGCAGTGCTGGTGGCAAACTCGGCCGCACAGGTATCCACACGCTTATAAACCGGATGAACGCCCAGATCCCAGCGACGCTTGCGCAATTGCTTCTGGCGAATACCCAGCAGGTTGGCAATACGCAAGTCAGACAAGCCCTTACGCTTTAAGCTGCGCATTACATCGTAGGTTAAGCCGGCAAAGCCCAGTTGTTTAACCTGTTCTTCGGTTTTAACAATGTCTTCAATCTGTACCAGAAACCAGGGATCAATCGCGGTGTATTCAAACACCTGCTCCATACTCATGCCATGACGGAAGGCATCAGCCACGTACCAGATGCGCTCAGGGCCGGGTACTTTGAGTTCAAGGCGTAGTTTGTCTTCTGCACCTTCTGCACCTACTGGAATTTTTTCATCAAAACCGGAGGCACCCACTTCAAGGCCACGCAAAGCTTTGTGCATGGATTCCTGAAAGCTACGGCCAATTGCCATCACTTCGCCCACCGACTTCATCTGGGTCGTCAGGATTGGCTCGGCTTGCGGGAATTTTTCAAAGTTAAAGCGTGGAATCTTGGTGACGACGTAATCAATGGATGGCTCAAATGACGCCGGGGTTGCACCACCGGTAATGTCATTTTTCAGTTCATCCAGCGTGTAGCCCACGGCCAGCTTGGCGGCAATCTTGGCAATCGGGAAGCCAGTTGCCTTGGACGCCAGTGCAGATGAACGTGACACGCGCGGGTTCATTTCAATGACCACCATGCGGCCATCTTTGGGGTTGATCCCAAACTGGACGTTGGAACCACCGGTTTCCACACCAATTTCACGCAATACCGCAATCGATGCATTACGCATCAACTGGTATTCTTTGTCGGTCAGGGTTTGCGCAGGAGCAACGGTAATCGAATCACCGGTATGCACACCCATCGGGTCAAAGTTTTCAATGGAACAGACGATAATGCAGTTGTCGTTTTTATCACGTACCACTTCCATTTCGTATTCTTTCCAGCCAATCAATGACTCATCAATCAGTAATTGCTTGGTTGGGGAAAGATCGAAGCCGCGCTCACAGATTTCAATGAATTCTTCACGGTTGTAAGCAATCCCGCCACCTGAACCACCCATGGTGAAAGAGGGGCGAATAATCGCTGGAAAGCCCAGTTTGGCCTGAATCTCAAAGGCTTCTTCCATGTTGCTGGCCACGGCAGCACGCGGGCATTCCAGTCCAATACGACGCATGGCCTGATCGAACAGCTTGCGGTCTTCGGCCATTTCAATGGCTTCTTTGGTCGCGCCAATCAGCTCAACATTGTATTTTTCCAGTACGCCATTGGCATCCAGTGCCAGCGCACAGTTCAGCGCAGTCTGGCCGCCCATGGTGGGTAGCACAGCATCAGGCCGTTCTTTTTCAATAATTTGTGCAACGGTCTGCCAGGTGATCGGCTCAATATACGTTGAGTCGGCCATGCTGGGGTCAGTCATGATGGTGGCCGGGTTGGAGTTCACCAGAATGACGCGGTAACCTTCTTCACGCAGCGCTTTACAGGCCTGTGCACCAGAATAGTCAAATTCACAGGCCTGACCAATCACAATCGGGCCAGCACCAATAATCAGGATGCTTTTTATGTCTGTACGTTTAGGCATTGATAAACTCCCTGATTATGACTGTTGAGATTCGTTTTGCTGGCTTTTATGCTTGGCCTGCTGCATCAATTCGACAAAATGGTCAAACAGCGGCGCACAGTCATGCGGGCCGGGGCTGGCCTCAGGGTGGCCCTGAAAGCTGAACGCTGGCTTGTCGGTACGGTGAATACCCTGATTGGTGCCATCAAACAGCGAACGATGGGTCACGCGCAAAAAGTCGGGCAGGGTACTTTCATCCACTGCAAAGCCGTGGTTCTGGCTGGTAATCATTACGGTGCCGTAATGTTTACTAGATGGGTCTAGATTTTTAACCGGATGATTGGCGCCATGATGGCCATGCGGCATTTTTACAGTTTTAGCACCCGAGGCCAGCGCCAGAATCTGGTGACCAAGACAAATACCAAACACCGGAATTTCAGTGTTATCGACAATGTTTTTTACCGCGTCAATGGCGTAGTCACAGGCAGCCGGATCACCGGGGCCATTAGACAGGAAAATACCATCCGGGTTCATGGCCAGTACTTTTTCAGCAGGGGTTTGCGCTGGAACAACCGTCAGGCGGCAGCCACGATCTGCCAGCATGCGCAGGATATTGGTTTTAAAGCCATAATCATAAGCCACGACATGGAATTTTTCTTCTGGCTGGCTAAAGCCTTTGCCCAGTTCCCACGAACCGGCAGACCATTCATAGCCTTCAGGATCACAGCATTCCTTGGCCAGATCCAGCCCGTTCAGGCCACCAAAGGCGCGCGCGGCTTCCAGCGCCTGTTGTTCGGTAATATCTTCACCTGCCAGAATACAACCGTTTTGCGACCCTTTATCACGCAGGATACGGGTGAGCTTGCGGGTATCAATATCAGCAATTGCCACAATATTTTGTTCTTTTAAATACTGATCCAGCGGCTTGGAAGAGCGAAAATTACTGGCAAGCAGAGGCAGGTCGCGAATGACCAGACCACTGGCCCACACGCGACTGGCACGACCGGACTCATGATCCTCGTCATTGGTGCCGGTATTACCAATATGCGGATAGGTCAGGGTAACGATTTGTTTGGCATAACTGGGGTCAGTTAGAATTTCCTGATAACCTGTCATGGCAGTATTGAAAACGACTTCACCGGTCGTACTACCCGTGGCTCCGATAGACGTACCATGAAAGATCGTTCCGTCGGCGAGGGCTAAAATGGCAGGGGTGCGCAAAACTGAGCTCCTGAGCTTGAACCAGAAAATTGGGGCTGTAAAAAAGCGAGTAGACGTGCCAAATGATAGACAGTGTTGAGGTAACACGGTCTCCTTGAGTCTTCTCGCTTGAATTAACCGCATATTGTACGGATTTGTCGGTTGAAAGTCTATGGATGCTGCAAGTTTTCCTGTGATGACAGCAGATGAAACACCGAAACGCTATTTTAAGTGATTAAAGTGCAATACCTGACCCGTTTCTACATATTGCCAGCCACGTTAAAGCAACAATTACACAAGTGTCACACTAGATAATCGCTGTATAAAAATATCACAAGAAACGCTTAGTCATCGGGTAAGCCGCTTTATATATTAAATTGAAATTGTGGCTTTTTTTATTTTCAACATTTGATCTTGTGGAGCACATCATGCCAAATAACAATCTGAACGAGTTTAAGCAACATACCAACAATCTGGTAGAAGCTGCGCTGGAAAATGCCAAGAAGCGTGAGGAAGCACAGCAGGACGCAGCTGATCAGGGTATTGTGGATCAGGTTAAAAGCAAAGCCAGTGACTTAAATGAGCAGGCCACTGAAAAGCTGGATAGCCTGAAAACTAGCGCAACCGATCAGGTCAATGCCTTAAAGGATAAAGCCACTGAGCTAAAAGACCAGGTAACCGACACAGTAACTGAGCAGGCTAGTACGCTAAAAGATCAGGCCACTAACCTAAAAGATCAAGCGAGTGAAACACTGGAAAATAATGCTGACAAACTGGCTGACTTAAAAGCACAGGCACTGGAAAAACTGGACGAGCTAAAGGCCATGGCGGTTGAAAAGCTTGAAGGCAACAATATTAATGTCGAAGACTTAAAAACGCAGGCGCTGGAAAAATATGAAGAGCTGAAAACCAAAGCGCTAGGAAAACTTGAGGAAAACAACATTAATGTTGATGATCTCAAAGCGCAGGCTCTGGACAAGCTGGAAGAAATCAAAACCAAGGCAAAAGAAGCACTAGAAAAAATTAAAAGCTAATTACTTTTAACTTCTGCATTACCAGTAAATTCTACATTGTTAGAAAAAAGTACTATTGGCTTAAGGCTGATAGTACTTTTTTTAATGGCTGTTCGGATTTTAAGGAAAGATTCTTAAAAGCTAAATCTATTTAAGATTGGGTTAACAAACCGTTAATCTAAAACAAATAATTGTCAGACAGTTTGGCTTTTTAAAATTTTACTTTGTGTCATATTGAGGCAACATTATTCAATTTTAATGGAGCACCATGATGACCAGTAAAACCACTAACGCTAAAACAACTGCTAAAAAAGCCACTGCCCAGACTCCTGCTGAACAGGTGAGCCAGCATATTGACCAGCTTAAAGAAAACACCAGTGCCACTTTAAATGAAGTGAAGCAATTAACCAGTAGTGCACGCGATCGTTTTGAAGGGCAAGCAGAAGCAGCCTCTGAGACCATCCAGAAAAATGTTGCAAGCTTGCAGGAAGAGGTGAATGCACGGGTGAGCTACGCCAAGGAATATTTAAACACGACTCGCCAGAACATTACGGACCTGTTTAATACTTTAAAAGCTGAAATTACTGACACTTTTAATGAACTGCTGAACGATGCACAATGGACAATTGGTGAGGTAAAAGAAGTTTTGACCGAAGCCAAGGATGACGCGCTGGTTAAGCTGGATGACAGCAAGAAAACCACGCTGAATGCATGGCAAAAATTTAGGGGCTAATCAGACACCTGTAGCAGGTTTAAGTCACTTAATTTGGCTTTAAAGTTACGCTATACAAAAGCAGGCTGCCAGAAATGAGCGCCTGCTTTATTATTTTAGTACCAAGCTAAAAATGCTCAGGTCACAAGCCAGATCAAGACTTTTTAAGTAATAAATTAGGCGCTTTACATAGTGGTACGTGCCTTGCTCACGGCCTGATGCCATTGATACAAATGCTGCTGGCGTTCATCATCATTCATGCTGGGTTCAAAACTGCGGTCAAGCTGCCACAGGTGCTCAATGTCACGGGTACAGCCAAACAATCCGACCCCAAGGCCCGCCATTAATGCAGCGCCCAATGCAGTAGTTTCCTGAAGTTTTGGCCGTAGGACAGGCACACCCAGTAAATCAGCCTGAAACTGCATGAGCATGTCATTACAACAGGCACCGCCATCCACACGCAATTCTGTGAGTGGAGTTGGGGCATCCTGCTGCATGGCCACTAATACATCGGCAACCTGAAACGCAATGGATTCCAGGGCGGCGCGGGCAATATGGCAACGATTGGTACCCCGGGTCATGCCTGTCAGCATGGCGCGGGCTTCACTATCCCAATAAGGTGCACCCAAACCAGTGAACGCAGGAACCAGCACCACGCCATCAGTATCCTTGACCTGCCGGGCCAATGCTTCCACCTCATTACTTTGCCGGATAATGCCCAGTCCATCGCGTAGCCACTGGACAATAGCACCAGCCATAAAAACGCTGCCCTCCAGCGCATACTGCGGTGATTGCTGCGGGGTTTGCCAGGCCAGGGTAGACAGTAATTGATGCTGGCTGTATTTCAGCTCACTGCCAGTGTTCATTAGCATAAAGCAACCCGTGCCATACGTATTCTTGGCCAATCCAGCATTAAAACAGCCTTGTCCAAACAGGGCAGCCTGCTGGTCACCAATGGCCGCACAGATGGGTACTTTACGGCCCAGCAAGCCATCTGCGGTATAACCAATTAATCCACCTGATGGCATAATTGTAGGCAATACACTGGCTGGAATATTAAAATAATCCAGCAACTCCTCATCCCACGTCTGGGTTTGAATGTTCATGAGTAAGGTGCGTGAGGCGTTACTCATGTCAATTACATGCTGCTCGCCGCGGGTTAGATTCCAGATTAACCAGCTATCCACAGTACCAAATGCAAGATTGCCTGCATCAGCAAGCGCCCGTGCCTCTGGCAGGTTTTCCAGTATCCACACCAGCTTGCCTGCACTGAAATACGGATCTAGCCGCAGGCCGGTTTTTTTGCATAATTGATGCTCATCCATTTGCTTGCGCTGCTGTTCGCACCATTCGGCAGTACGGCGGTCTTGCCAGACAATGGCAGGTGCTACAGGCTTGCCGGTTTTTTTATGCCATACTACTGTGGTTTCACGCTGGTTGGTCAGGCCGATGGCGGCAATGTCCTGTGCCAGTAAACCTGCGGCAGCCATTGCCTGCTGGGCAACTCCAATCTGGGTATTCCATAACTCTTGTGCATCCTGTTCTACCCAGCCCGGATGTGGCGTGCGAATGGTAATTTCACGCTGGGCACTGGCCTTAACCCGGCCCTTGCTGTCAAAAATAATGGCTCGGCTTGATGTGGTGCCCTGATCCAGAGCCAGTAGATAATCCATTTTGTTGTTCACGTCCTGCTTGAAATTCTGGTGGTTAGCACCATTATATACCTAACCCTGCTGCAAACAGGAATGTTATGAATTGGTGAAGCGCATAGCGTCCAGTTGCATAACCTGTTATAGTAGGTGTCCGCATTGGGGATGTTCTGGCTTCGACGCTGGTGATGAAACTCAATGATGCATGCCGAGAGCGCATTATCTCTCGTAAATCAATCTTGCATTTTTATAGTCGCAAACGACGAAACTTACGCTCTAGCAGCCTAAGGGCTGCTTGTCCGCCGAACCGAATATCTGTGGTTGGTAAGGCCGACTGAAGCGCACGCACACAGATCCGCACCGTGTAATGTCCCGTGACATGGTGTCAAACTTAGGGAATCGCTTCTAACGTCCTGTTCGTTGGGCTGTTAGCGGTTAAAGCAATAGACGATAACTAAGCATGTAGATTCGTGGGCGTAGTGCTGGCGGACGCGGGTTCAAATCCCGCCATCTCCACCAAAATTCAAATCCATATAGTCTCATATGGTCTGTAAGGGCATGAAAATTAATGATTTTCATGCCCTTTTTGTTTCTTGGTGTTCCTTTGAATCTCTTAAAGTCTCACGCATTGTGTTGGTATAATTGTTGGTATAAAACTATTTCCAAGTTAATTTTTGGGATAGATAAAGATGTTAAAAGCTCAGGTGCAAAACAGCGTGCAAAACTATTCAGAAATCCGGGATAAACAGCGTCGAATTTTGACCACCCCGGATGTTATGTAACTATCCAGCTTTTAGCTGGAGATTCTGGCGTGTTATGCATGGAAACTATCGCTAAAATCAGGCGGCGTCATATTCGGGAAGGCGAAAGTATCAGTTCAATTGCCCGTGATCTGCATCTTTCAAGAGCTACTGTCCGTAAA
>NZ_SNTY01000040.1 GCF_004377485.1 Alkanindiges illinoisensis
CTGATACCGATGAGCCCACCTGCATACTCAAGGCAACACACTGGGCTTTTTGTTCGGCAGTATAGCGACGGCGACGCTGGTTGAATGTGATAACTTCGATATGACTCATAAGACACTCCTTAATCCTGGCTTTAGCGCTAGGGCTTAACTAAAGGTGTCCGTTTTAATTGGGGGCTATTACATGGAGCAAGATGTTGATCCTAATATGAAAGCAACAATAGACGCCCGTTTTAAGTAACGTCAAATAGAGTCAGTTTAAATTTTAGGGAGTATTTTTAAAGTGCAGACACCTAAGTTATTTATTTCCTATAGTTGGTCATCACCTGATCATGAAGAGTGGGTAGATAAACTGGCCCAGGAGTTAGTCAGTGTTGGGGTTGATGTCACGCTCGATAAATGGGAACTAAGAGAAGGCCATGATATTTATGCCTTTATGGAACAGATAGAACGAGATTCTGCTACCACTAAAGTCATTATGATTTGTGACTGGAAATACAAGGAAAGGGCAGATAGCCGTGAAAAAGGCGTCGGTGTTGAAACTCAGATTATTTCAAGACAAGTTTATGAGTCTACAAATCAAACAAAATATGTGGCAGTCTTAAGTGAGTTAGATGATCAAGGCCAGCCTTTTCTGCCAATCTACTATAAAGGCAGAATATATATAGATTTGAGCAATGAGGAAACCTATAGTGAAAATTTTAAACAATTGGTTCACTGGGTCTATGATAAACCTTTAAAGGTAAAGCCCCCTCTAGGCAAGCCACCAGCTTATATACTGGAAGAAAATCCCACAGTGTTAGGTACTGAGGTTGCTGCCCGGCGCTGTAAAGATGCAATAAAGACTGGCAAGCCCTATGCATCAGGTGCACTAAGTGAATATTTTCAAACCTTATATCAAAACCTGGAACGGTTCTGGATACAGGACATTGAACTCAAGGAAGGGAAAACACGAGAAGAGATCATATTCAATCATATTGAAGAGTTTTTACCTTACCGGGATGAAGCCCTTAGCGTCTTTGAAGTCATGGCCATTTATGGAAATTCTCAAGAAAATGCCCAAGTACTTTATAAGTTTTTTGAGAATTTGACTCACTATTTTGTACCCAGAAAACCGGAAGGTGGCACATATAGTTATACGGATTTGGACTTTGATTTTTATAAATTTATCACTTATGAACTGGTTCTATATGCAATCGCAATTTTTATAAATCATGAAAAGTTTGAGGCGGCTTCAGTAATTTTAAATCATCGTTACTATGTTGAAACAACCAATTCCGGTGGGCGTAAAGTAGCTTTAAATATTGCCGCATTAAACCAGTTTGCGGATTCATTGGGCAAGTATTATCAGTTAAATGATGGCCCAAGATATCATTCCCCAACGGGAGCACTAATTAAAACACGTTTGAACACACAGATTGCTAGTATTGATTTAAATTTAGCAGCATATCAGCACAAATCTTAATGTTCCCAAGGATAGCAGACGAGCTAGATGTTGCTTTTATTGTCTTTGCGGCCAACCGTAAACAGAAAACGGCCGATGCAAACCAGCTTGTCATCAAGCAGTAACTGAACGGATACTGTGGTAATGCGCCGGCCAGCACGAACAATGCTGGGTATGGCCTGCAAAGTTCCCTTAAACGCTGGCCGCAGGTAATCAAAGGTCATTGTCGAGCATAAGGGAAGCGTAGCATCGCCGCGCTGACGGGCCAGATAGGCTGCTGCAGCCACTTCACCAAAGCTTGCAAGAATGCCACCATGAAAGGTTCCAATCATGGGATTGCCGATATGCGAATCACGGAAATCCATAAAGTAGCGTGTTTCTCCATTTTGCAGTTCTTCGCGAAAACCCAGAAACTCGACAAACGGCTCGTCATACAGGCTCAGGGCCGCGGTGCCGGGTGTATCGGCGCTGTTGTGCTTTACAATACTCATATCAGTGGTCTCGCACTTCATTGTCAAAGGCAGGCCCCATTGTGCCAATAGCAAAAGAGCCAGCCGCTGTTGCCAGCAGTTCGCCACTTTCTTCTGCAAACGCACGGCCGGTAATAAAGGCAACTGTATCTGTCCTGCCGATGCAATCCACTACAGCCTTTAAACCCATTGCCGCGGGAATGCTACGTAGAAAATCGACACGCAAATCAATGGTGGCAATTGGTTCCAAAGAGCGCAATGATGAAAAAATAGACAAGCCGCACGTGGTATCAAGCAGTGTTACCAGGGCTCCCCGGTGCAGCGCACCCTTACGGTCCGCCAGTTGTTCAGAGAAGGGCATGCTCATTTCGGCATGACCATTGCTCACGGCGCCGACATTAATATTGAACATATTGAACAACGCATGATTCGTCCCAAAAAACGCTTTAGCCATCGTAAGATGTGTCGCGTTATTACCGTCCATTGTTGACTCCCGCCATTTCTGACTAATTGAATTACAAAAAAATTAACGGCACGTTTCAGAGTGCAAGGGCGGCATCTACATAATTGCGCTCTGTCTGCATGACCGCAAAAATTGCCGCTTCAATGGCAGCATGCGGAAAGTCCGGGCTTTCAGAAGCCGATTTCAGGCACATGGCTAAAGCAGTCCATGTTTTTTCACAAGCCCGCATTAACAACGGCAACTGCTGCTGCTGTACACCGGCGTTATAGTGAATCGCCTCATCAAGGAACTCGGCATACATTTTCCGGAACCCGCCGCCACCTGTTCCACGCTTCTCGATGACCTGATAGGCAAAGCGGGTGGTCCAGTGCCAGTCACCTGTGCTGCCCCAGCGCCCAAGGTCATCTAGCCAGGTTTGCAGGGCCGATAGACCCCCTGTGGCTAATGAGCTGGCATTGTCACGGATGACCTGGGTGATTATCTCGGGCGTAATGTGCCCTTGAAATGCGTTCGGGGTGAACATGTTGCCATGATGAATAAACGGCGGCTGCGTAGAAAATCGCGCGCGCGTGAGAGCCTGTTCGCTCACGGACAGCACATCAGGGCGCTCAGTGTCAGTAACCAGAATCTCGCCCGTCTCTGGGTTTTTCGACCAGGCCGCAATGGCGTGACCGGGAAAGTGAGTGGTGCTGTTAAAGTAAGGCAGGTAAAAAATATCTGTCAGCAGCAGGGTGGGGCGTCCCGCATCCAGGCAGTTGCCAAGCGCTACGGCTGCCAACTCGGGGGAATCGAAAGTTTGCCATTCAAAAGGTATGCCCAGGCTTTGAAATACGCGTGCTTCAAATCCCAGGGAACGCACATGCACTAAAAATGGCACAGGGGCATCCGCCGCTAGCTCCAGGTAAGTCACCCCAAGCCCTGAACCTAATCCAAGGCACATGGCCTCAGAAATAGTCAGCCCATTAAATTCAAGCAGGTCACGAATTGCAGAGCTGCCACAATGTCTCCCGATGGCATGGGTAATTTGAACATCCCGTTTCTTCACAGGTTTTTTGCCTCGTCGTGAAAATCCATATTAAGTATGCCTCTTGTCATCATTTGCCATATGGCATCAGCGATTTGTTCAAGATTGTACTTTCCATTGTACTTATACCAGGTGGCCGCCCAATTGATGGCGCCTAGGCCAATAAGCCTTAACAGATCCACATCCACATCCTTACGGATAAAACCCTGAGTCTTCAGCTCATTTAGGATGGCGTGCCAATATTGTTCGTATCGGTCTCGTTCGGCGATCATCTGCTCACGTGCGGCACCATGGAGCGAGCGCCACTCAAACAAAAGCACATATACCATATCATCACCAGACATGAGTACATTAAGATGGGCGTGCAGTGCCGATTTCATTTTTTTTAGAGGATCCTGGATCATTGAGGTTGCTTCAATGATCCCGTGGATAGTTCTTTCAATGGCCAGCTGCATCATATCAACCAGAATATCATCCTTACTGCGATAGCGATAATGAAGGCTGCCGGGAAGAATGCCGCAAGCCCTTGCAATTTCTCGGACGCTTGCACGCTCAAAACCCTTTTCCCGGAACAGCCTGGCAGAGGCAGCGAGCACTCTTTCGCGGTCTGTAACCTCGACTCGAGCAGATTCTCGACTTAACACGGCTTCACTCATACTATGGTATCAGACCAATATAATACTCGATTTAGTCGTGTAAAATCTTCCAGCACTTCTGCTTATTTTATGCTGCCGCCGCAATTGGAATGTTAAAAACAATTCGCGAAGCTTCCATGGGGTCCTGATGCTTGTCATATTCTGCCAGCCAGGCACTGACTTTTTCCGGGATACCTGTATCAGCAGGGTGGAAGCCCGGTTTAAACCAGTCCAGATAGCGTGGAATAAGTCTGGTAATCAGGCCACGTGGCCCATACAGCCGATAAAACCCTTTGGCAAGCACTAAGGGCTGACCTTGCATTTTATCAACCTTTAGCATATGCCAAAGCACCGAGCCCACAACGGCATGCACTAGCACAGTGCCTACAATCAGGGCGGACGTGCGTATGAAATAGCCACCACCTGCTGCTTTTTCATACACATCAAAGGCCACCGCCTTGTGTTCGACTTCTTCTACACCGTGCCACATGTACATGGCGCGCATGGCGGGATGGGCGTTCTTGAACATCTCACCTTCATCGTCCATAAAGCCTTCGCCCAGTGTGGCGGTAATGTGTTCAAAGGCAGCTGTCATGGCCAGCTGATACTTGGCAGGCAGGTGTTTCTGGAATACCTGAATAAAAAGCTTTAATCGGGATATGACTTTTTCGACATGAATGCCCTGCGCCTGCATCACAGCATTATACTGGTCATGCACGATACCGTGTTGGGCTTCCTGACGGAAAAAGTTTTTGATATCTGCTCTGAGCGTGGGATCGGTGACCTGATTTTCATAGTTGCGTACCGACTGAATAAAAAACCGCTCGCCATCGGGGAAGTGAATAGAAAGCGCGTCAAAGAAACGCGTCAAAACAGGATCGCCATCGTTCCAGAAAACGGGAACGTCACTTAAGGCAAACCGCGGCTTGCGCGGCTGAATAGTCATTAGATGCGTCATGGTAAAGGTCTCCTTTAAAGCGATTAAACGGACGTAGACCTGCTATCAGCTTTGCCCTCAGGGGCGAGACAGGTCATGAGTTACCGTCTGAACCAAAGTCAGACTGACTGCTCGGTCAAGTTCAAATTAGCACTATATTGGTCAATTGACCAAATGTCAAACCCGCCTTCGTCAGCACTGCGTTATAAATCTGTACAGGAACTCTGGCTGATGCAGAGTGCAGGCGATATGAGTTGTGTTAACGGCCGGTCAGTGCACCCAGAAGATTTTTTGCTTCGGAATGGCTCATGTATTTCGGCACGGCATAGGTGCCATGCGCCTCGGCAAATGCAGCATTTGCCATGGCTTCAAAGTCGCTGCTGTTCATGCCGGGAATACGCGTATCAATGTTTAACTCAACAAGCAGTGCCTTGACATGGGCGATAAGGGCGTCAGTTGCTTTTGCATCACTAACGCTGGCCTCAGCGAGGCCAGTCTGCCGGGCCAAAGCTGCCAGGCGCTGGCGTGATGCCTTGCGGTTAAACTCAAGGATATGCGGCATCACAATTGCATTTGCGCGGCCATGGGGGATGCCATAGTAGGCGCCGAGCTGGTGTGCAATGGCATGAATATAGCCAAGACCTGCCTGATTTAGCGCCAGACCTGCATAATGGGAGGCCAGGGCCATGGCTTCGCGTGCATTCAGGTTGTTGCCATCACGCCAGGCCAGTGGCAGGTTTTCAAAAATCAGGCGAATTGCTGCACCCGCGTAATAGTCACTTTCTGGCGAAGCAAATTCACTGACCCAGGCCTCCAGTGCATGGGTTAAGGCATCAAGGCCGGTATCGGCCGTCACGGAACGTGGCATGCCCTGCATGATTTTTGGATCCAGCGCAGCAGCAAGCGGCACCAGCTTCGGGTCAATGACCAATCCTTTCTGGTGGGACTGGTTGTCAGAAAGTACTGCGCCGATACTGACTTCCGATCCCGTTCCTGCGGTGGTGGGTATGACAAACAAGGGTAGTGAGCGCTTGCTGCCCTTGAATATGCCAATCAGTTCTTGTGGGGTTTTTTTGTTGGTGGCTGCCAGGGCAATGACCTTGGCTGCATCAATCGATGAGCCGCCACCGACGGCCAGCACACTGTCGCAATGAGACGACTGTAGTACTGACAGCCCGTCTTCAACCACACGAATGGTAGGGTCAGGGCTAACCCCGGAAAACACCGAGGTCTGGATACCATGCTGTTTGAGCGCCTTCTCCAGCGGCTGGATCAAACCCAAGTCATACAGGATTTGATCAGTAACAATCAGCACATGACTGACCCCGAGATGGGAGATGGTTGAGCACAGCCTGAGTGCCGAATCGGGGCCGACCAGGACAAGAGGACGCGGGACAGGCACAATGCGGATAACCAGTTTAAGCGCAGCCAGCTGTGCTTTTGCCTTTAGGATAGTGGTCAGGATTGCCATGAAATTTTCCAGTCAGTGGTTTACGTGTATTTAAGTGTTTGGATGAAAATGCCCCGAGTTGCTAATCAGCTCAAATCAGGGCTGTTGCTTTAGCAGAAGCACAAACTACGCTGCTTCGTGATCCAGTTCTTGCACCATTTGCTCGCCACTCACTTCCGGCGCGGCCTGACCGGAAAAGTAAATGCCCAGGCCTGCTTTTTCATAGTGCGGGCGAATGCGGTCAGACAGCAGGCCAATTTCCCGGATATTTGGCACCAGCCGGGTAAACATGGTTTTGCGGAAACGCTGCATGCCTGGTGAGTTCATGATCAGTTGGCGCCATTGATCCCTGCTCACGCTGGTTCCGTCAAACCATTCTTCATAGACTTCATAAGCCATAAACCGGTTACGCATCAGAAGTGCCACTTCATAGGCCCAGTCTTCGCGCTCATTCCGTTCTGATTTGGAGATGCCGTAATTGATGTGTTCTTTGAGTGCCAGCACCCCGTAATGAACGTGCCGCGCTTCATCCTGAATCACGTATTTTAGCAATTCCTTGAGCAACGGTTCTTTGGTGCTTTGATACAAAAAGCCAAAGGCGCCCAGTGCCAATCCCTCAACCATGATCTGCATGCCAAGAAATTTCAGGTCCCAGCGCGAATCTGTCATCAAGGCATCGATAATGACAAACAGGTTGTCGTTGATGTGATACATTTTGCCCAGTTTTTCAGTTAGATAGCGATGGAAAACCTCGACATGACGGCCTTCATCCATAACCTGAGTGGAACCATAGAGCTTTCCATCAAAAAAGCTTACAGATTCGGTCACCTGTGCGGCAGCCAGCAAGGCGCCCTGCTCACCATGCAGAAACTGGGACAGCATCCAGCTGGACATGGAGTGCACCATGCGTGGCTGGTCCTTGCTGTCCAGCCTGATGCCCAGTGCTGTGGCAGCATTCAGGTCAATAAGGTCCAGGGGAGCGATGGGCAGGTCGGGATTTAATGGATCCACCGGGGTATGCCAGGGTAAATCAGAACCATTCCACTGGCCGCGTTTGGCGCGCTCATAAAGCGCATGCATTTCAGGATGGTCATGCGGGTAGGCCCAGTTGAAATGTGCGGCATGGGCTGCCGGCATGTCGGTGGTATCACTACGCTTGCCCACACTAAAAAGCAGCCCACGCACGGCAGAGGGCGCTATGGCGCGCATGACACTAGGGCTTTTCATCGATGCAAAAATGTCGGCGGCTTCCATAAGGCCATCGACACGGTTTTTGAGGTGGCCAGGTAAAATGTTTCGAATGCTATCAAGGGGAGTGTTCATGAGATGTCTCCGGTGGGGGTGATAGGGCTTGGGGGGTCAACTTCAAACGTAACGGCAGTCAAGGGCCGGCTGATGCACGCCAATGCGTAATGGGCCTTGCGTTCCTCCGGCATCAGACAATTCGGTTCATCCATGTCAACTTCGCCGTTAAGAATTTTCACGCGACAGCGCCCACAGCCACCCATGGTGCAGGAAAAAACCATCTCGGCAGACAGGGATAAACCCGTTTCCAGCAACGTTTCGTCTGGCTTTGCGGTCCCTTGCCATGTTTTCCCATTTGCCAGAATGGTCAGGCTCTGGTTTTTATAGTGCTGCGCGCTCTGGTGCACGGGGGCTGGGGTAAAGCGTTCCTGATGAATGTTTTTTACCGGCATACCGTTTGCTAGCAGCGCTGCACGCACGCCTTCCATCATTGCTTCAGGGCCACACATGTATAAAGCAAGCTTATCCTGTGAAACGTCAATATTAAGTTTTTTCAAATAGAGGGGAAAAGTTTCAGCATCAAGGCGGCCGTGGCCCCCCTGCCAGCCTTCTGACGGATTTTTCAGCACATGCAGCACCCTGAAGCGGCCTGCATAGGTTTTTTGCAAGGCTTCGAGTTCATCAAAGAAAATAATATCGTCCAGACAGCGATTGCCATACAGCAACTGAATGCTGCTTTCAGGCTCGATTGCCAGTATGCTTTTGGCAATCGACATGAGTGGGGTAATGCCACTGCCACTGCCAACCAGCAGCAATTGACGCGCCTTGCTGGCATCCGGCTGCACAATAAAGGTTCCGGACGGACCAAGCACACGCAACACGTCCCCTTCAGCAATGTGCTGATTGATCCATCCTGAAACCAGCCCGTCCTGGATGCGCTTGACGGTAATGCTTGCAGTTTGCTGTTCCAGGCTTGAGCTGGAAATTGAGTAGGCACGCCTATATTCCCTGCCATCAATAGTCACAATGACCGTAAAGAACATCCCGGGAATAAACCGGATGGCCTGCTCATCCAGGCGTGTGAGCACCAGACTGACGGTATTGGTCGTTTCATGGATAACATGCAGCACCTTCATGCTGACCGGATGCATGAGTGCCAAAGAAGTCGCTGCTGCAGAAACAGGAGGGGCAATCTCGTAAGAACGAAACGGTTTCCTGGCGGCTGGCTTGGTCGGACTTGTGCTATTGACCACAATTTTGATGAGATCGCTGCCAAGCTGAGTCAGTCTGTGGAATAGGGACACGTCTGCATGCTCCTTGATCAAAAATTCCGGATTAGCACCTGCTTGCATGGCCAATAATTCAGCACTGATTTGGCCGCATGACCAATAATTTAGCACCAATTTGGCCGTGTGGCCAATATTTTAGTAATAATTTGGTCGCAAGGCCAAAACCTGACTGCTCTAACCGCTGCAATATGGCGTGTACTATCTGAAGAGGGCATATAACGCCAGACACGGCGCAATTCAACAAGTTGTTTTTATTTGATTTACTGCATGTTTTGCTTAAAATAGCCGCTTAGCCAGAAAATCCACAATTGCTAAAAAATGATAAAAAATTGCAGAAATAATGAATTTTTTGAATCCAGAACAGTTGTGCTGTCGTAAATAACTTAAGCACTGCTTGAGTAACAGCATTGCTGCGTCGTGCAATGAGTCAAAACAAAATTAAACAGATATTTAAGGAACGCAGGTATGAAACGTCAGCTTATCAGTATTGCGGTAGCCACATTAATGGCCAGCAGTAGTTTGCCGGTGCAGGCATCCAGCCACCGTGAGGCTCCTAGCATTACCAGAACCCCAAAAGTGGATGCAACCGATTTTTATATGTTTAACAGTTATGAGGCGGGCCGCGGTGACTATGTTACCTTGATTGCCAATTACCAGCCGCTTCAGGACGCTTTTGCCGGGCCCAATTATTATGCGTTGGATCCCAATGCACTGTATGAGATTCATGTAGACAATAATGGTGATGCCAGGGAAGACATTACGTTTCAGTTCAAGTTTGAACAAACCCTTAAGGATTTAAAAGTGCCTGTGGGTAGCCCATGCCGGTCGTGGCCAAATCAGCAATTCTAAACTTCCTGAAGAACTCAGACTCAAGTGCCTAAATATTGTTTCTGACCAACTCCATGGTTTCGGACCCACTTTAGCGCATGAAAAGCTCACCACCGTACATGGATTCGATCTTTCAGTAGAAACCCTGCGTTCTTGGATGATTGCAGCTGATTTATGGATTCCTCGCGCCAAGCGTCTGAAACGCCCGTATCAGCCTCGTTACAACCGGGACTGTTATGGTGAACTGATCCAAATTGATGGCTCACACCATGACTGGTTTGAAGGACGCGCTGCTAAATGCTGTCTGCTGGTGTTTATCGATGATGCTACAGGAAAATTGCAGCATTTACGCTTCTGTGAGTCAGAATCAACCTTTGACTATATGATTTCAACACGTTTATATGTCGAACAGCACGGTAAGCCTTTAGCGTTTTACAGCGACAAACATTCAGTCTTTAGAGTGAATCAAAGCAGCAAGAAAGACACCAAGATTACCCAGTTTGGACGTGTACTCAGCACCCTGAATATCGATATCATCTTCGCTAATTCACCGCAGGCCAAAGGCCGTGTGGAACGGGCCAACAGAACCCTTCAGGACCGTCTGATCAAGGAGATGCGCCTGAAAGGCATCTGTTCGATTGAGCAAGCTAATGTCTGGCTACCCTGCTTCATTGAGCAGTTCAATCAGAAGTTCGCCAAGATGGCTTTTAATCCTAAGAATCTACATCGGACTGTCACTGAAACAGCCGAAGAATTAGATGATATTTTTACCTGGCGTGAACCTCGCAGAGTCACGAATAGCCTGACGATTACTTATGATAAATGCGTCTATCTGCTGGAAAATACAGAAGAAAACCAGAGTCTCATGGGTAAATACATTGAATTTCTAGAATACCCAGACGGTACGGTCGCCATTGAATATCAGGGAAGAAAAATCAATTACAGCATCTTCGATAAATTAAGTCAGCTGAACCAGCGAGAGATTGTTGAGAATAAACGTTTGAGTTCAGTCTTGGCCCATATCCAGCAACAGCATGAAGAACTGGAACAGCAAAACAAACGAAGTCGTTCTCAATCTATGCCACGTAGACGAGCACAGAAAACAGCAATTCAACAACGAAATCTGAATCCTGTGCTTGACTTGGAAATGTCTGTATAGGACATTTCTATTTGGTTATTAGGTAGGACATTTCTACTTGGGAATAACATAATAATGTCGTATAACACTAATTATGTTAAATAAGGTGTGGAACAGCTTTGATCCCAGAGGTACTATAATTACATTTGGCTAATTTGGTGTATAGCCCTACTCATGCCAAATGCATAAACATATAAAGTCATTAGTCCCGTTGGGCTTTGTTGCACAAACCTATATGTAAAGGCTTATCTAGCAATATAATTCTCAAATGAATAAGCCCGCACCTAAAACCTATCGCACAACCAATTGGTCTTCTTACAACCGAGCTTTGGTGAATCGAG
>NZ_SNTY01000041.1 GCF_004377485.1 Alkanindiges illinoisensis
ATAACGTTTAGAAAAACCTTCACGTAATAATGTATAAACCTGATATCTTTCTTCTTGAGTAAGATGAGTATAGTTCATGATGCAACTTTGACTTTGGTCGGTCGGAAACAGAATGCTAGCTCATCTTCCTTCCTTCCAATAAATTAATCTCTGTTGCACTTCATTTGAGAATCTAAGATTTTAAAAAGATAAACCGGTTGCCTACCATTCCTCACATAATTTTTTAGAGGAATATCAATGGCTACTTTTATTACCAGACAATTTTTGGTTGCAGGCCTGTGCAGTGTGGCCGTTGGCCTGACAGCGTGCACTGATAATGACAAAAATGATCAGGCTAATGTGCCTGCTGTAGAAAAAAAGAAGCCGAATATTCTGTTTATCATGGCGGATGATTTAGGATATTCAGACCTTGGAGCGTTTGGTGGTGAAATCAGTACGCCAAATATTGATGCACTGGCCAGCACAGGCCGCATTCTCACCGACTATCATACGGCGCAAGCCTGTTCGCCCACCCGCTCGCAATTATTGTCCGGTACTGACCATCATCTGGCCGGTATTGGCTCCATGGCTGAAAGTATTAATGACAATGTGCGCGGTGCGGATGGCTATGAAGGCTATTTAAATGACCGTGTATTGTCCCTGCCGCAATTGCTTAAGGACAATGGCTACCACACCTATATGGCTGGAAAATGGCACTTGGGATTAACCTCGGAATATGGCCCCAAGGCACGCGGCTTTGAACGCTCATTTGTACTACTGCAAGGCTATGATTTGCACTACAAGGACAAACCTGCCAGCGTGCAGCGTCCCGGTACGTATACCGAGGATGGTCAGGCTGTTGAACTGCCCGATGGTTTTTTCTCCACCAACTATTATACCGATAAGCTGCTGGACTACCTAAACAGCAACAAGGACGACAAGCCGTTTTTTGCTTATGCGGCCTATACCGCCCCGCACTGGCCACTTCAGGCACCAGATGAATTTATTGCAAAATATAAAGGCAAATACGATGCAGGCTATGATGCCATTCGTAACCAGCGTCTTGCACGCCAGAAACAACTGGGGATTGTTCCTGCAGATTTCCAGCCTGCTAATCCATTAGCCACAGCCAACACACCGGACAACGCCGGAAGCTGGAATGAGCTGACCGATGACCAGAAGAAAATTGAAGCCCGCAAAATGGAAGTATATGCGGCCATGATCGAAAATCTGGATTACAACGTGGGCCGCATCATTGCAGCGCTTAAGAAAAGTGGCCAATATGACAATACGCTAATTTTCTTTGTGTCTGACAATGGCGCTGAAGGCTTTCCCCGTAATGCCAATGGCTTTGACAACAGCCTGAATAATATTGGCAAGCCGACTTCTTATGTGAGTATTGGGTCACGCTGGGCTGAAGTCAGCTCTACCCCATTCCATTTATGGAAACTGACTGCGGGCGAAGGTGCCGTGCTGTCTCCAGCCATCATCAAGCTGCCCAGCCAGAATAAGGCTGAAACCATAAACACCAGCTTTACTTCGGTCAAAGATGTATCACCGACCATCCTGGAAGTTGCCCAGATCAAAAATCCGGGTAGCCAATACAATGGTAAAACTGTGCATCCTATCACTGGCAAGTCATGGCTATCCTTGCTGCAAAACAAAACCAGCACTGTGTACGGCGATAACTTTGTGTTTGGCGATGAACTGCACGGCAACCAGTATGTGCGCACCGCCAACTGGAAACTGGAATTGCAAGCACCGTATCAGGGTAAAAATATTCTGGGAACCGGTGACTGGGAACTCTACGATATTAAAAATGACCGTGCCGAACGCAACAACGTGGCGGCACAGCATCCGGATATTGTGGCGGACCTAAAAACCAAATATAGCCAGTACGCCAAAGATAATGGTGTACAGCCTTTCTTTGGTAAACAGTAACTTTGATTAGCCTTTATTCAATGAAGAATCAGTGTTTAAACCAGTGCTACGGCGTGATAGCACTGGGGCTATTTATATTTTCCGCCCAAGGTTGCCAACCAACTGATACAGCCAAACAGCAGTCATCTCCGGATGTTGCTCTGGCAAAACCTTTAGCGCTGGGTAACCTGCAACATTGCCAGCGCTATACAGGATTGCCTGCAAACTTTGGCAAAAACCCAAAGGCAGGCATGGCCTATATTGCTGCGGGTGAATTACAAATTGGCTCAACCCAAGGTTACCAGGATGAATTGCCCTTAAAAAGTGGCGCTGCCACGCCTATTGCGGCTTTCTGGATTGACCAGACCGAAGTCACCAATGCCCAGTTTGCCCAATTTGTAAAAGCAACGGGCTATATAACCGATGCGGAAAAAACGGGCGGTGGTGCGGTATTTATGGCACCTAAAGCCGGGGAAGCCATCAGCAATAATAGCTGGTGGCATTTTGTTAAAGGAGCCAACTGGAAACAGCCCAATGGTCCCAATAGTTCAATTAAAAACAAGGAGCATGAACCCGTCATCTTGGTCACCAAGAACGATGCCGAGCACTATGCCGTGTGGCTGGGTCATGACTTGCCCACCGAAGCCCAATGGGAATATGCCGCCAAAGCACAGGGACAAGCGCCATCACTGGACAAGGCACCGCATGATGAACATGGCGCACCCAGTGCCAACTACTGGCAAGGTGATTTTCCCGTGCAAAACAGCAAGACTGACCATTTTGCTGGGGTTGCGCCTGCAGGATGTTATGCAGCCAATGCGTATGGCCTGTATGACATGATTGGCAATGTCTGGGAATGGACGCAATCGCCCTATCACAACAGCCATGAACAGGATGTTGATGCACATAACCTGCCCGATGGACATGGCGGCAATCCGGCGCTGGCTCAAAGTTTACAACCTGCTCAGTCCAAGACAATGCTATTTGATGCCACACTATTTGTCATTAAAGGCGGTTCTTACTTATGTGCGGCCAATTATTGCGTACGCTATCGGGCGGCTGCACGTCATCCACAGGAGGCCAATTTGCCGACCAGCCATGTTGGGTTTAGAACCGTATTAAACCTTAAATAACTGGTTTAAGCTCAAAAAAATACCCAGCCTAAGCCGGGTATTTTTTATATTACAAACTTTTAGACAAACCGTAAAAACAGCCAGTACAAACCACCTGACAGAGCCACTGTTGCTGGCAGGGTGAGCACCCACGCTGACAAAATGGTACGAATGGTTGACCATTGCAAACCGGATTTATTGGCTGCCATGGTTCCCGCAACCGCACTATTGAGCACATGCGTGGTACTAACCGGCATACCCAGACGATCCGCAATGCCAATAGTTGTCATGGCAACCAGCTCAGCCGCCATGCCCTGCCCGTAGGTCATGTGTGATTTGCCAATGCGCTCACCCACAGTCACCACAATACGCTTCCAGCCCACCATGGTGCCCAGACCCAGCGCTAGCGCCACAGCCACTTTCACCCAGGTTGGAATATATTGGGTCACCTGATCCAGCCCCTTGCGGTAGCTTTCCACAACCTTGCTGTCAGGCTCGGCAAGTTTTGGCATGGCCTTGTCTTTATCCAGTCGCTTGAGTGCAGCACTGCTCAGATACATATCATTGCGCAAGGCCGCCACTGCATTGGCGGGTACATTGTTCAGGTTTTTATACGTTGCGACTTCTTCACTAATATGCTGCGATAACACTGCCACAGCAGGCACCACATCTGCATTAACCTCACGATCCTGAATATAATTGGTTAAGGTAGCGCGTGCTGCGGTTTCTGTCATGCTTGATGCTTTGGGTGCCAGTACCTGTGCCGCTTGGTCAGACACCACTACAAAGGATTGTACCTGCGAAGCATCCAGTGTTTTGTTCAGAGAATATGCCAATGGTGCAATGCCAATTAAAATCAGCATAATCAGGCCCATGCCTTTTTGCCCATCATTGGAACCATGCGCAAAGCTAACGCCGGTACAGGTAAAAATCAGCATGGCACGGATGCCCAGCGGTGGTGGCTCGTTGCCTACTGGCGGTTTGAACAGCTCAAGACGCTTTTTAAAGATAAACTTTAATAGCAGAAACACTACTGCTGCAAACACAAAACCAATCATGGGTGAAAACAGCAAAGCTTTGCCAACCTTAATCACCTGTTCAATATCAACGCCGCTGGTACCATGTGATGAATTGAGCAGCTGGTTCATCAGACCCACGCCAATAATCGAACCGACCATAGTGTGTGAACTGGAGGCTGGAATGCCAAAATACCATGTGCCCAGATTCCAGGTAATCGCCGCAATCAGCAAGGCAAATACCATCGCAAAACCCGCGCCACTGCTGACATTTAAGATCAGCTCAACCGGAAGCAAAGCCAAAATGCCATAGGCCACTGCACCGCTGGCAAACAGCACACCCAGAAAATTAAACAATCCAGCCCACATTACTGCCACATGCGCCGGCATAGCGTTGGTATAAATCACGGTGGCTACCGCATTGGCCGTATCATGAAAGCCATTTACAAACTCAAAGCCCAGCGCAATGATTAATGCAACCGCCAGTAAGGCAAATGAAAATAATGCCATCTGGGGAATCTGGGATAAATCGGCAAATAATTGTGTGGCAATATAAATCAGTGCTACAGCAATAATACCGAGGAACGCCGGCTTAAAAAACTTGGGTGGCGGCGTATCCACGTTACTTGAGTTCAGGCTTGCTGGAGCCAGAGGCTGCCCTTGCGATTCTGGTTTGTGCATAGAAACGAAACTAATAACCGTTTGATTGTGTCTATTTTGTGACACTTATATGACATTTACATGACAAATGCTGTAATTTCCGATCTTTCCTAATTAATTGACTGGTTTTTAAACATGAAAATAGCCTGTTAATGCCATTTTGACCACTTGTTGTTATGATTTCGCTGATCTGATCACTGAGTAATAAAATGTCTTCTTCGCAAAACTGGCGTGCTAATCCAGCCAAAAATTACCACGGGCCAAAAATTGCGCTGATTCATGGTTTATTGGCCGGCAGCCACATGGAGCGTCATTTATTACAGTTTTTGCGTGAAGCCGGTTATCAGGATACATCCTTGTATAGCAATCACCAGCGCCCAGCGGCGGTGGCTCGGGATCTCATTGAAGCTGGCAAGGCAGGTTGCCCCATTGTATTGATTGGCTATAGTCAGGGTGGCAGTCAGGTGATAAAAGTAGCCAAAGTATTACAAGAACACGGCATTGACTGTGACTTGGTGATTTCGCTAGCGGCTGGCGGTATGGGGCGACTGTATCCGGCACAGTGGGGCTTTAACGTGCGTCAGATTCCAGCCAATATTAAACGCTACCTGAATTATTTTGCTGCGGTTGACCGTTTGGGAACAGACCATAGATATCATCGTAATCTGGCTATTGCACCGGGCTTTGATACCCATGTAGAAAATATTGCCTATCCCATTGATGCCAATGTAGACCACCTGAATATAGTGCGCTGCTATCCGGCTGAACGTATAATTCCAGAAGTACGCACCTTGTTTTTAGAGCGCCTGTTGCATGAACTGGCAACGTTAAAATCTGGAATACTGCCTGCCTTTTAAAGCGGCTGGTCTGATCCCGCCTCATATCCTGAGCACAAATCTGCTAGAATATTTCCCTTTGCTTTAGCCTGCTTTTTTTGCCCTGCTTTAGTTTCAATCTTAATTTGCCCTAGCCGCTGTCGGAGTTGTTGATGTCCACGCTTGCCACCCTCAAAGAATTACTGGCCAAACGAATTTTAATTATCGATGGCGCAATGGGCACCATGATTCAGCGCCACAAACTTGAGGAAGCCGATTATCGCGGTGAGCGTTTTGCCGACTGGCCGCATGACGTCAAGGGCAACAATGACCTGCTGGTACTCACCCAGCCCCAGATTATTCAGGGCATTCATGCGCAGTATCTGGAAGCAGGCGCCGATATTATTGAAACCAACACCTTTAACGGCACGCGCGTTTCCATGGCTGACTATCACATGGAAGATCTGGTGCCGGAAATCAACCGTGAAGCTGCCCGGCTGGCCAAGCAGGTTTGTGAGGAATTTACCCGCAAAAATCCGGACAAGCCACGTTTTGTTGCGGGTGTTTTAGGGCCAACCTCACGCACCTGCTCGATTTCACCGGATGTGAACAACCCGGCTTTTCGCAATGTGACTTTCGATTTGCTGGTTGAAAACTATGTGGAATCCACGCATGCCTTAATTGAAGGCGGTGCGGACATTATTCTCATTGAAACCGTATTTGATACGCTCAACTGTAAGGCTGCAGTTTTTGCGGTGCAGCAAGTGTTTGAAGAAATTGGCCGTGAACTGCCGCTGATGATTTCCGGCACCATTACTGATGCCTCTGGCCGTACCCTGTCGGGTCAAACTGCCGAAGCATTCTGGAACTCGGTACGGCATGGCAACCTGCTGTCAATTGGCTTTAACTGTGCGCTGGGGGCCGATGCCATGCGCCCACATGTCAAAACCATTAGTGATAAAGCCGATATTTTTGTGTCGGCACATCCCAATGCTGGCCTGCCCAATGCCTTTGGTGAATACGATGAAACTCCAGAAGAAACTGCCGAATTCTTGCGCGAGTTTGCCCAAAGCGGCCTGATTAACATTACCGGCGGCTGCTGTGGCACCACACCGGAACACATTGCTGCTATTTATCAAGCGGTCAAAGACATTGCGCCGCGCCAGATTCCAGAAATTGCCCCGGCCTGTCGTTTATCCGGTTTAGAGCCGTTTAATATTGAAGCTGATTCGCTGTATGTCAACGTGGGGGAACGCACCAACGTTACCGGTTCAAAAAAGTTTTTACGCCTGATTCGTGAAGAAAACTTTAACGAAGCACTGGATGTGGCGCGTGAACAGGTTGAAGGCGGCGCGCAAGTCATCGACATTAACATGGACGAAGGCATGCTGGATTCGCAAGGCGCGATGGAGCACTTTTTAAAACTGGTTGCGTCCGAGCCTGATATTTCCCGCGTGCCCATCATGATTGACTCGTCAAAATGGGAAATCATTGAAGCGGGCTTAAAGTGCGTTCAGGGCAAGCCGATTGTCAATTCCATTAGCTTAAAAGAAGGCTATAACGAGTTTGTGCAAAAAGCCAAGCTTTGCCGTCGTTATGGTGCTGCCATTATTGTAATGGCATTTGATGAAGACGGTCAGGCTGATACTGCCGCACGCAAAAAGGAAATCTGCAAGCGCTCGTATGATGTGCTGGTCAATGACGTGGGCTTTCCTGCTGAAGACATTATTTTTGATCCCAACGTGTTTGCCGTTGCCACCGGGATTGAAGAACATAACAACTATGCGGTAGATTTTATTGAAGCGACAGGCTGGATCAAGCAAAACCTGCCACATGCCATGATTTCTGGCGGCGTGTCCAACGTGTCCTTCTCTTTCCGGGGCAATGAGCCGGTACGCGAAGCCATTCACGCCGTGTTTTTGTATTATGCCATTCAGCAAGGCATGACCATGGGGATTGTCAACGCCTCGCAACTGGCGATTTATGATGACATTCCCAAAGAATTAAAAGACGCGGTTGAAGACGTGATCCTGAATAAAAACCAGGGCGCATCAGGTAATGAAGCCACCGAAAGATTACTGGATATTGCCGAAAAATACCGTGGTGGTGGCTCTACGGCTGCCAAACCGGTTGAAAATCTGGAATGGCGTAATGAAAGCGTGGAAAAACGGCTGGAATATGCGCTGGTTAAAGGCATTACCGCATTCATTGATGCCGATACCGAAGAAGCCCGCTTAAAATCCAAGCGTCCGCTGGATGTGATTGAAGGCCCGCTCATGGATGGCATGAACGTGGTTGGCGATTTGTTTGGTGCAGGTAAAATGTTCCTGCCACAAGTGGTGAAATCTGCCCGTGTGATGAAGCAAGCTGTAGCATGGCTCAATCCGTACATTGAAGCTGAGAAAACGGCTGGCCAAAGCAAAGGCAAAGTGCTGATGGCGACGGTCAAAGGCGACGTGCATGATATTGGCAAGAATATCGTGGGCGTGGTGCTGGGCTGCAATGGCTATGACATTGTTGATATGGGCGTGATGGTCCCCGCCGAAAAAATCCTGCAAACCGCTATTGATGAAAAAGTGGACATTATTGGCTTGTCTGGCCTGATTACCCCAAGCCTTGATGAGATGGTATTTGTGGCCAAGGAAATGCAGCGTCAGGGCTTTAAGATTCCACTACTGATTGGCGGTGCAACCACTTCCAAAGCGCATACCGCCGTTAAGATTGACCCGCAGTATTCCAATGATGGCGTCATTTACGTGGCCGATGCCTCACGTGCGGTTGGCGTAGCAACCACCCTACTCTCACCGGAAATGAAGCCAGCCTTTATTGCACAAACCCGTGAGGATTATGAAAAAGTTCGTGAACGGCTTGCCAATAAACAACCCAAAGCCGCACGGTTAAGCTACAGTCAGGCCATCGATAATGGACTAAAAATTGACTGGCAGAATTACCGTCCGCCTGTGCCCAACCAGCTTGGCACACAGGTTTTGCGAAATTATCCACTGGAAAAACTGGTGCCTTATATTGACTGGACACCGTTTTTTATCTCGTGGAGTCTAGCCGGTAAGTTCCCCAAAATTCTGGAAGATGAAGTGGTGGGTGAAGCCGCGCGTGACTTGTATGCACAAGCACAAGCCATGCTCAAAGATCTGGTGGATAACAATAGGCTGGATGCGCGAGCCGTATTTACCCTAAAACCAGCGGCCCGAATTAGTGCAGATGATTTGGTGGTGTATGACGATGAATTACGCCAGAATGCCACGCATACGTTCCATCACCTGCGCCAGCAAACCGATAATGTGAGCCGTAAGCCCAACCTGTCACTGGCAGATTATATTAGTCCAGTAGATTCGCATGCACAGGATTATCTGGGTGGCTTTACCGTATCCATTTTTGGTGCGGAAGAAATGGCCATTGACTACCGCGCCAAGGGTGATGACTACTCAGCCATTCTGGCGCAATCTTTGGCAGATCGTTTGGCAGAAGCCTTTACCGAGCATCTGCATGAGCGCGTGCGTAAGGAATTCTGGGGTTATGCCAGCGATGAAGCACTGGACAATGATGCGCTCATCAAGGAGCAGTATGTAGGCATTCGTCCGGCTCCGGGCTATCCGGCCTGCCCTGAACATTCGGAAAAAGTGACGCTGTTTAACTGGTTAAACACCACCGATGCCATTGGCACGCAACTCACTGAGCATTACGCCATGATGCCGCCCTCTTCGGTAAGTGGATTTTTCTACTCTCATCCAGAGTCGGATTATTTTAATGTGGGCAAAATTGGCCGAGACCAATTAGAGGATTATGCCAAGCGTAAAGGTTGGAGCATTGAACAGGCTGAACGCTGGTTGGCACCGAATCTTGAGTGATTTACGTTATTCAATGATTTTTGTTATTTAATGATGCATAGAAAATTATTCGTTATTGAATAATAAATCATCAAGCCCTATGATAGATATCAATGGTCACTATCATAGGGCTTTTTTTATGGAACATGCCAAAATTTTCCAGTCTGGCCGTAGTCAGGCTGTCAGGTTACCTAAGGCTTTTCGGTTTGCTGGTGAAGAAGTTGCCATTAAGCGCTTTGGCAACGGTGTGCTTTTATTACCAATGAACCAACCGTGGCAAATGCTGGAAGAATCACTACATGAGTTTGAAAATGGCTTTCATTTAGAGCGTGAAGCACAGCAGGATCAGGAACGTGAGGAGTTAGATTTCTAATGCTCATGCTTGATACCAATATTTGTATTTATATTATTAATCATAAACCACCACAGGTGATTGAACGATTCAAGCAGTATTCCCTTGGTGAAATTGCGATTTCCAGTATTACGGCCAGTGAATTAACATTTGGTGTCGAAAAAAGTGGTTCAGCTAAAAATAAGTTGGCTTTGCAGAAATTCTTTGCACCACTGGAAATTTTGCCTTTTGATGAGCATTGTATTTGGGATTACGCGACATTGCGCAATCATTTACAGCAGCAAGCCACACCGATTGGTTCATTAGATATGTTAATTGCCGCGCATGCTTTATCAATTGATGCAACACTGATAACTAATAATGTAGCTGAGTTTGAAAGAGTAAATGGATTAAAATTAGAAAATTGGATATAGGAATATTTAAAATTTCAGTTTAAGCATCTTAAAGTGAATTTTGAGATGTATAATATTTTCAGGCTTAGGGCTTTGTTGCACAAAGATTTAAAAAATAGAACTACCCTAAGCGACTCAAATTTAAGTGACAACTTGGGTATGAGCTCGGCCTAATTCCATAAATTTATTTAATACTGCCACACGTGCATGAATCTC
>NZ_SNTY01000042.1 GCF_004377485.1 Alkanindiges illinoisensis
GGGCGCACGCCTATGGAAACATTGCTTGATGGAAAACAGATTTGGGCTGAAAAGAATCTAGCTCAAATTTAACCTGACACTCATCATCAAAACGGGTAACTGTCAGATCAGGTTTGAGCTAGTACACTTAAGCCACGGCAAAACTAGAAATCCAGGCATGTGTCCGAATCCAACTCCAGCGAGAATCGCTTGAAATTCAGCTTCTAGATCATCTGTAATAAAACGGGGATTTGATGGCGTAAAGCTTCGACTTTCGGTGAATGTCCATGGCCAGTAACGCCCTGTTTTATGATCGACTAGGGCTGTTAGAGGGTATTTATCAAGGTCAATAATTTTTTTGGGCATTCCAACCTTATCAATTAACTCTGGCGTACCCACAGAATAAAAGTTCACTTTCGCCAATTCCCTTGCCACATATCGATTGTCCGGCAAAAATCCAAATCTGATCCCGATATCTATCCGCTCATCGATCACATCCGAGTGTGAATCTGTTAGCACACAATCCACGACAATATCTGGATAACGTGTGGCAAATTCTGCTAGTGCAGGTACTACCAATTTACGCCCTAACACAGACGACACAGTAAGACGGACAGTCCCACGCATTTCATCTCGTTTTTCCTTGGTGTCTTTTACAAGCAAAGCATCGATCGATCCCACCGCAAGACGTGCTTGCTTTGCCAGACGCTCACCATCAGCGGTAATTTTAATTTGTCGAGTACTCCTGTAAAACAGAATCTCTCCGCGCTGCTCTTCTAGCTCCTTTATTGCCCGTGTTACTACCTGCGGGGAAATCCCCAGCTGAGTTGCTGCCTCTTTAAAATTTCGAGACTCTGCTGCGACACAAAAGATACGCATCATTTCCAATTTGTTCTGCATGTCCAATCCTGTGTTATGGCAATTATTCCGTAAATAGGAATTCTGAAAGATAATATTATTCATTTATTATACCTAACAAGGCTGTGATACTTAACCCATCAAATATGATTGACAGATAGGTTGAAGGTTACTTGTATGAATAATATAGAAAATAAAGTTGTTGTTATCACTGGTGCAAGTAGTGGTTTAGGTGAAGCTACTGCTCGCTTACTTGCTAAAAAAGGTGCAAAAGTTGTACTTGGTGCTAGACGTACTGAAAAATTAGAGGCTATTGTTCACGACATCCGTGCTGAAGGTGGTCAAGCTGAATTTATTGGTATGGATATAACCAAACCACATGAAGTACAAGCACTTATTGAAAAGGCATTAAGCGCATTTGGTCAAATCGATGTATTGGTAAACAATGCTGGATTAATGTCTATTGCACCATTAAGTGAGCTAAAAGTTGATGAATGGGATCGTATGATCGACATTAATATTAAAGGTGTTCTTTATGGTATTGCAGCTACACTGCCTGTTTTCCAAAAACAAAACTTTGGACACTTTATTAATCTCGCATCTGTTGCAGGGATAAAAGTATTTAGTCCAGGAGGTACTGTTTATAGCGGTACTAAGTTTGCTGTAAGAGCCATCTCTGAAGGACTTCGTCATGAAGTTGGGGGAACAATTAGAACGACTACTATTGAGCCTGGTGCAATTGAGTCAGAACTAAAATTCGGTTCTTCTCATAAAGAAAGTTCAGAGTTTGTTACTGATTTCTACAAACAAGCCATACCAGCTGACTCAGTCGCTCGAGCAATTGCTTATGCAATTGAACAGCCTGCGGATGTAGATATTAATGAAATTGTTTTACGCCCAACGAGCCAAGAGTTTTAATTATTGAATAACAAAAAATGGGAGCACCTCGCTCCCATTTTTACTATATTTTTAAAGTTAAGGACAAATCTATGAAAGCCGTATCGTATGTTATCAATAACCATGATGATTTTAAAAATTCATTGGTAGATATTGAAAAAGCGAAGCCTACGCTTAAGGAGCGTGATGTACTGGTAAAAGTTCAGGCAATCTCTGTGAATCCAGTTGATACCAAAGTGAGAAAAAATTCGTCTGAAGCAAATAATCGTATTTTAGGTTGGGATGCCGTTGGGGAAATTATCGAAGTTGGCTCAAAAGTTACCTCGTTTAAAGTAGGAGATTCTGTTTGGTATGCTGGCGATTTAACCCGAGATGGTAGTAATGCTGAGTTTCAAGCAGTCGATGAACGAATTATCAGTCTTAAACCAATTACAGTATCTAATGCAGAAGCAGCAGCATTGCCATTAACTGCAATAACGGCATGGGAAATGCTTTTTGATCGGTTTCAAATTTCAGAAACAGAAGTTGGCAGTATTTTAATTATTGGTGGTGCAGGTGGTGTAGGATCAATCGCTATCCAAATCCTAAAAGCAAAAACAAATCTGACTGTTATAGCAACAGCTTCACGTGAAGAAACGAAATCTTGGGTGGAATCACTGGGTGCCGACCATGTCATCGATCATAGCAAAGATTTAAATGCACAAATCGAAGCACTAGGTATTGAAAAACCAAAATACGTATTCTCTACCAATCATACAGACACCTATATCAAGCAAATAGTTTCTCTGATTGCTCCACAAGGCAAGCTTGGATTGATCGATGACCCACAAACTTTTGATATTATGCCGTTTAAGACTAAATCTATTTCTATCCATTGGGAATTGATGTTCACCCGTTCAATGTATGAAACCGATGATATCGAAAAGCAGGGTGATCTATTGAAACAAGTTGCCCAATTAGTTGACCAGCAAAAAATTAGAAGTACCCTCAACCAAAATCTAGGCAAAATTAACGCTTCAAACTTGGAGAAGGCGCATAAGTTGCTTGAATCAGGCAAGTCAAAAGGCAAAATTGTACTAGAAAACTTCTAAAACAAATTAAAGGTGAAATAATGACTATTTCAGTAATTGCGAACTTTAAGGCAAAGTCAGATCAAAAAGAGACGTTAGAAGCGCTTTTAAAAAGTGTAATAGAGCCTACGCTTAAAGAAGAAGGATGCTTGAAATATGAGCTTTATATTAGCGAAAATGACGCGAGTAGATATTTCTTCTTAGAAGAATGGCGTAGCAGAGAGGATTTAGATATCCATCTAGCCTCTGATTATATTCAAAGTTTATTTGGTAATATCCAATCGCTCATTGAATCAAGTGATATTGTAGAAATCAAAAAAATATAGCTGTATTCGGACGTTATGATGAAGTATTCTTCAAAGTAACAAAGAGACTTAGAAAGCTAACAAAAAATGGGAGCTATAAGCCACTCCTGTCCCACAAATATCACAAGATGGAATAGTCTCAATTTGATCAGACATATCTCTTGAAAAAGAGAAAGTTACCCGTTTTGATAAAGGTGTCGAATCTTGAACAAAACTAAGGTAACTTCTTATGCTACATACTAGCAATCAAATCATCAAACACAAAGTAGGCCTGCTCAATCTAGCTGAAGAACTCCAGAATGTATCCAAAGCCTGCAAGGTGATGGGTGTCTCAAGGGATACGTTCTATCGCTACTCTGAATTAGTGGAGCAAGGTGGCGTTGATAATCTAATTAATCAGAACCGCCGGGTTCCTAACCTTAAGAATCGGGTAGATGAACACACCGAACAAGCAGTGATTGATTATGCCCTCACTTATCCGGCGTATGGACAGCATCGCACCAGTAATGAGCTACGCCAGATTGACATCTTTGTTTCAGGCAGCGGGGTTCAGTCAATCTGGTTTCGGCACAATCTGGAGAACTTTAAGAAGCGTTTAAAAGCACTTGAGGCTAAAGTGGCACAGGATGGTACTGAATTAAATGATCAGCAGATTGCGGCACTTGAACGTAAGCATGAGGATGACGTTGCTTGTGGTGAAATCGAAACAGCTCATCCAGGCTATTTAGGCGCGCAAGACACCTTTAATGTCGGGAATCTCAAAGGTGTTGGACGAATCTACCAATAAACATTCATCAACACTTATAGCAAGGTCGTTCATTGCAAGCTCTATACAACAAAAACACCGATTACAGCGGTTGATTTACTCAATGATCGTGTGTTGCCATTCTATCAATCTCAGGACTTACCAATGCTTCGCATCCTCACAGACAGAGGTACTGAGTATTGCGGTAAGGTAGAACAACATGACTATGAGTTGTATCTGGCAGTCAATGCTATTGATCACACGAAGACAAAAGCAGCTTCCCCGCAAACAAATGGTATATGTGAGCGATTCCATAAGACGATTTTGCAGGAGTTCTATCAGGTCACTTTCAGGAAGAAGCTGTATAGTGATTTGGAATCATTGCAGAATGATCTAGACGATTGGCTGAAATTCTATAGTACTGAACGGACTCATCAAGGAAAAATGTGCTGTGGTCGTACAACACTTGAAACTTTACTTGATGGAAAACGGATTTAGGCTGAAAGAAATTTAGCTCAAATTTAACCTGACAGACTCCCTAAATAACGGGTAACTGTCAGATCAGGTTTGAGCTAGTACACCACATAACGGTCTACGTGCTGTCCATTATTTTGGCTAGGATCACTTCTATTGAATAAAACCTCTGAGAACAACATAATAGATTAACTCTTTCTGTAAACTCTTAACTAAAATGTCTATAGAACATTCTTCAAATACAAATTGGCTGATCAATCAAGATTCAGAAAAAAACCAGCTCCCTTCATATCCCAATAAGCTCTATATTGGTATTGATTTTGGCACATCCACAACAGTTGTAAGTCAGATAGTCATTGCTGATAACTCCGTTGAAAAAGTAAAAACACTTACTCTGAATCAACCTGATGAATATGGCGCAATAATACGACATCACCTAATCAATACAGTACTTGCATGGCGAAATAAAACCCTTATTTGGGGACAAGATGCATACCGTTTAAAATCATTATTAACCGAAAGTCGCAATGTCTTTTCATCCTTTAAAATGCGTTTAGGATTAGCGATAGGTCCAACTTATCCATTGACCGTTCTATCCGAGAGCAAGGCTCAGCTCTATGTCATTGAGACAGCAGAAGATGCTACTCAAGTTTTTTTTAGTAAGCTTTTAGAAAGTATTAAGAATGAAACTGGAAATTCAAATTTAGAAAATTACAAATTTGCCTTCTCAGTTCCTGCTTCATTTGAGGCTAATCAAAGACGTAGTCTATTCAATAGCTTAGAAGAGTGTGGGATTGATGAGAGTCAATGTTGTTTAATTGATGAACCTAATGCCGCATTTTTAAGCTTTGTATATGATTGTACTAGAAATAATACAACACATCCTTTTTTAGAAAAACTCAAGTCTAGACCAACAAACATTCTTGTATACGATTTTGGTGCAGGAACATGTGATGTGACAGTTCTTCAAGTTGATGCTTTCAACAACAAATTTTCATCAAAAAATCTAGCAATTTCAAAATTTACAGCTTTAGGTGGCGATGATATCGATCGAGCTATAGCCAAAAATATACTATTACCTCAACTTTTAAAAGAAAACACACATTTTCAACCCGATTCTAGAGATATTTCAGAAATTGTCATTCCTGTTTTGCAAGCGACAGCAGAACAATTAAAAATAGCTGTTTGCAAATGGCTTGATCAAAAAAATATAAATCAATTTAGAAGTTTAGATCAATATTCTAGTGAAATTTTTACATTACATTCTCTAGAGGGAATTAAAGTTAGAGACTGTAGATTAAATTTAACAAAGCCATCTCTATGTCTTGGTGAATTTAAAATTATCATGGATGATTTTGTGGGGATGTATGATGGTATACACACACCGATGCATTTAGCCTCTCCGATTGAAGATGCATTATCTAAAGCGAATATAGAACGTGAAGACATAGATGGTGTTCTTTTCATCGGAGGAAGTTGTCTTAACCCATTAGTACAATCATGCGTAATGAATTACATGAATGAGTTCTCTAATGAAGTGGAGCCAATCTTACCCAAGGATGTAAGAGCTCATGTTTCTCTCGGAGCAGCAATTCATTCATTTAGCTATCATGGTCTAGGAATTGACTTTATTAAGCCTATTGTTTCAGAAGCTATATATATCATCACCTCTGATGAGCATTTGGAAACGATCATACCAGCATCAACTGAGGTTCCTACCCCACAACCTTTCCATACTCAACTAATAGTCACCCGTGATGATCAAAACATTATCGATTTACCTATTTGCGTAGGTAGCAAAAGTAAACTTTTGGGTATTTTGACTGTAGACATAGAAGAAGATTATTTTAAGCTAGGAGCTATCGTTGATGTCTACGCCAATATTAATCATGAAAAGCTTCTTAATGTTGAAGCAGTAATCGATGGGATAAAAGTAAACACTTCTATTCTAAATCCTCTAGCCAATAATACTTTAACAAAAGTTGAAGAACACATGCTTCGAGCGAAGCAAAAGTTTAATCAAGCACTTTTAGATTATAATGGTCGCCCTCCCGTAGATATTGCTATTGAGTATGCCTCAGCCTGTTCAGAAGCTGGAGCATATGAACTCGCTGCAGATCTTTACATTGCTATCGAACGCTTAGATCGTAATGCGAATCATGCTACTAACATTTGTTATAATTATGCTCGGGCGGGTAAATCACAAAAATCGAATGATTGGGCCAAAATTGCTTACAAACGCTCACCAAATGCTGTCAATGCATTTAATATTGCTTGCAAGTCATGTGGAGAGAAAGAGGAGCTCTATCTTCGTAAAGCATTAGAACATGATCCAAACTACACCGCTGCATTATTGTCACTTGGAAAAATACTCCAACTCCGTGGTGATATTGAAGGTAGTCTGCTACTAGAAAAATCACTCATATTACTCCAAGATGAACTATACAATAATGATGTAACAATTCGAAATTGTGATGATCTGATTGAAGTATGTGAGATACTTGACGGTTATGAACAGCTTAAATTTACAGCAACTGATATGAAGAAAAGAATCATTCATGAAAATAAAGAGTTATATTCCTCTGAAAATTTAGTATCTAGTCTAAAACCAAATTTAGGCGTGAAAGAGGGTTAATTATGGCTTGGTGGATTAAAAAGCAAAATTTGAGTGAAGAGCAACGCCAATACATTCTATCAATTAAAAACAATTTAAGTCATGTTCATTGGGTTCGAGGAGCTGCTGGTACTGGAAAAACAACAGTTTTAGCAGCTTTGACACAAGAACTTAAGCTTGAATACCCTAATGCTTCTTTTTGTTATTTGACATACACACATGCTCTTAAGGATTTAGCAATTAGTGCCTTTAAAGAAGAAAATGTAGAAGGGGTACACTTCCTTACACATACCAAATTTTTAAAAAATAATTGGCCATGCGATTTCGTGTTTCTAGATGAAGTTCAAGATATTTCTGCTGAAGATTTAAATACAATCAAGAAACTATCAACGCATTTAATTATTGCTGGCGATTGTGCCCAATCTATTTATGAACAGTCAGCTACAGAATCAGAAATTATTAAAACGGTTAATCCTTTCCAACATGTATTAATGATTATTCATAGACTTACAGAGTTCTTAGCTAAAATTGCTTTCAGTATTTTACCGAATAATCATTTACTTAGTGGAAAACCAGGAAATACTTTGGCAAATACAACCGCTAGACTGATCCAATTTGAAAATCAAAATCAAGAATTCATTTGGACAGCCCAAGAAGCATTAAGTAGAGCTAGACCAGACAAGCCTAGCTGTATATTGCTATCTCATCACAAAGATATTAGTTCGCTTATTCAAGTGATCATCCAACATTTTTTTTCTAAAAATGCTGATGAATTATTTTCATATCAAGCAGGTAAAAGTGACCGATATGATTATAGACAAGTAAATGCTTATTTAAGAGACAATAACATAAACATCAGATACTTGGAAAATGACTTTGGCGACTTTAACGAGATGCCATCAAAGCCAATGGTATACCTAATGACATATCATAGCTCAAAAGGTCTAGATTTTGAGCAAGTCTTTATTCCACAGTTAAATAGTAATAAAGATATTGTCAAATCATTTGTGTTGGAAAAAAATCCAGATTTAGATAAGCGGTTACTCTTTGTAGCAACAACAAGAAGCCGTTGTAATCTATTTATGAGTTACCACACGTCTATCCCCCATAAACTAATTCAAAATCTTCCAAATATTACTCAAATTAAATATCAGCCTAATCAAGATGATGAGGATGAGGAGTTCTTTTAATGATCAATGGCCAATATATTGTTCTTAGCTTTAAAGAATGGAATAACTGGATCTCTCAAGGCTTATTAAAAATACATAGTTTTAACCCGAATCGCGGATAAGCAATTGACTTGAAAAATAAGAGGACTAGAGCCATCAGTTGAGTTACCACACCAAACTCACAACTCTAGTCCTGATGTTCAATAGTACCGAATTATTTTGCGTAATTG
>NZ_SNTY01000043.1 GCF_004377485.1 Alkanindiges illinoisensis
CAATCAATTTTATTGCTTCAACTTTAAATTCTGCGGTGTAAGTCTTCTGTTTCTTGCTCATGGTAAACTCCTGATGAGTGTCTATAGTTTACCAAGTTAAAACCTCCTGTTTTCTCAGCACACATCAGTAGTACCAGGTTTCCATGCTGGATAACCTGTTGGATAACGCCCGGCGTTTACTTGTTGATCATTTAGTGTTTTTGGAGTCTTGCTAACTGATCTTTCATCCACACGCACTAACCCATCTCTATCCGTTACTTGCCCTGCATTGATGTTTTCTGCTCGATGGGTTTTACCTGGCTGAAAGTCTCTTATCGCTGCGTTACCATAACCCACATTTTCAGCATTAAAGTTATTCTCAACAACTTGTTTCTGCCGCACAGCTTCTGCCGCTTTTGCTTCCCTCGATGCTAAACTTGCCCCCTTGACAGCACCTGCCCCTACCGCCGTTAATGCCAGGTCTGTACCACTTTCTGGCAGTAGTAACTCGGCTGCGACATAGCCAACTCCTGCTATATAATAGCTGGCTCCCGTTCTTGGCTTTTCACCAACGATATAATCTTTTACGGCAGATTTAGCCGGTATCAGTACTTTTTGTGCGGCGCTTAGCTGTAGCTTATTATATTGACTACCGCAAGCCCCATACGTTATGCCCTGACATTGTCTTTGCGCATATCTTAGAAACTCAATCTGCCTGGCTGTTCCGGCGCCAAGATTATTGGTTTCGTTAAGTGCGCCTGACACTTCGGTTGCTATTTTTAATCGTTGCAACTGTAGTGCCATTTCTTTCATCTCAGCCGATGAGTCACTGCTGAGTATATTTTTTAGATGCGCCTCAACACAGGCGCTATTGCCAGTCTGGGCACAAAGGTTGAGGGCGTCGTCCAAGGTTTTATCTGCTGCTCTTAAGTCAAGCACAGCTTTGGTGATACAGGTTCGGTCACTGGGTGTGCAGGCCTGAAGTTTTTTATTGATAATGGCCAACGTCTGCCGGGTTTGATAATTTTCCTCCACTGCATTTTGTGCGGCCTGCCCCGATTGCACCGTACTACCAATATCCCCTGTAGAGGCACCTACACCTGAGGCAACCAGTCCAGTAATGGCACTGATGGTTGATTTCTCATCTGCAGTTAAATTCTTTGCGTCTTTACCATACAGATAGTGCGATAGCACAGGAGCAGCAGCTTCTGCTCCACCAGCTGCTAGTCCTGCACTCAATGCATCATTACCACCTGCTGCTGCAACCGCTGCACCCAGTACCGTATGTGCCAGAATATGGGCAGCACTGCCTTCCGCATCTTTACCTTTAAAGTACTGACCAATCTCATAGCTGGCTGCTGGGCTTAAAGTGGCTGCGGCGATTCCTACTGCACTCGTAGTCGGCGCTGATAAGCCTGCTGATACACTATCCAGAATTAAACTTAAACGTTGCAGGTCTTTTTGTCTGGCTACATAGTCAGCATTACTAATGTCACCATTTTCATACTGCTATTTGGCCTTATCCATCAGACCATTAATTTATGCCTTGGCTTCCTGGCGGTTTTCATCAAAGTGCCTGGTCACGCCAACCTGAGTATTAATCTCAGCCTGTACCTTATCCTTATCGAAGTGATTGACCAGTGCCCCGCTCTATTCTCCGGCATTATCAGTGGTTGTACTGGTTAAGATATCAGACTTGATCTGCTCTGCCGTTTTCCCTGTTAACTGTTGCTGTGCGGCTTCATTATTAATGGTGATGTTTTTGGTATTAATGCCACTCCGGGTAATGCTTTGTTGGTTATACTCATTGGCTGCCTATAACCACCTCCTTGACCGCACTGCAGAAATTGTCATGAGTTGTGATAACAAACCAAAGCAGTCAGCAATTTCACTACCTATTACTATTGAGCCTATGATCCGCTATCGTCTTAATGACGAACTCATGAGCCAGCCCGTGCATGCCCGGCTAAATCAGAAAAAGACTGAGATTGAGTCCATTAATGATGCAATTTTTTATCAGCAGTTATCTTCTTTAAAACATTTAACGCTTGAAGTGCTTGGCATCAATGGACAAACCTATCGGTTTAAGTTTGATTTAAAAGAATTTCTCAAAATTAAAAAACAACTGGGCACACAATGTGCTAACCCAATCCGTTGAGTATTAAGTATTTTAAGTTACAGTTTACACGGCAGGACTTAAGGATTATCTCACTGATTTATTTTAGGTGATCATTAACTTATACAAACGAAGTCACTTAAAACCTCATTTAGCATTTGTCCCCCTTTACGATTAATCAGTCTGGCTGACATACCAAAGTTGCTTGGGCCTTGTACATCAGCCAGTGGGGTATCACCAATAAATAGCACCTCCTCGGCTGTACATCCCAACTGATCAATCAGGTGCTGATATATTCGTGGATCAGGTTTAATCGCACCTACTTCATAGCTCCACGCATAGGCATCAAGGCGTGGCAACATGGGATAGACTGCCTGACCGTAAGGGTGAGCCAGATTAGAGCATAGGGCAATCTTAACACCGGTCTGGCTTAGCTGATTTAAGGTTGAGAGGGTATCTGGATACAGGCTGATGGATTGCAGTTCAGCAGCAAGATCGCTGTACAATGCTGCCAGTAGATCATCAGGCAGGGTCATGCCAAACCGGGCTGCCACGTCCTCAAAACTCAACGGCTGCGACATGATCACAGCGGCATCAGCAGGCTGTGGGCTACGGCCCTGCTCTTTCATCCACTGCAACAATTTTTTATATGGTGCGCGTTTATCACCGATATGCACCAGTGTGCCAAACACATCAAATGCAACCACTGCTATTTTAGTAGGGACAGACATACACAGGCCTTTTAATGCTGATTCAATCGTTGCTTTGCTGCCTTGATAAGCGGGGTTAACTGGGGGCATGGCCCGGCCTGATGAAACACACCGTGCGCATCCACCTGCATACGCATCACATTCTGGTTTTCAAGCGCTGCAATTTCAATTAAGTCTGCCAGCATTTGTTCACCCATCTGTGCTCTTAATGCCCGCGCTTGTTCTTGAGTCATGCCTGTGGTCGAAGGTTGCTTGTTCATCAATACACCTCTACGTTGTTGTTAGCACCCCATCGGGTGGGATTAGCGATGCGGGTCGACGTGATCATAGATGAGATGGTGGACTTAATGGCGATGATCATCGCTAGCCTTATTCCAGGTCTTCCTCATCTTCCAGATCCTCTACATCTTCTACGACGTCATGCTGTTTTAGGATCATTTTCATCAGCTGGAGGTTTGAATCGATGATTTTTATATCCCGATCCAGATCCTCGGTTATCGGGGTCAGATATTTCCTCAGGTGAGGATGTTCAATCATCAGGTCACCCAGAAAAAACTCACTGCTTCTCTTTTCACGCTGTTGCTTTAATAAATCAGCTTTCTTCTGTTCAAATGCCTGCGTAAGAATTGAGATCCGCATGGATTCTTTTAAGTGAATCAAATCCTCTGTTTCTACATAGCTAAGGCAGTGTTTGGTTGATTTGGCCGGATCAACCCGCAGGTAGTTGGCCTTGACTAAGAGGCGCAGGCCCTTGTACAGCATTCTTCGACGATTCTCCGCATCGTAGCTTTGTTGCAACCCTAACTTTTCCCAGAAATCCTTTGCTCGCCAATTGATGATTTCGTGCTTTTCAAAGATATCAGCAAATTCTTTGTAAAAGGGAAGGATCGTCTGTGCCATGATAATCTCTAAATGCCAGTATACAGTAACGAAGTTAGTGAAGTTTAAATGTCTTAATTTAGTCCGTGAATATTCAGTAACGGTAGCGTTAAGTGCACTTTTTCAGGTTTTTTTGAATACGGGGCCTGACGCTGTCATAGTGGGTAGTGATATCAACTTTACCGTTCTTATAAAATTTGAAGTTCATATGTTGACCACTGGCTTGTCCTTCATCGATGGTATAACCGTAAAGTTCCAATATATTTCCTTTTTCTTCAACACCCAATACCCCGTGATGATGGTAACCATCCGATGAAAAACCACTTTTGTTTATGTATGCAGGCTCTTTACAGTCATCCCACTTGCCCCAGTACTTTTTTGGAATAACAGAGGATGGCTCCGAGTAGGCATATTGACCGTTATAACCCTGCTCTTCCAGACTGCAGTTAGAAGCAGCACTGACCAAAATCTTATTCCCTAAAAAGCTTATATTTGTCTGGCAGAGGCTAGCCGGATTTTCTTCATCATACGCATTGTCTGGAACAGTGAACATGACCTGCTGATGATCTTCAATACTTTTCGACTCAGATGCCACAATGAAGCGGATATCGCCAGTTTGAGGACGTTGCATAATAAGCTGGTATTGATAGATGCCAGCATGTTGATAAACACTGATATTGAGCTTTTTTTCCCTTACTCCAATATAAGTCCCTAGTTGAACAGGGACAGCCTGTGCCAGGCAAGGAATTAGTAAAGCCCCTAAAAAATATAAATTTTTCATCATTACACTGCCTAAAAATTGGTGGCTTCCCTGTTTTTTTGCTGAGAAGACTGTTGCTGTTGATAGCGTGCCCTGGCTCGATTAAATCCTTGCGTTGCATATTCAACGTAAATATGAAAATCCAGATGCGGTGAATTCACACTAATCACATCATGGTTGGGAGTCGAAAATTCTGTCAGCTGATTTCCCACGAAAGGTGCAACGACACGAATGACCTTATATTTGCGTGCTTTGACATAGGCGACCAGTTGGCGATAGGTATCATGCCCCATTTTATTGGATTCACTAAAGGTCATGGATACGCACACCAGTTTGTTATTGGCATCAAAGGCAAAGCTGGTTGACTGCAGTCCTTCGATATCAAATCCTGAACCATCATTTTCCAATATTGGCCCACCAGCATACGACTCACCATCCAGAACGTTGTAATTGCTCAATCTGGCTTTAACCGAATCAAATGTAGAATCACCAAGCTTAAAACCCAGAACAGGTGTTCCCTTTAATGCGGGGTTATCTTCTGGCGCAATTGCTGCTACTTTTGGTTCTTTTAAAGGCGCGTCTGATGAAGTTTGACCGCTTTTGTTGTTACTGGCCTCATTAGTGTCACTTGCTTGGGATGATTTTGAACAACCTATCAGGCCAGCTAAACTTAAAATAATGGCAACACTTATATGCTTGTTCAAAAACTTCATTCCCGCTTTAAAATAAACTTGCCCAGTAATCATTAAAAATTTTGAGCTGTGAAAAAATAAATATGATTAATTTGCGTTGATCATAGTTAAGATATCTAATGATCAACGCCCTTAAATGATGAATATGGTCTATTCAGTAATCACACATATACCAGCCGTCTTTGTTATCCCAGATCACACGGCCAGATTCCAAAGGCGTTTGTTTATAAATTGCCCTTGTGCCTGATTCAATGGAATTGCCATTTAACCAGCCCTTTAAATTGATTTTTAGATTGCTACGGTCATTAGAGATTGCCTCTAAACTGCCAATTGCCATCCCTTGTATGGTTTTATACTGTGGCTCTCCCAGTACAATCAGGCCTGTGTAGATTCCCAACTGGGTTTCTTTACAGATGGTGTGGCCGATATCATTAATAGTGGGTGGATTAGCCGCTATGTAGCGCTGGTGGTTAGCTGCACGTTCAAGTTCAGCGCGCCGCAGTTCCTGATAATATTCCTGCTGTCTTTGCTGATTGCGTGCCTGTATTTGTTGTTCTCTGGCAGCGCTTTGGGCGTTGGCACTGGCTGTAACCGCATCAATTACCCGGGTTTTGACAGTGACAAGTACCATGGTGGTAGAGCCAATACCGCTCATTCGGGAATACTGTGGTTCAATGGCAACGTTCCAGTCACCTCCTGCTTTTGCACACTTGAATGTGCCCATACGCTCCCTGACCATGGCATATCTGGGCAGTTCATACACATCCTTTTTTAATTCTTTAAAGGTTGTTTGAGCTACCTGACTAAAATGTCCACCCTGACTTAAACAGAGCTTTTCCATATAAGCCCATGGCAGGAAAGCATCCGAGAAATTATCAACAGTGTTTGACATAGCATACACTGCTATGATGGATTCCTTGCCCAAGCCTTCTTTGCCATTGAGGTTTTTAGCCATAATTACCTCATTGGGTGAGTTGAACTTGCTCATGTCCTGAGGTTTGATATTTTCAGGTGTGGCACAACCTGCTAAACCGGCTATTATGCCAAGGGTAACAATATTTTTTACGGACATGAGTAATTATTCCTAAAGTAGATTGGTTTTTATCGTTTTAATGCAGTGGCTTCATCAATCACACGGGTTTTCATAATGATGATGGCATTTACCCTGTTCCCCGCAGGATAAGTAGGTTCATCAAATTCTTTAGCAGTTTGTGGTTCAATAGAAACAAACCAGGTTTGAGTGTCACTTAAACACTTAAAGGTACCTATTTTTGCTTCTATGCCAGGTCTTCTAGTGACCTGATCTGGATCTTGTGTTAATTCTCTGCGTGTACTGGGTGCAATTTGATTAAAGAATCCATTTTGACTAATACAGAGATTTTCCATGAGCTTATAAGGCGCAATCTCCCGCTTAGCCACATCTGGGTAAGTATTCCAGTAATTTCCAGCGATACTATAGCCTGCATACGGTTTACGATGGTAAACCTCCATACCATTCCCATCTCTTCCATTAAGCCTTAGCTTATCAATGACTTCCTGTGGGGAGTGATACTTCACCATATCGGTTGGCGTAGATATTACGTATCCACCGTGGTTATAGGCATCTACAAGGGTAGTACAGCCTTGCAAGCCTAATATGGCTCCAGCGGCTCCAAACAATATTAGATTTTTTACTTGCATCAAGTAGTTCCTGCAATCACCAAATTTTGTTGGTAAATATCTCTGACAAATTATAAGTAAAAGCTTTGCTCCCAAAACAGTTGCAAAATATCATGCACCTAAAATAGATGCAATGAACAATTTCAAGTTATCAATACATTCACCTCAACATAAGTGGTTAAGAGAATACTTTGTGCAAAGGCGCAAAGAACTCGGCTTATCGCAACGAGCATTTGCTGTTCGCTTAAATGTGGTTTATTCGTTCGTTGGAAAAATAGAAACTGGTGATCGTCGTTTAGATATGTTTGAATTTATAAATTATTGTGAGGCGCTGGAAGTTGATCCGATTAAAGTAATCGAAGAAATTAGAAATAATTTTTATAAGAACTAATTCAATAAACGCTTTTGTTTCAGCCATTCGTTAACTGGTTAAAGAGTTTTTTACGAAGATTTCTTAAATCGAGACTAGATTAAATCTTTAGAGTTTCCTTGACTCCAACTGCGATTTGAACCTCAGTGACTAGCCAGTCCCGTTTAGTTAAATGTCCTGATGCGCGACAATCAGGGTTTTATCTCCATGATTATAATAGGCCAGTCCACCATGATCACTACGCTCATCCATTGCGTACTTGACCACATTATAGTTCTTCAGCTCATCGAGCGTGTCTGATCCGGGATTGCGTAGACGCGCATAGCTGTTCTTGTTGGCTTCAATGAGCTGCTTGATATTGGCCATAATAATATTTCTAAAAAAGGGTAAGCGATAAAATGTCAGGTGGTGGTATTAGAAAAATACCACGTGATGATTAGTCCCAATGGCCGTAATCACATCATAAGTGGCCAAGCCATAAGTGGTTGGATACTGGAAGGTTTGCTCATGCTGCATATTGCCTAAAGCATCCAGACTTTCAGCCTTGGACTGGCCATTAATATAGGTGTCTAAAATGGTGTATTCACTGGTAAAGGCAACATTAACAA
>NZ_SNTY01000044.1 GCF_004377485.1 Alkanindiges illinoisensis
ATCCGCAAAGTTTAATCAGACTTTGCACAAAGCCAGTGACCATACGTAAAGACAGACGGAATAAGGATTTAATCATTAAGCAGCATTGGATGGCTGCGTCGGAGTAGGTTTGATTTCGCCCTTGTTTGCCTTTTGATGGCGCATACCATTGCGTAGCAGGATCAAACCAAATGGCAATATTTCCGCGACTCATGAGTGCTCGGTTATATGCGGGCCAATTGGTTGTGCGGTAGATTTTGTGTGTAGGCTTCTTCATTTGAAAATTATATCGCTGAAAAACCCTTTACAGATAGGTTTGTGCAACAAAGCCAATTACTGGCGCAAAATTTTTAAATGTTAATACGGGGGTAAAGGCAAGGCAGGTCAGAGGATTAAAAGCCTCCAACCGTACAGATGATGTTAGTCAAGCAAATACATCGTTCCGTCTTTCAGCTATTGCACAAATAGTTAGATGGTATATAGGGTACTTGAATAGCAAAGGATAGGATATGCCAATGTTCGATATAGAAGATTCAAAAGATGTTGATTTAAAGAACAATAAGACCTCAAAAGAAACCTTAGCTAAAGTCAAAAATGTTGAAGGTTTTAAAGCCAAAGGTAATGAGGCTGGAGTTAATTCCAAAGAACCGAAAAGTGAAGAAAAAATAGTAGAATTGAAACCAAATTTTATGGGAATCGGTATTAATCTGAGGGCTTTATGGGAAAAAATAAGATTCAAAAAAACATAAAAAATCAGCCAGCGCTTAACAGTTTGCACCAGCTTTTGCATTATGATTTATGAGTAATCTAAGGTTTTTACTCAGATACGCTTAAAGAAATGATCTCCTTGCTCAAAAAGAGTAACAATATTCATTGGACACATTGGTTTCAAATTGCCCTCGATTTATATGAGTCAAGCAGAGCACTGAGCTCATATGCTAAGAAGCATTTGTAGTCAAAGCAGAACAAACAATAATGCTTCGACCTTCAGCTTCTTATATATACACGACTTACAGCTCAATTCTAATTTTACTCACATAACCTCTATTCACTAAACAGGCTTTTTTCAAATGCTTGTGCAACATGCGAAGACGGTCTGTCTTTATAATGCAGTTGGTATAGCGGCCGAGAGAGTTGCTCGTTATTTTTTTGGCTCAGGCGCGCTAATTTGCCTAACTGCACTAAATCTTCTGTGACTACGTTTGGCAATAAAGCGACCCCCATACCTTGAGCAACAGCTCTTGCTATAGCTTCGTTGCTGCCTAATTGCATACTTTGCTCTGCTTGTACGCCATGCTCTGCTAATAACTTTACAGACATTTCTAACGTGCCAGAGCCTGGCTCGCGTAATAACCAAAACTGCTCGTTTAACCATGCTTTTAAGTCTTTAGTGGGCTTAAAGTTGCTCGGTATAACCACACTCATTAAATCACTTTGCCAGTGCTTACTAATAATGTGCGGCTCGGTAGGTGTGCCTTCAACCAGTGCTAAATCGATAGTGCATTCAAGTAAGGCATGCTCAATTTGCGCGGTATTAGCCACTTGTACTTCTACTTTTATATGCGGGTACTGCGCACAAAATTTGGCTAAATAAGGCGGTAGCCAATAACTGGCAATGGTGGTGCTGGTGCCTATAACTAATGTACCGCGCTTAAGCCCTGTTCGCGATTTAATATCTTCAATGGCGGCTTTTTCGATAGCAAAAATACTGCGGGCGTGATCATACAAAGCTTGGCCGCCCTCGCTTAGGGTGAGCTTTCTACCCTTAGATGCACGTTCAATAAGTTGAATGTTTAACTGATGCTCTAGCTCTTTTAGCGCTTTAGAAACAGCGGGCTGGCTTATAAAAAGCGCTTCGGCTGCGCCTGAAAAACTACCCAATTTAGCCACTGTATAAAACACCCTAAGTGAATGTAAGTTCATTGAACAACCTTAAATTGCATAACTCTAAATTGTATAACTTTAAGTTATCAAATCATGATTTTAATATATTGGAGTTATATTTTGAGCTTTCTTACAATTAAGTCAACACATCAACTTGGTTTAAGTGAGGGAATATTATGCTTAGCGCTATTAAAAGTAGTTTTCAGCCTTTGACTAAGCAATACGGCGATACGCGCTGGTGGTTAGGTATGCTGCTGGTGGTTGTGTTAGCGGGGGCATCTGTTGCATTAAGTAAGTTACCTATAATGCAAAGTGCGCAATTTAGCTCCTTAACAATTGGTATTGTGCTTGGCATTATTGTGGGTAACAGTGTGTTTGCGCGCATTGCTACGCGTACAGATGTAGGCGTTGATTACGCTAAAAGTATATTACTCAAAGCGGGCATTATTTTATTTGGGTTTAGGATTACTTTTGCACAAGTAGCGGGTGTAGGCTGGCATGGCCTATTAACCGATGTGGTAATGCTGCTTGGTACGTTTATATTAGCAGTACAGCTAGGTAAGCGCGTTTTTAAGCTTGATGAACAAACAACCATACTAATAGGTGCGGGTAGCTCTATTTGTGGCGCCGCAGCGGTAATGGCAACAGAGCCAGTAATAAAAGCACAAGCGCATAAAGTATCTGTAGCGGTGGCAACGGTTGTGGTGTTTGGCACGTTAAGTATGTTTGCCTACCCAATTATGTTTGAATATATGGGTGTGAGTGAGCATGCGTACGGTATTTTTGTTGGTTCAACCATTCATGAAGTTGCGCAAGTGGTAGCAGCAGGGACTACGGTAAGTGCCAATGCGGCTGACACCGCCGTGATAGAAAAAATGCTACGCGTAATGATGCTTGCGCCATTTTTAGTAGGCTTATCGTTTTGGCAAAGTAAAAAGCATGCAAACATAAACGCACATGGCGGCGAGCAAAAAGCGGGTATTTCAATCCCTTGGTTTGCAGTGTTATTTATAGTGGCAAGTGGCGTGCATTCGTTATCGGTTATTCCGCAAGGAACTACAAACGCTATTATATGGTTTGATAATATACTACTTACCATTGCCATGGTCGCACTTGGGCTGCGTACACATGTTGGCGCTATTCGCCAAGCGGGAATAAAACCACTGTTATTAGCAGGCTGTTTATTTTTGTTTTTAACCTTAGCTGGCTTTGCCATTAATGTAGGCATTGCATAGCTGTTTTAAATATAACCTGGTCGAGGGGGCACTGTTGCAAATAGGCTGACATGATAAGCTAAATATCTTATTTATTTCGAGATACAGCAGATGAATCCCTTCCACGGTCGGCACTTTCAAGGTGAAATCATTCTTTGGGCTGTTCGTTGGTATTGTAAATATGGCATCAGCTATCGTGAACTTCAAGAAATGCTCGCTGAACGAGGCATAAATGTGGATCACAGTACAATTTATCGTTGGGTTCAGCGTTATGCTCCAGAAATGGAAAAACGGTTACGCTGGTATTGGCGTAATCCTACAGATTTACATTCATGGCATATGGATGAGACTTATATCAAAGTGAAGGGGCGATGGACTTACCTGTATCGTGCAGTTGATCAACGTGGTCATACGATTGACTTTTACCTTTCCGCTAGACGGAACAGTAAATCAGCCTATAGTTTTCTAGGAAAGATCTTCAATACGGTGAAAAAATGGCAAATTCCACGGGTCATCAATACAGATAAAGCAGCGACCTATGGCCATGCTTTATCACGGTTAAAGCGAGAAGGAAAATGTCCAGTAGATATTGAGCACAGGCAGATTAAGTATAAAAATAATGTCATTGAATGTGATCATGGTAAGTTAAAGCGAATCATCAGGGCCACATTAGGATTCAAATCTATGAAGACTGCTTATGCCACAATTAAAGGTATTGAAGTCATGCGTGCACTACGTAAAGGACAAGCATCGTCATTTTATTATGGTCAGCCTCAGGGTGAAGTGTGTCTAATCAACAGGGTTTTCGGTCTCTAAGCACTTTTTAAAGGGAACTTCATCGACTCAAATCACTATTTGCAACAGTGCCAGCCAGTGACCATACGTAAAGACAGACGGAATAAGGATTTAATCATTAAGCAGCATTGGATGACTGCGTCGGAGTAGGTTTGATTTCGCCCTTGTTTACCGATGGACGGAGCATACCATTGCGTAGCAGGATCAAACCAAATGGCAATATTTCCGCGACTCATGAGTGCTCGGTTATATGCGGGCCAATTGGTTGTGCGGTAGATTTTGTGTGCAGGCTTCTTCATTTGAAAATTATATCGCTGAAAAACCCTTTACAGATAGGTTTGTGCAACAAAGCCATCCACGATTCATATTCAATCCCATGACTTTAAAGCGCAAAGCGTGTTGCAGATGCAGCTCTTATTCCGAGGAATTTTACACTGGTATCGCCCGCCGATAGAAACACCAGATCCGGCAGTCAGGACGTAAATAACCATTCCTCCAGTTTAAATAAAAAAACCTGCAGATTCGATGCAGGTTTTTTTTAGAGATAATCAATCGCGTCTTATTTGGCTTTACGCTCTTTTTCAATCAGGTAATTCACCACCTGAATTACTTTGGCATCATTGCCCTGCACAATATATTTACCATTCACGGTCACCGCTGGTACACCGCTTAACTGATATTGAGCAGTCAAATTTTTTGCCTGAGCAATTTTTGACGAAATCGGGAATGATTTATAAGTCGTGTTAAATTTCTCTTCAGAAATACCATAACGGGTATAGAACTTGGCCAATTGTGCCTGTTCTAAAATTGGACGCTGCTTGTCATGAATATCATGGAATAACTGTAAATGTGCTTTTTGACGCACACCCAGGGCTTCTGAAACATAATAAGCACGTGCAGCCTGTTCCCAAAGCGGGTTCATTGCAGCAGGTGTACGTACAAAACGGATATCTTTGGGTAATTTTTTCAACCAGTCCTGCATATGCGGTTCCAACGTGAAACAGTGACCACAGCCATACCAGAAGAATTCACGTACCTCAATTTTGCCCGGTTTTTCGACTTTGACTGGTTTTGCGACCACCTGATAGTCCTGACCTGCCACAAAATTGGCCATAGCATTGCCTGAAAAGGCCAAAACAGATGCGGCAACAGCTCCTAAAAGGAATTTTTTCATTGGGATTATCGTCCTCTAAATCATTATGCTTAGTGTATGGGTTCACTATAAATCAATTATGCCGGTTCCGTTTTCATGCTGCAAACTTTTGTGCTATCAGAACCGCTACATTAAAGTATGCGACTGATTTTAAGTCAGTTAATATGGCCATTCGACCGCTATGTGTTTTTAGATAATCACAAAAGTTAAACTTTGAGTAATAAAAACGGTTATAATTTCTACGATTAAAACGTAGTGGTCAAACCTACAGTAAATATTAACTTCTTACTATTCTCTTCAGTAACAGCCGCGTGGCTCTGAGAATGATCTTCTGACATACAATAGTTTCCTTATTCTATTTACGATTAGCTGAGAGACTTGAGTAAGCCTCAATATTTCTGCTAAAAATTGCTTACTATAATTGGTCAAGAAGCTTTCTTTTCATTTATCCACCGGGACAATATTGGTAATAAAACCAACATAAGAAGGGTTGATAAGATAATTCCTCCAATAACCACATTTGCTAGTGGGCACTTTACTTTTTTCTCCAATTCCAATGCCTCCCTAACTAATTAGAGAGTTTTAAGCATTATTACATGAATCTTTCCAATACTATTGTTGCAAATATACTAAGTTGCATATTTATTCCTGCCTATGTATAGGAGCTGAATAGCCACCGATTTTGTAGACACCTTTTAGTTAGATAAAATGGCTAATTAACGAGGTGCTTATGAGCAGTAAACGATACCCTGAAGAATTCAAAATTGAAGCAGTAAAGCAAGTTACCGAGAAAGGCCATAGTGTGGCCGAGGTTGCTACACGTTTAGGAACTACCACTCATAGTCTGTATGCTTGGATTAAACGTTATGATCCACAGCAACCTAAGACAACAGAATCTAATGATCCAAGTGCAGAATTAGCAAAATTAAAAAAAGAGCTGCAAAGGGTCATCGAAGAAAGGGACATCTTAAAGTGAAAGCACTGCTTTCACGCCGCTTCGCAAGCCAGTCCAAATGAGGTACGCCTTTATTCAGGACAACCAGCATATATGGCCTGTTCGTCGTTTATGTTCAACTCTAGATGTTCATCATAGTGGTTATTATGCATGGCTAAAGCAGCCTATCAGCAAGTCAGCCCAGAAAAGGCAACAGCTTTCAGGACTGATTAAACAGTTTTGGCTAGAATCTGGCGGAGTCTACGGCTATCGCAAGATTCACTTTGATCTGAAGGATTTTGGTGAAAGCTGTGGGATTAATCGAGTACATCGGCTGATGAAAGCAGATGGACTGAAATCACAGCGTGGCTATCGTAAACCTAGAGCTCATGTAGGTACTCCATCTGTTATTGCCGCAAATACTTTAGATCGACAGTTTAACCCAACTCATCCCAACCAACTGTGGGTCACTGATATTACTTATATTCGTACTCATGAGGGATGGCTGTATCTTGCAGTTGTAATTGACCTATTTTCTCGTCTTGTTGTTGGATGGTCGATGAAATCAAGAATCACGACAGACCTGGTTTTAGATGCATTACTAATGGCTTTGTGGCGAAGGAATCCAAAGAATAAGGTGCTGATCCATTCTGACCAAGGTAGCCAATACACCAGCCATGAATGGCAGACATTTCTCAAGCATCATAATCTTGAAAGCAGTATGAGTCGACGACTTGCGCAGTATACTGCTCATGCCATGATAATGCTGTTGCCGAGAGTTTCTTTCAGTTGTTAAAACGAGAGAGAATCAAGAGGAAAATATATTCATCAAGAACTGAAGCCAGGTCGGATATCTTTGAATATATTGAGATGTTCTACAATTCAAAACGCAGACATGGTTCCAATGGTCAGCGTTCTCCATTAGATTATGAAAAGGCCCATCAAAAGATGGTTATATGTGTCTAGAATTTTGGTGGCTATTCAGAGAACCATTAAGCATGTATTTAGTCAACCAGGCAATCCACAGCAAAATACTTATGTTGAACGTTTTAATCGAACAGTACGATATGAGTGCTTGACTCAGCAGTTATTTCTAGATATTGAGGATGTTCAGAACGGCTTTGTTGCACAAAGATTTAAAAAATAGAACTACCCTAAGCGACTCAAATTTAAGTGACAACTTGGGTATGAGCTCGGCCTAATTCCATAAATTTATTTAATACTGCCACACGTGCATGAATCTC
>NZ_SNTY01000045.1 GCF_004377485.1 Alkanindiges illinoisensis
CGCGACTCATGAGTGCTCGGTTATATGCGGGCCAATTGGTTGTGCGGTAGATTTTGTGTGTAGGCTTCTTCATTTGAAAATTATATCGCTGAAAAACCCTTTACAGATAGGTTTGTGCAACAAAGCCCTCACTAAATACTTTATTTATTAGCCAGTTAAATATCTAATATTTAATTAAATAATTACTTATTCAAGTTAAATCATTCTACCTTTGAGTTTATTAAAATAGACCCAATAAACACGCTCCCATTCCTTCAAAAAAACTCCACTTGAGAAGAATTATCAGTTATTATTTGGGCAAGAATTATTCCTGTGAATTGACCATGAATGCTCATACCGTAACGTTGGCTAATGTCTTAACCATTCAAAAGCTTAGCAAAAAATTCGGTGAGCGTTTTGCTGTAAATCAAGCATCATGGTCTGCTCAAAGTGGTCAGATTATTTGCCTGCTGGGACATTCTGGTTGTGGCAAGACAACCATGCTACGTCTAATCGCAGGTCTAGAGACTCCTACTGAGGGTTCTATTCAGCTAGAAAGAAAAGTTCTATGGGACCCATATCAACAAGTTCAAGCTGAAGAACGCAATATCGGTTTTGTATTTCAAGACTATGCTCTCTTTCCACATTTAAGCGTGTTGGAAAATGTGATGTTTGGATTGAAAAAAATCCCGAAGCACGAGCGTCAATCTATTGCTGAAAATGCGTTAAAGCATGTCTCTATGTCGCATCATATTCATAGCTATCCACATACTTTATCTGGTGGTGAGCAACAGCGTGTTGCTTTAGCTCGTGCACTCGCACCTAAACCTCATGTCTTGCTTATGGATGAACCATTTTCGAATTTGGATCATCGTTTACGTGATCAAATTCGACAAAGTACTATTGAAATTTTAAAACAGACTTCAACCACCACTATCATTGTGACTCATGATCCTGAAGAAGCACTTCAAATTGCTGATCAGATTATTTTGATGCATCAAGGTAAAATCATTCAAAGTGGTACGCCCAAGCAGCTTTACTTCCAACCGAAAACACTTTTTGCAGCACGTTATTTTTCCGATTTGAATGAAATAAAAACCCAAATACAAGATCAACAACTGCATACGATTTTTGGAAATATTGATATTCCAAAACATTTGACGAGTAATAACGAGATTCGTTGCTATTTTAGACCCCACCAATTACGTGTTAATCGGATAAAAACTGAAAATAGTCTAGCTGCTAAAATTATTTCGTCAAACTTCTTAGGCTATTCACAACTACTTAAATTAAAAATCGAGGCAGAAGATAAAGTGTTAAGTGCTTATGTTGAATATTCTCAACATTACGACCAAGCAGACACCGTCTACCTATCGTTAGATTTATCTCAGTGTTTCTTTTATGAAGCCAATGATTCAATCGAAACCCATCAATCACCCACTTAACTTGTATTTATTATTCAAGTTTCTTCTTTAGGGATCAAAAATGAACCAACGAATAAAACTTCATGCGCTTTCAGTTAGTCTTGTCGCACTCAGCAGTGGTTGGGTAAATGCCGCTGAGGTCAATCTCTATACCACTCGCGAACCTGTGTTAATTCAACCGCTATTAGATGAGTTCAATCAAAAAACAGGTATTAAAGTAAACACTGTTTTTATCAAAGATGGAATGCTGGAACGTGTTAAAACTGAAGGTCGCCGCTCACCTGCAGACGTCATGCTGACCGTTGATTTCGGCAGTTTGGTTGATTTGGTTGAAAATGGTTTAACTCAACGAGTGAACTCTAAAGTTTTAAATACCGCGATTCCAGGTAACTTACGTGCAGCCAATGGTCACTGGTACGCTTTATCTATGCGTGCTCGTGCAGTATATGTTTCTAAAGAACGTACACCACTAAAAGCCATCAGTTATGAAGATCTCGCAAATCCAAAATGGAAAGGCAAGATTTGTATACGCTCTGGCAGCCATCCTTATAACACATGGCTAATTGCATCATATATTGCACATCACGGTGAAAAAGCAACTGAACAATGGTTACGTGGCATCAAAGCGAATTTAGCTCGTCCAGCAAGTGGCGGTGATCGTGATGTTGCACGCGATATTCTCGGTAAAATTTGTGATATCGGTGTTGCAAATACCTACTACGTAGGAACAATGCGTAATGGTGATGCTGAGCAACAACGTTGGGGCAATGCAATTAATGTTGTATTACCTCGCTTTAAAAATGGTGGAACGCATATCAATGTATCAGGTGCAGCTGTAGCAAAATATGCACCAAACCGTAAAGAAGCAGTTCAATTATTGGAATTCTTATCTTCAGATCATGCACAAGCAATCTATGCACAAAGTGGTTATGAGTATCCAGTAAAACCTGGTGTGAAGATTGATCCAATTATCGCAAGTTTCGGAAAGTTAAATATTGATAACGTCCGTCTGAGTGAAATTGCAAAATATCGCAAAGCAGCAAATCTGTTAGTCGATAAAGTTCAATTTAATCACTAAGTGATTTTATGGGCAGGTCATCCATTTTGTTTTGACCTGTCCAATCAAACTTCTTAAACCTGCTCTTCAATAGTTTCTTAATCTCTAATGACCAAAAATAAGCATCACTTTAATTTATTTACATCGCTCAGTGGGGTATTGACCTTACTTGCTTGCTTGCCTGTTATTGCATTGGTTTTAACAGCAATTCAGGGTAATAGTGATATTTTTGGGCATCTGATTCAGTATGTTCTGCCCCCTACTTTGGTTGATACCAGTATTTTATTATTTGGTGTTGGTCTACTCACGATTTTAATCGGGACTGGTAGCGCATGGTTAGTAACCGCATATCAGTTTAGAGGTCGAGCTTTTTTAGATTGGGCACTACTGCTTCCCCTTGCAATACCAACATATATCATCGCTTATAGCTATATCGATATTTTGCATCCTATCGGCCCACTACAAAGCTTTCTAGCAGCTAACTTTGGTTGGGAATCTCAACCTGCTTGGTTTCCGAATATTCGCTCTGTTTGGGGCTGTATTTTTCTATTAAGTTTTGTCTTATATCCTTATGTCTATTTAAGCACACGTGCAATGTTTCTCATGCAATCAGCTAGCTTGATTGAAGTTGCACGCAGTTTAGGGCTCAACCCGAACCAAGTTTTTTTTCGAGTCGCGATTCCTTTAGCTCGCCCAGCAATCGCTGTGGGGGCTAGTTTAGCTTTGATGGAAACCATTAATGACATCGGTGCAACCGAGTTTCTAGGCGTCAAAACCCTAACTTTGTCGATCTATTCAACATGGACAAATCAATCCGATCTCGCTAGTGCTGCACAAATCGCGATTTTCATGTTGATCATTATTACTTTATTGGTTGTTATTGAAAGACTGGGTAGACGCAAACAACGCTATATGAACTCTGCTCAACGTAGTCGATTGATGCCAGCACAACAACTCAGTGGCACAAAAGCTGGTTTATGTTTAATACTTGGATTGATTCCTATCAGCATTGGTTTCCTCATTCCGTTCATCCATTTATTGGTGGAATCTTATAAGCGTTTCAAGTATGCAGGTTTTTCAGACTATTTATTACAAGCATCAATCAACACTTTATTTCTAGCTACAGTTGCTACTGTGATCACAATTGCAATTGGATTCTTTATTGTCAGTGCGGCACGCTTTAGCCAAATTACATGGTTTAGCCGAATTGCTAGTTTAGGTTATGCAATACCTGGAACTGTGTTGGCAATTGGTCTTATGTTATCACTTGGAAAAATTGATCATGCGGTAGCTGATTTTCTTGAATTTAAGTTAGGAATTCACACAGGCTTACTCTTTTTAGGAACAACTTTCACCCTTATTTATGCCTACAGTGTACGCTTTCTTGCAATCGCAATTGGTGGAATAGAGTCTGGATATAATCGTATCCATGGCGTATTTGATGACGCGGCTCAAAATTTAGGCCGAAATCAATTTTTAATATTAAAAGAAGTTCATCTTCCACTACTCCGCCCTGCAATCATCTCTGCGGCATTACTTATTTTTGTGGATTGTATGAAAGAATTGCCGGCCACCTTGTTACTTCGACCTTTGAATATGGAAACCCTCGCAACTCAGTTATATGCTGAAGCCTCAAGAGGAACATATGAAGATGGAGCAATTGCAGCATTATTAATTGTTTTAGTGGGTTTGATCCCTGTCATTCTGCTTGCTCGTATGAGTAAAGTGCTAAACAAATAAATAAGATTTTAGCGATATAGCGAATTCTGCTATATAGTCCCCAAATAAGAAAGGGTTGTATTTAATCAATACAACCCTTTTTTCTATGTCAACCGAATCATCGATTAGAAACGATAACGAACACCAGCTTCAAATGAACGCTCAGGACCAACATAAATCCCTTGACGTAGACTTGCGATATAGCGCTTGTCCTCTAAGTTTTTAACTGCGCCATAAAACTCAACTTGATCATTCAAGGTATAGCGTGTTGTCAAATCGACAGTCGTGTAAGCATCGATTTTTCCAGTAAAGAATCCTGAAGTATTCTCTACAATCGGTTTGGTATTTAATTCATCAGTAAACTGAGAACCTGTATAGTTTGCACTCAACTGACTACGTAGACCTGCATAGGTATAACCTACCCCAAGATTTGCTACCCATTCAGGTGTATATGGTACACGGTCACCATCTTTTGATTTTAGTGAACCATTTTTGTTGTAACGATCGCCTTTGAACTCAGCATTTGCAATCCATGTAAGATTAGCAAACACATCAAAACCATTCTCAAATTCTAAACTTACAGCACCTTCAAGCCCCTGGTTGTAAGTTTTACCACCATTGGTCGATTGGAAATCTGAGTTACTGTTAGCTGGAATAATTTGATTGTCAAAGTCCATACGGAAAGCAGTTAACTCGTAACGAACTGCATCTTGCTGACCTCTTAAACCCAACTCCCAACTTACCGCAGTTTCTGCATCTAGTTTTTGATCTTTCATTCCACTGAGTGAGTCACCATTTAGTGCTGGTGAGAATGCCTTGTAGACACTAGCGTAAAGCTGAACAGCTGGAATGAATTGGTAGGTAACACCTAATCCGGGCATTACTTCGGTATTTGAAGTTTTAACTGTTTCATTCTTTTGTTTATCATCACGTTGCTGTTCATAGCGTTCAACACGGACACCAGGCGTTACGGATAATTGATCTGAAATATCGAAACGGTTTTGAGCATACAAAGCAACACTCTTCGCAGAATCTTTAGTATCTTTTGCTGTTGTACCTGTGCGTGGTGTAGCTCGAGTTGCATTAATCGTAACGTCATCCATTTTCTCATTCATCACGCGCAAGCCAATCTCAGCTTCACCAGGAATATTAAAAATAGTATTTTTTGCAATCAGACGAGTTTCCGCTCCAATACGTTCAAAAGCACGATTAAAGCCACTTACATTATCAGTATAAATCCAACGACCTGCAGCTTGTGAAGCTGTAGCATTCACGCCATAGCGCCAATAATCACGATTCATTTCACTCCAATACAGCAATGTTTGAAGTTCAGTATCTGCATTAATATCCCAACGATGATTGATATCAAAAGAATTACGCTCTGTTAACAACCAGTCATCAGGAGCAGGATTATTCTGTTTCTTGGCTTGATACTCACCCAAGAACTGACCACGATATGAAATATTGGCATCATTTTCATAATGAGTAAATTTAACGCCAACCCATTGATTATCACCGATAGCTGTACCTGCTTTGATAACGGCATCTTTCATTTCATAGCTTTTATCCATGAAACCGTCACTTTTCGCCCAGCTTAAAATCGCTCCGACATTGCTATCTTTCGTTGGAGAACTGCCACCTAATTCAACAGTTGTCTTATAGGTATCCCAAGATCCAATTGATAGATCAACAAGAGCACCATCTTTAGGTTGTTTAGTACGATAATTTACTACACCACCAATATTCATAGGTCCATAACGCAACGCAGAAGATCCCTTAAGAACTTCAATGCTATCCATACGTTGAATACGTGGATTGTAATAACGACCATTTCCAACAAATAAACCCGGCGCAACAGGCACACCATCTTCTAGAATAAGTGTTTTGTAATCAGCCGAACTAATTCCTCGCATACCAATGTTGCCAACAATTGCTGACTCCTCTTCAGGTTTAACATACACACCTGATACGCGTTTTAAAATTTCTTCTGTAGAGTTTGGAGTGAATTGTTGAATTTGCTCTTGGCTTACAATTACCGCTGCACCTGGAATTTTTGAAATTGAATCCTCTTGTGAGCCAATCACTTGAATCGTAGGTAATACAACAATTTGTTGAGTTTGTTCAGTAGCAGCATAAAGCATTGGTGCAAAACCACAGAACAGCAGACCACTCATACCAATTTGATTTTTAACAAATAAATACTTTTTCATGTGACCCCTATAATCAATCACCAGATTGAAATTCAGATTAAACTTAAAATAACCTTAAAAAACCTCGTAATTATAATGCAAATGAAAACAATTATCAATTCAATCACCCTAAATGAGAATTATCTTGGTGATTGATATTTTCTATTCAAAATAAAATGATAGGCTATTGCCTATTTTTCTTTAATGAGTACGTAATCAATCTCCTAGAAATATTTCTAGGAGATTGATTAAAGCTTAAAAGACTTTCTTTATTTCACTAAACTGTCCTTCTACAAGGGCTTTGTTGCACAAACCTATCTGTAAAGGGTTTTTCAGCGATATAATTTTCAAATGAAGAAGCCTACACACAAAATCTACCGCACAACCAATTGGCCCGCATATAACCGAGCACTTATGAGTCGCGGAAATATTGCCATTTAGTTTGATCCTGCTACGCAATGGTATGCGCCATCAAAAGGCAAACAAGGGCGAAATCAAACCTACTCCGACGCAGCCATCCAATGCTGCTTAATGATTAAATCCTTATTCCGTCTGTCTTTACGTATG
>NZ_SNTY01000046.1 GCF_004377485.1 Alkanindiges illinoisensis
CTGGCTATCCAGCCTGCAAACAGTCCTATGAGGATAAGCTCGGCAAGCCGGTGATTACAGTGACACCGGATGACAAAAACTTTTCGTATAATCCGGTTCCTGATCCGACCCATCTGGTTTAGGACTGACTATGACCAAGTTTGATCATCCATCAAGTATTCCCGATACTTTATGTAAACCGAAGGATTGAGCAATGACGCAAGACCAGTCTAATTGAGGATTGCCTTAAAGAAGAAAGCCTGCTGATCCAGAATGACTTAATCTACCGAATAAACCGGGCGTCCGGTCAGACAATCCGCATACAGCTTGGCTTGCTGCTGCCCATTGGCTGGGTCTACTGAGGTGCGTTTGGCTTCAACCACCGCTAAAGGTAAGCCATCAGCGTCATACAGCACATAGTCAACCGCCCCCACACCAGCAGCACTTGGCATACCAGTAACCGGTACTTCAATTTTAATGTTGCTGCCAAAATCCCAGCCTGCTTCCTTGAGCATCAAATCAATTTTAAGCTTACGAGTTTCGCTTTCCTTATAATCGGTCAGGTCAGGCACGCCACTGTTGGCCAGTTTGGCCTGTTCGACCTGCTGGCGTTTTTGTGCCAGGTCAGCATCAATGGTTGCCAGTAATTTTTCTCGTTCTTCCAGACTGGCAGACAGCTCGAGCAACTGCTGTTCCTGCACGCGCAGGGCGTCGTATTTGGCTTTAAATTGCTGCTCTAAAGTTTTGGCTTGCTGTTGTAGTTGTTCCTGACTGGCTTGAACCTGCTCGCTATCCCGAGCTTTAGCAATCAGGGCAGGGTTAAATAGGGATGGCTGCGAACGGTCTTTGGTAGGTGAGCCATAGTTGCGTTCAAACCAGGTATAAATCAAAAACAAGTGACGAATATAAGTCGGTGCCTCTTCGGATTTGATCTTATTGAAACTTTTGCCATGTACCGCCTGGTTGCCCGCCATGCGGATTACATCCATCTTGTCCCAGACGTAGGTAGGCACCAGCGCTTTAAAGTCAGCCTGTCCAAGCAAGGTATGCAGAGAGGCATCATAAGGCTGGCTGAGTTTTTTATCGTACTGGTATAGCCAGAATACCAGGCTCTCAAGCGATTGCCGCGCACACATCAGCGCGGCTTGCGGATGGACATACACCAGCCTTTCAGCGCCTTCAGCCGTTTCTGCCAAGTTAGGGAAACTGTCCTGTAAAAACCCAAAGTTACTCATGCCTTGTCCTTTATTGTTTCCTGTCACGTCTCAGCCATGGTGCCAGATTACTTTATCAGCGATTTGAATGCTTAAGCTGCAAAGTGGTTTGCTTAAATATACAGCTTACCGCCACTATCCTTTAAAAAGCCGGACTGCACGATTTTTTCAATATCGCGGTAATAGGTACGTTCGGTCTTATCGCTAAATAATCCCCGTACCACTGGGGTTTTGTACAGCTCACTTGGCGTTAGGGCAGAACTACCAGCTGATAACAGGCTCATGTACAGCTCAACCAGATTAAACTGCCGTTCTGATAGCACTTTAGTGCTACGGGCATCGTTTAGGGCATTTTTATACAGCAAAAAGCTGATGATGCTGTTGGCCTGATCATGCAGATCATTAATAGTGGTAAACATGCCCTCAATCATAAAGCGGACAAAGCCCTGATGTGCCGGTGGTTGTTTTTGTTCAGCCAGTTTGCGGCACTGGTTAAACAGGGCAAAATACTGATGCAGGTTTTGCTGGTAATAACGCCACACGGCAGAAGCACTAAACCGGTAGCCGGACTGCTCTAAAATCAGCATTTCAATGAGGCGACCGGTACGGCCATTGCCATCCCAGAATGGATGAATCAGCTCAAAGTAGAAGTGGGCCAGACTTGCCCGGATCAGGGCTGATTGCTGCATGATGGCCGGGTGATTGAGCCACTCCAGCCATGCTTGCATCAGGTATTCAATATCATCTAGCGATTTGGGTGGGCGATAGGTGCCACCGTGCGCGGCATTGCCAACCAGCGTCTTTTGCCCCGGCTGGTTATTTCTAAACTGTGCTGGTGGATTGGTTTGCTCATCCACGCCTTGCGAGACCAGCCGATGCAGGGTAAACACGTCCTGCATGGTAATGGTTTGCCCATCATTGGTGCGTAGCTGGTTATGGTCTGGCTGCTGGCTGTTTTGCTTCACCCATTCAATCGCTTGCTTTAGGTTGGTCAGGCGTTTTTCTTCTGTTCTTTGAATCAGCTTGGGATCAATGCGCAAAATCTGCGCGGTTTCTTCTTCGGTAAATTCACCGCCCTCAATGGTATTGGTGCTGTACACGCTGCTGGCAAGTACCTTTTCCTGCATCTGGTCAATGATGTGCGGCAGGGCAGGCATTTTATTAAAACGCTGCTGTGCGTCATTTACCCGGTCGATCATGGGCTGTAAGCCTTGCAGGTCAAGGCTTAGGCTAAAGGTAAATGAACCTGACCGGTACGTCATCACCCGTAAGGTGGTGTCGTCCAGCCAGGCTTTGCTCAGTTCAGGCATAATTTTTATAAAATTCTGTCAGTGAAAATGTCAGTATTTTTTTAATATAGCTCAGCATGTTATCGCAATACAAGGTAAAAAAATGTCAGTATGGTTGTCAGAGTTATATCGCTATAAAGTTCCTGTAAAAGCTTGGTGCTGTATTGAGCTGAACAAGCTACTCGCTTGCATATGCATCTGCTCAAATAACTTCTTATTTTTTTCAATGGCATGAATTCTAATTTCAAACTCGTTTTGAAGCTCTATAGGTGGAATCAATAAGGGGAAACTTTTAAGTTGAGTGATGTTAATAGATGCTATTCCTGTAGTTTGCTTGGCAGATCGTAAGAAATATCTTTTTCCACGTTCACTACCTACTACCCAATTCAGAAAATAGGGATTCAACAAATCAGATTTCAAACGCACTCGAAAAACATGATTTTGGTGGATGCATTCAGGCAACTCATTATGCCAGAGTGTACCGCGTCCTAACTTGTCAGGATCGCCGCCCTCGGTCAGTAACAGGTCTTTCTTTTTCAAAGCATATTTTTCTATTTCTTCTTCAGTAGCCTCAATAGTCTTAACTGCCGCCATAGTCAGATATTTATCTTAAACATTTGAGACAGCAAGATAAAGTATTACACGAGTAGGTTTAGAAAATGATATTTCGCGACAATCTCACCCTTGTCGTGTTCACTGCCATGCAGGCAGCTTAGAAAATTTGCTAAAAATCTAGCTGAGTGTACAAACACGTATTCACTGCTGTTCAGTCCATTAAGCTAGTTTAGGCAGGTATAGGAAGTATGCCGTCGTCTAGAAATTGCAATAATTCAAAACGTACAATTCTTGATTCTTCAACAGCTTTAAATATTACTGCATCTGTCGCCACATCGCAAAACCACTGTTGTCGATCCAAAGGGCTATTTTGACAAAAAGGTTCTGCGCTAAATAGTCCAACGCATGGGCCGTGATCATTTGCCCGTGCTGAAGGGTATTCAAAGACTTGCACGCCATCATTGCGCATGGCTGTCCCTAAGTGCTGGGTAGGGAAGTAATTAGTTGGATGTGCAATCACATTTACATGTTGATCAAAGGGTGGAGATTGTAAGCGGACACCCAAAGCACTTTGATAACCGACTGAAAATAAGGTATGTGCGGAGCGCAGGATAGGTTTTGGTGGTTTGCCATCCATGGAATGCCAAAATACAAAACGATAATAGGCTGACTCTGCCAGCGTTACATCTACGCTGCAGCCACCATAAAAAATGCTTGGTTCAAATGTTCGGCCAAACCGTGATCCCCATTTTAAGGGAGGGTAACGAAATGGTGTTTTCAGTAAATAGTGCAAGTGATCTAAACGGTCGGGATAGGGAGGTTTTACTGTTTCCAGCATCTCTTCAAGTAGTGCCTGTTCTTCCAATGTATCAACTAATTGGCGTGTAGCGATTTGCTCTTGGCTCTCAACAAGGCGATACAATGTACCAGACAGGGGACTAATAAATTTGTGGCCATTACAGGACTGCCATACGTCATCAGCCATGCTACTCACACCTTACCCCGAATGGCATCAACAAATTGCAAGACAGTTACTAGGCCACTGATACTTTCAATTTGCTGTACAGGAATACCACCTGTCACCCGATTGGGTGTATTCATAAAGTGACGTATCCATTCCGTATCACCACCGGTGAGTGCATATAACGCCCTATGCATTCGAATCAGTAATAATGCCAGCTCTCCCTGCTTGGAAGCAGGATCTAGTTCAGGATTACTTTTGAGTCGACTGATTGCAGTACGGTGTACGCCTAAGATAGCGGCAACCTGTGCTTGTTTTAGATCAAGCTGTTCCGCCACCTGAATTAGTGCCTTGGCGAGCACTACTTTTTTGTCGACGGGGTGTTTTAGCAATGCAGTCATGATAAACACCTGATGTCGTATTTGCACTTATTATACAGCAATTGTGTTTATTGCACAATAAAATGAGTTTTCATCATGTTAGCTATGTCACTAAAACACTAAATAAATTAGATGCTAGTTAGGACTAATCCAAAATAATGCCAGTATGAAAATAAAGTTTTAACTGTACCTAGTGGCGATGATGAACCAAATTTACAGTATGGGACTGCATAAGAGGATGGAACCAATGAGAGAGCGGCATTTTTGCTAAATATCGCTACAGTTTTGCTAATGCAAATATAGAAATCAGATCAAAAGTTCTGTAAACCGTAATCTAGTATTAAAAATAAGTATTTGGTTTAAAAAGGAAAATTTCATAAGAATTTCAGCAATAATATAGATTTCTTAAAGGACAAATAGCCTATTTTTTTCTTTTTAGTCAAAAGGATTAACCCTTCTCAATCCTAGGCACTGAGTTATTTACCAGTGCCCCTTTTGACTTATGTCATAAACACTTAGCTAAAGGCCATTGATGTAATAATACCGGTTTTTTCATTCAAACGAATTAGGCGCCCGCGTTGGTCAAAGATGTCCCATTCGCTTTTAATGGAATGGATCTCGGGATTTAACACCTGATCCCAAATTAAGCTGGCTTCAAGACAGTCCTGCGTGCTGTTGTAAAATAACCAGGTGACCTGATCACTTAATTGACAATACACAATAAACCAGTTGGCAAATACATAGCTTTGGCCCGACGGTAACCCCCCAGACCTACGGGCCGTGTTATCAGGCGATTCTCACCTTGCCATACCAAATTACGTTCTTCTGAAAATTTGGTTAAAGCGGGCAGTAGTGCATTATATTGCTCTTACGTCAGGATGCCCTGATAGCCTGATTTTTTCATCACGATACTGATTTCATCACGGGCAGAACTTTCGTTAACGAAAAAATGTAGGAATTCGTATTAATGATTTTAATTGTAGCCCATTTAGGCTACGATAAGGCTATATACTTGTATGGGTGCATACATTGAGGTCTGAGTTATGGGTGCTAAAGTGAATGTGGTAAGAGCACGGGTTGATGGTGATATCAAGCAAAGAGCCGAACTAGTATTAGACTCAATAGGTTTAAGCATGTCTGATGCAATCAGGATTTTTTTGCATCAAGTAATTGTCCGTCAGGAATTCCCGCTTGAACTTAAAGTCCCAAATGCTGTGACACTCGCCGCCATGAATGCTCCAGTTGAACCGCAAACCTACTCATCAGCAAAAGCACTATTTGATGAGGTAGATGATGCTGACGATCAGGACTAAAAAGCAGTTTAAAAAGGATTTAAAGCGCGCGCTAAGTGATCCTAAAAAGGATACCAAGTTACTGCTGCACCTTATTGATGTGCATCTAGTGAAAACAGGGACTGTCCCGGCTGAATATAAGCCACATCCCTTAGTTGGGAACTGGAAACCCCATATGGAATGCCATGTGCAACCGGATTTCTTACTGATCTGGGACGTGGACTGGGACAATCAGGAATTAATTTTAGTCAGGTGTGGGTCACACGCTGACCTTTTTTAATATTCAAAAAAATGTAAAAATTGTTAAATATCGCACAAAAGAAGCGTTAGGAAGTTTTAGAAGATATGCATCAGAAATAGAAATAAAATTTGATGTAATAGCCCCCAATTAAAACGGACACCTTTAGTTAAGCCCTAGCGCTAAGCCTAGGATTAAGGAGTGTCTTATGAGTCATATCGAAGTTATCACATTCAACCAGCGTCGCCGTCGCTATACTGCCGAACAAAAAGCCCAGTGTGTTGCCTTGAGTATGCAGGTGGGCTCATCGGTATCAG
>NZ_SNTY01000058.1 GCF_004377485.1 Alkanindiges illinoisensis
TCAAATCGTTTGCATTGATATTTTGTTTAATTGCAATTGGCTTAACTAAAAATCTTTCTAAGTCTTTTTCAGATGTTAATTTAATCCAGTTCTCAAAAACACCACTCGTAGTTGCTCGAAAATAGATATTGTCAGGCGCAATATAGATCTGACGTGCAAATGATCCGCTGGGTTCTTTCACTGCAATTAATGCACCTGCTCCACGCACACCCGCAGTATTACCATAATATGGAAAATTTAAATGAAATTGGGGTTTTGATGTTAATGTAAAAAGAAAATAGCCGTTTTGATATTCAATAGAATTTAAATCAACTGCAGTAGATTCATTATTAATAATACTTTTTGGTTTAAATAATGCATTTTCATTAGACCAAACTTTGATAAGTTCAGCTGGATCAAAAGCACTTTTCTTTAAAATCGAACCATTCCAACTATTATTACCAATTCCCCACTGACCAGAACCAGTCGTATTTTCTTGACCAATCACTACAGTACAGTTAGCAGGTAATGATGTCTTTGCCGCATTAAATTCTGCATAAGTCCCAAACTCATAAACACCTTGCACAATTTCAGATTTACTCGCTTTTTCCTGATTTAAAAACTCAGTACGGTCAGCAAGGGCTTTGGCTTGTTCATTTAAATTGCCATTCACACCGCCACGTGCAAGTTCATGTGTTTCAAGTAAACGGACGTCTGACCATTTTTTTTGACCTTGAATATTTGCCATTACATATCTACTCCATTCAATTTTTTTGTACCATCTAATGCCCAAGTTCCATCCAAATGCAGACCGCCAGCAGACTTCACAAATTCAGCTTCATGACCAGCTTGGGTTGTGGCATTTACTTGCAAATTTGATGGGCTGTTCAGCATCACTGTGGTGTCAATGAGGTGGGAACGTAAATTTTTATAAGCACGTACGACTTTTAACAACTCTTTGTAATCAGTGACTGAAACATTGTCTTCACTGGTTTTAATGAACAGCTTGAAGGTATATGGCTTGCCCATGGGAACCATATTGAACCATTCTTGGACGATCACAGGGAATCCAAGGGAATTTAGCGCCAGCTCTAAGGCACCAAACGTTCCTTTGATACTGTGGTTATATAAAGCGTTTTTGATGACATTCCGCTTTTGTTCTTCAGTCCAGCTGTTATCCCAAATATCAACTGACCTTTCCCAGGCAAGCCAGGGCAGAACCTGAACTGGTGCCTGTTCTGCATCATTGAAAGTTCGGGTTTTAATCTCAACACTGGAAATACGAGAAAATGTATTCTCATAATTCATTTCAAATTTGGTCGAATTTGGGGGAAGTAACTTATTCACTGACTACCCCACTGCAACCAAAGTGAAATTATCGCAAAATGCAACCTGGCCAAGTGATGTATCAATATTGGCAGCAGGCTTAGTCAAATTGACACGTTTCACACCAGGCTGGTGCAGGGCCTGATAGATCCCGGATAAACTTACACCATCATTATAGGAATGAACGCTATCAGCATAATTCCGGACAGCCTGGTAACAGCTCTCAAGAATGATGCCCCTATCAGGCCCATCAGCAATTTCAATCTGCGCTTCGATCTGGTAGTGCAGAATAGATGCTGAATAAATCATGGGCTTGTCGGTTAATGGCCGGACAGATTTGCTGTTTAACGCTGCTTTAACGATATTTAAAAGTTCTTCTGACGCTGCCCCATCCCCTTCAGTTGATAGCACATAGATATTACAGATACCCGTTGGGTTGCCATCCTGGTTCAATGGCGCATAGGGAAAGATGTCTTTAACCCGTGGATCTGCATTCATGGCATGAAAAATATATGAGCCTTCACTACCCGCTGTGGTCTCGCCTTCTGGTGCCAGCTGGACACGCCTGCGCAATGATTCATCAGTTTCTGTTACTTCTGGTGTGGTTGATGTGGCAGGACTAATAATGCGACGCTGCAATCTGCGTTCAGCGGCTTTATGATCCAGATCTGAACCGGCGGCATAAGCCAATAACACAGCTAAGGCCTGATTATTTGCTTCTGCACGCACCAGCATTTCACGATATGCAAAAGCTTCAGCCAGTTTCATTGCTGGATCTGATTCAAGCAGCCGGGGAAATTCCGGATCTACTTCTTCCATACGTGCATAAAAGTCGGCCAGTGCTTCATTCAGGATGGTTTCAAAATCAATCTGGCGGATGACTTCAGGTGGCGCGATTTGTGATAGGTCAATAGCCGTATAAGTATTACTACTCACGTTAAAGCTCCAATTGAGATAGGTATGCTTAAATTTAAACTTTGACCGGTATTGATAAGCCTGCCTTCAATATCGACTACTTGTTTTCCTTGATTAAGACTACTGATAAAAATCTTGCTAATTTCAATGCGGGGTTCCCAGCGCAAAATTGCCAAATAAATTGTGCTGTAGCACTTTAGATACAGGGCTTCACTGGTGGGCTGATCCAGCAAATTGGCCAGCAAAGTTCCATACTCCCGCCGCATTACCCTTGAGCCGACTGGGGTTGAAATCAAATCAGCTAGGGACTGATTGATGTGCTCAATTTCAGTTAATGAGGTGCCGTAATTACGTGACATCATTTTGGGCCACCTGAATCATCTGTACCGGCTTTAACTCCACCGTGCTTATGACCTGTCAAGCTAATTGAACCAGCTGTCACGTCCCCAGCCGCCGCTACATCCCCAGCTGCAGCCACGCTGCCTTCTGTGCTGATATTGCCGGCTGATGCGATGCTGCCTGCAGCTGAGATATTCTGATCGGTTGATATGGATTTGGCTGAATGCGTAGTACCAGAAATATTTACATCGCCATTAATGGTGGTATCTGCATTAATGGTTAATCCGCCTGGTGCGGTAATGGTGGCTGTACCGTCTGCAGGTAAAATGGCCTGTAGGTCATGTGTCTGAATGTCATAGGAAATCAGGCAGCCATCTTCAAATAGCCGGATTTTCTTATTAAGTTCTTCAGATGGTGCCGGATACAGCATGTTATTTAAGCCACTGACAGCTACGCCTAGTGCCAGCTCGCCACCTGGGGACAGGACAATAACTTCCTCGTCAATGCTGGGCGGGTCCCAGGTGCGATCCTTCCCGGCACGTAAATTCAAGTAACGGATATTCGCAGTCGTAATATCGCCTAAATTGACGGTGACTGTCGTAAAGGGTTGGCCCGGTTGAATGCTCTTGATTTTGCCTAGTCGGATCAGGTTTTCAAGGCGACGGTTGGTATCTGCGCTCATGCTGCAATCGTGTTGCAGTTGCTTATGCTTTGCATGTGCTGGCAGTTGTTTAAATGAGGGTTACAACTGATTTATAGACGGGTTGAGAGATAAGCCAGGCAGTCACTTTCAATCATGGCAATTTCCTGTGGCGTAAAGCCAAGCAATTCACGGGCAGCATATTTAACCTGTGGGCCATCGCTTGAAACCCGATCCCGCAAACCATATTGGTGCACAGTGGCAATGCGTGATACACGGCCAACAAACCCAATGGCTATACCCTGCTCGGTATGCTGCAGGCGCATGTACTTGGCATTTTTAATAAGATTAAACATTTTATTTTTAATCTTATCGCGTTTGTTACGCAGGCGAAATTTACGCGGAATATAGGCTGAACCATCTGGATTTTTTTGGGTAGTAATGCGGGTTTTCTGACTTGCACGAATTTTACGGCCAATGGCCATTGATAATTTACGGCGCTCGGCATTACTAAGCTGGTTTAGTGTAGTGCCCAGGTGGTCAACCAGCGCGTCTAGATCTGCCATCAGAAATACTGCTCACCAGGTTCAGCAGATAGCCATTCGGCCATAACATTACCCTGCTTATCCAGTAAGCGATAAGGTTGCGCCGGTTCAGCACGGGTATATTGTGGTTCGTCCGGGAATTTAATATCCAGGGTGCCATCATCCAGCCGCTTGACGATAACACGCTCGGTTAAAGGAATAGACAGTTCTAAATCTACTGCATCATTATTTTGCAGCACCGCTTCAAACTTGAAGGAATCCTTGTTTTTATCCAGATTGGCCATTAGTTCAGGCTGGTTAGTACGAATCCAGTCAAACAGTGGAATCATTACTGCGTCCAGCTCTCCTGCGTAATCAGTCAGCAGTAAATTGAGCTTGTATTCATACTCAAATGACAGGCCACTGCTCATGGTGCAGCGAATTTTACCTTCATCTACAAAAATCAGCATGCGATCCGGGTCGCGGTTAAGCTCCCGGATTGCACTTAGCAGATGGTCACGCAGGCTGTTTGGTTTTTTCATGCGGCATAACCCAGGCTTTCAAGATGATCCAGCTCATCCTGGAACTTGGTTTGATAACCCAGTTTTTTATAAGCAGCACCGTTATACAGGCTAAATACAGCATGCCAGTCCTGCTGGCGTAAAGCATCAATGAGTTTGCAGGGCTTTCCGTCCACCTGCCCTGTCTTGGTTTCAATAAAACGGATAAAGGCTTCCAGCTGCAGTGATTCACTGGTTTGCATTTGCTCTACAAAATCAAATACTGATTGATAGCCTAAATCCTTCCAGTTTTCGCCCATGATCTGGAATGCGCCCCAGCTGCAGGACATAAGTGCAGATTCAGGGTGAATATTCATGGCCAGATTTAACCGGACATATTCAGCTTCCTTGCCCTTATAGCCACCGGTTGTAATATTGACTAGGTTGGGACAAAGGCGCATTTGCTCAACTGCAAAAGCCTTGCCCTTGGCTTTACTGATATGGGCGTACATTTTATGGCGTTCGAACAGGATCTTAGCCTTTCCATTATTCAAAAAGCCCTTACCCAGTGATTCAGTAGCACCAAAAGCACGAATGACCAGCTCAGGTACTTTTAGGCGTAAAGCCGCTTTTTTATAATCCTCATCACGTAAAAACTTGGATATTGGTTTATCGGCCAGTGCCGCCAGGGTTTTATCACCGGCCTTGCCATCATCCACCAGGCCAACTGATTTTTGGAACTGGCGCACGGCATATTCAGTGTTTAAACCATAATTACCATCAGCTTTGACCGGCTTACCGTCTTTGCCATTAAAGCCACGGTTAAGCAGCTGCTTTTGTAAGGCAATGACAGCATCACCCTTTGCACCAAATTTTAATAAATTCATGCTGCGCTCCAGATCAGCTTGCACACGTTGCCACGGGCACGATAAATAATGACTGCCAGCAGTACTGCAAATACGGCATCCCATAAAGTGACAGGATCTTTAAAAAACAGGATATGGACGGTCTGGCCCATAAATGATGCTATTAAAAATGCAGCAAGCAAGGCATAGCCGGAATGATGATTGCCAGCTGGGTTAAAGCAAATAATACGGAAGCCACAAAATAGATAAGCAGCTACTGCAATAAACTGGAATAAAGCTTCCATTATTTACGTCCTCCGGGGAACTTTGAAAAAATATCTGCCAGTGGGGATTGATCCACCCACACCATCATTTTAATGAGGATAGGAAGTGCAAAAATCGCGGCCAATAGGCCTGCTGTGGCATCACTGGTGATGAAGGTACGTGCCGTGACTTCAGGCGCCAGCAAATAGCCAAAGCCGGTGGACAACAGCATGGTGCCAAGGCGTGCAAATGCCCGTAAATCTTTTTTGGTGGTAGCAAATAATGCTGCACCCAGTACGGCACCCAATAGGGCATTGCCATTTACAAACGGCAAAAGTGATGCAACGCTAATGGCCAGTGCTGTAGTTGCGGTTGTTGTTGCTGGTTCTGCCATTTGTTCTAATTCCAAAGTTGTATGGTTTGTTTGGTTTGTTGTGGCGTTTCAATATCCGGCAGAATTACAGCAGTCCCCATCGGTAAAAACACACCCAGGCTTCCAATATCTGGATTGGCTGCAAGTACCAGTTCAACGACACCCGTGCTACGGCCGTAATAACGCCAGCAAATGGCATCAATGGTGTCATTCTGGATTGCAGCAATAGTTTTAGGCATTGAACTCTTATTCCTTACAATCCAAATTTTCTACAATTTGAATACGGCATTCATAAGTGGTCGGATTAATCCCAGATGAATTTGAAATAATTCTTGATTCTGTTTTCAAATTACCTTGAGGCAGATTAAACCCAAGTTCTTTAGCAACTTTTTCAAGCGCAAGCTGCTCTAACTCACGCTGATCAAATCGATAGCTATGTACACGCTGATGTGTCTCTACAGATGAAATACTCATTTTCATATTAGTTCTACCACGGTATGGTTTTTGCCAAGGATCTGCTGAATGGCCCAATTCTTATTACGCCGGGATTCATCAATGCTGGGCGTGAGATCATCAGCACGCTTGTTACCACTGTTTGAACTGTCATAACTGCGGTATTTTTCATTGACCTTGGCGGCTACCCCATTGGCCACTGCTGATAAATACAGGTAGTCGGTGTAGGGTTTACCCGCAATAAATCCGGCTGAATAATGGGCCAGCGTTTGGGCTTCAGGCGTTTTTAGGCTAATCAATAAGCGATTGACATCAATCACTTCTTCAATGGCAATCTGATTTAATCGCTCGTTGGTGACGGTTCCGTCGATTCGCACGGTTTCTCGAATATCATCAAGAGCAATTTCTGGATAAAACGGGTCACTGCTGATGGTGATCTGACTTGGTGTTTTATTGCCATTGGCGACAAAGCTCATGATTTTGCCTTTAAAATTGGTGCACTGGTGGGAACAGTGGCTAAATGTGAATTACGATGTAATGACACTTGCCACTGTTCGCCAGTGCGGTGCGTGGGCACTCGTTATGATGCTGGTGGTGGAGCATCGTCATTGGCGGCAGGTGTCAAACGGGCAATCAATTTAACGACATTGTTTAAATCGGTTTTGCCACCGCATTTATCATCCAGTGCCAGGGCACGGGATAGATAGGACTGGGCTTCAAGCACAATATGCGGTGATACTGTGTCATCTGCGATTTGCTGAATGGTTGCCTTGCCTAAAGCCAAGTACAGCTTGGCCTTAACCTGATCCGGCATATCCACAACGGCAAGTGGCAAGTCGCTATGTAGCACCAGCTCTGCCAGATGATGCAAAATCGCCAAATCCACTGGCTCATCCATTTTCAGCACTTTCAAAAACTCGTTACTAATATTTTCAGTAATGAGCGTGGCCGTAGTACGGGAAAAGCGTTCTGGCATGGTCAGGTTATGCTGTAAGGCATATTCGGCCAGTTTTAATGCTATGGTGTAATCACCAATATCAATACACCAGACCAAAATGGTCATCAGGATGTCATCCTGCACACCCGTATTGGCTTCCAAAATCCCCTCAACATACGGCATATAAGCCGGTAGCAAGGCCTGCTTTAATTTGACCTTGCCTTCAGTGGACTGGATCTGCTTTAAACGCGCACGATCATTGTTGAGCTGCAGTAATTGCAGCTCATACGCGTTCAGGTTTTGCATGCTGCCAAAGTCAGTGGCGAGTGATGCCGCTGCCTTTGCAGCATGTTTCTGGAAATGCTGACGGGCTAGGTTCATGGACTACTCCTTAAACCATCTCAATGTTTTCAGCCATTGCCATCAGGCCCAGATCTTCAATTACATAATCTTCATTGGAAGATTCGTAGTTTTCGATCTGGTCACGTTTTGGATTGTCAATCACGGTGCGGCGACGTGCGCCTTCCTGGACATAAATAGACAGGTTGTCAAAGGTGGTAATTACCAGCGCACCTTCAGGGCAAAACGGAACAGCATACAGTGGCAGGTTGCCCATACGCTTCTGGCTGATAATCAGGTCAGCGGCCAGCTTTTCACTGTTATCCTGATCCTTATTGACCAATGGGAAATACTTATCAGCTGACAGCTTGCGGTTACAAAGAACGACCAGATCTGGATTATCCTGGTGAACTTCATCAATCATTTCATCAACCAGGTTCATCACCAGCGCATCAAGGTTTTTATAGTCACCAGTTGCACCGATTTTGAGTTTGCCAGCGGTAGCACCTTCCTTCAGTACACGTGAAGGATTTTCTTCACGCTGCTTTTGCAACCAGCCTTTATTGACGTCCTGCAATTTTGGATTAGCAGTAATATTGGTAGTTGCAGCAGCAGAGGTGCCATTAAAGCCGATCATAATGCGGTCAAGCGCCTGACGCTTGATAATCACATTACGGAAGCGGGCATAAAAGTCCTGAAACTTCGCCCACTGATCCAGTTTTTGATACTTGATAGCAGTATCAAAATCAGTTTTGCGGCAGAAATAAAAACGCTCATCCAGACCAGTTGGGTCAATGGCCTGACGATCCGTAGTATCCGTATTGGTACGGGATGCAATTGGACGGGAAATGCCCAGGCCAACGCGGGAACCGGACTGATCGTTCACCAGAAAAATATTAATTTTTTTCAGGAACTCGGAAGATTGCTGGATTTTTTCTTCCAGCTTTTGCTGCACTGATGGCGCAACAGTAAATTTTTCACCAACACTTGCAACGCTATTGATGTTGGCCAACTTCACCATTGCAGCGGTATATTTTAATCGGGTTTCTGGACGCATATTAATTACTCTATAATTTTGTCAATAAACTGGGGTTAATAAATCAGGGAATAAAAACCTGTGGTGAACTGCGAATTAGCAGTCCACTTCTTCAGAAAAATTGCTATTGCCTGCCACTGGGCGGCGTTGGCTGGAATCCGGGGTTTTTTCCAGCTGGTTTTTCAAATCATTAAAGCTGGTTTGCAGCTGCTCATGCTGTGCCTTTAATTCATTGAAATCATTACCAAGATTGGTTACAGCTTCGCCCTGCTCGGCAGTTTCTTGAGCAATGGCAAGAATGGCCTGCTCGCTATCAGAAAATTGCTCCTGCTCTGGTTCTTCTTCTTCCACCTTGAACATTTTTTTAACCTTGTCCACCAGGCCAGCTGAAAAGGATTTAACTTCCTTAACTTCTTCAAACTGGATGCTGGCTTCACAGGCAGCAGTAAACAGGTTGTCCTTGTGTTGCTTACGGGATGCCAGCGGGTTATTGGCAGCACCAGCAGCAAATTGCAGCATGTCAGTGCCCAACGATGCTGGGCTGTCAGTTACGGCAAGGCCGACCAGATAGGCTTCACCGGTATTGGCAAATTTTTCAGATACTTCAATAGAGGTATAGATTTTTTGCTTTTTCTGATTAAGAACAATCAAGGCATCAGTGGGTTCAATCTGGGCAAATAGCGCGTCTTTTTCTTCACCATTAATGGTAACTTTTTCAGTCTTGAGCGCCAGTACATCACCATACGCACCAAATGGGCCATCGGGCATCATGGAACGCATGTGTTCATTCCAGATCCGTGCACCATAGGTTTTAGGATTGTAGTTTTTGGCCATCTGGGTGATCCAGCTGGCTTCAATCTGGCGGCCATCGCTGGTATCACCGGCGGTGGCAATGCGGAACCAGTTGGACTTGAATTTTTTTTGCTGCTGCTTTTCTTTGCTCATGTGCAAACCTATTCGTAAACCGTATAAAAAAGTGTATTCGTCAATAGGTGCAGAATGAGCAATCAGGCATAAGGCCTGCAATTGCACTGGGTTGTTATAAATAGTTATACAACCGCCCTGGACTGATAAATGGCTTGCGTGCTGCCAATGTTTGCACATTACAGCAAACCTTTATTTTCCAATGATTGAACTCTCGCAACTGGCGAATTTAAACACGCTCCTGGATAACCGAAGCAAGGCCAAGTTTTTATACTGGCTGGGCTGGAAGTTCGTGGATATTGCCAAAGTCCTAAATGAAAATGAAAAAACAGTGCAGGCATGGAAAACCCGTGAAGACTGGGATGCAACCAAACCCAATAGCCGGGTGTGTGATGCGATTGAAGTGCGCCTGATCTGCCTGACATTTAAGGATAAAAAATCAGGTAATGATTTTAAGGAGATTGATTTACTCGGCCGCCAGCTGGAGCGCATAGCGCGCATTAATAAATATAGTGATGGTGGTACTGAAGCTGACCTTAATCCCAATATTATTCGGCGTAATGCAGGCGATAAAAAGAAAAAGGCCACCAATGAATTTACCCAGGAACAGGCGGATCAGCTGGTTATTGCCTTTGAAGAAAACCTGTTTGACTATCAATGGGACTGGTACAGGGCTGGCGATCAGCGCACCCGTGTCATTCTAAAAAGCCGACAGATCGGTGCTACTTATTATTTTGCCCGTGAAGCCCTGGTGGATGCCGTACAAACCGGACGTAACCAGATTTTCCTATCTGCATCCAAAGCCCAGGCGCATATTTTCAAGAATTATATTAAACGCTTTGCCCTTGATAGCTGTGGCGTGGAATTAACCGGCGATCCAATTGTTTTACCGAATGGCGCCGAAATGACTTTTTTGGGGACGAATGCCAGAACCGCCCAGGGCCACACTGGTAATTTTTATTTTGATGAATTTTTCTGGACTTATGGCTTTAACGAGTTAAATAAAGTCGCGTCCGGCATGGCCATGCACAAGAAATGGCGCAAGACCTATTTTTCTACTCCATCCACCATGACACACCAGGCTTATGATTTCTGGACTGGTGAGAGATCCAATAAAGGTCGTCCCAAGGATAAACGTATTACCCTTGATGTATCACATGATGCCTTAAAGCGTGGCCGTACCTGTGAGGATCGCAAATGGCGGCAAATTGTCACCCTGCTGGATGCTGAAGCCGGTGGCTGTGATTTGTTTGATATTGATGAATTACGTCTGGAATATTCAGCTGAAGAATTTGCCAACTTGCTGATGTGTGAGTTTGTGGATGATGGCCAGTCCATTTTTCCATTGAATTTACTGCAGCCGTGCATGGTGGATAGCTGGGAAGTATGGCGTGAAGATTATAAACCATTGCATGCCCGCCCCTTTGCCAGCCGCCCTGTATGGATTGGTTATGATCCGGCTGAATCCGGGGACAGTGCCGGATTAATTGTAGTGGCCCCGCCAGCTGTGGCTGGTGGCAAGTTCCGGGTACTGGAGCGCCATCAGTTCCGTGGACTGGATTTTAAGGCACAGGCAGAGCATATCCGGCAAATTACACTACGTTATTATGTTAGTTATATCGGCATTGATACAACTGGTATGGGTACTGGTGTTGCCCAGCTGGTGCGCCAGTTCTTCCCTGCTGTTAAGACATTCAAATATACCCCTGAAGTTAAAACCCAGCTGGTTTTAAAAACCCTGGATGTTGTCCGCAATGGACGACTGGAATTTGATGCCGGTCATACTGATATTGCTTCATCCCTGATGAGCATCAAAAAAACCATGACACCAGGACAACGGCAAATGACCTTCGTGGCTGGACGATCCGAAGAAACCGGACACGCCGATTTAGCCTGGGCACTTATGCACGCGATTTATAACGAGCCACTAGAAGGCTTAACCCAAACCAATTCATCCATTCTGGAAATTTATTCATGAATCCATTTTCATCAGCAAAAAATTTGCTTACCACAGCATTAAGTCATTTACCGGCACCAGTACAGCATGCCCTGCCCAGCCATAAGGCAGAAGCCTTTACCTTTGGCGATCCAGTACCAGTCAATGATGGCCGCGAGCTGCTGGACTATATGGAATGCTGGTTTAATGGCCGTTTTTACGAACCACAGGTCAGCATGACGGGCTTGGCCAAAACCTTTAAAGCCACGCCTTATTTATCCAGTGGCATTATTTTCAAACGTAATTTTCTGGCCAATTTATTTGAACCACATCGGTTACTAAACCGTAAAGACTTTGAACAGGTCGCACTGGACTTTATCTGGTGTGGTAATGCGTATCTTGAGAAGATCCCATCACGGCTCGGATCAACCATGAGCTATCAACCAGCCCTGGCTAAATATATGCGCCGTGGTGAATATGATGACCAGTTCTTTATGTTGAACCTAAGCCATACTGGTTATCAGGAATATGAGTTCAAGCCTGGCAGTGTTTGCCATATCAAAGAAACGGACATCGATCAGGAAATTTACGGGACACCAGAATATATTTCTGTATTACAAAGCGCTTGGCTTAATGAAGCTGCCACTTTATTCCGGCGCAAGTATTACAACAATGGCAGCCATGCCGGTTTTATTATGTATGTGAATGACCCAGCCAATGATCCAAATGACATTACTGCATTACGTCAGGCCTTAAAGGATAGCAAGGGCCCAGGGAATTTCCGTAACCTGTTTTTCTATAGTCCCAATGGCAAGAAGGATGGCATCCAGATTATTCCAGTATCAGAAATCGCAGCCAAGGATGATTTTGCCCATATTAAATCCATATCACGTGATGATGTACTGGCTGGCATCCGGGTGCCACCACAACTGATGGGCATTATCCCCAGTAACACGGGTGGCTTTGGCGATCCGAAGACAGCGCGTGATGTATTTTACCAAAATGAAATTATTCCCCTGCAGTCACGCCTGATGCAGTTTAATGAATGGGCGGGTGAAGAAATCATCCGGTTTAAGGAATTGCCAAAGCTATAAGCACAACCAATAAAAAATCCCTCGATATTTGAGGGATTTTTTTTGCCTAAAGAAAATGCACCACAATGGGGCATCAGACGACCAGCTGACCTGGCCCCGGGCAGTTGCCCCACCCCACCTGCGTTGTCTAAATAGGGCTGTTTTACTGCAAGACCAGATATGCCAAAAAATTAGGGAAAAGTAGGCTGGTATTAGGGCTTTTAAGAGAAATATAGGTTTTTTCTGTACTGCATTTTACTACACCACCCTACATTCGCTGAACTGACAAAAATTCGCTCATTTTAGGCAGTTTTACAAAGCATATTGGTATCACCAGTAAAAGATGAAAAGACCACAGGAATGTTTGTAATGATGGATTAGCAGGGATTTGAAGTAATAAAGTAATAATTAGGCATAAGCTACTGATTTTAATAACAAATATTTATTACATTTTGAGGTATTTTTTTGTAATTTTATAGGTAATGTTTTATAAGTAGCTGTTTTTACTATAAATATATATTAGTAGGTATTGCCTTTTTATACAGTAATAAGTTACTTCAATATTACCTGATTGTTACTTCACTAATTAACTGCATCTTATTGTTTATATTGTGGTATTTAAAAAATATTACTTTATTACCTCAAAAAAACGCTAGTCCCCAACTTTTTTTAAAATCCCAATATCTGGCTGTTTTGTTGGTTTTTCATTCAAAACTTTCAAAAACGATGGGAATGGAATGGGAATAGAAAGGCAGCTACTAGCAACGTACTAATACACTAACTTGCTGTTTTACAATGCTTTATAATAAGGAAATGGGGTGGCTAATGGGACTCGAACCCACGACAACCGAGATCACAACCCGGGGCTCTACCAACTGAGCTATAGCCACCATAGATAATGCAAGATGCATTGTTTTGATGCTTTAATATAAAAGCTGGCGGCATGATGTGGCGCGCCTGACAGGATTCGAACCTGTGACCACCCGCTTAGAAGGCGGGTGCTCTATCCAACTGAGCTACAGGCGCATGATTGCTGATGCCTAACAATTATTTAGGTTATCACGCGGCTGCACTACAATAAACCGCCGATTAACTGGTCGGAGCACAAGGATTCGAACCTTGGACCCCCTGCTCCCAAAGCAGGTGCGCTACCAGACTGCGCCATACTCCGATCATCTCAGCTTTTTGTATCACACTGTGTGCGGTACGGTGTGCATTCTAGGCGTGAGCGCGTCACTCGTCAACACCTGTATTTAAAAAAATACGTTTTAATACATCAACCGTTTATTTATCCATCAAAACAACTGATATTGCAGATTTTTTCAGCGTTTTAAACTGGCTGTAAAGTTCAGCATACGATCCAGCGGTAGTTTTGCACGCTGCGCTAATGCAGGATCAACAAAAATTTCCTGATCACCAGTCTTTAAAACGTGCAAAATATTATCCAGACCATTCATGGCCATCCACGGGCAATGGGCACAGGAACGACAGGTTGCTCCCTCGCCTGCGGTTGGTGCTTCAATCAGGGTTTTGCTTGGTGCAGCCTGCTGCATTTTGTAAAAAATCCCGCGATCCGTAGCCACAATCATGGTTTGATGTGGCAAAGTTTGCGCGGCCTTAATCAGCTGGCTGGTGCTACCTACCGCATCGGCAATGGCCACCACAGATTCTGGTGATTCTGGATGCACCAGCACCGCAGCATCGGGATACAAGGCCTTCATTTGTGCAATGCCCCGTGCACGAAATTCTTCATGCACAATGCAGGCGCCATCCCATAGCAGCATATCTGCTCCGGTTTTTTTCTGGATATAACGACCCAGATGCTGATCCGGTGCCCAAATGATTTTTTCGCCCAGACTGTCCAGATGCTCAATAATTTCAACGGCACAGCTGGAGGTCACTACCCAGTCTGCCCGCGCTTTTACTGCTGCCGAGGTGTTGGCATAGACCACCACGGTATGGTCAGGGTGCTGGTCACAAAACGCACTAAACTCATCAATCGGACAGCCTAGATCCAGTGAGCAGGTGGCCTCTAAAGTTGGCATCAGAACAGTTTTTTCAGGAGACAGGATTTTGGAGGTTTCACCCATAAACTTGACGCCTGCTACCATCAGGGTGGTTGCCGGATGGTCACGGCCAAAGCGGGCCATTTCCAGTGAATCTGAAACACAGCCGCCCGTTGCTTCAGCCAGTGCCTGAATTTCAGGGTCACAGTAATAATGTGCCACCAGTACAGCATTACGCTGTTTTAATTCAGCAGCAATTTCGTCATACAGCGCCTGCTTTTCGGCATCATTAAGCTGAATTTCCTTGGGTTGTCCCAAACGATCCAGATGCTCCTGTACCAGTGCTTTGGCTTCATTTTCTATCAGGATAGTTTCTGTCATGGACGTAAATATCTCTTAGGCAAGGGGTGAAACAGTAGACTGGCTTTGCAATAAAGCACGCAGGCTGGCTAAACACGCGTGACGGGCTTTAATCAAAGGATGGCAGGATTGATAGTATACGAGCAGATTATGCTGTTTTTATAGGGCAAATTTTATCAATTTCAATGCTGCGAGTTTTTGAAGCATGAAAAAATATAGTGAACATACAAAATTTTAAAAACACAAAACTGGCGCAGGCATTACTAAATCATCTTACCTGCACCAGAATTTTATTAGTTACTCAAACCAATGGATAATTTCAGGCTTGCTGCTGGGCCAGAAAGTCCAGCATGGTTTGTGCATCAGATACCTCAAACGGATCACTCGGGCAATTGTCAGACATGTTGGGTTCAGCAAAGATTTTAACGATTTTCTTGTCATCCACCAGCATGGAATAGCGCCATGAGCGGTCACCAAAGCCCAGATTGTTTTTCTTCACCAGCATATTCATGCCAGTGGTAAAATCTGCATTGCCGTCGGGCAGCATTTTGACCTTTTCAACACCCAGTTTTTTGCTCCACTGGTACATCACAAAGGCATCGTTAACGGCGATACAGTAAATATCATCAATGCCATGTTGTTTAAAGGCATCATATTGTTCTTCATAACCCGGTAAATGCGTGCTGGAACAGGTTGGCGTGAACGCACCGGGCAACGCCACGACAATGACTTTACGGCCTTTGAAAATATCATCGGTGCTCACTTCTTGCCAGCGAAACGGGTTTTCTCCACCAATGCTTTCATCACGTACCCGGGTTTTAAACACGACGTCTGGCACATAATCTGGAAACTCACGGCTTTCGTTTTGTGGCTGCTGAGCTTGCTCGTTTGCTTGAGTCATGATGATGTTGTCCTTCTGCTGTTTTAAATAAACAACATTGAAACAGAGAAATTCTTTTTTTTGATTGTGGTTTAGTATTAAACACGCTTTGTTTTGCATCTTTATTTTTAATTCTCTATGTCAAATAGCCTATTTCAATTTTCTAGTTTCAATAAAAAACGACCCCTGTTGAGATCGTTTTTTTGATGATTTTAGCAATCAGCTTATTAGGAACGATAGTCTGCATTGATCTTGACATAATCATAGGACAAATCGCAGGTCCATACGGTATCGCTAGCCTCGCCACGTCCCAGTGCAATACGGATGGTAATTTCTTCCTGCTGCATGACGCGTGCACCTTGTGCTTCGGTATAGTCCGGGGCAGCACCGCCATCACGACAGATTTGGACATCATCCAGCCAGACCTGGATTTTGGATACGTCCAGTTCCGCTACGCCAGCCTTGCCCACTGCCGCCAGAATACGGCCCCAGTTTGGGTCTGAGGCAAAAAAAGCGGTTTTAATCAATGGAGAATGCGCCACGCTATAGGCAATGTCACAGCATTCCTGCGTATTCTGGCCTTGTTCAACCCGTACTGTAATGAATTTGGTGGCGCCTTCACCATCACGTACAATCAGTTGCGCCAGACGGGTAAACACACGCTGTAGGGCAGCAAGCAACGCTTCATAACGGCTATCCTGCGCGGTTTCTATCACTGTACCGCCGGCCTTGCCTGTTGCCACCAGAACACAGGCATCATTGGTTGAGGTATCACCATCAATGGTAATGCGGTTAAAGGATTGCTCAACCACTGCTTTTAATAGCTGTTCCAGCAATGGTTTGGCAATTGGAGCATCCGTTGCGACAAAGCCCAGCATGGTGGCCATGTTTGGACGAATCATACCGGCGCCCTTGCTGATTCCGGTAAGGGTATAGCGCTGGCCTTCCACTTCAATCACTTCCGACGCCCCTTTTGGCAGGGTGTCAGTGGTCATAATGCCAGCACCAGCATCACGCCAGGCATCAATGGACAGGTCTTTTAGGGCAGCTGGCAGGCCAGCAATCAGACGGTCAACCGGCAGTTGCTCACCAATGACCCCAGTTGAAAATGGCAACACCTGGCTGGCTTGAACACCAGTCAACTGGGCCAGTGCCTGACAGGTTTCAGCAGTGGTTTCCAGCCCGCGCAACCCGGTTCCGGCATTGGCATTTCCTGTGTTAATCACTAGATAGCGTGGTGCAGCGACTTGTAAATGATGACGCGCCAATTGCACGGGTGCAGCACAAAACGCATTTTTAGTAAATACGGCAGCAACAGTGGAGTCTTCCGCCAGCTCAAACACCACCAGATCACGGCGATTTTTATACCGAATATACGCTTCACTAATTCCGATTTTTATGCCTCGTATGGGAAGCATTTCCGGCATCGAAAGATCACCAACCGCCATGATTTAATTCCTGTTATCGTTAGTTTAAAGAATTGGGCTTTTCGTGTTGCTAGTATACAAAAAACTGTTGAATAAGCATGGGCAGGCTTTAAAAAAAACTCATGCTTTTTCTTGAGCGGCTTTGCCGAAGTTATTCTGCCGATTGTGCTCAATGACTAAGAAGTTAAATTTCCTGTGCTATACCGGTTGCTGGCAGCGCATCAGCAATTGTTCTTTATCGGCTGTGGCCGTGTGGTCAAGCGTCATAGTAACCAGGCGCGCTTCCAGTCCTTGTACATGCCAGCGCATGCCCTGCCCCGGATTGATTCCCTGCTCAGTGGCATACAGCTTGCCCACCTGCGAAGGCACACGATACAGCTGATACTGCTGTCCATTAATATATAGTGTCACATTGGATGGGTTGGAGTTAATGGCAGAATAGGTGGCCTGAATTGGGTTTTGATCATCACACTGATAAGTGACCTGAATGGGTACTTCAGGGGAACTGGATGCATTAGCCTGATTTGCCGTGGCTGCTGATTGCTTGTTATCCTGTTGAGCTGCTTTATCTGCTGCTTTGGTTTCATCAAGACTAGCCTGATGACGATAGGTTATTGAGGCAATAATGATGCTACTTGCAATCAATAACCACGGTAACAGATTTTTAGCCACTTTCATTCACTTTTCCAAATTACAGCTAGCAATGTACTGTTAACGCTAAACAGGCCAAACTGGACGACATGATATTGTTTAGCCTATCTAAAATCTTATATAAAAAAACGGGCTATTTGCCCGTTTTTCCAGTGCTACTCAAAAGCAGCATCATACTTTAAGCCAAACGGCCATGACATTGCTTGAACTTCTTGCCAGAGCCACAGGGACATGGTGCATTGCGACTGACATTGGCATAGGGATTATTGGCCTGTTGTTGCTGGAACGCGCGCTGGGCTTCTGCCTCATTTAAGGCAGCCAGTTCAGGGTCCTGATGCATTTCACCGGTTAGGCCATCCATTTCACTGTGCTGGAATGACAGCTTCATGGCTTCTGCATCACGTTGCTGCTGCGCTTCCAGTTCGGCTAGCTCCTCAGCGGTTGGCAAATGAACACGCGCCAGATCCTGTACCACCTCTGTCTTGATGCCACCCAGCAGGGCCTGAAACAGACTAAAGGCTTCACGCTTGTATTCCTGCTCCGGATTCTTTTGCGCGTAACCACGCAAATGAATGCCCTGACGCAAGTAATCCATAGCTGCCAGATGTTCTTTCCAGTGCTTGTCCAGTGATTGCAGCATAAAATGCCGTTCCAGCATGGGTGCCGTGTCTTCACCCATTTGCTCACGACGCGCGAGATAGCGCTCTGTGCCTGCCTGAATGACTTTTTCAAGCAAGGCTTCTTCATCCAGGCGACGGTCTTCATTCAGCCATTGCTGGACCGGCAGCTCAAGGCTTAATTCCTGTTTTAAAGCAGCTTCCAGACCCGGTACATCCCACTGATCTTCAATGCTACCCGGTGGAATATAGTTACCGACCAGCCCGGCAATCACATCATGGTGCATATTAAGGATGCCATCCTGTAGCGAGCTTTCTGCCAAAATGGCATCGCGCTGACTATAGATGATCTTGCGCTGTTCGTTGGCAACATCATCATACTTTAGCAGGTTTTTACGGATATCAAAGTTGCGGGCTTCCACTTTACGTTGGGCATTTTCAATGGAGCGACTCACCATTTTATGTTCAATGGCTTCATCTTCCTTAAGACCCATCGCACGCATCATGCCAACCACACGGTCACCGGCAAAAATACGCATCAGGTCATCTTCAAGCGACAGGTAGAAACGTGAAACGCCCGGATCACCCTGACGCCCTGCACGGCCACGCAGCTGGTTATCAATCCGGCGTGATTCATGCCGCTCGGAACCGATAATATGTAAGCCACCTGCTTCCAGTACCTGCTGGTGATTGACTTCCCATTCCTGCTTGAGCTGCTCTAGCTGTTCAGGTGTCGGGTTTTCCAGATGACTGGCCAGCGCCTTCCAGTTACCGCCCAGCAGAATGTCTGTACCACGGCCTGCCATGTTGGTGGCAATGGTCACGGCACCGGGACGGCCAGCCTGGGCAATAATATCCGCTTCGCGCTCATGCTGCTTGGCATTCAGGACTTCATGTGGAATACCGGCCTGGGTCAGTTTGTGTGACAGGTATTCACTGCCTTCAATCGTGGCAGTCCCGACCAGAATCGGGGCATTTTTTTGCGACTTGATTTGCTTGATTTCTTCAATGATGGCGTTGTATTTGCCTTCACGGGTTAGGTAAATCAGGTCATTCTGGTCATTACGCACCATCGGGCGATGGGTTGGAATAATCACCACATCCAGATTATAAATTTGCTGAAATTCAGTGGCTTCGGTATCCGCAGTCCCGGTCATACCAGCCAGCTTGGTGTACAAGCGGAAATAATTCTGGAAAGTGGTGGTGGCCAGTGTCTGGTTTTCCGGCTGAATATTGACGCCTTCTTTGGCTTCAACCGCCTGATGCAAACCTTCTGACCAGCGACGGCCCTGCATGGTACGACCAGTGTGCTCATCCACAATCACAATTTCGCCATCATGCACAATATAATGCACGTCGCGCTGGAACAGGTGATGGGCACGCACCGCAGCATTGACATGATGCACCAGATTCAGGTTGGCAGCCGAATACAGGCTCTCGCCTTCAGCCAGTAAGCCCATTTCAATCAGTTGCTGCTCTACAAACTCATAACCGGTTTCGGTCATTTCAATAGAGCGCTGTTTTTCATCAATCCAGAAATGGCCACCATCTGGCACTTTTTCTTCTTTCTGGCGTTTCAATTTAGGCGCCAGCAGATTGATCATGGCATACATGCGCGAGGAATCCTCGCTCTGGCCAGAAATAATTAATGGCGTGCGGGCTTCATCAATTAAAATGGAATCTACTTCGTCAATGATGGCAAAATTCAGGCCGCGCTGTTTTTTTTCATCCAGCGAAAACACCATGTTGTCGCGTAGATAATCAAAGCCAAATTCGTTGTTGGTGCCGTAAGTAATGTCTGCGCGGTAAGCGTCATGCTTTTCCGGCGGTGGCTGCATGGAGTAAATCACACCAATGCTTAAGCCCAAAAATTCAAATAACGGACGGTTCAGCTCGGCATCACGTGACGCCAAATAATCGTTAACTGTAATGACATGTACACCGGCACCACTAATGGCATTGAGATAGCACGCCAGCGTTCCCATCAGGGTTTTACCTTCACCCGTGCGCATCTCGGCAATCTTGCCTTCATGCAGGGTCATACCGCCAATGAGCTGTACATCGTAATGGCGCATGCCCAGCACACGCTTTGCCGCTTCACGGCATACGGCAAACGCCTCTGGCAACAGTTTGTCCAGTGTTTCGCCCTGCTGATAGCGCTGCCTGAACTCTACGGTTTTCTGGGATAATTCAGCATCGCTTAACGCTGATATCGTCGGTTCTAGTGCATTAATGGCTTCGACATTTTTGCGCATTCTTTTGAGCTCACGCTCATTTTTAGTACCGAAGATACCTCCGATAAGACTTGCTAACATGGACTAAACTCTCAAATACCCTAACTTAATATGAACAGCGTTATTTTTGCCTGTTGGCTATTATGGTGGCAGCTTAAATAAGTGCAAGTACTAGATGACAAAGAAACTGCAAAAAGCTGATTTTATTTTGTCGCTCCCACTTTATCTTGGGCGTGATATTACTGTTTGACACACGGTTTTAGCAGTTTGCTTATCTACAAAAATGATATAAAAATGCAGAAACATTGCTTTTCAATTCAATAAGATTGGGTGCATAGTACAGCTTGCTAAAATACTCAAATGAGTACACAGACAATAAAAGGAGCATGAGCATGACCATTCGTTTAGGCGATACCGCCCCTGATTTTGAACAGGATTCCAGCGAAGGCACGATTAAGTTTCATGAGTGGCTGGGTGACAGCTGGGGCGTGTTGTTTTCTCATCCAGCAGACTACACGCCAGTTTGCACTACCGAACTGGGTTTTACTGCAAAACTAAAAGATGAATTTGCCAAGCGCAATGTTAAAGCCATTGCCCTGTCTGTTGACGATGCCGAGTCGCACAAAGGCTGGATTAATGACATTAATGAAACCCAGAATACGACGGTGAATTTTCCGATTATTGCCGATCAGGATCGCAAGGTATCAGAACTCTATGGCTTTATTCACCCGAATGCCAGTGACACCCTGACTGTACGCTCGCTGGTAATTATTGATCCCAACAAGAAGGTACGCCTGATTATTACTTATCCCGCCAGTACTGGCCGTAATTTCCATGAAGTGTTGCGCGTGATTGATTCCCTGCAACTGACGGACAACTATAAAGTAGCCACTCCAGCCAACTGGCAGGATGGCGATGATGTGGTGATTGTACCGTCTATTAAGGATGAAGAAGAAATCAAGCAGCGCTTTCCCAAAGGCTACAAGGCTGTCACCCCTTACCTGCGCCTGACCCCACAGCCGAATAAATAATAAGTTCACCATAAAAATGCCCTGTGCTATGCAGGGCATTTTTTATCATCACTCTATTTTAATAAAATCTGTTTTTAACGACTGCCCAAGTATGTTTCAAAATAACCTAAGCAACAGTTGCTTTAGCAATATTTCACTACATCCTACTGTTTATTAAAAAAACATATCTCTAAAATAATTATTATTCCAATTAAATGCATCAAGATAATAAACATGACTAAATTACTTTATTACCGATTCTGTGTTTTATTCGCAGGATTGATGACATTTTCCTGCATGGCCAGCAGGGTGATCTCTGAGCAGCGGCCACTGGACTGGGCCACGTCAATTGATCAGAGCCGGAATTTTTATCAAGTTACCCCAACTCTATATCGAAGCGAACAGCCTAACCGCCCAAGTGCGCTAGAGCTGGAAAAACTCAACATTCGAACGGTGATTAACCTGCGCGAATGGCATAGTGATGATGAGGTGCTGGGCAAAACCGGGATTCGCTTGATTCGTATTCCCATCAAAACCTGGAATATCCATGACTGGCAGATTGCGCAGGCATTGGTGGAAATTGAAAAAGGGAATCTGTACGGCAATGTGCTGGTGCATTGCCAGCATGGTTCAGACCGTACCGGACTGGTTATTGCCATGTACCGAATCATTTATCAGCACTGGCCGATTGAAAAGGCAGAACTGGAAATGAAACAGGGGGTTATGGGTTTCATGGGATCTGGAAGAATATTGGCCACTTTTTCACGCTAAAGCATGTCGAAGCCATTCGTCATCTGATTAGCCAGCAAGCTATCTCTACCACTGCCAATACCACTATGCCAAATGCGCACAGTAACCAACGCAAGCCTTAATCCTGATGTAGCAAGTTCGGTACTTGGCTGATATTTTTGAAATTCAGGCAACGGTCAGATTGAGCCATCAGATTCAGGTAAAGGATTGTTTATAGCGCTTAGACCTTCAAGGCTTATTAGCTGGATAACAAGGTGTTTGTTGATCCAGTTCAAACCATGCTGATCTAGAGTCACAGTAAATCTGGTATTGTGGCGCTGGAATATGACCCTCGGTAATTGTGCCCAGCCGTAACCGGATTGTTTCTGGGTGATCCATCCGCTGGCTAAATAGCGGGCTACCACACTGGCTGCAAAATACCCGGCGTTTATTGGGCGATGCAAAATAGGATTTTAATAGTGACTGCCCCTGCACAACCTGAAAAGCAGCCGTTGAAACAGGTGCATTGGTGGCAAATGGCGTGCCCTGTGCCTGTTTGCACTGATAACAATGACAAATGGCCACTTCATTAATTTCACCGTGATACTCATACTGAATACCTTGACACAAGCAGTGGCCTTTAATCATTGAAATTATCCTCGGGATTTCTTGTAGAGGCTTGGCTCTATAAACCCAGCCTCTGATGTTAGTTATTAGACTTCTTTCATAAGTTGTACCAACTCGCCTTCGACAGGCTCAGGCAGCGTTGGTTGAGCTTGTCGAAACCAGACTTATGCAAGAGATCTATTATATTTTAGGGCTAGCCAATTAGCCCGGGGTTTAATTTTTGGAACTGGCGCTGGTTTCAGGCGGCTGCCAGTCAATGACCCAGGCACTCTTGGCATTTAAGCTATCATCTTTTGCAACCTGATTACGCAGGGCATCAGCAGCAGCCCGGCCTTTTTCAGGCCCAACCATGACCCGCACCCCTTTGGAAGTCTGGCTGGTTTTTACCTTGTAGCCTTTGGCCCGTAATCTGGCAACCACGGAATCAGCATTGGCCTGACTGGAAGCAATCGCCACCTGTACCATCCACGGTTTGGTATCCCCTTCCAGAATAGCCCGACCACGCTCTTCTTCCAGTTTCTTGCTGGCTGCCTGCAAGTCTTTTTCATCACCACTGGCGTTTTTACGCTGGGCAGTTTCAGTCTCCTGCTTTTTGCGGGCCTCATCCTTTTTTACTTGCTCTTTTTTAGCTTCTTCCTTTTTGGCTTCATCTTTTTTTAGCTCATCCGCCTTACGCTTGGCTGCCAGCTCGGCTTCTTTCTTGCGTTTGGCTTCATCTTCTGCTTTGCGCCTGGCCTGTTGCTCTTCTTCCTTTTTAGTTTTGGCGTCGTCTTCAGCCTTGCGCTTGGCTGCCAATGCATCCTCTTTTTTACGCTTGGCCTCTTCTTCCGCTTTGCGTTTGGCTGCTAGCTCGGCTTCTTTTTTCTTGGCTTCAGCTTCTTTCTTTTTGGCTTCTGCTTCAGCTTTACGGTCAGCAATGGCTTGCAGACGATCTTTTTCCAGCTTTTCTGCCTGTGCCTTTTGCAGGGCTTCTTTTTCGCTACGGGCTTTTTCGGCCCTGTCGCGTGCAGCCTGAGCAGCTTGTTCGGCCTGTAAACTGGCTTTTTGTGCTTCATCGGCGCGCACATTGGCCTGTGCAGCCAGACGTTCTATCTCAGCACGCTGTTCGGCAGTTTTCTGCTGGGTGTCGTCATCCACCAGTTCAGGGGGAATGGAATAAGAACTTTCCATCTGGGCATCCAGCTTGGCCTGACGCTTGGCGAGCTGGCTGGCATATTCTTCAGCAGCCCGGCGTGCGGCCTCTGCTTCAGCTTTTTGTTGCAAAGCCAGATATTCAGCCGTTTTGGCTTCCTGTTCGGCCACCGCTTTTTCACGCTGGGCACGCTGTTTTTCCAGCAGGCGACGTTCGGTTTCCACATCAATGGACAGGGGCTGTAGTTCAGCATCACCCCAGTTCTGGGAGGGTCGTGCCTGTTGCTGGCTAATCGTTTGGGTCGGCTGGCTCGTGGTATTACTAAGTGCCTGCTCGCCTTGTCCCTGTAACAACAAAGCCGCCAGAAGTGCCCCACCACCCAGCAATACAACGCCACCCATCCAACGCTGTTTATTGTTCATTGCCATGTTGCTAAGGACTCCCAGACTGCCTCTAGGGTGTAGAACGATCCACACACCATAATAATATCTTGTGGTTGACTATGATTTAAGGCAGCGCTAAATGCTGCCGTGATTGTTGCATGTTCGCTAACGGGTTGTGCCTGATCTTGGCTCTCAGGGCTTTGCTGAACAGCTTCCAAACCTGTAATGGCGTGGCGCAATTGTGTCAGGCTGGCAGCACGCTCATTGTCCAGTGCAGCAATATACCAGTGCGCTACAACTGGCTTTAGCAGGTTGGCAACGCCTGCCATATCTTTATCAGCAAGCATGGAAAAAACCAAGTGAATCTTTGGGGTTTTGTCATTCATGCCTTTAGCTGATAACTGCTGCTGATGAGACTGTAGCTGATGAAGCAGAAATTGTACGCCATGCACGTTATGCGCAACATCAAGGATCAGGGTGCGGTCTTGAAATTGTCGCACCTCAAAACGCCCTGCAATATAGGCTGCGTTCACACCGTGAATAATAGCAGCCTGATTTACTGACGGCGTACCCAGCAATACGGCACTAATGGCAGCAGCTACATTCACAGGAGCCAGCTTGGGTATAGGCAAGGCCAGCGTACAGGATGGACTGGCATAGTAAAATGTGTCATCGGTGGTTTGCCAGCTATAATCACGGCCTGCCACATATAATGGACAATTTAACTGCTGTGACCGCTCAATAATGGCTTGTGGTACTGGATTTGATTCTGGACCTTGTCCTGCCGGTTCCGCATAGATCACTGGAATGGCAGTACGCATGATGCCAGCTTTTTCAAAGGCAATTTTTTCAATGCTGTTGCCCAGCCATTCGACATGATCAAGGCCAATATTGGTAATCACGGCCACATGGGGATCAATCAGGTTAACGGCATCCAGACGGCCACCCAGCCCGACTTCCAGCACCCAGATATCACAGGCCTGCTGTTGAAAAATCCAAAACGCAGCCAGCGTGGTCGCTTCAAAAAATGACAACGTTAACTGGCAAGCCACCCTTGCCTGCTCTACGGCAACAAATGCAGCAATTAACGTGGCATCTTCGGCCTCGGCACCATTCTTTTTGATGCGTTCATTAAAGCGGTAAATATGTGGTGACTGGTATAACCCTACTTGATAGCCCGCTGCCTGATAAATGGCGGCAATCGTAGTGGTGGTTGAACCTTTGCCATTGGTTCCAGCAACTGTTACTACATGCGCTAATGGCTTAAGCAGATGCAAATACTCAGCCACTGGGCGAATACGCTCAAGCCCCAGATCAATGGCGGTGACGTGGATACTGCTCCAGTAATCCAGCCACTGCTGTAATGAAGAGGTAATGGTGGGCGCTATTGTTGCGGTATTTTCAGTATTCATGCACGCATACTTAAGGCAGGTTCATGAGTTTTGCAATTAGACGCTGCACGGTGTCCTTGAGCGCATGCCGATGCACAATCTGGTCAATCACCCCATGATCCAGCAAGAACTCAGCACGCTGGAATGGCTCGTCCAGCACTTCACGTACAGTTTGTTCAATGACGCGCTTGCCCGCAAAACCAACCATGGCCTTGGGTTCAGCCAGATGAATATCGCCCAGCATCGCTAAGGATGCGGTTACCCCGCCATACACCGGATGAGTGAGCACCACAATATACGGTAGCCGGGCCTGTTTTAAGCGCTCAGTCGCTGCGGCAGTACGTGCCATTTGCATCAGGGAAATCATGCCTTCCTGCATGCGTGCGCCACCAGAAGCAGCAAAACAGATCAGCGGCTGTTGCAGGTTAATGGCGGTTTCGGCAGCCAGCACAAAACGGTCACCCACCACTGAACCCATTGACCCGCCCATAAAATCAAACTCAAAGGCACAGGCTATCATGGGAATGGCACCCACCAAACCCTGCATCACAAGGAGTGCTTCAGTTTCATTGGTTTGTTTTTGTGCCTTGGCCAGTCGCTCAGGGTAAGGCTGGCTGTCGATAAAACCCAATGGATCTTTGGGCGTAAATTCTTGTCCCAGTTCGCACTCCACCTGATCAAAAAACCAGTTCAGGCGGTCACGGGCTTTCATGCGCAAATGTTCATCGCATTGCGGGCACACATAGGCATTAAATGCCATCGCTGTACGGGTTACCACCGAATGACATTCGGGACATTCAATCGTAGGTTCAGTGTGTAGCGACATCGGGCCTTGCGGATAATCACGCGGTGCCACACCCGGCACCGGACGCTCAATCCAGGGGGTTACATCACTTTTTTCCAGTACAGGCGATTTGATTTTTGGGGTCATACAATTTCATCGAGCGCAGCCCGAAGCTCCTTGATCTTCTCAACCGCCATCTGGTGGGCGATTTCAGGAGAATGTTCACCAAAAGGCTGTACCAGCACAGTCCCGACAATCACGCCATCGGCAACCTGTCCCATTTGCTTGGCAGTGGCGGCATCACGAATGCCAAAACCTACACCAACCGGCAGACTGGTTTGTGACTTGACCTTGGCAATACGTGCAGCTGCTTCAGTGGTATCCAGTGCGGCTGAACCAGTTACCCCTTTGAGCGACACATAATAAATAAAGCCGCGTGCCTGATTGAGCACATGCTGGATACGGGTGTCGGTTGAGGTTGGCGCCAGCAGGAAAATCGGATCTAGATCATACTGCTTTAAAACGACATCCAACTCGCCAGCTTCTTCGGGCGGCAAGTCTACCAGCAGCAGGCCATCAACGCCGGCACTACTGGCATGTTTGGCAAAATTTTCATAGCCAATAATTTCCAGCGGGTTTAAATAGCCCATGAGTACAATAGGAGTTTCAGTATTGGACTGACGAAACTCGGCCACCATGTCCAGCACTTTTAGGGTATTGGTGCCGCCAGCCAGTGCGCGTTCTGCGGCCAGTGCAATCGCTGGGCCATCAGCCATGGGATCAGAAAATGGCAGGCCCACTTCCAGTACGTCTGCCCCTGCTGCCACCAGATCATGCAATAGTGGTACAGTTACGTGCGGGGCTGGATCACCGGCCATAACGTAAGATACCAGTGCTTTTCGACCTGTGGTTTTTAAAGAAGCAAAGCGCGCAGCAAGACGTGACATAACTGATTTTTCTGTGTTCCCATAAAGGGTATGATTCTAGCCTGAAATGACGCCATTCAACAATCTGCTCGTGCATTTATCAGCGGGTTTATATGCCTGCCTTGACAGCCACAAGCCATTTAACAATTTTCTATAAGCTTTCAGGCAGAATGACTTTGGTGTTTTAAGTCAAATTGCTTAACATCATCAAAGTTCTTAGCCTTTCCAGATTTTTCTTGCCTGCATGACTGCTCCCCTGCCCCGCTTTACGGCACTATTGCCGATTTTGCTATTTCTAGCCCTGTTTTTAGGCAGTGGTATTTATCACACCCTGCAAGGCACTGAATTTGCCTTTTATCAGTTAAAAGCCCCGGTTGCTGCCCTGCCTGCCATTGTGCTGGCCATTATGCTAAACAAACAATCCATCAATGACTCCATTGAGCGCTTTCTGGTAGGTGCTGCCCCTCCCAATATTATTTTAATGTGCATGGTGTTTATGCTGGCCGGGGCATTTGCCAGCGTGAGCAAAAGTATTGGCAGCGTGGATGCCGCTGTACAGTTTGGCTTGCAGTTTATTCCCGCTAGTCTGGTATTGCCGGCACTGTTTGTAATTGCTGCGTTTATTGCCACGGCCATGGGCACGTCGATGGGCACGATAGCTGCCTGTGCCCCCATTGCGGTGTTGCCACTGCCACGGGTATTGCTGCTCCACTGGCACTAGGCGCAATCATTAGCGGTGCCATGTTTGGCGATAATTTATCGATGATTTCAGACACAACCATTGCAGCCACCCGCAGTCAGGGCGTGAGCCTGCGCGACAAGTTCAGGGTTAATGTCTGGATTGCGCTGCCTGCTGCTGTAGTTACCTTTCTGGTGTTTATGCTTCTGAGCAATGGCCAGCACCATATTAATAGTGAGCCACTATCGCCACTATTGATTATTCCCTATGTGGTGGTATTTGCACTGGCATTTACCGGCCTGCATGTGCTGGCCATTTTAATGATTGGCATTGTGCTGGCTGGTGAATGCTATTCTTGCGCTCACCCGTCGCCTGAAAATGACAGGCAAACGCGCAGGTGAATTTGGTATTTCTGCGTTGATTATTGCCGCCAACCTGTTTGTTGCCAATAATGTGGTGGCCATTGTGGTGGCAGCAGATGTTGCCAAAGATATTGCCATTGCGCAGCTGGTAGACTTAAGACGCTCGGCCAGCTATCTGGACATTTTTTCCTGCGTGGTGCAGGGCCTGATTCCGTATGGCGCGCAAATCCTGCTGGCCAGTGCCATTGGTAAAATCTCTCCACTTGCACTTACTGGAACCACCTATTATTGCTGGATTCTGGGCATTGTGGCTGTGCTGAGTATTATTTTCCAATATCCCCGCCTAAAACCACTGCCAGAAACAATTACACAGCCAGAGACTTTGCAGGACTAAAAACAATAAAGCCAGGAGCAAACCCAGCGCTTATACGTTTGGATAAGCGCTCAAATATTGCTGCTGGCTTTAATTTTAGGGCTAAAAATGACACAATACCGCGCCTAATTTTTGCAATATGTGTGAATGTGCCGATGAGCCAGCCAATGTGGACAGCCGTAGATGATTATCTGGAAGCGCATTTTATGCCTGCTGATCCGGCGCTTGAGCATGTACTGCAAACCACACTGGATGCTGGCCTGCCGCCTCACCTTGCCGTGTCCAGTTTGCAAGGCAAGTTCCTGCAAATGCTGGCACAAATTCATGGGGCCAAAAAAATTCTGGAAATTGGCACACTGGCTGGCTATAGCACCATCTGGCTAGCGCGCGCATTGCCAGAAGATGGCCGCTTAATTAGCCTTGAAGCAGTGCCCACCAATGTCACGCTGGCGCGTAAGAATATCGAATTTGCCGGACTTTCGCATCTGGTAGAGATTCATGCCGGCAAGGCACTGGATATTTTTCCAGAGATTGAACAATCTGGCATTGCCCCGTTTGACTTTATTTTTATTGATGCCGACAAATCCGGCTACAAGGACTATGTAGACTGGGCGCTCAAGCTGTCGCGTCCGGGCACTGTGATTATTCTGGATAATGTGATCCGCGGTGGTGGCATTGTTAATTTTGACAACAACACCCGCACCATGACTGGCCTGCGGGAATACTTTGAACATCTGGCTCAGCAGAAAAAACTCACCAGCACCACCCTGCAAACCGTGGGCTGCAAAGGCCATGATGGTTTTACATTAGCGGTGGTACTTTAACCATTAAACGGATAAGCGTACGGTTGAACCATCCTTAGATCAATTAAGCACTTTTCCTCAGCAAGCCAAATTTACCACCGTGCATAATGCTGTTCCAGCAAACCCGGTTGCGCCTCAATCTTAACGGTTTTATCCTGGCAACCTACCCTCCCCGAGATAGCACTCACCCATTGGTTAAACTGGCTGGCCACCACACCAAAATTCTTGGACTCATGCCGACGCCACTGGGTTTCAATACTCAGCTCAACACGGCCATCAGCACTGTATACACGCCACTGGTTTTTGGCCTGTTGCTCAAACAGCACGGCAGGCAGCTCAAAAATTTTGCCATTCAGCCAGAGTGAATTTTCACTCACAAAGGTTTCATTTACCCCGCTGGCCAGATTAAGCCCCAGGCGCTGGCCTGTACTTTCCACGCCAGAAAGTGACAACCAGTGCCATGCGGTTTCCGGCCGCAAAATGCCACAGGTATCATCGAGAGCCGCCACAAACTGCTGGCTTTTTAAATCAATGGCCTGCTGGTTAAAATACAGGTTTCCAGTTACGGACAGCGCCGTTTGCTTGTGGGTATATGTCCAGCCTGATGCACCCGTTGGGCTGCACAGTACCAGTGGTTCAGTATCTTCAATCGCAATACTTGCATCCAGTAGCAAGTGCTTGCCACGCCGTACCTTTACCATGCGTCCACTGGCAGTTTTTTTGATTTCAATCAAAAAGCTGGATTTTTTAAACGATGAACTGCCCACCTGATGATTACAGACATGAGTATGCTGCCCAAAAGGCTGCAAAAAGGATTTTTCTAATACCTTGCCGCTTTGCCGGTCATAGCAATAAAAAAATCCATGACCAACCCAGCCCAGGTCAACTACTGCCAAGCCCACCATATACTGGCTGTTGTTCAAGCTAATAAACTGGAAACTTTTAAAGCGCAGGTTTTTTTCAAGGCCAGTAATATGGCGTTTAAAAGGTGATATATAATGAAAGTCATGGATATCAATGCACTGTGGCACAACCTTAAAGCGGCCATAATGTGGCTTGCCACTCTCAAATAAATTTTTCATGGTTTATTGTCCTTAATATGGTTCAGCTTGTCCTGTTTTGTGCCAATTGGGTTATACAACCAAAAACCCAGCATTACTTATAACTACCCAAGTTATTGAGAAAGCAGGTTTATTCCATTTTTCCTGCTTGCCATTTAATGTTTTAACCGGCGCTGCTGAAGTGGGGTACTACCCGTCCAGCGCTTATAAGCGCGGGTAAACGCACTCTGGTCAGAATAGCCCAGCAACTGCGCAATATCGCTCAAGGGCACATGCTGATGCAAGTACTGCGTACACAACTGCTGACGTACCTCATCCAGCAATTGCTGAAAACTTACTTCATGCTGCATCAGGCGGCGTTGCAGGGTACGGGTACTTAAATGCAATTGTCGCGCCAGTTGTGCCAGTGTTGGCTCACCCAGTTGGCACAATTCAATCAGCTTGCGCTGGGCCTGCTGCAAGAAAATATCAGTGCTGGGCATGCTGTTTAGTGCCTGCTCTGCCTGCTGCTGTAGAATATCCAGCAAGGCCTTGTCCGGTTTTTCGATAGGAACACTAAGCGTACTGGCTGGAAAATTAAATGCAGAATAGGGCTGCTCAAACAACACAGGGCAGCCAAAAAACTGCTCGTAAATTTTCAGGTTTTCGGGGGCGCCCCGCAAGGCATGCACAAAATGCACATGATTGACATTGAGGGGCCGCCCAACCAGTTGCAGGCTAAATTGCTGAATCACCGCCATGCCTAGCTCATGCATGATGCCTTCTGCCAGTTTGGGTTTTGGCCAGCGTAGCTCAATCTGGCTACCCTGCTGAATAATTTGCATATATTCCATGTTGTTGCTAATCCACTTGCCATAACGCTGCAAGCGCAATAAAGCCTCGCCCATATTTTCACAGGCATGCAGTAAATAGCCCAGAATTCCCAGATTAGCCGTGTTGATCCCCTGTGCAATGGACAGGGAAATAGTCGGTTCCTGTAAATATTCTGCCAATTGCTCCAGCATCAGTACAAACTGGGCCACAGGCACATGGCTGATTTGCTGGCCAGCACAGGCCGCACTCACCAGTGCCAATTGTTCGGCATCAAATACCTCAGACAAGGCAATCTGGCGCTGTTGCATAAACTGCACCATGAGCTGTAACTGGTTACTATTGACGATTGCTGTATGTTGCATGGCGTAATTTGTATAAATTTTGGCGAAAGCTGTCAAAACTTTCTACCATAAAAAATCAATACTGTATGCATCAACATGAAAAATGAGGGCATTAACATGAATGCGCCATTAAACGCTCAATACGCTGCTGACATGCAGGTGAGAAAAAATTTGGACTTTCAGCTTGAACAGCATATGCCACGTTACTGGTTTGGTGGCCATCCTTTTAAAACCCGTGTGTTTGATGCGCTTAGCCTGACCTTCCCGGATGGTGAACGCTATTTTATTAGTAGCGTGCGGCTATACCGCGACCAGATTACTGACCCCGAACTGCAAGCCAAGGTCAAAGATTTTATATTGCAGGAAGCACAGCATGGCATTGCGCATGACAAAATGAACCAGATCATGAAAGATCAGGGCATGCCGGTGGATGCCATGATTGGCGAAATGAAATCGCGCTTTGATTACTGGCTCAAGCACAAAAGCCCTGAAATCAATATTGCCATTACCGCCGCCAGCGAACACTTGACTGCATTAATGGCTGAATGCTTTTATGCCAAAAAAGAAACGCTGGCCGAAGTTGATCCTTATGTGCGTGCCCTGTTTGCATGGCATGCCATTGAGGAAATGGAACATCGGGACGTGGCTTTTGATGTGATGCAAAATGTAGCCAAGGTTCCTTATGCCGTGCGTGCCCGTGCCTTGGCATTAACTAGCGTGATGATGTATGGCTTTACCCTGTATCGCACCAATATCATGTTAAAAACTGACGGTTTTAATAAACGCGAACGCATCAAGATGTTTGCCCAGGGTATGCCGTGGCTGTTTGGCAAAAAAGGCATTTTGTCTTCGATGAAAAAACCCTATATGGATTGGTACAAACGCGACTTTCATCCCAGCCAGCATCCGGTACTGGCGCAGTATCCGGTTTGGGTGGAAACGCTGGAAAAAACCGGAGATCCAATTAAAGCTGGTGAAGCCTTATGGGCAGCCGGGAAGTAATCTGATTAATAAGAAGGCTAGTTAGAAATGAACTGCACCCTGAAAGTTAGACACCCCGTCTAATTTACAGGGTGCTTTTTTATATTGGCTATACAACAAGTTACTTATTTGATTGACGTCAAGCAGGCTGAGCAAAAATTTTTTGAACATTGTCATGTTGCTGCTGGCTAGCCGCCCAAAGATCATACTGATTTTGCAGGTTAAGCCAAAATTCAGGAGAAGTATCCAAAGCCATACTTAGGCGAATTGCCATGTCGGCGGAAATGCCAGTATGGCCGTTAAGAATTCGTGAAATATTGGTACGAGTTACACCTAACGCATTAGCTGTGTTAGTCACGGACACTCCATCAAGATACTCTCGCAATACTTCCCCCGGATGAGGGGGATTAAACATAATATTCATGGTTAGCACTCATGCGCTGGTTGAAGATTTAATGATAATCAAGGTAGTCCACGATATAGGCATCACCATCTTTAAATATAAAGATAATACGCCAGTTGCCGTTCACTGTAAGTGACCAGTAATCTTTACGATCACCACTTAATTTATGCAAACGCCAGCTTGGCGGAGTTCTTAAATCATTAGCAGCCGTGGCGGTATTAAGTGCGGCAAGCAGAACTCTCAATTTTTGCGAATGAGAAACCTGAATGCCAGCAGTTGTACCACTTTCAAAAAAGCTCTGAAGACCTTTATGTTTAAAACTCTTGATCAAGGTATTCAGCCTTTATCGTATACTGTATGTACACAGTATACGGCTAAATATACTTTAATTCAATTTCCTAAGCTGCCTATATGGCAGTGAACAGTAACTTCAAAGTAACAAGTTACAACAGGTGTTTATTCTCAATTTGGATACCCTATTTAATCAAATAACTACAAATTATAATTTATTGATTCTATTGAAATATTAAAGAGCATAAAGAATATTGGGTTAAAAGCCTTATCGAACTATTAACCAATCACCACATAGCAATTTTCAAACTTCACACCCTGATGGCTGCCTTCAACCAGGTGTACAAAACGTCCATCCACCTGATCAATCAGCAAACAGTCATCCACATCCAGCACAGCATCAACATGCGGTTGTTGCCAAGTTTTTATTAGATATTTACGTGCCCTGCCGCGTGCCTGCATTTTGCTATTTGCAACAATCAGCACATAGCGATGCGCCTCGCCAAACTCATCCGGCAGATACCCACCCAGATTAATAAAATACAGGCGCGGCGCATCAGGCTGGGGCGCAACGGTGCTCAACTGCACCTGATACTGTTCAATACCATCAATAGCCATCCAGGCATCAATATGCAGTCCCTTGGCAAGGCCAAACCATTGCTGCTTGAGCTGCGGATAAATATCTTGCAATGACTCCCCAAATGCAAACACCACATCATGCACTTCAATGTGGGCTTTTGAATGTTTACCGCCAAGCATTACGGCATACAGCATGGATTTGACCTTATCAGGTTAGGGTTTAGGCATGATTATTTACCTAAACCTGCCAGTTAAACGATTTCCATCCCATCCAGTTTGGCTACCGTCATCAAGTCCTTGTCACCACGGCCAGACAGACACACAATAATGCTCTGATCGGGGGTCATGGTGGGTGCCAGCTTGGTCACATAAGCCATCGCATGTGAACTTTCAAGCGCTGGAATAATGCCTTCAATCCGGGTCAGGTCGCGGAAACCACGCAAGGCTTCTTCATCACTGATCGGTACATATTCCACACGTTTCATGTCTTTTAGAAAGCTATGCTCAGGGCCGACTCCTGGATAATCAAGACCGGCAGAAATACTATGGGTTTCAATAATCTGGCCTTCATCATCACTCATTAAATAGGTGCGGTTACCATGCAGCACGCCAACCCGTCCGGCATTAAGTGGCGCAGAATGTTTGCCGCTTTCCACTCCAAAACCGGAGGCTTCAACGCCATACATTTTAACTTCTGCATCATTTAGAAATGGATAAAACAAGCCCATTGCATTACTGCCACCGCCTACGCAAGCCACCAATGCATCCGGCAGCTTGCCAGTCATATCCAAGATCTGCTGACGGGCTTCACGGCCAATAATCGACTGAAAATCACGTACCAGTTGCGGATACGGATGCGGCCCGGCTACAGTGCCAATTACATAATAGGTGTTGTCGACATTGGTTACCCAGTCGCGCATGGCTTCATTCATGGCGTCTTTCAGGGTTTTAGAGCCACTCGTTACCGGCACTACAGTAGCGCCCAGCAAACGCATACGGTATACATTCATGGCCTGACGCTTGACGTCTTCTGCGCCCATGTATACCACACATTCCATTCCCAGACGCGCGGCAATCGTTGCCGTCGCGACACCATGCTGCCCGGCACCGGTTTCAGCAATAATGCGGTTTTTGCCAGACAGCTTGGCCAGCAATGCCTGACCAATGGTGTTATTGACCTTATGTGCGCCCGTGTGATTTAAGTCTTCGCGCTTTAAATAAATCTGTGCGCCACCCAGCTCTTTGGACCAGCGGGTCGCATGGTACAGCGGACTTGGACGACCCACATAGTACGCCATGTCATGATCAAATTCGCGCAGGAATTCCGGATCATCTTTCATGCGGTTGTAGAGCTGTTCCAGATCCTGTAACGCTGCCATCAGGGTTTCGGACACAAAGCGGCCACCGAACTTGCCAAAATGGCCATTTTGGTCGGGATAGTTAAAATAGTTAATCGGTGCTGTACCATTTGACTCAATGTCATGTAAATCGTTAGCCACGTTGGACTCCTTGCATAAATTTCCGGATCAAGTGATGATCTTTAATACCTTTTTGGCTTTCTACCCCGCCACTCACATCAACGGCATACGGGCGGGTCTGGGCAATGGCATCTGCGACATTATCGGGATTTAGGCCACCAGCCAGAATGAGTGGCACTGCTTGCCCAATAGCCTGCGGCCAGCTATTCCAGTCAAAAGTCTGACCGGTGCCTCCCTTTAACTGTGGGTGCCAAGTGTCCAGCAAAATTCCGCTCGCTCCGGCTGTTACATACTGTTCAATAAGTTCTGGCATATTACTGTCTGGTTTAACCGCTAAGGCCTTAATCCAGCGGCGGCCTGTGGCCCGACCAATTTCTGCACACTGGGCCGATGTTTCATCACCATGTAATTGCAAAATATCCAGGGCTACCTGAGACAAAACCTGCTGAATTTCTGACACTGTTGCATTAACAAACAAGCCAGCCACTTGCACAAACGGTGTTACTACAGCCAGCAATGCCTGCGCTTTTTGTACACTCACTGCACGGGGGCTGGGCGCATAAAAAACCAGACCAATTGCATCTGCGCCCGCTGCCACAGCACATTGCACATCTTCAGCACGGGTTAAACCGCAAATTTTTGTGCGGACTTGCAGCGTGTCAGTCATGGATCACCCGGTGAAAATAATAAAAATACAAACCAGCAAAAATCAGAATTTACTTGATCCTATTGTAAAGCAATTTGCCCTAAAAGTATGAACTGGCAAAAGTCGAACACTGTAAAAAAATCTGCCTAAATAGAAAATGACTGTCAACAACCTTCTTAAAACACCATCGCTTATAAAAATGTTGAACAGTCACTTTCCAGATTATTTCATGCCTAAGTTTGTTCAGCTTGTTGTTAATTTGGCATCCATACTAATTTCTGCATTAAGCAACTTGGATACCGGACAATTTTCCTTGGCATTTTGCGCAATACGATCAAACGTCGCCTGATCCAGCCCGGATGCCACTACCTGAGTATCCAGATGAATCTTGGTAATACCAAAACCCTCGCCCTGTTTTTCAAGGGTAACCGAAGCCGTAGTATCAATCGAATCTGGTGTAAAACCTTCATTACCCAGCATCATGGAAAATGCCATGGAAAAACAGGCGGCATGCGCAGCACCAATAATTTCTTCAGGGTTAGTACCTTTTCCACCTTCAAAGCGTGCCTTAAAGCCATAAGGATGTTCTTTCAAGGCACCTGTTTCAGTCGATACTGTACCTTGACCTTCTTTAATCGAGCCTTCCCAGTGCGCTGAGCCTTTTTTTACAATTGCCATGTCCAACCTCATTGTGCAGTAGTAAGAAGTATATTGCTGCTACAGCATACCCAGCTTTAAGCCATAACTTTATTAATGCTCTGTAAAATTAGCCAGTTGTTTTGCAAGATAATTTTTATAAAAAACTAAAAGATTAAAATAAGACCTAGTGCATTTAATCCTTAATAAATTGCAACAAATTGGCAACACTACTATACTGCGCGCGCTTTGAGTGCCTAACAAGCGTTTGTTTTATCTCAAAAACAAATGGGAAGCTGGTGAAAATCCAGCACTGCCCCCGCAACAGTATGTGTTTAATGTTCAATGCGCTATCTGGACAATCTCAGATAGCAACCACTGCTTAAGCTTTAAGTGGGAAGGTTATTGAAAACAGGTCAGCACCGACCCAACACAAGTCTGGATACCGACTCAAGGCTTCTTATAACCCCTGACACATTCACGTGGGGTGAATGTCCTGGAGCACAGCCATGTCCCGTATTTTTGTACCGTCTGCCCTGACGGCAGCCATTCTTTCTGCCAGCGTAGTATCCGCCACCGCCGCGACCACAGTTTTAGATGGCAATTCGTCGGCATCATTGCCCGTTGTTGTGGTGACTGCCAGCAAGACACCCGAAGCCATTGAACAGGTTCCTGCCCGAATTTCTGTAATTGATGAACAAATCATCCAGCAATCTCCTGTTGCAGACCTGCCACACCTGTTGCAACGCGAAGCAGCATTAAACATTGTGCAAACTGGGGGTTATGGCCAGCAAACCTCTATCTTTACCCGAGGTACAGAATCTGACCATACCCTGGTTTTAAAAGATGGTGTCCGTACCAACACTGGCTCTATCAGTGCTGCAAATATTAACTTGTTTGATCTGTCAGATGTTTCACGTATTGAAGTGCTCAAAGGACCAGCTTCTGTACAATATGGTTCTGATGCAATTGGCGGTGTGATTCAGCTTATTAGTGAAGCTCCTAAGAAACAAAAACTGTTTAGTACGATTGAAGGCGGCGAGCTGGACACCTATAAAGCGATTGTAGGCGCTGATCTGGTACAGGATGACGCCTATGTGCAGGTTCGTGGGCAACGTCTTGAAACTGCTGGATCGCCAGTAACTGATGCTCCTACTGCTAAAGATGCTGATTATGACCAAAAGGGCTACAGTATTAAAGCTGGCATTGATAATGAACAGTTTGGCGCATCTGCTCAGTTGCAGGAAAACAAAGGGAATGTTCGTTATAATCCTTCCTTGTCTGGAAATCAGGATTTTCTAAATCGCCTAATTAACTTAAAAGGTAATTATAATATTAGTGCTGATTTTAAAGTTAATGCGCGCTACTCCCAATTCCGTGACGAGCTTAACCAAAGAACCAGTAAGAGCTTTTTTGATACCGAAACCAATGAAGGTGATCTTTCGGCGCAATGGGATTTTCTGCCTGCCCAAAATCTTTTGTTTGGTGTGACTGATCGAAAAACTGAAGTAGACTCTGTCTATTACAACAATAAAGACCTTAAAACAACTGGATATTATTTGCAGCACCAATATCAGGCTGATGGCTTAAGCACACAAGCAGGGGTGCGGGTTGAGGATGACGATAAATACGGTACACATACTGTAGGTCAATTGGCAGGGCGTTTCCAGTTAGCGCCTCAGACCAGTGTTTATGCCAACATTGGCAGTGCATTTAAAGCACCCACCGCAAATGAGCTTTATTACTTGTCATCCTATACTTATAATGGTGTTACCTATATCACTCTAGGCAATCCTGATCTTAAGCCGGAAGAAAGCCTGTCTTATGAACTGGGGATTGACCAGAATATTAAGCAAGGCCTTGATGTTTATCTTTCTGCTTATCAGACCAAAGTCAAAAATCTGATTGATTATGTCAGTGGCTTTCCTTCTCCAATCTCAACTTATGAGAATGTGAGCAAAGCCAAGTTCACAGGTGGTGAAGCAGGCTTGAAGTGGAAGCAGGATAACTGGTTTGCCAGTACTGAATATGCCTATGTCAAAGCAGAAAATGAAACCACCCATACCGAACTCACCCGTCGCCCACGCCAGACTGCCACACTAACAGCAGGTTGGGATAATAATGTATACGGTATCAGTGCCAGTCTAGTGGCTAAAAGCCGTGCTAAAGAATATAGTGCCAACAACCCTACCCCGGGTTTTATGACTGCCAATCTGAGTGGGTTTTATCAATATAATCCTAATGTTCGCGTGTTTGCCAATATTCAGAATATTGGTGACAACACGTATAAAACTGCCTTGTACAATGACTTTCCAAGCGCCGAGTATTACATCGCTGGACCACGGCAAGCCACGGCGGGCATCACTTTAAGCTACTAAATCTTTGTATTGCCATTTATCTGTAAGGAAGCATGGCCGTATAACGATAAAAAATAATAAACCCCATTTATGGGCAATTCACTAGACATCAAGCGAATTGCCCTTTTTAATTGAACCTTACTCAGCATAGAGATTAATCTAGCCATGGGACATCGGTTAAGCAAGATTTACACAAAAACAGGCGATGACGGCAGCACTGGTCTTGGTGATGGCAGCCGTGTACCCAAGGATGACTTAAGAGTTGAAGCCTATGGCACGGTGGATGAACTCAACAGTTTTGTCGGTGTGCTGCGGGCACAGCTTAATGTTGTAAGCTCTCCCCTGCCACATGATCTGGATAGCCAGTTAAGTCGCATCCAGCATGAACTGTTTGATCTGGGCGGCGAACTGTGCATTCCCAATTTTATTCTGGTCAAGGAACAAAGCATCCAGCATCTTGAACAGGAAATTGATCGCATGAATGAAGCCTTGCCGATGCTCAAAGACTTTATTTTGCCAGCAGGTTCACTGGCGGTATCGTATGCCCATGCTGCGCGCAGTATTTGTCGGCGTGCCGAACGCCATGTATATAGCCTAAGCCAGCGCGATGCCAATATTTCCCCGTTTGCCTTACAATATTTAAATCGCCTGTCCGACTGGTTGTTTGTGGCTGCCCGTCACATTAGTCGTGAAGATGGCGGTACGGAAGTATTATGGATTAAGAGTGAATAGATCTCTTGCATAAGTCTGGTTTCGACAAGCTCAACCAACGCTGCCTGAGCCTGTCGAAGGCGAGTTGGTACAACTTATGAAAGAAGTCTAATAAACAAATTTAGCCTATTGTTATGCTTTAAGCTGTTTTTCATGATCACTGCTAACTTTTAAGGCACACTGCGGTCATTAAATTGATATTGTCATACGGATCGTAAGGATAAATATGCGCTTGATTGGTCATCGCGGGGCACGTAACGAAGCACCGGAAAACACCCTGGGCGGGTTTAAGCACATCATTGCACTTGGACTCAAAGCAGTGGAATTTGATGTGCGCTTGTTACAGGATCAGCAACTTGCAGTCATCCACGATGATAACTTTTTGCGCACTACCGGACTTGACCAAACCATTGCCATGACCAGCAGTTACCAGCTGGCGCATACGGACAACCGGGTGGGCTGGGATCACTGGCCACAGGCAGAGCCAACGCCGCTGCTGGCTGAAGTACTGGACTTGATTCGCCATTTTGAACATATCGAAGTAGAAATCAAGGCAGTCAATGATGAGCAACAAGCCCAGCTCATAGCCAGTAAACTGCATCAGGTTCTGGAAGGCTGGCAGGATCGTGTAACCTTTACCTCATTTGATCTTAAAGTACTGGAAGCTTTTAAAAGCCTAAATTCCAGTTTTCAGCGTGGCTTACTGGTGGAATTGCCCTTAGGTGATGCCATTATTCCGATTGCCAAACAGCTCGGTTGCCAGCGCATTGGCCTGCGGGACAGCTTCGCCACACAGGATTTAATTGAAAAAATCCGTTTTGAACAACTGCTGTGTAGTGTCTGGACGGTCAATAACGTAGAGCGTGCCCGGCAACTGGCCAGCTGGAAAATTGACGGGCTGATTACTGATGTACCGAGTCAAATGCTGGCCGCGAACATTGAAGGCTGCTTTCTATAGCATTTTTCTATAAAATTTTTGTCTATTGGCCTGCACGTGCTGTCATCAGCAAAGCACCGTTCTGGTCGTATAAATACAGCATATTTTGCTGCAACTGATAACGGGTTACCCGCCCCAACACATCCATAATCTCGGCTTCCTGTGCCAGGGCATCCTCACAGGCCATATGCCCGGCCAGCGCCTGAATTTTAAGGGCTTGTGGTTCAGCAATCTGGTAGTTGCCCGTTAAGGCATTGCAGCCTGTAGAACCAGAAATCGTTTTTGCAGCGGATTGCAAAAACAGGTATGGGCGATTAATAAATGGCTGGGGATTCTTACTGTTAATAGACACCAAATCCCACCTAAAGTCGGTCAAGCCGGGAATACCTGCATTCTTAACTGCAAGCGGACGGTAAGCTGTGGTACTGGCAGTAGACTGATGTGATGTTGATCTTGGGGTGGCGGCAGTTGAAGTGCTGATTTTTTGAGTTACAATTTTTTGTGTGGATGTTGACTGACACGCTGTAATTGCTAAGCTACTGCTTAATAAGACAAGTTTTAGCCACCCTAATCTGGTCGGACAATCTAACGCTGTTACCTGTTGCTGTAATGGGTTAGACATATCATCTCCTTTTCAATAATTTTCAATGGGTTAAATCGTTAAATCCGACTTGCCGAAAAATTCAGCCGATTGGTATTGTTTGACTAGTGAACATCTGTTCGCCATGTTATGATGGCGATAAACCGCGCACTAAATACGTCGATTATAGTGAGCTGTCATTTCCTGCCTTGTATTCCCCTCTTATCTGTTTTGTTGCGGAGCTTTATTGGACATGAATTCCTCTCCTGCTCGTCCTCCCATTAACTGGCCTGCAGTGATTGTGTTGCTGGGTACGCCACTGGCCGCCTTGATTTTAATTCCGTGGTATGCCTGGAATCATGATTTTTCAATGGCCGCGTGGATCAGCTTTCTGGTATTTTTTGCGTGGAGTGGCCTTGGCATTACTGCTGGCTACCATCGCCTGTGGGCACACCGTGCCTATGAAGCCGCATGGCCGGTTCGTTTTGTATTAATGCTGGGTGGCACCTTAGCCATTCAAAATACAATCCTGTTCTGGGCATCAGGCCATCGTACCCATCATCGCCATGTGGATCATGTTGATAAAGACCCGTATTCAGCCAAGCGTGGATTCTGGTACTCACACATCGGCTGGATGCTGCGCGATTATTCCAGCGGTACACCAGATTATAAAAATGCGCCTGACCTGTTAAAAGACAAAATGGTGATGTTTCAGCATCGCTATTATACTCCTATGGTGATCCTGACCAATATTGGCTTTCCAGTTGCACTGGGCCTGATGGTTGGCGACCTCTGGGGCGTGGTACTGCTGGCTGGACTGTTGCGCCTGATTGCCAATCACCACGTGACTTTCTTTATCAATTCACTGTGCCATATGTTTGGCAGCCAGCCCTATACCGATGAAAACACAGCCCGTGACAATTTCTGGCTGGCGCTGTTTACCTGGGGTGAGGGTTATCACAACTTCCATCATATTTTCCAGTATGACTATCGCAACGGCGTAAAATGGTGGCAGTTTGACCCTACCAAATGGCTGATTTTAAGCCTGTCCAAAGTTGGCCTGACCCGCAATTTAAAGCGTATCCCGGCGTTTACCATTCGCAAGGCAGAAGTTGCCATGAAGTTTAAGCGTGCTGAAAAACACCTTGAAACCTATGGCCACGACATGCATGAGGATATTGTGCACATGCGCCAGAAGATTGCTCAGGAATATGAAGCCTTTAGCGCTACCTTAAACGACTGGGCAAAGCTCAAGGAACAAAGCATTGAAGCCAAAAAGGCTGCTGTTGCTGAACGAATCCAGCAGGTGGACTTGCGTCTGAAAATGGAATTCCAGCTGGTTGAGCAACGCATGCATGAACATAGTGCCCGCATGGAAACCATGATGCTGAATCTAAAACGCTATGTCCGTCGCCAGACCAATCCGGTTTAAGCACTGGATCGAATGATTAATGCTTTACAATAATCCCGCTTCGGCGGGATTTTTACTTTGCTAGTGCTTACCGGGCGGCATATAACACAATTAATGCAATCAGGGCAGGCATAGCCTGAATATATAAAATTTTGCGGCTTGCGGTAATGGCACCAAAAATACCAGCAACTAAAACACAACCTAGAAAGAACGTGGCAACCTGAACAAAAAAACCATCCTGCAAGGTTAAAGCCCAGAATAAACCGGCTGCCAGAAAACCATTATATAAGCCCTGATTTTGCGCCAGCACCTTGGTCAGCGTCGCTTTTTCAGGCGTATTGCCGAACGCTTTTAAGCCCAGCGGTTTATCCCACAAAAACATTTCCAGCAGCAGAAAATACATATGCAGCGCGCCAATCAGGCCAATCAGAATTTGCGCCAGTATTACCATTTTTATGCCCTACCATATAATGAGCTTTTATCATGCTGTTTTTTAAATCACTGGCAATGGCGCCGATCGGATTTGGGAACTGATTTTTAAACTGATCAGACAGTAAAAAATCTTGTAGCAAGAAAATGCAATGAAAAACCATTAGAGTTTTAGCATTTTATGCGCGTGAATCAATTAAACTGGTTGCAAATTACCGTTTGCCGAGCCTGATTATGCAGTTTGATAATCGCTATGCCACCCTTGATGAAAAACTGTTTCATCGTCAGCCGCCCTCTCCATTGCAACAGCCCATTGCTGGACACTTTAATACTCAAGTGGCAGCGCAACTCAACTGGCCCCAAAGTGCTGACTGGGTCAGTATTCTGGGTGGGCAAACCCTGCTGGAAGGCTTTGACCCTTTGGCCATGGCCTATGCAGGTCACCAGTTTGGTCATTGGGCGGGTCAGCTTGGGGATGGTCGCGGGCTGCTTTTGGGGCAGGTCATTGATATCAATGGCCAGTTGCAGGATTTGCATTTAAAGGGCGCGGGTCTCACGCCCTACTCCCGTATGGGTGATGGCCGTGCTGTTTTACGCTCGGTTATTCGTGAATATCTGGCAGGCCATGCGCTGCGTAATCTGGGAGTAGCATCCTCCAGTGCACTGGGCTTTGTAAGCTCCAAAACCCCAGTGCAGCGTGAGCAACTGGAACGTGGCGCCTGCTTGCTTCGGGTAGCGGATTGTCATGTGCGGCTGGGACATTTTGAATGGATTAATCAATACCAGCCCGAATTGCTTGAAGCATTCACCAGCAAAATGATTGACTGGTATTATCCGGAATGTAAAACCGAAGCTGAAAGCACCGGTATTAATCCCGTACTGTGCTTTGCCAAGGCGGTAATTCAGCGCACCGCCAAGACCATTAGTGACTGGCAATTGGTGGGTTTTGCGCATGGCGTGATGAATACCGATAATTTATCCATTACCGGCAGCACACTGGATTTTGGCCCGTTTGGTTTTCTGGAGCGCTTTAACCCGGCATGGATCAACAATCATTCCGATCATGGTGGGCGCTACACCTACCAGAACCAGCCCAGTATTGCCCACTGGAATTTATGGGTATGGCTGGGTCAGCTTTTACCGCTGGGTCTGGATAAGGAAGATTTGCAGGCCGCACTAGCTGAATTTGAGCCTGCCTTTTTGCATCATTACCGTGAAGGCATGGCCAAAAAGCTCGGTATTGACGCGGAGCATCCTGAAAGCTTTGACACTGGCATGGATTTTTTACGACTCTTGCAAGCCGAAAAACTGGACTATACCACCAGCTTTAGACGACTGATTGATGAAAACCACTGGCAGGCATTTCGTGATGACTGCATTGATGTGGCAGCCTTTGACCAGTTTATAGAGCGCTACCAGCGTGTCATTAGCGAGCAGCCGTTAGCAAACCGTCAGGCACTGATGCAGGAAAATAATCCGGTATATATCCTGCGTAATCACATGGCGCAGCAGGCTATTGAAAAAGCCGAACAGGATGATTTTAGTGAGGTTGACCGCCTATATCAGCTACTGACAACGCCCTATACCCCACAACCGGATATTGAGCAGGAAAATGACCTGTTGCCGCCATTTGGTGAAGAGGTCGCGGTGAGTTGTTCTTCTTAAAGCTCAAAATTAAATCATACAAAACTTCCTCCCCTGCTAAGGGGAGGTTAAGTGAGATTTACGTATTAGCTTTCATTACTGATTTTCATCGTAGTCGAAGCGATAGCCCACGCCATACACCGAATGAATCCACTCGTGCTTGCTGCCAGTATCAGCCGTTTCACTAATCTTGCGGCGCAGGTTCTTGATATGACTATCAATCACGCGGTCAGTCACCTCAAAGCTGTCCGGGTTTAAGTGATCCAGCAACTGGCCACGTGAGAAAATCTGTCCGACATGCTTTAAAAATAAGGCCAGCAGACGAAATTCGGTGGGTGTCAGGTTGAGGGTTTTTTGCTTGTACCAGATGCGCTGCTGGCTTTCATCAATCTTAAACAGGGCTTTTTGCGCAGGCTGGCTATGGGCACGGCGCAAGACTGCCTGTACGCGAGCCACCAGTTCTTTTGGGCTAAAAGGCTTGCAGACATAATCGTCAGCGCCCAGTTTCAGGCCCAGCAACCGGTCAATTTCCTCAGTTAATGCAGTGACCATAATAATTGGTACATTGGACACTTCGCGCAGTTTGCGGCAAACCCCCAGACCATCTAGGCGTGGCAGCATCAAATCCAGAATGATCAGGTCAGGATTATCCTGTAAGGCAGCCTGCAAGCCAGTCTGGCCATCATTAAAGATTTCAACCTCATAATTGGCTTGCACCAGATAATCACGTACCAGCTCTGCCAGTTCTTTTTCATCTTCAATAATAAATATTTTTGCCATGGTCGTTTTCCTTATTGATAAATCATTGGTCAGGGTGTCAATTTATTGCGTGGGCTTGATGGGTAAACACAAGGTTGCACGTAGTCCGCCCAGTGGTGAATGACTAAACAGAATACTGCCATCATGCGCCTCAGCAATTTGCCGTGACAGTGCCAGCCCTAGTCCACTACCACCGGTTGCCCGGTTACGCGAGCTATCCACCCGGTAAAAACGCTCACCCAGACGTTCCAGTTCTTCATCACTCAGGCCAGGCGGGCTGTCATCCACATGCAGTTTCCACTTGCTCTCAGTAATTTCAACACTTAACGCCAGTTCACCGTTATCGTTGGTATAGCGGCGGGTATTTTCCAGAAAATTAGCAATCACCTGCCGAATGCGGTCGGGGTCAATATTCAGTTCAATTTCATGGATAGGTGGTACTACATTGACATGGAGCTGCTTGGCTGCAAATTTATGTTCAAAGCTTTCCACTTCCTGCAACACAATATTCCACGGATTGCATAATCTAAAGTGACATTGCAATTGTCCAACATCTGCCTTGGCAAGTTCATTTAAATCTTGTACCAGTTTCTTTAACGTAAGTACTTGTCTTTGCATGCCTTGTAAATGAGCGGGTGTGGCTTGACGCACGCCATCCAGCATGGCTTCAATCTGTGCCTGCAACACGCTGATGGGTGTTCTTAGCTCATGCGATGTATCTGCCACCCATTGGCGGCGTGACTGTTCATGCTGGTACAAAATGGTCGATAGCTGGTTAATAGACTGTGCCAGGTCACCTAGTTCATCATTGCGGCGGATTTCTATATGCTGCTGATAATTGCCATGCGTCAGTTCAGATGCTGTTTCCAGTAGCTCGCCAATCGGACGGCGAAAGTTACGTGCCAGCAACGAGGACACAATCGCACTTACCAGAAAACAGCTTAGGCCAATCCAGATTAAATAACGGCTTTGCGCCGAGAAAAAATTAACCGACAGGGTATCTTCCGGATCAAGTGCTGGCTGCAAACCCAAGTAGCCAATAGTTTTGCCATTGAGCTTGATGCTACGCCGGGGCAAGTCTTCTGCCGAGCGCAAGCCCACTAGATAATTGCCTTCGTCATCATAAAGCACCAGTCGCTTGCCCAGTTCAAGGCGGTCAAGACCTGGCATTATTGGCGGTGGCCCGGATGGCTGAAACGGTGGTAAATAGGCACGACCCGCGTCCTGATCGTCCATTAACAGCGGAGCCAGGGATAATGGAGAAGCCAGACTGCCATTTTCCAGATAAGAACCATTGGCCGCGTTGCCGCGTGAGTAACGCTCTTCCAGCCGACGCTTGAGACTGCGGCGCATGGCCAGCTCATACTGATAACGCAACCAGCGTTTTTTAACCCGGTCATAAGGCACGACGCCCGACCGCACCGAGGCATTCATGGCATCCTGCCAGGTGCCATAACGCTGATACTGATTGGCCAGGCCATCGACCAGCACGTCCAGCCGCTGCATTTCAACTTCAGCGACATAACGCGAAAAGCCTTTTTGCATGGTGAAATGCAGCATGAGCAGTCCCACCAGGCTAATGATCAATGTCGTCATCAACACTGCAATAAACAGGCGCGATGCAATGGGTAGACGTAATTTGGTCACAATCAGCCACTCAGATCCATAAGATGCAAACCTTGCCCGTAAATTGGCAAATATGCAAGATATCGCTGCTTCATCATTTCTCCAACTTGTTTTTTTATTTTAAGTTTTAGGGAAATCCCTACTATTTTTATGCCAGATTTTTTTGAGTGATCCAAGGAGTATTATGATGAAATCAGCTTCCCTGTTTAAACCGGCACTGGTAGCACTTTCATTGGCAGGTGTGCTGGCAGGTTGTCAAACTGCGCCATCAGCAAACCCACCACATCCTGATCCGGTAGGTGACATGGGCCATAAAGAAGGCAAGCATCGCATGCATCGTTTTCATAAGGGTGATGGCCCACGTATGCAGGATGGCTGGCGTAATCCTGAAGTTCGCGCCCAGTTGCAGCAAGCCTGTGCTGGTAAAACCGTTGGACAATTAGTTACAATTACCCTACAAAATGGCAAAACACTACAAGGCAGCTGTGAATTGCGTTTTAAACCTGAGTTGCCGCCTGCTGGCAATCGGCCCTAATTGATTTATGAGTTCCTTAAAAGCCTGTCATTGCAGTTTGCAGCCAGGCTTTTGAGTTCAAATATTTTTTGTTGCCTAGTTTTCGCCTTAATCCCGCCGATTTACCGCCCTGCCCTGAAAAAATCATTTATAATGCGGCGATTTTTTACCATGCTTGACTATTCAGTCATAAAATATGGTGGTAGGCCGCCCCTGACTGAACCAAACTTGCATTCGTTTAAATTGGCTCAATCTCTATTGGGAATAATGCGGTCCATCAATACAGATTGCGCTTTCGTGCCACCATTGATGTGATTTATTTAGTGCAATTTTTTGCCGTTTCGAGGAAATAAAATATGCCACAGTACAAAGCACCGTTACGTGACATTCAGTTTGTAATGCACGAGTTGCTCAATGCCGAACAGCATTATGACAAAATCTCTGCCTATGCTGGTACAAATCGCGAACTGATCGATGGCATTATTGAAGCTGCTGCTGATTTTTGCGAAAACGAATTATCCCCAATCAACCATTCCGGTGATCAGGAAGGTTGTCATTACGAAGACGGCGTAGTTACCACGCCAAAAGGCTTTAAAGAAGCCTACCAGAAATATATCGAGCTGGGCTATCCGTCACTGGCGGTATCTGCTGAACATGGCGGCCAGGGCCTGCCAGGTTCTATTGGCAATGCCATTTCTGAGCTAGTTGGTACAGCTAACTGGTCATGGGGCATGTATCCTGGCCTGTCTCATGGTGCGATCCGTACCCTTGAACATCATGGCAATGAGCAGCAAAAACAGGTTTACCTCAGCAAGCTGGTTACCGGCGAATGGACTGGCACAATGTGTCTGACTGAAGCCCATGCCGGTTCTGACCTAGGTATTATCCGTACCAAAGCCGAGCCAAACGAAGATGGAAGCTATGCGATTACTGGCCAGAAAATCTTTATTTCTGCCGGTGAACACGATATGGCGGAAAATATTGTTCATATCGTACTAGCACGCCTGCCTGGTGCACCAAAAGGCACCAAGGGGATTTCCCTGTTTATCGTGCCCAAGTTCAATGTGAACGAAGACGGCAGCATCGGCGAGCGCAACAAGGTTCGCTGTGGTTCGATTGAACACAAAATGGGTATTCATGGTAACGCCACTTGCGTGATGAACTTTGACAGCGCCAAGGGCTTCCTGATTGGGCCAGAAAACCGCGGTCTAAACTGCATGTTCACCTTTATGAATGTAGCGCGTATTGGTACGGCGATTCAGGGTCTGGCAGCTGCTGAAGGCTCGTTCCAGGGGGCTTTGACTTATGCACGTGACCGTCTGGCCATGCGTTCACTCACTGGCCCTAAAATGCCAGAAAAAGAAGCTGACCCGATTATCGTTCACCCTGCTGTACGCAACATGCTGCTGACCCAGAAAGCATTTGCTGAAGGTGGCCGTGCGCTGGTTTACCTGTTATCCCAGTTTGCTGATATCGTTGAAGCGGGTGACAACGAAGAAGAGAAAAAATACGCTGATAACATCCTGTCCCTGTTAACCCCGATTGCTAAAGCCTTCCTGACTGAAACCGGTTATGAAGCAGCCAATCATGGTGTACAGGTGTATGGTGGCCATGGCTTTATCTCTGAATGGGGTATGGAACAGATCGTGCGTGATACCCGCATTGCCTGTTTATACGAAGGCACCACTGAAATTCAGGCGCTGGATTTGCTCGGCCGTAAAGTGCTGCAAACTCAGGGTGCCCTGCTCAAAGACTTCACCAAAATCATTCACAAGTTCTGTGAAGCAAACAAGGACAATGCTGCCATGGCAGAGTTCATTGAGCCGCTGACTGCACTGAACAAGGAATGGGGTGACCTGACCATGCAGATTGGTATGAAAGCCATGCAGAACCCGGATGAAGTGGGCGCTGCTGCGGTTGACTACCTGTACTTCTCTGGTTATGTGACCTTTGCTTACCTGTGGGCCCGCATGGCGCTGGTTGCTCAGGAGAAACTGGCCGGTGACACCACCGAAACCGACTTCTACAATGCCAAGATCACGACTGCCCGTTTCTACTTCAAGAAACTGTTGCCACGTACCCGCTCGCACGTGGAAGTGATTGCTACTGGTGTAGAGTCCTTGATGGCACTAGATGCAGAACATTTTGCATTCTAAGCTGTTGTAAACAGAAGCTGGCGCCATGCCAGCTTTTTGTTTTGTTTGTGGAGTGTATTTTAGATGGATAGTAATGCACCTATCCATCTGCCAGCATCGCCCTACGTTTCGGGCACGATTTTAGCTTATAATGCTGCAAATTTTATCTGGTTGCTGTTTTTCAGCCCCTTGTTGATTGCTGTTCTAATCTCTCTTAACTTGTTCCTGTAGGTGAATAATGCCAATTTATAATGCCCCTCTTGCAGACATGCGCTTTATTTTAAATGACGTGTTCAATGCTGAACAATTCTGGCAAAGCAATGCTGGTCTGTCTCATATTGACAGCGCCACTGTTGATGCCATTTTGGAAGAAATGGCCAAGTTTGCCCAGAACGTGACCCTGCCGCTGAACCGCAGTGGTGATGAAGAGGGCGCGCGCATTGAAAATGGTCAGGTGTATACGCCAGCAGGCTTCAAGGATGCATTCCGTCAATTTGCCGATGGCGGCTGGATTGGTCTGGGTGCCGATGAGCAATGGGGTGGTCAGGGCATGCCAAAAATGCTGACTGTACTGACGGATGAAATGCTGTTTTCCACCAATCCCTCATTCCAGCTTTATCCGCTGTTATCCATTGGCGCAGGTATGGCCTTAAACAGCTATGCTTCTGAAGAACAAAAACAAACCTATCTGCCAAAAATCTACAGTGGCGAATGGGGCGGCACCATGTGTCTGACCGAACCACATGCCGGTACTGATCTCGGTATTATCAAAACCAAAGCCGTTGCCAACGATGATGGTTCTTACAGCATTACTGGCACCAAGATCTTTATTACCGGTGGTGATAATGACCTGTGCGAAAATATCATTCATCTGGTACTGGCCAAAACCCCGGAGGCGCCTGCTGGTTCACGCGGGATTTCACTGTTTATCGTACCAAAATTCCTGGTTAACGAAGATGGCAGCGTGGGCGAGCGTAATCCGGTTGGCCCCGGCTCTATTGAGCACAAAATGGGTATCAAGGCCTCTGCAACCTGCGTGATGAACTTTGATGGTGCCAAAGGCTATCTGGTTGGTAAGGAAAACGAAGGTCTGGCCGCCATGTTCGTGATGATGAATTACGAGCGCCTGTCCATGGGGATTCAGGGCATTGGTGCGTCTGAATATGCCTATCAAAATGCTGCCCAATATGCCACTGACCGCCTGCAAGGCCGTAGTGCAACCGGTGCCAAGCAGCCTGAAAAAGTCGCTGACAGTATTCTGGTGCATCCGGATGTACGTCGTATGCTGCTTAACGTGCGTGCCACCAATGAAGCCTCACGCGCCTTTGCAGTCTATGTAGGCCAGCAACTGGATATGACCAAGTTCTGTGAAGATCAGGACACGGTTAAGAAAGCCAATGACCGGGTTGCCCTGCTGACTCCGGTGGCCAAAGCCTACCTGACGGATGTTGCCCTAAATGCCACACTGGATGCCCAGATGGTGTTTGGTGGTCATGGCTATATCCGTGAATGGGGTATGGAACAGTGCGTGCGCGACCTGCGGATTGCCCAGATTTATGAAGGCACCAATGGCGTACAGGCACAGGATCTGATGGGTCGTAAGGTGGTGAAAAACGGCGGTGCATTTGTTGCCACCTATCTGGCAGAAATCCGCGAGTTTGCCAATACCCTGTCTGCCGATCTGGACTTCATCAAGCAAGCAACCCTGAATTCTGCCGATAAGCTGGAGCAGGTCACCAAACTGGTCATTGAAAATGCTCAGGGCAATCCTGATGAAATCAATGCCGCTTCTGTGGATTACCTGCATGCCTTTGGTCTGGTGAGCTATGCGTATATGTTTGCCAAAATCAGTGCTGCAGCCAGCCAGAAATCCGGTGAGTTCTATGAGAGCAAGCTGAATCTGGCCAAGTACTTTGTGGCGCGCATGTTGCCAGAACTGGATTCCCGCATTGCCAAGATTCAGGCTGGTGGCGCGCTGCTGATGCAATTTAGCCCTGAATATTTCACCACCTATGCCTAAGCCTGCATGGAGCTAATGACTGGATTGCAATACATCCAGTCATTAAAAACTGGTGTTAAGCAAAAAAGCCTACATGATGTAGGCTTTTTTGTTGTGTGCATGGCGTTGTGAAAGTTTATAATTACCAGATACGGGAAACACGATGGTTCCCTACAGAAACCTGAACAAATCGGCCATTAATCCGCAGCCATTCATGGCCGCGTGGCGGCGCACTCAGGCGATAGGCACGCCAGTCATGCACCACATAACGCGGTGAATGATACGCTACCGGCAAATACTCGCCTCGTCGCCACTGATGATAAGCAGCATGACGCTGTGCTGCGCGATAGCGTGCCTGTTGTTTTAACTGCTGCTTAACATGCTGCCGATGTAATTCACGTTCATGCTGTACACGCTGTTCATGACGATAATCATGGCGGTGCTCATAACGCTGGGCGTGATTATCGCTCCACGCGCTGGCCGATGCACTGGCCAGCATGAGTGAAGCAACCAGCATACCCAGACCCAGCATCCTGTTTTGCATGCTGCCCGTTTTTATTGCTGTTATGTCCTTATTGATAATTTTCATGGCGTGATGCTCCTGCCCTGCTGTTTTGTGTTGACGTCTGGCTTTATTTAGCGGCCACTGATGATCCGGATAATGTGATGATTGACCACATTAACCAGTACATAATCGCCTTTAATCTTAAACCATTGCTGGTTTCTACCCGGTGCTTGCAGGCCAGCGCCCTTATAGCGATAAACCTGATACCCTTTTGCGCGGTACTGGTTTGGCAAAACATAGCCGGTTTTCCAGTGGGTATGCGGTGTAAATTCCTTGCGATTATACTGGTCACGATGTAAATCGTGGCTGACCTGAACCACCTTAACCGGACGATAATCTACTGCATGATGATCTTTAGCATGTTCATAGGCGTGGTTGTTATGGTCATCATGGCTGGGGTAAGCAAAGGAATGGATTGAAACCATGCTCAAGCCAATCAGCATCAGGGTTTTTAGGGTTACTGTGTTTTTCATGGTCTGATTGAACACTCATTGCTAGTGGCGCGAATCATCGCCATAACTTTAATTTAATACTGGCTTGGGGAGAAACTGTGAAGGTAGTTTTGCTGTTTAACGCAGGTCTGAATATTCAAGCTGTAAATTCTCTTCATAATTTGTTACAACTGCGAATAAACGAATACTTTATGTGCAGGAGATCAAACTCCATTAAAGTACAAGCATGCACTGGGTTTGCATAAAATCTTTCCATCAAACTATTTATGGTATCTGTCTGCTGTGGCAGAGCTACTATTTTCTCTGTAATCAATCGCTGATAAGTCTCTATGAAGCCTGATGATCCGTCCAGTGATACTGCGGCACCATTTGCCCTGAACAATGTATTTTTTCATCTTAAAAAATCGGTTCAGTTGCAGCTCATTGACCATGATATTGAATCATCGCAGAAACAGTTAAGTGGCCCATCAGTGCAAAGTGCTGAACTTCAGTATGCGCTAAAAACCATGACACAGATGGCGCAGCATCAGGGCAGCCTTCGCACTGTCAGGGCCATTGAGATACTGCCGGAATACCTGTTTGTTAAGCAGCTAGTTGAGCAGCAATTTCCAGTCATCTTTTTAACTGGTGGTGCAGGCACCGGCAAAAGTACCTTTATTAAATGGTTATGCCGTGAATACCGGGGCGAAGTTCTGCTCGGCGCGCCTACTGCCATGGCAGCCATTAATGTCGGTGGCCGTACCCTGCATTCCATGTTTCAGTTGCCACCCGCCTGGATTGTCAAGCAGGACATCAAGCCAGGTAAAAAACGTGAAATCAAGAAAGCCAAGTTGCTGATTATTGATGAAATTTCCATGGTTACTGCCAACCTGCTGGATGGTATAAGTGCCTATTTGCGCCTTAATCGCGGTATTGACAAACCCTTTGGTGGCCTGACTGTGGTGATGGTGGGCGACCTGTTCCAGTTACCCCCGGTAATTAGTGAAAAAACCCGTGACCTGTTTGAACAGGTGTATGGCAGCCCCAAGTTTTATAATGCCCGCAGCCTGAAAACCACCGATTACTGTGCGATTGAACTTACCCACACCTATCGGCAAACCCAGCAGGATTTTGTGCAACTGCTCTGCAATATCCGTGAAGGCCAGGATCTTGCTGATAGCATTGAACAGTTAAACCAGCGCTGCCTGATTACCAAAACACCGCCGCAGGGTGCAGTATGGCTCTCGCCCAGAAACGCTGAGGTTGAACACAAGAATCAGGCTGAACTGGCCCGGATTGATGCATCTGAAGTGTGTTATAGCGGTAAGCTTGAAGGTGAATTCAAGGAAGACCGCCTGCCCTCTCCCCTACATTTGCGACTTAAAGTTGGCGCACAGGTGATGTTTACCCAGAATGACCCACAGCGGCGCTGGCTTAACGGAACGGTTGGCCAGATGACTGCCTTGCATGATGATGAAATTATTGTAAGCCTGCAAAGTACGGGTGAAAAAGTAGCCGTCGAACGGGTGGAATGGCTGGAATATCATTATCAGTGGAACCCGGCCAAACAGGAAATCGAGCGTATTGAAGTGGGCAGCTACATCCAGTTTCCCCTAGTGCTGGCCTGGGCAATGACGGTTCATAAAAGTCAGGGCCGCACCATTGACAAGGTGCATCTGGAACTGGGCAAAGGTGCTTTTGAAACTGGCCAGACCTATGTAGCACTAAGCCGCTGTCGCACACTGGAAGGCTTGTCTTTTTCACGCCAGCTTCATCTTAATGACATTCTGGTCGATACAGAATCGGTAAATTTTTATCGGCAGCTTCGTGAAGGAAATGTGTTAATTTCATCATAATTCATGAAAAAACATACTTAAGAAATATTGCTAATAATAATAATTATCATTACAATAGCCAACAATTTGTAACCAAGTACTTCTTTGGGTTCTTCTGGAATAGACGTATGACACATATCGTTAGTCGCAAGAAAAATACGGCAAGACACAATAAAACTGTGCTTGTTTCCATGTTATCGCTAGCGGCCCTGCCTGCTCTGGCTACTGCTGCCGAAACTGATGTATTACCGACCATTCAGGTAACTGCTGAGGGTTCTTCAGGCAACGATTCCTATAAAGTTGACAACGTTCAGTCTTCCAAATTTACTGCCCCGCTGCTGGATACGCCAAAATCGGTTGTGGTTATTCCCAAAAAAGTGCTTGAAGACACTCAGGCCACCACACTTAGTGATGCACTACGTACTGTGCCCGGCATTACACTGGGTGCTGGTGAAGGTGGTAACCCGAATGGCGACCGTCCATTTATTCGCGGCTTTACCTCTGAAAGCTCCATTTATGTGGATGGTGTACGCAATGCCACTTCACAAAACCGTGAAATGTTTGCAGTTGAACAGGTTGATGTGATCAAAGGTTCAAGCTCTACCATTGGTGGTGGTGGCTCAACTGGCGGTAGCATTAATCTGGTGTCCAAGGTAGCCCATCAGGGTGATGCACTGGAAGGCACCGTATCTGGTGGTACAGACAACTATGCGCGCATTACCCTTGATGCCAACAAGGATTTTGGCAACGGAATTGCAGGCCGTGTGGCTGTATTGGGTCATCAAAATGAAAAAGCTGGCCAAACTGATGGCGCTGAGTACAAGCGTGCTGGTATTGCCCCATCGATTGCGCTGGGCTTAGGTACTGAAAACCGTGCTGTTTTAAGCTATTACTATTTAAAAACGGATGACATGCCAGATAGCGGTGTGCCTTATAACTATCCAAATGGCAAGCCAGTGGGTGTAAAACAGGGCATTTTCTATGGCTGGAAAGACCGTGATTTCCAGAAGCAGGAAAACCAGATTGGCACATTGAAATTAGAACACGATTTTAATGACAACCTAACGCTGGCCAATACCGCGGTATGGTCAAACTCCAAAAATGATTACCTCTGGACCCAACCAGACGACAGTAAAGGCAACGTGGTTAATGGTCAGGTTTGGCGTCGCGTGAATTCCCGTATTACGGACACCGATACTTTTAATGACCAGTTGGCATTAACCGGCAAGTTTAATACGGGCATGTTTAAGCACAGCTTTAATACCGGCGTTGAATACAGCAAGCAGGAATCTGACCGTGGCAGCTATACAGTTGCAAACTCGGCTGGTGTTGTAGGCCCATTTGGTACTGCAACGGGTTGTCTGGGTCAAACGGGTGCTTCGTCTGAATACTGGTGTACCAGCCTGACTAATCCAAACTCCAGTGATCCATGGCTCGGTAGCCGGATTGCCAACAAACGCGCCACCTATATCAACACTGAAAATACTGGCGTGTATTTACTGGACAATATTACCCTTACTCCCCAGTGGCTACTGGATCTTGGCGTGCGCTGGGACAAATTTGAAACTGAAGGCACTGCAACCCAGCGCGGCGTACCTGCTCCAGTCCCTGTTAGCCGTGATGATGACTTTGTCACCTATCAGGCTGGTGTAACTTTTAAGCCTGTTGAAAACGGCAGTATTTATGCCAGCTACGCAACTTCTGCCAATCCGGTGGGTGTGGATGCTGGCGATGGTTCCGAGAACATTAGCTCTGCCAACCAGAACCTGAAGCCTGAAGAAGTTCAGACCATGGAAATTGGCACCAAGTGGAATTTCCTTGACGATAAACTCAATGCAACCGCTGCGATTTTCCGTACTGAAAAAACCAATACCCGTACTACCGATGCCAGTGGTAATACCCAGAATATTGGTGAAACCCGCGTTGATGGTGTTGAGCTTGGCCTGACTGGTAATATTACCGAGCAATGGGCAATCTTCGCCGGTTATACTTATCTGGAGAGCGAACTGGTTGATGGTGGCGCAGTAAACATAGGTACTACTGCTGCACCAAAATACGTTGCTGGCCTCAATAATGGCAATCAGGTACAAAACGTTGCCAAGAACAGTGCATCTGTATGGACAACCTATCAGGTATTGCCACAGGTGAATCTGGGCGCTGGCATGTTCTACATGGACAAAGTATATGGTGATCCAGCCAACACCAAATATGTGCCGGCCTACACCCGTTATGACGCCATGGCACAATATATCGTGAACAAAAACGTCAACCTGCAGCTCAATGTCAATAACCTGTCAGACAAGCGCTATTTCACTAAAGCCTATGCATCGCACTATGCCACCGAAGCTGAAGGCCGCAGTGCAATCTTGTCGCTGAACTTCAAGTATTAATGAGCCTAAAATCCCATAATTATTTTATGGGATTTCGCTATAATGCTGAAATGTAATCCCTAAATAGCCTCCGCTGCGAGGCTATTTTTATTTATCCCCTTCATTTAGGATGAAGGCCTGTTGATCACTGTTTATCATGGTCATTCTTATTAGGGCTATCTGAGGGCGCAGTCTTGATTCATCACATTCCCAATGTCCTGACAGCAGAGCAAGTCAAGGAATTTCGCCAGCGCATGGATCAGGCTGACTGGACCAATGGCAAGCTTACTGCCGGAACATTGTCTGCTGCGGTCAAGAAAAATCAGCAATTGCCAGAAGATTCTCCCCTCACCCATTTTTTAAGCGAACAGGTTATTGCTGCGGTGTGGAATCATCCGCTATTTGTTTCGGCTGCACTGCCTCACCAGATCATTCCACCACTGTTTAACCGCTATGAAGCCAATGAATCGTTTGGTTTTCATGTGGACAATGCCATTCGCCTGATTCGTGGCACTAACCAGCATATCCGGACTGATGTGTCCTGTACGCTATTTTTAAGCGATCCTGATGACTATGACGGTGGTGAGCTGGTCGTGGAAGATACTTATGGTTTCCATGAAATCAAGCTGCCTGCTGGCGACCTGATTTTATATCCGTCCACCAGCCTGCATCAGGTCACGCCAGTTACGCGTGGCTGCCGGGTCGCCTCGTTTTTCTGGGTACAAAGCATGATCCGTGATGACAGCCAGCGCCACTTGCTGTTCAATCTGGATGAAAGCATCCAAAGCCTGCGCGCGCAGCACGGTGACCTATATCCTGAAGTGATCAAGCTCACCAGCCTGTACCATAACCTGATCCGGATGTGGGCCGAGGTCTAACAGCTCATTAATGCCGCATATAAGAATATAAATACTGGCTATTGACAGCCTGCTTAAAACGCTTATTATCAGGGTATGAACAATAACGCTGCATTCTTCGCCCCTTATTTTTCTGGCCTACTTAATAATAATTCTGGCCTGCTACTGCTGCGCCTTGCGCGCATATAATATTTTTTCTCGCCCCCTGTGTCGCCCAGACACCCGTTAAAAATCAGTATTGCGTTTTAGCCACTTATTTTATCGTAACTTAAATCCTACTGACTTTTAGCCCAGCAGTTTTAGCACTTTTTAAAATCTATTGATATCCATTTTAATATTCAGTCAGCCCAGTACTGACCGGGAGAATGATGATGTTAGCCAATCCAGCCAGCAAATATCGCCGCATGTACCAGCAAGTGAACTTGCCAGACCGCCAGTGGCCCAACCAGCAAATTGACAAAGCCCCTATCTGGATGAGCACCGATTTGCGTGATGGCAATCAGGCCTTGTTTGAACCCATGAATCCTGATCAAAAACTAAAAATGTTTTTAATGCTGGTCAAAATTGGCTTTAAGCAAATTGAAGTTGCCTTTCCTTCTGCCTCACAAACTGATTTTGATTTTGTGCGCAAGCTGATTGAAGAAAATTATATCCCTGATGATGTCACCATTGAAGTGCTCACTCAGGCTCGTGATCATTTGATTGAACGCACCTTTGAATCGTTAAAAGGCGCCAAACAGGCAATTGTGCATATTTATAATGCCACCTCACCAACCTTTCGTGAAAAAGTGCTGAAAGTAGATCGCGAAGGCAATAAGCAACTGGCCATTAATGCCGCGCAAAAAGTGAAGGAACTGGCAGCACTGCAACCGGAAACCCAATGGACATTCCAGTACAGCCCGGAAACCTTTACCGCAACCGAACTGGATTTTGCCAAAGAAGTCTGTGATGCGGTATGTGAAGTCTGGCAGCCCACGCCGGATAACAAGATTATTTTAAACCTGCCTGCCACAGTGGAAGTTGCATCCCCCAATGTATATGCCGACCAGATTGAATGGATGCTCCGCAATCTGGCCATGCGCGACAGCGTGATTATTAGCGTGCACCCGCACAATGACCGTGGCTGTGGCGTCGCTGCGGCCGAACTGGCCATTATGGCAGGGGCTGACCGTGTGGAAGGCTGTGTGTTTGGCAATGGCGAGCGTACGGGTAATGTCGACGTGGCCACAATAGCCCTGAATATGTACACGCAAGGTATTAGTCCAAATCTTGATTTTTCCAATATCAATGAAATTATCAGCACTATTGAAGAATGTACCGGCCTGCCTGTGCATCCACGCCATCCTTATGCGGGTGATCTGGTATTTACAGCGTTTTCCGGCAGTCATCAGGATGCGATCAAAAAAGGCTTTGAACAGCAGGACCCGAATGGCTTCTGGGATATGCCCTATTTGCCGATTGACCCCAAAGACCTCGGCCGTAGCTACGATGCCGTGATCCGGGTCAATAGCCAGTCAGGCAAGGGTGGCATTGCCTATTTGCTGGAAGCACATTATGGCGTGGTGTTGCCGCGCCGCCTGCAAATTGAATTTAGTCAGGTGGTACAGGATTACAGCGACACCCATGGCAGCGAGGTAACGGCACAGGTGTTGTGGAACTTGCTCAATCAGGCCTATGTGCAGGTGCATCGTCCCTACCAGCACATTAATTATGAACTGACCGACAAAAATGGCAAACAGCATATCAAGCTATTCATTGAGCATAATGGTGGCGACCATGTATTTGAAGGCACTGGCAATGGTCCAATTTCAGCGGTGATTAATGCGCTGGGCCTGCCCGTTGACGTGCTGAGCTATGAAGAGCGCTCAATTGGTCAAGGCGCCAATGCACAGGCACTGGCGATTGTAGAGTTGAATGATACCGAGCAACAGCACAGCACCTTTGGTCTTGGTGTGCATGACAACATTGTCACGGCATCCATTCAGGCCATTCTGTCATGTGCCAATCGCTTGCAACTGCGCAAAGCTGAGGCCAAGCTCACCGCTTAAGGTACTGATTTGCTGCTAACATTGTTGCTGGTTCAGTGCGCTGTACCGCATCAATGTTAATGCTGATTTGCACAGCAAACGGGCATTCTCCTCTTGCCCTCCCAGCCCAGCCCCCGTACACTCGGGGGTTTGGTTTAACTGCTATCAGGATAATTTTTTATCGTGGGTTTATCGTCTGACTCGTCTACTGCTAACGGGTTTCCTGCCGACTCAGTAGGTCTTGTAACACCACGCTGTGAACATTTTGAGCAACCCTTATTGCTGGAATGCGGCCGCACCCTGCCGCGCTTCGAACTGATGGTTGAAACCTATGGTAGCTTAAATAATGATGCGTCCAATGCCATCCTGATTTGCCATGCGCTGTCCGGCCATCATCATGCAGCGGGTTATCACAGCACGCAGGACAATAAGCCCGGCTGGTGGGAAAGCTGTATTGGCCCCGGCAAAGCCATTGATACCAATCAGTTTTTTGTGGTCGCACTCAATAATATTGGTGGCTGTCACGGCTCTACTGGCCCAACCTCACCCAATCCTGATAATGAAAACCGTCCTTATGGCCCGGATTTTCCATTAGTGACAGTGCGCGACTGGGTGCATACCCAGGCCTTACTGGCAGATCGTCTGGGAATTACGGTCTGGCATGCCGTGATTGGCGGCTCACTGGGCGGTATGCAGGCGCTGCAATGGGCAGTGGATTATCCTGATCGCCTTAAAAACTGTGCGGTGATTGCCAGTACGCCAAAACTGTCTGCCCAGAATATTGCCTTTAATGAAGTGGCACGTCAGTCTATTTTGTCAGACCCGGACTTTCATGGCGGGCGCTATCTGGAGCAGGATACTTTTCCGAAGCGCGGCCTGATTCTGGCCCGTATGGTGGGACACATTACCTATTTGTCTGATGACGCCATGAAGCAAAAATTTGGCCGTGATCTAAAATCCGGCAAGTTCTTGTATGGCTACGATGTTGAATTTCAGGTAGAAAGCTATCTGCGCTATCAGGGTGAACAGTTTAGCCGCAACTTTGACGCCAATACCTACCTGATTATGACCAAAGCACTAGATTACTTTGATCCGGCGCGCGATCATGATGAAAACCTGACCCAAGCATTGAGCCGTGCGCAATGTCGCTTCCTCATTATTTCCTTTACCACCGACTGGCGCTTTGCCCCCAGCCGTTCGCAGGAAATTGTGGATGCTTTGATTAAGAACCGTCAGCCGGTAAGCTATCTGGATATTGATGCGCCGCAAGGCCATGATTCCTTCCTATTCCCGATTCCACGCTATGTGAATAGCCTAAAAGCCTTTTTAAGTGCGCCCTTGTATCCACAGAATCAGCTGCAAAATACACATTCTTTTACACATTCCTCAATAAAAAATTCGGATGTTGATGGAGGCAATACCCATGCGTCTTGATCAACAGTTGGCAGAAAAATGGATTAAACCTCACTCACGTGTGCTGGATCTGGGCTGTGGTGATGGCGAGCTTTTAGCGCACATGCAGCGTAAATTGCACATCAATGGTTATGGTCTGGAAATTGATGAAGACAAGATTACCGCAGCGCTTGGCCGTGGTTTAAACATTATCCAACAAGACCTTAATGAAGGTTTGGGCCGTTTTGATGATCAGAGTTTTGACTTTGTGGTGATGGCACAGGCCTTACAGGCCGTAGAAGCGCCTGACCAGTTGTTGCTGGATATGGTACGGGTGGGCAAGCAGGCAATTATCACTTTTCCCAATTTTGCCCACTGGAAAACCAGAAGCTATTTAGGTATAAAGGGAAAAATGCCTGTATCTGACGCATTGCCATATATGTGGTACGATACGCCAAATATCCATTTGTGTACCTTTCGTGACTTTGAAGCCCTTTGTGCCGCAAATCACATACACATAATTAACCGTCTTGCGGTCAATGGTGATCAGCAAGGAAGCTTTTTAATGAAGCATATCCCCAACCTTTTTGGGGAGATTGCAATTTATCGAGTAAGCCGAACATGAAAAAACAAGTTGCTATTCTCATGCTAAGCCTTGGCATTACAGCGGGTGCTGCGCATGCCGAACTCATTATGAACCCGGCCAGTGTCAACGCATCGACCAATTATGCCACTATGGCAGTGCCTTCCTTACAGGCCGCTGCACAGGCTGGTAGTGCGCCTGCCCAGTTTTATCTGGCAACCCGTTACAAGCTGGGTCAGGGTGTTAATGCTGATCTTGCTCAGGCATTTTCATGGTACAAAAAAGCGGCAGATCAGGGTGTATCAGCTGCGCAACTAAACGTTGGGCAAATGTATGCTGAAGGCCGTGGTGTGAAACAGGATATTAATAATGCCAAGCTTTGGTTACAAAAAGCGGCCAAACAGGGTGATAATCGTGCCAGCTACAATCTGGCTTTGATTGAAGAGCGTAACCAGAACATGTCTTCTGCTTATCAGTGGTATGAGCTGGCTTCACGTGATGGCATGCTGGATCGTAATGTCAGCAAGCAGGCACAGGGCAAGATCCTGAAGCTGGCTGCCAACCTGACCCAACAGGATATTCAGGCCGCGCGTGACCGTGCCGATCGCTGGTTCCAGACCATGGACTAAAAAGTTCAATTGAAAACTTTAAATGAAAAGGCACCCTACTGCAGGGTGCTTTTTTATATCCTGCTTATCTCATTAAACTGTCAGTTAAACAGCACATCACAATTGGAAAAAATATGCAGCACGACTGGTTAGCGCAAGATCAGCTGGTTCTGGCCAGTAACAACGCAGGCAAGATTGCCGAGTTCCAGCATATTTTTTCAACCTTAAACCTGCCGATTCAGGTAGTTCCCCAAAAGCATTTTGACATTCCTGATGCGGTAGAAGATGGTTTAAGTTTTATTGAAAATGCCATTTTAAAAGCACGCCATGCAGCCACATTATCAGGCATGCCTGCACTGGCGGATGATTCGGGCTTATGTGTGCCTGTATTAAATGGCGCACCGGGGATTTATTCTGCCCGCTATGCCGGTGAGCATGGTAATGATGCCTTGAACAACCAGAAGTTGCTAGACGATTTAAAACCGTACCGCGCTAGCACAGCCACAGTCATTCAGGGTTATTTTGTTTGTGTGCTGGCACTGGTGCGCCATCAGGATGATCCCTTACCCCTGATTTATCAAGGAGTATGGCAGGGCGAAATTCTGAAGCAGCCGCGTGGTAGAGCCGGTTTTGGCTATGACCCCCTATTCTGGCTGCCTGAACTTGGCAAAAGCAGTGCCGAGCTGGACAAGGCTGAGAAAAATAAAATCAGCCATCGTGGGCAGGCCATGCAGTTGTTTAGGGAAAGTCTGGTTTAATACTAAAAACTTGTTTTCAACAACAAAGGAAGGCTGCAATGAAACCTTTACTGGCATTAATTTTAGCAGGCTTATGGGTTAGTCCAAGTTATGCAGCACTCAATAACCTTACCCCAGAAAAACTGGCGCTAGCCCAGCAAATTGTCACGCTAGATAATTCCAAGAAAATGCTGCAAGCCACCATTCAGTCTGTCATACAGCAAACCCGCAGTAGTTTTCCGCCAGATACCCCTGAAAGCTTTTTTACCAATCTCGAGCAAAATATTGATCAGGAAAAAATGCTGAGTGATCTGATTCAGGCGTACGGTTCAATTTATTCCGAACAGGATATGAAAGCACTTATTGGTTTTTACCAAAGTCCCGGTGGACAGCAGGTTGCTGCAAAATATCCTGCTGTTGCGGTCAAACTGGCTGATTTATCCAGTGACAGCCTTCATGAGGCAATACATAAAACCCTGCAACAATTGCAATCCAGCCCTGCCCCATAATCAGGCTATGTATTCCAGTAACCCGTTTTTATCAACACTGGTTCTGGCTGTTCAGGCACATGAGTTTTTTCCAGAAATTCATAGCCTTCCCTGTCCAGCGTCAGAATGCTGGATACCCGGGTGCCATACATTGGCGTTTGAATAAAAATCGACGATAGCAGTTTTTCCCAATCCGGGCTAATCCCAGTGTTAGGTAGCGCATCATCTTCAGCCTGAATACGGTCATTCAAAATGTGCCATACCGTATTCACCACATCCTCTGGCACGGGTTGCCCGGCTTTGCTGGCCAGCATTAATGGTAAGACCTCCTGAGTTACGCGCAAACGCAGGCGCTCCATTTTTGGCCACGGTTCACTAATCAAACCATTGGACAAGGTATATAACCCGCTGGCCAGTGGTGTGGGTGGCGTGCCCCGGTTACTCAGCACCACGGCCTGCTCCAGATTACCCACAATCAGGTTAAAACCGGCATAGCTATGCTGGGCAGCCAGCTGTTGTGCAAAGGCCATGGGTGAAGTGTCGCTGTTTAAATAATCGGTCACCAGTAAGCCACGCGAGCGATCATGCGCTTGTGCCGACTGGGGTTCACGGTAATTGGTGAGTACAGCCCATTTGCCCTGTTTGGTCATGCCAAGCCAGGTGCCATGCGACACACAATCCTGTCCGGCAACAATAGTGCTATCAATCCATTCACCCAATGGTGCTGATGCACGCGCATAAAACTCATCGCGATTACTCATCAGAAAAACCGGACGATCCGGCAGTAGTTGCCATGCCAACGCAGTAATGCACATAGATTTCAAATAAAAACAGTCACAATTTGGGCTATAGAATGCGCTAGAATGCCGCTACTTTGCAATTTAACTTTGCTAAACCACGCTGAAAAATCGTACTGGAATAATTATGCTGGTCTTCCCTGAGTTTGATCCTGTCGCCGTATCCCTAGGGCCTGTTAAAGTACACTGGTATGGCCTGATGTATGTACTGGCTTTTTTGACGGCTTACGCACTGGCCACATATCGCACAAAATCCCGCGATGGCTGGACTGCGGAAATGGTGTCCGATCTGGTGTTTTATGGGGCAATTGGGGTGATTCTGGGCGGGCGTATTGGTTATGTACTGTTTTATGAATTTGGCAAGTTTCTGGACGATCCGCTCTGGCTATTTCAGGTCTGGACTGGTGGCATGAGCTTTCATGGCGGCTTTCTGGGTGTGATGCTGGCCATGGTGCTGTTTGCGCGCAAATACCAGAAAACAGCCTTTCAGACGCTGGATTTTATTGCACCCTGCGTGCCCACTGGGCTGTTTTTTGGCCGTATTGGCAACTTTATTGGCGGTGAACTGGTTGGGCGTCCGGTTGAAAATCTCAATTACCCACTGGCCATGATTTTCCCGCATGTGGACAAATTACCACGGCATCCTTCCCAGCTTTATCAGGCACTGGGGGAAGGCATTTTACTGTTTATCCTGCTATGGTGGTTTAGTGCCAAGCCGCGTCCGCGTATGGCCGTCTCTGCAATATTTTTGATTGGCTATGGCATAGCGCGTTTCTTTGTCGAATTTTTCCGTGAGCCGGATGCCGATCAGGGTTTTATCCTGCTGGGCTGGGTTACCAAGGGGCAAATGCTCAGCTTCCCCATGATTATCATTGGCATGTGGCTGCTGTGGTATGCCTACCAGCGCCGAATTTATGACTGGGGTCTGCAGAAAAACACTTAAGAACAGCCTAAATCTACTTCTAAGCCACCACTTTTACGGTGGCTTTTTTATTGGTTCTATCCAATAATAACGCCTCTGATTAATCGCAAAACCGGCTGGACTGCTATGCAACAATATCTTGATTTATTAAAACTGGTGCTTGAACACGGTGGCAAAAAGTCAGATCGCACAGGCACTGGTACGGTGTCAGTTTTTGGTCATCAGATGCGTTTTGATTTGTCCAAGGGCTTTCCAATTGTCACCACCAAGCGGGTGCATTTTCGCTCGGTTGCCATAGAACTGTTGTGGTTTTTGCGTGGTGACACCAAAGTGCAGTATTTGCAGGACAATAAAGTCACCATCTGGGATGAATGGGCGACCAGCGAACAAACTGCACGTTTTGGCCGTCCAGCTGGCGAACTGGGTCCGGTATATGGTCACCAGTGGCGCAATTTTGGCGCAACACAAGCCGCTGATGGCAGCTATAACAATGATGGTTTTGACCAGCTTAAATGGCTGGTCAATGAAATCAAGACCAATCCCAATTCGCGCCGTTTGATTGTTTCCGGCTGGAATCCACGTGAAGCCAATGAAGTGGCACTACCGCCCTGCCATACACTGTTTCAGTTTTTTGTACAGGATGGCAAATTATCCTGCCAGCTGTATCAGCGCAGTGCTGATATTTTTCTGGGTGTGCCATTTAATATTGCCAGCTATGCCTTACTCACGCATATGATTGCGCAAGTGTGCAATTTGCAGGTAGGCGATTTTGTCTGGACCGGCGGCGATTGTCACCTGTATAGCAACCATTTTGAACAGGCCGAACTGCAACTTAGCCGTGATCCATTGCCTCTGCCCCAATTGAAACTTAACCCGGCAGTAACTGACCTGTTTGACTTTACATTTGAAGATATTGAACTGGTCGGCTATGAGCATCACCCGGCAATTAAGGCACCTGTTGCGGTATAAAGTTTGCTCTCTCACCCTATTTAAATTAAGAGAAATCAATATGGCCTGGAACGGACTGGAAATTGTGCATGTGGTTGCTATGGATGAGCAGCATTGCATTGGTGTCAATAACCAGCTGCCCTGGCATTTAAGTGAAGACCTCAAGCACTTCAAGCGTATTACCCAAAATGGCGTGATTATCATGGGCCGTAAAACCTATGATTCGATGGGCCGCGCCTTACCCAACCGTATTAACTGGGTACTCACGCGTGATACAAGCTGGCAGGCCGATCAGGTGAAGGTTGCACATACGCTGGATGACATCCTTAATCTGGCCAGTGCCGATGTGAAGCAATTGCAACAGCAATTCATTTTTATTATTGGTGGTGCCGAAATTTTCCGGCAAACACTGGACATTGCTGACCGGCTAGAACTCACCCATGTCAGTCTTGACGTTCAGGGCGATACGTTTTATCCCGTCGTTCCCGACAGCTTTCAGGCCATTAGCCGCCAGCCTATGCAGGATGAAAAAACCGGGGTCGCCTTTGAATTTGTGCGCTACCAGCGCCAGCCCGTTCTTTTATAACGCATCACTGCTGAATGAACCGGCAAAACGGCAACTACGCTTTGGCCCATCGCCTTAAACGGGGCTTGTCGTTTGTCTTGCAAGTGCTGCTGATGCTTGCTGTATTGTGCTCAGGTGTATGGGCAAGTATGGCGTTGTGGTTTCAGTTGCCAGTAAGTGCGTGGTTAAGCATTACTATAATTATAGGCTGGTGGCTGCTTAGTATTGCCGTGCTGACAGGCTGGTTTACCAGACATTCATCCACACAACGAGCTTTTGGGGTTGCCGGGGTTTATGCCGTGTGCTGGCTGATTCTGCTAGGCTGGTGGCATACTATTCAACCGCAACAAAACAAACCATGGGCGCCTGATGTTGCCCGGCAATTGCAAGTTGAACAGGCAGGCAATCTGGTAACCCTGCATCATGTCAGAAACTTTGACTGGCGCAGCCCTACGGATTTTACCTCGCGCTGGGAAACCCGTCACTATGACCTCAACAAACTGTCCTCGCTGGATGTTATTACCTCATACTGGATGGGGCCAAAGATTGCCCATGTGCTGCTGAGCTTTGGCTTTAGTGATGGCCAGTATGTCACCTTTTCCATTGAAACCCGCCGTGAACAGCATGAAGCTTTTTCCACGTTTGGCGGTTTTTTTCGCAAATTTGAATTAAGCCTGATTGCTGCTGATGAACGCGATATTATCTATACCCGCACCAATATCCGGCGAGAGCAGGTTTACCTGTACCGCATGCAGGTTTCAAAGGCAACCATCCGCAGCCTGTTTAATAGTTATCTGCAAGAAGCGCGTGAGCTTGAACAACAGCCACGCTTCTACAATACCCTGACCAGTAACTGCACCACCATTGTGTTTAACATGGCCCGGCTGATTGACCCGGGGTTACCGCTGGATTATCGCATTATTTTAAGTGGCTATTTGCCGCAGTATATTTATGAGCACCGCGGGCTAAACCAGCAATTACCCTTTAGCGTTGTGCAGCAGCAGGCTTATATTAATCCTTATGCCGAGCGCTATGCCCAATCTAGCAAGCCGTCTGGCCAAAGTAACTCTGCTGCTTTTTCTGCCGCTATCCGGCATCAGCCCACCGTTCAGCCTGTGCCTTAGCATCCTGTTTTTATTACATTTAAGGGAAAGTGAACTTATCACCACAATGTGCAGCGAATAATATTCAAATCAACATTCGGTGACATAGTTGCCATATAGCATCTATAGAGTGTTATCCAGATTTCTGCTTTGATAAATCATCGTTGCAGCAGAAAACAGGAAAACACCAATAATGTCCCTTGATAATTTTTTTCCGCATTATCGTCATTTTTTTTATGGTCTGATGGCCTGTGCCACTATTGGAATGGCAGCCTGTAGTACAACCCCTTCCCTAAATCAGGCAGGTGAGCTGCAAGCAAAGGCGGATATTTCCACTTCCAATCCGCTTAAAATTCTAACCGCCTCACGCTGGGAACTCATCCAGCCAATGGATGGTTCCAGCACCACGGTAAATTCGGAGTTACGTCCTGCCCTTCAGCTTGATGCCAATACCCAGCGCTTTTCCGGCAATGATGGCTGCAACCGGATTATGGGCAGCTATCAGGCCGACATGACCAGCCTGAAATTCGGCCAGATGGCTAGTACCAGAATGGCGTGCATTCCCGGTAATGAAACTATGTCACGCAATTTTAGTGACGCATTAAACCGTACTACAGCCTACCGGTTTGAAAGTGACTATCTGATTTTGCTGGACAACAAGGGTGATAAACTGATTACGCTACGCAAGGCTGGTAGCTCAACAGCCAATTAGTTAAAAATGATTCTTGAGAAATTTTTAGATTCTATCATGTTAGCTTGTATTGATTAGGAGAGTGCAATGGCACAGCAACGGGCAATCTTTGGTGGTGGCTGCTTCTGGTGTACTGAAGCCGTTTTTCGTCAGGTTAAAGGGCTAAGCCAGGTCATTAGTGGCTACGCAGGCGGCGCACGAGCCAATCCCAGCTATGAACAGGTATGTTCCGGTGCAACAGGCCATGCTGAAGTGATTGCAGTGGATTTTGATGACAGCATCATTAGTTTTGAAACCCTGCTGGATATTTTCTTTGCCACCCATGATCCAACCACTTTAAACCGTCAGGGCAATGATGTCGGCAGTCAGTATCGTTCAGTGATTTACTACCAGAATGAACAGCAGCAACAGAGTGCACAGGCCAAGATTGAACAGCTCAAACAGCAAGGCATTCATGCCGTGACTGAGCTTAGCCCGGCAGTACCATTTTTTGAGGCTGAAAGCTATCATCAGGATTTTTATAGCAAGAATCCAACCCAGGGCTATTGTAATTTTGCCATTCCACCCAAGCTCTCCAAGCTTAAACAGTATTTTTCCGATCAATTGGCTTAAACATATGGCTTGGCAGACTACACCTGTTAATTAATATAAAGCTCATGACAAATAGGGTCTGAGGTTTATATGGCCTTAGACTGAGGGAGGTACTGCTGTGGTAGATCTGGCAAAAAATGGCAGGCAATTTTCCAGTGCGCGGCAGTCCTGACCCAAACTGCGCTGAATAAAAAAGTCCTGTACCATTTGCGCCTGCTGTTCGATGCCGTATTGAAAAAAGCTTTTGCCTTCCTTTAGCAAATACTGGTAACGCCGATCCAGTACCGCACGCCGGATCACCTTCATGCCCTGCTGTACCTGCCAGACATGGGTCATTTCATGAATAAACCAGGCTTGTTTGCCCAAGGGTGCTTTGGAAAAGTCATCCAGATAATCTGCGGGATTAAAATAAATATGACCATTTGGGCTAATAGCATAACCCCGGATTACCCATGAACTGGCACAAATACGGGGTGTGTCCAGATCAAGCTGCTCATGAAAAACAGAATAAGCCAGACTTTTTTCACCCAGCGTTAGGTCACGGCTGGCTTTTAGACGCAAAAAATGATTTAGCAAATCAGGGCCTATCCATAAAGCTTAGACGCTGCAAAACATTGCAGAACGATATACTGTTATGTGTATTAGCCTGCGATCACCAGCCCAAGCCTTATTCGGCTTTGCCAGTCAGCAGTCATTAAAAAACAGTCTATACTATAAGCCTACTACATCACTTCTTTACATTAATTTACTGTTAAAAATAGTAGGGTGCTATCAGGAACTCGGTTTTAGAACATTGAATGTTATGATATTTCGCAGTTTTTAGGAGCTTCTTTAGTCGAAACTTTTCTATCGGCAACATAAATGCAGTACAATATCTGCTAATTTTAATGACTTTTTTGCACTATAAGCCTTTGTTGTCGCAATGCAATTTATAACAGTCATATCGCATTCGCCAATCAACAATGCAGTGTAACGCCTACCCTGCCACTGGTTAGGGTATTAAGGAAATCGGATTATTATGAGTGTGTTAACTTTTGCCCTGGCGCAATATTCCCCCCGTGTTGGTGACCTCCTGGCAAACGCAAAACAAATGGTACAGCTTGCTGAACAAGCCAAACAAAAAGGTGCTGATGTCATTGTTTTCCCTGAACTTGCAGTAACCGGATATCCCCCTGAAGACTTGTTGTTACGTGCCAGCATGAACAAGCGGGTGCGTCACGCGCTGGATGTTCTCAAGCAGGTTAATGGCATTACCATGGTGGTGGGTTATCCGCATCAGGATGATGATGCCACCCAGCCGAATCCTCAACAACAGCCGCGCTATAACTCGGCAGCAGTGCTGTGTGATGGGAAGATTCTGGGTGTGTATCACAAGCAGTATTTGCCCAATTATAGTGTTTTTGATGAGCGCCGCTATTTTACCACCGGTTCCCAGCATGTGATTCTGGAAATCAAAGGCCAGAAAGTTGGGCTATTGGTGTGCGAAGACATCTGGCAGGAAAAACCGATTTGCCATTTGAAAAAACTGGGCGCTGATCTGGCAGTGGTGCTCAATGCCTCACCGTTTGAAACCGGCAAGCATGACCGTCGCAAGGAATTATTGCAAAACCAGACCAAGACCAATGCAATCCCGCTGGCTTATGTCAATTGTGTGGGTGGACAGGATGATCTGGTATTTGATGGCGGTTCAATGGCAGTAAATGCCGATGGCAGTATTGCTGCTGAAGCCAATCGCTTTAGTGAACAGCTATTGCTGGTGGAGTTTGACTGCGAAAAGCATGCCTTTAACCAGCAGCCAGCAGTTGCCGCGTTATCGCCTATTGCCGAAACCTATCAAGCGCTGGTGGTTGGTGTCCGGGATTATGTGAACCGCTCCGGTTTTCCCGGTGTCATTCTGGGCCTCTCAGGTGGTGTAGATTCTGCCCTGTGCCTTGCCATTGCTGTTGATGCATTAGGGCCAGAACGTGTAAATGCCGTGATGATGCCATTTGCCTATACTGCGCAAATTAGCTTAGACGATGCGGCTGCACAGGCCAAGCGCCTGAATGTGGCTTATCACGTGGCTGAAATCCACAACATTGTGCATAGCTTTGCCAATACTTTGCATCCATTCTTTGGGGACAGTGATGTCGGTGTTACCGAAGAAAATCTGCAAGCCCGTACCCGTGGCACATTGCTAATGGCACTATCCAACAAGTTTGGTCATCTGGTACTCACCACCGGCAACAAGTCGGAAATGGCAGTGGGTTATGCCACCTTGTATGGCGACATGGCTGGTGGTTATGATGTGCTTAAGGATGTGTACAAAACTGAAGTGTTTGAGCTGTGCCGCTACCGCAATTCGCTGGAAGAAAGTCCGGTTATTCCAGAACGTGTGATTACCCGTCCACCCTCTGCCGAGTTACGCCCGGATCAGGTGGATCAGGATTCATTACCCCCATATGAAATTCTGGATGCCATTTTACAGGGCTACATTGAGCATGACCTGAGCCAGACTGAACTGGTGGAAAAAGGGTTTGATTGTGATGTGGTAAACCGGATTATCAAGATGGTGGACAGGAACGAATACAAGCGCCGTCAGGCAGCTATCGGCCCACGTGTTACCAGCCGGGCTTTTGGCCGCGAACGTCGCTATCCATTGGTGAATGGCTGGCAGGCCGGAGATTAATCCTTAATGACCCAGTCATCCGCTCAGACACCTGATCAGGCTTTAAATCAAACTGTAGCATCCTCTGATCCTGCAACGCAGGCACGCATTCTGGCTGAACAGTTACTTGAAGCTCAGGTGGCGTTTGTCAAAGCGCGCCTGAGTGATGCCGAGGTGAGTGATCACGCAGCCAGCCTGATTAATTTTTGTCTGGAACAGGGCAAGGACATTACACTGGAAGAAGTGGTCAGTGCCCAAAGTATTCGTGATGTGGTTCAGGTCTATGCTTTTGACCTGAATCTGGGGGCTGGTGTCATTGAACTGATTGGTGCGATGGCGCAACGCTTGTATAGTGAAGCCAATCATCTGGCGCCTACTCTGCAAACCCTGATTTCCAGCCATCAGCTAGAACAGTGGATTGACAAGATTCTGGAGCTGGATCAGGTACGTCACCACCTGGTACAGGCCGTGTTGCAAAGCCCGGCAGCGCATGAGGTGATTGGCCAGATTATTTCAAGCCTGCTTAAAAAACAGCTGCCCAACTGGCGTGAACAAATTTCTGAGCAACTGGGCAGCGGCTGGATGGCCAAAACCCCTTTGCTGCCACGTTTGATGAAACTGTTGTTACAGCAGGAAGAAAAACTGTTATCCATTGCTGAGCAGCATTTAAGCCAGTTTATCCAGAATCAGGGTACACAATTACTGAATCTGGATGCTGAAGAATTAAAAGATATTGCATGGCAAGTCTGGCTGAATATCAAAGACATTCCATTCAATGAATTGTCTAGCGGCATTGAAGCGCTGGACATTGAAGAATTTTTTGTGCTGATTTATGAGTTGTGGCGTGAGTTACGCCAGACTGAATATTTGCAGCGCCTGATCTTCACTGGCATTGATGTGTTTTTTGAAGTGTATGGCGCCTATCCGGTATCCGAATTGCTGGAAGAAATTGGCATTAGCAAGCAGCACCTGATTAACGACGGGAACCGTTTTTTGCCACAAGCTATTGCAGCCCTCAACCAGCATCATGTGCTGGATCAGTTGATTCGCTTGCAGCTTGCTGATTTTTACTCTAATGTAACCACATTAAAGCTGATTCAGCAGGGTTTGGCTAATCCTGCGCTATACCAGCCTCAACCACCCGTTTAGGCTGATTCCACTTTTTATACGAATGATAAAAAGTGGAATTTACAAACTAGACAAGCTCACTGAATTACTGTTTTTTTGTCATGCTCCAGCTCATCAATCAGTTGTTGCATCTGGGTAATTTCCTGTTTTTGCGTTTTAATAATGCCATCAGCAAGTGCTCGCACTCGTGGGTCTTGGATGCTGGCGCGGTCACTGGTAAGAATAGCAATAGAATGATGTGGAATCATGGCTTTCATCCATGACACCTGATCTACCGTGGCTTGGGAACGCATTAGCCATAATGATAATGTAGCAATAACTATACTGGCCGCATAAACCATCATATTATGTTTTTTATTCTTGTACATGCCCTGCATAAAGGCCAGCATGATAATTGCCATAACCGCGCCCATAAATATTGCCATGTAGACCCGGGTTTCACTGAAGTAGATATGGTCAGCCTGGTACACATTGCTGTACATCATGGCAAACATGGCCAGTGTAGATGTCAAAATCATTAGGCAAAATTTTACATAAGGGTTCATAGATTTTCCTCATGGCACAGATAGTCCTTAGTCTAGATAGTGTTGGCAATCATTAAAGTACAAGTTCAGTAAAAAAGTCTAATGAATCGTCATCACTTCACAAAACCCGATTTCGTCAAGCACCGTATGATGCTGTAAATCGTATAGATAAACCTTGCTCAATGTATGCTGGAAAGTTTTTTTAAGCGCCACATGCATGAATTTTTCTAGCTTGAGTTGTTGCCACAGTTTTTCATAGCCGGACGTAATGCGGTGAATGTATAAATCGTCTTCCATATAGGCAGGTTCGCCATCAATGGAAAAAGAGACATTAGGATTGTCTTGTACCAGTAAGTCAATAATCATGCTGCTCTCCCTTCATTTCCTATCCTTTTATGGTAAAACGAGAAAAAATCGGTGCTATATCTGTTTAGTTAAACAAAATAATCTAATCTTCACAAAGCTGGGTTAAAACAGGAAAAAACCGGATGTACTCGGCATTAAGGTAACAATTAAATACAATGGAATGAGGATTAACAGGATAAGCACACCCACAGTGGCCATATCCTTAAGGCTCATGACATAACTACTTTGATTAGCTTCAAGTCCTCTTAATGCCTGCGTAGCACTGGCAGAACTATTGGAATTACGGCTGTATAGCACATCGAGAAATGAATGGATCAGCTGATTATTGAGTAAATAAGGATTAAAGCCTGCCAGCTGATGCTGCCGGAAAAAATGTTCAATAGGTGGTTCAAAATGGGTATAGCACGAGCCCCACTGGTCAAACTTGAGCTGCTCTACCACATCGTAAAACAGCAGTGAAACACCCTGATGGCGCAAATCCTTTAGCAAGTGCTGATACAGGCGGTCAACCTCGGGTTTTCTGCCTTCTATATACTGGAAAAAATAGCCATTGCCGTAGAGCAGTACGCCAGTAAGCTGATGGTTAAAATTATACTGCTGGGCAGATTCAAAAATCTGGATTAGATCATTGCGGATATGCGCCGGATTGGCAGTTGCCGTACTGGCATAGGCCAGTCGAACATAAGGTATCATTATTATCTTCTATTAAGCGGAGCCATCTTGGCTTCTCGAGGCTTCAGTGTACGCCTAAAAAATAATCAAATCTATTATTTTTAAAAATAACTTAATATAAACGTAAATATTTCTTACTAATTATGAAGCTGGGGCTTATCAATCCCTGTAGGTGATTTAATGGCACTACATGCAGATAAAAGTTGGACATAAAAAAAGTCCAGTCTGAGAGACTGGACTATAAAACTTGTATTTCAGAAATCTTTACCATTGTCTCATTAAACAATGGTAGCGGGGGCTGGATTTGAACCAACGACCTTCGGGTTATGAGCCCGACGAGCTACCAGACTGCTCCACCCCGCAGCAGAGGTGGCATTTATACGCGCCTGTGGCTTCCCAGTCAACAAAAATTTTGGTTTATTTTATCCATTGCACGTTATTTAATTAAATCTGTGTGTTTTTGCTCAAAAAATGGCTTAGTGATAGCTTATCATCGACGTACTGAACAGCACATAGGTGGCAATCAGGAACAAGGGTAAAAAAACAGAAATCAGGATGATCTGGTTCATTTTCATGGCAGGCTCTCAGTTACCTTAACAAGGAAGCCATAGACTACTGAACAGATATTTAAGCCCGATTACAATGGGGGCGTCATGACCAGCAAGCGCTTAACCAGCATACTTCCTGCGATGGGTTAAAGTGCCAGCAACCAGAACAGTTAGAACATTGTCTCGCTGATTGAGCTATTTATTAATTAGCTAACTATTATTTTGTTAATCCTGCCTTGACTGCCCTAGGCTGACTATCTTTGTCTTAACTAACCTGATAACGCCTTAGCTCCTCTGGATCATGGGCGCAAAATAACGATACTTCGTCAGCATGCTGGAGCGCCAGTTGTCGTAAGCGCGCCAGGTTTTCTCGCCGTGGTTGCGCGTAGGTCTGAACCAGCCTTTCAAAAAACCGCAGGCCTGCTGGCATGCGTGGCTGTGCGCTAATCTGGCTGTGATGGAAATAGGCATCACCACAATGCAATAGCCATTTTTTATCCTGCCGTACTGCAACACCCACATGCCCTTTGGTATGACCGATCAATGGAATCAACAGCAAGTCATCAGCCAGTTCGGCAATTGGGGCGATGGCTTCAAAGCCAAACCACAATTTTTGTGCCCGATCCTGATGCTGGCTATGTACCACCCATTGTGGCTGGTGCTCAAACTGCACTGAACGGAAACGCAATAGGTCTCGCATCTCGGCTTGTACAATTTGTAGGAATTCCGGCTCAAGCACATGCACTTTGGCATCAGGAAAGTCACTTAAGCCGCCAGCATGATCAAGATCCAGATGCGTTGGCATCAAGTGGCGTACCTCTTTTAAGTCATAACCCAACGCCTGAATCTGATACAGCGCCGTTTCGGTCTTGTCGAGCGTGGGTCTGGCCAGTCGTAAAAAAGTGTCCCCCAGTCGGCCACGGGGATTCTGGATATCACGGCTGCCAAAGCCACAATCCACCAGAATCAATCCGAGGGTGGTTTCAACCAACAGGCAATGACAAACCAGCCGGGCCGGTTTTTTCCAGCTGCCATAGCCATTAATCAGCTTTTGGCAGGCCGGACACATGGTGCCGCAATTTAAATGATGAATGCGTATAATGCTAGCCTTGCTAGAGTTACGTTGTTTATCACCATTATTGGCCTGATCATTCTTGGCATGGGGTGTACTTTGGCGATTGTTATCCTGAATAGCTGCTGTGCTGATTTTAAAGTGATTCATTTTGGGCGAACTCCATTTAGTTACTGGAGGCTGCAAAGCGCGGGTTGCACGATTTTTGTTGTCATTCATGGCTGGTTGCGTCCTGATTGCTTGCATAGGCTTATATTTAACTGGCAGTATTATTTTTTTTAAGACAAAAGTTTTGACAGCTTCTACCAGCTTTTATACAAATTGCGCCAGACGGTTACTCAGACTGTTTCTTTCACTGCTAAAATGCATATTTCCCATACGCATAATTTTAATAATTCACGCTACAGTGCAAAAAATTTTCCATAAATATTTTTATACTCAATAACTTAGTTTTCATATTTCTCACGGAAATCCAGATTGTACGTTCATCATACAGCCAGTTTTTCTGATAAAATTTTTCGTTTAAATGAATTAATTTATTAATCCAGCCGATAAAAACGCTTGGCATTATCGCGGAAAATAGCATGCATGGCAGCATCTCCATACGGCTGAATCATGCGGGCATAAGCCTCCATCAGGTTGCTCAGGCTGGTATTGACCTTGTCCATGGGAAAGTTGGAGGCATAAATGATGCGCTCAACCCCAAACACGGCAATGGCATGTTCAATGAGTGGAGAAAGTAAATCAACCATCTGGCTGGCACTGGCCAACTCGCGGTTTTTATAAAACGCATGGCCGAGTACCGGCATCATCAGGCCGGAAATTTTGGCATACACATTGGGCTGTTCAGCCAGTTGCGCAATATCATCTTGCCAGCGTGCAAAAATGTCCTGACGGGCAGCATGCGTTACCCCGGTATGGTTGCCCACTGGCCCAAACAGTCCAACGGGTGTGGCCAGATGATCCAGGACTATCGGCGTTTCTGGAAAACGCCTGCCCAGTTGGGTGACATCGGGAATCTGGCTGGAATATACCCATGCATCAAAGCTCAGGCCGGTTTTGGCAAACTGTTCAAAGCCTGTCAGAAACTTGCGGCTGGTATACAAATGCGCTTCATCGCTCCATTGATGCACGCCCCAGTCAGGATGATGCGATGCCATGCGCCGCAAGCCGCACAACAAGGGCGTTTGTGCCTGATGCAGTTCGAGGATTTTTTTAAACCGGTGGTCGCTAAACTCAGCTGTAGCGACAATCCCACCCAGACGAATGCCATGCTGTTCAAACGGCAATTGTTTCACCCAGCGGGTTTCGCCTACCACGCCAGTGCCTTTATGGTCATGCCAGCTGGCTTCAATATGCACCACTTGCTCGACCTGATAACCGGACTGTTGCTGGTCAGACAGTTGATCGCCAGCCAATCCAGCATTGTCCAGATCAGCAGCATAATCGGCTGGTAAATACGGTGCCAGTGCATAATCGGTCAGACCCAGTGAATTTACCAACGGCTTTGCCATGGCTTTTCGCGCCACCTGATCCATCAGCTGTGGATCTTTACCCAGTAACCTGACCAGCAACGCAGCCCGATGCGGCGTATGGTACGGATCCCACTGGTGAATATGCGGATCAACTATTGGAAAATTAATTAAACTCATGCCCTGTTCCCTGTTGAATCTATTTGTTTTAAATACGATGGGTGCTAACAATCAGCTTAATTTATTGACCAGTCGCAACGGCAAATGACGCATCAAAAAGCCTAATGGTTTCCATGGCCAGTCGGGTACATAGGCCTTGATCGGCTGTTTTTCAATGGCTTTAACCAGCGCTTTGCTACCCACTTTTTCACTGACTTCAAATGGTAGTTTTTTGGCGCCTTCGTTAAGTTCGGTGCGGATATAGCCCGGGAAAATGGTTGAGACTTTAATGGGGGTATCAATCAGCTCGGCACGGATGCCTTCGGTTAAATGCGCCAGTGCGGCCTTGCTGGCAGCATACGTAGACAGGTGTTTTGGCAAACCCCGCATGGCCGACATCGAAGACATCGTCACCAGATGTCCATGATTTTGCTTGCGGAAAATCTCAACCGCCGCTTCGCATTGCGCCAGTGCAGCAATAAAGTTGGTTTCGGCAGTTTTGCGGTTAATCTCAAAATGACCCTTGCCAATGCGGCGGCCTTCACCCACGCCAGCGTTGATAATAATGCGGTCAAGCCTGCCAAACTGCGCAGCAAACTCGCGAAACACGCTAAACACCTGGTCATAATTATTGACATCAAGGCTTTGAATGGCAATTGTAATGCCATATTGTTGCTCAAGCTCGGCTTTTAGCAGCTCCAGCCGTTCCAGCCGGCGTGCACATAAGGCCAGGTTATAACCCAGTGCAGCAAATTCGCGTGCCATGCCTGCGCCCAAGCCTGAACTGGCACCTGTAATTAAAATCACCTTGCCATTGCTGCTTAATACTTGCGGATTTGTTGCCATATTCTTGTTCCTGTTTTATCAAATAAAAAACCAGAGTGCGACCAGCCCACCAGCACATCATGAATAGTTGGGATTAATGCCCGATTTTAATGCCTGCTGTTAATGCCACGTGAGCAAGTGACTGGCCTGACCACGAAAATGGTTGTGCTCATTAATACTCAGTACAGTATGTTTGCGGCCATCGCTGCGAATTTGTGTGATACCGCAATTAACCAGTGCCCAGTTCAGCTCAAAGGTGGCCTGATCACTTAAGCCCATCAGCGCTTGCACAATCACGGAAATTACCCCGCCTGAGCTAAATACCACGCTATGCTGCCCTACACTTTGCGCCACAATATCATTGAGTGCAGCAATACTACGCGCCTGAAACTGCGGCCATGTTTCACTGTAATCACCATCATATTCGCCACATTGCCAGCGCTGCATGGCGGCACCAAACAGTTTACCCAGCGTTTTTTTGGGATGCTCAGTGGCCGCAATGGCCTGCATCAGTGCTTCTCGGGTGGGATAGCGCGCTGTATCAAGTTTCATCAAAACCTGTTCATGGTCAAATTCATTAAAGCCCGCATGGATGACTGGATCCAGTACACAACCAGCCGCTTGCAGACAGGTTTCTGCAGTCTGCTGGTGACGGGCCATTGCGCCCATCCACACTTGGTCAAACTGTTGCTGCTGACTGGCAAACAGCTCGCCCAGCTGTCTGGACTGCACAAAGCCCGTGGGTGAAAGCTGGTCATAATTGGCCGCACCAAACGAGGCCTGGCCGTGCCGGATTAAGGTAATGAGTGCCATTGCTGCTTACTGTCCTTTTTTCTGGCTGTTTCGTTTTGACCCAAGGCTTGCGTTTGCCTTAAAGCGTGCCACGGTATGCTGTGCCATCAGCGTCAGGCAGCGCACATGCAAGGCATGCACAATTAGCCAGAAGTTTTTAAAGGCCGGATTGCGGGTTTGCTTATGGTAATAGCGGTAATAAATCTGCTGGGCAATCACTGCCAGCCGGAACATGCCAAACACCTCATAAAATGTCCAGTTGCGGGTGTGCATGCCGGTTTTATCAAGGTAATACTGCACCACTTCCTTGCGACTAAACATGCCAGGCAAATGCGTGGGCTGACGACGCATGGCGCGCAAAATCATATTGTCATCCGGTTGCACCCAGTACGCCAGCGCACTGCCCAGATCCATTAGTGGATCACCCAGTGTTGCCATTTCCCAATCCAGCACACCAATCACTTGGGTTGGATTTCCCGGGTCTAAAATCACATTGTCAAAGCGCCAGTCATTATGGATGACACAGGTTTTGCTGTCGGCGGGAAGATTATTTTTCAGCCAGCGCCGCACCAGCTTAAAACTGGGCACATTTAAGGTACGGGCCTTTTCATAGCGCTTGTCCCAGCCTTCCACCTGCCGCTGGCAATAGCCTGCGCCTTTACCCGTATTTTTACCTAAGCTTTCAAGTTCGGTGCCGTGATAATCCACCTGATGCAAATCAATTAGGGCATCCAGCACGTTGATACAGAGCTGCCGAACCTCGCTTTTGCCAAAGTTGATTTCCTTGGGCAAATTGGCGCGCGGAATAATGCCTTCTACCCGCTGCATCACATAAAAATCGCAGCCCAGCACCGATTCATCAGTACATAGCGCCACCATGTCCGGCACCAGTGGATAAGCAGGCTTCAGGGCTTTTTGCACGGTGTATTCACGCACCATGTCATGTGCGGATTTGGCCTTGGTGCCTGCGGGTGGACGGCGCAGGATCAAATCCTGATTGTCATATTCAATGCGGTACGTCCAGTTGGATGCACCGCCGGAATACTGGGTCACCCGCGCATTGCCCTGCAAATCCATTCCCTGCGTTTTTAGCCATTGCTCTACTGCCGCAATATCCAGTTCCTCACCATCACGCACCGTGCCGCCAATATCAATCACTGACATCTTGTTGTTTCCTATTGTTTCCTATTGTTTCCTGTTGCCTCAGCTCAATTGTCTTTGCTTATTTGGAACGTCTGGAATAGCCGCGTTTGGCCAGTTCAATGCGGGCAATCACGCCTTTGTGCACTTCATCCGGGCCATCCGCCAATCGCAAGCTGCGCGCCTGTGCAAAAAATCCGGTTAGTGGCGTATCGCGTGACATGCCTGCCCCACCATGGATTTGCATGGCCATGTCGACCACTTTTTCCAGCACATTTGGCGCAACCACTTTAATGGCTGAAATTTCAGTCATGGCCGCCATATTGCCAAAATTGTCCATTTTCCATACGGCATATAGAGTCAATAAGCGCGCCTGATCAATGGCAATGCGGGCTTCAGCTACTTTTTCGCGGTTACCACCCAGATTTAAAATTGGCTTGCCAAAAGCCACGCGGCTCATGCCACGGTCAATCATCAGCTCCAGTGATTTTTCCGCAGCACCAATGCAACGCATGCAATGATGAATGCGGCCCGGCCCCAGACGGCCCTGTGCAATGGCAAAGCCTTCGCCCGGCCCGCCAATAAAATTGCTCACTGGCACACGCACATTGTCAAAGCTCACCTCGCCATGACCATGCGGTGCATCGTAGTCACCAAAGACGGGTAGCATACGCTCAATGGTCACGCCCGATGTATTGACCGGCACCAGCACCATGGAATGCTGATGATGGCGATCCTTGCTGTCATCGGGCGTGTGTGCCATAAAAATAATAATGCGGGCATTGGGGTCACCCAGCCCTGATGACCACCACTTGCGGCCATTTAATACAATCTCATCGCCTTCAATCACGGCAGTGGCCTGCATGTTGGTGGCATCGCTAGATGCAACAGCAGGTTCGGTCATGCAAAATACCGAACGGATGTCGCCAGCCAGCAGCGGCATCAGCCACTCCTGTTTTTGTGCCTCAGAACCATAGCGCCACAGCACTTCCATGTTGCCGGTATCGGGCGCATTGCAGTTAAACACCGTGGGCGCAATCAGGCTGCGTCCGGTTTGCTCGGCAATGTGTGCGTATTCCTGAATGGTCAAACCAGCGCCCAGCGTCTCGTCCGGCAAAAACATATTCCACAAGCCTGCTGCTTTAGCCTTGGCTTTAAGCTCTTCCAGCACATCTGGCCATTGCCAGGTGGTCCAGTCACCACCAATGTTGGTGCTATGGACTTCATGCCAGAACTCCGCTTCGATGGGTTCAATATGTTGCTGGATGAATTGTCTGGTTTTTTCCAGGTATTGCTGCCCGCGCTGGCTGAGTTCAAAGTTCATGTAAGCTGTCCTGTCTGTGCGGTGATACTGTTTATGGCATGATTTGTTTTATCGACTGGCTTAAATCTAATGGGTTTTATACAATGAATAAAATGAATTATTTTAATTTTATAGTATGAATACTGTGCATGGTGGTCCCTTACTGAATGCTAATTTCCAAAATAGCAACTTGCCGAATGACAATACGTCAAACCACAACATCACGCCAAGCCGTCATCCATTAAGCCGGATGGACTTAAACCTGTTCCGTATTTTTGCTGTGGTTTACCGGGAGCGTAACCTGACCCGCGCTGCCGAACAGTTGTTTTTAAGTCAATCTGCCGTTAGCCATGCGCTGGGACGCATGCGCGAGCAACTGGATGATCCGCTATTTATACGCGAAGGCCACGGTATGTGCCCAACTCCTCTGGCAAACCGTTTGTGGCCAGACATTGAACAGGCACTCCTGTTGTTTCAGCAAGCCATGCAGCGCTCGACATCATTTGAGGCTAGCCGCGATATCAAGCAGCTGACCATTGCGATGAATGATGAAATTGAGCCGGTTTTTTTACCGCAAATCGTGCAATGGTTTCAGCAGCAGGTGCCGCAAATCCAGCTTCATAGTGTACGGATTGACCGTCAAACCCTGCGCAGTGATTTAAGCAGCGGGCGCATTGATCTGGCGATTGATATTGCCCAGCCCAGTGAGCGCGGCATTGCGCACCAGTTGCTGCTGCGTGATGAATTTGTGGTGTTGAGTCGTCCCGAACATCCGCTGGCACAAACGGGACTTAGTGTGGAAACTGCGGCCAGTCACTATATTCAGGCTGAACATATTGCCGTGTCTGCCCGGCGTACTGGACGTGCGGTAGAGGATTTTTTATTTGCAAAACAAGGCATTGAAAGGCAGATTAAAATACGTTGCCAGCAGTATGAATCGGCAGGCCGTATTGTGCAAAGCAGCGCCTTATTGCTAACCATGCCGCGCAGTCTGGCGCATCAGGTGGCTGAACACCTGGAGATTCAGATTTTGCCGCTACCCATTGTCATTGAAGATCTTGAACTGCATTTATACTGGGATAGGGGCAAAAATCTGGAGCAGCAAACACTGTGGTTTCGCCAGCAGCTGATGGCGCTGCTCAACACGCAACAGCCCGTTGAATGAATAATCTGCTTAAGCCTGCTGAACTAAACAGGCTTAAACACTGATTTTGGGCTTGGGCATGCTTTGCATAATCTGGCTATGCGCTGGCACATCATGGGTAAGCCACACATTGCCACCAATCACCGAACCCTTGCCAATGGTAACCCGGCCTAAAATCGTGGCCCCAGCATAAATCACCACATCATCTTCAACCACGGGGTGACGGGCATAATCCTTTTGCAGGTGGCCTTCATCGTCCACCTCAAAGCGTTTGGCACCCAAAGTGACGGCCTGATAAATGCGTACCCGCTCGCCAATAATGCAGGTCTCGCCAATCACCACGCCTGTGCCATGATCAATAAAAAAGCGTTTGCCAATTTGCGCACCCGGATGAATATCAATACCCGTGGCTGAGTGCGCCAGTTCGGCAATCATGCGTGCCAGTAACGGGATATTGTTCTGGTACAGCACATGCGCCAGCCGGTGATAGGTAATTGCCAGCAGTCCCGGATAGCATAGCAATACTTCGTCTACACTGCGCGCGGCTGGGTCACCCTCATAGGCAGCCTGTACGTCACTATCCAGCAGACGGCGAATATCCGGCAAGGCATTGGCAAACGTTTATACCACGCTGCTGGCCTGTTGCTGGATTATGGCCGGATCAGGCTGGTGATTACTGTCGCGGATGGTAGCTGAAATGCGGTAGCGTGCTTCATAGGCCAGCGTCAGGCGCACCTGCTCATACAGTGCCGACAATACCTTGTCCAGGGTAAAGGCAATATAGACATCCTCGCCTTCCTGCCGCAAGTCTGCCGGGCCAAGCCGCATGGGAAACAAAATACCGCACAGGTCATCGACAATGGCTTTCAAGGTTTCTTTTGAGGGCAATTCACGGCCACCAAACTCCTTGGGACGATGCTGTGACTCACGCCAGTCATGGCGTGCCTGTTGCAAGCCCAACACAATATTGTCAATTTTCCAGTTTGCCACTGCAACCACCTCAAACTCATTATTCGAAAATCAGCACCCGAAATCTGGTCTCTAAAACTTAAAAAATTCAGGCTATATTTATTTAATGAACACGCTATTAAACCGCGCCTGCCCCCTATTCCTGCAAGTTCATTTGTGTAGTAAAGCTGCGATAAAACAGCATATTGTGTAAATACGATTTACGGGATAAGGCAATGTGGTGACTCTAAATAAAATCGGAATAAAAAATGCCTGACAGCGAATCGCAGCGAAACAGGAAAAACTAAAGCCTACCCTTTGGCTAAACCGCGTTTCAGGTTGTTTTTAATGAGCTGCTGTTAATGGGCTGATCTTGATAGGCTCATGTCAGCGCATAACGTGACAGTGTAGAAGAAGAAGCTCGTATGGGAAAATCATAAAAACTGCCAAGCATATTCCGTTTTATGCAGAGCCAGCGCCTGTTTAAAACCAGTTGTCTTGGCTAACAGGTTTGGTTCGCATCAAGCAGTTAACAGCGGCTGATTAAGCAGACAAATCAGTCCTTAAAACACGCTAAAGCCTATGGCTACTCCTGGCTTTTTTCATATTCGGCCACAGGATCAGTGGCTGCAATGGCTGCGGCCTGTTTAGCCTTGGCTTCACTTTGCAGTGCCATATTGGTAATGGCTGCATGATCCGGGCCAGCAATCGGTGTCGTTGGTGTTGTAACAGCCGGGTTCTGTACAGTAGCTGGAGCAGGCTGCTGATTAAAACTTTTTGAAAATAAAAATCCTAATCCACCAACAATTAATAAAATAATAATCAGTCTGCGCATTGCTGTTTTTCTCGTGTTACTGGCTAGTCATAGCCTTTGATTATGCGCTTTTTTGACTAAAAAGGTATAAAGTCACAGCATTTTTATCGGTAAAGCCAGCAACAGTTGGCCTGAATAAGTCATTTATATTCTTTAGAAAAATAGACCAAAGTACCATGTTTAAAGCTTAATACTGGTTTGATTCATTATTTTTAAAATCCAGTTCTGGTAGCAGCGCTATCATTAAAATGAACTGGATAGCGCTGCTCATTCGATCCTTAAAATCTTAAAAGACTAACGATTAAATGCACGTATGTTTAAACAATCAGTTTTTAAACGGATTCAGGCGATTACCCAAGTGATATTGCAGGCTAATCGGTAATGGTCGCACGCTGCTGGCAATCAGCTTGTTGATGGTGCCGGGTACACACACCGGCTTGCCCTTCATCACTGCTGCCCAGCCTTCGCGCACTACATCTTCTGGCTGCTGCCACAAAATATCCGGCAACTTGCTGGCCTGATTGCGCGTGCCCATGATGTCGTGAAATTCACTATGGGTAAAACCCGGACATAAGGCCGTGACATGAATGCCCTGCGGTTTGAGTTCCATATCCAGCGACTGTGAAATATCCAGCACATAGCTTTTAATGCCCGTGTACAGCAGGCTGGCGCCCGGTGGTGAAAAGGCCGCAACCGATGACAGGTTGATAATACGGCCCCAGCCTTTCTTGCGCATGTCTGGAATGACGCGATGGCACAATTCGGTTACTGCGGTCACCATGAGCTGAATTTCAGCCGCCAATGTCACCCATGGCGTATTAGCAAAGGCATCTTTGCCAGACAGCCCGGCATTGTTAATCAGCACATCAATCCTGATACCCTGCGCCTGTGCATAGGCCATGATGTCAGCAGGGGCGCTGGTCAGCGTTAAATCGGCAGCAAAAATATCACACTGGATGCCATACTTACTGCTGAGTTCTGCGGCCAGCGTTTCAAGTCGTTCGGCCCGGCGCGCAACCAGTAACAGGTCATAGCCTTCACTGGCAAGAAAACGCGCAAAAGTCGCGCCAATCCCTGCTGAAGCACCAGTAATTAATGCTGTACGGTTTTGTTTTTTCATCATGTTGCTCACTGATAGGACTAAGTTTAGGATTAGGTTAAAGCTGGAATTTGAGCGCTGCTAACCTCAAAACCACGGCGGCGACGGCCAATATCACCACGGTAGTCATGATGCGGGCCTTGCAATAAAAACGGATACGGAATCTGGCACTGTTTCTTGTTAAACCCCCAGGTGCCAATGCCCAGATAACGTCCGTCATCCAGACGGCGGATTTCATCCACCATGTTGATGGCACCGCACAGCGAATGAAAATAGCGGTACACCAGTTGATAGGCAGGCTGCCCGTCAAAGCGTGAGGGTGCAATCAGGGTGTGCATGGGATAAAGCTGGATGGTCTTGCGGCCCAGCAAAAAAGTGTTGTAACCCCGTCCCGTGAGCTGGTTAACCGGACGAAATGCCTTGGATTGCCATGGCAACAGCGGATTGGTCAGGCTTAAACCTGCAAGGGTGGCCAGTGGATTAGGCTGGCTTAGCATGCTGGCAGCATATTCACCATGCATTTCCTCAATGCTAGGTGCCTGCAAGGTGGAAAACAATGCCACCAGCTGATCGGTGGCAAGCTGGTGCACATCAATTAATTTGCTGTTGTTATTCATGGATTCCCCAAACTGGTTATTTATCTTGAACGCCATTCAAGATATAATACTAGCCAGCTTAATGTAACACTGTCAAGCTACTTTGGATCGTTGTCATTGGCTGTGTAGCAAGAGCAATTTATTGGCAGTTTGAACAGTTAAGACCGGATTTTAGTTTAGGCTTTGATTTAAAGCGTGATTTAACTACAGGAGGCCTAATGCCACGTAATAACCGCATGCAGGATCGGGAAGAAAAGCGCAACCTGATTATCGACGCTGCACAGCAATTGTTCCTACGCGAGGGTTACGAGGCCACCTCAATGACCCGGCTGGCCAATGCAGCCAGTATCGCCCCCAATACCATTTACTGGTATTTCAAGGATAAGGATGATGTGCTGATTGCGGTGCTGGACCGGGAATTGGCAGCACGTCTGGCAGATTACCTGAAGCAGTCATTTACAGACATGGCGGCGCGCTTATTGTGGGTGGTTCATCAACTGGAGCTGGTTAGTCCACTGGTGAGTACAGTACATGCCCGTGCCCTGCTGGCCCCGGCTATTCAGGTCTGGCATGAGCAGTTTCATCGCCTGATTGAAGCCATGCTGCGCGTAGAGCTTGAAGCCGCAGGAATTGCTGCAAACCATCTTGAGACTGTAATGAACATTTGGGTGTTTACCATTGAAGGCCTGCTGACCCATCCTCTAAGCGCCAGCCAGAAACAGCAAATTTGCCAAACCTTGAGTCTTGGTATTCCGCAACAGACCAGCGTCCGTACTAATTAATTCGAAATTCAGTAACCCGTTAAATATCTGGACTTATAAGTATCTCCATAGCAATGCCTATAAAATAATAAGGCCCATCAATCGACAGGCCTTATGGTGTTGCAACGACAACTCATGATTCGTCAAACAGGATTATGACGCCTGCTTTGCGGTATTGGCGGCAACGCTAGTATTAGTATCGCTATTGGCGGCTGCACCATATTGCAGGGTGTAGTCTTCAAGATTCAAGGTTTTCAGTCGGGCTTTCAGTTTTTTCAGCGACCACGGCCATGCTGCAAAGTTGCGGCCATTGGCATCCAGATAATAGCTCTGGCAACCACCCGCATTAAATACCGTGGTTTTCAGGTGTTTTTGCACCTGCTCGTTATGATGTCTTAACACCTGAGGCTTGATTGACAGTTTGCTAATGCCCTGTTGCTTGATCTTGAGCAGGCCATCCACAATGTAGTCCAGCTGGGCTTCGGCCAGTCCAATAAAGGAATCATATACCAGTACGTTTGGCCCCAGTACCAAAAAGGCATTGGGGACGTTTTCAATGCTGGTGCCCAGATAGGCTTCTGGCGAGGTATTTTTCCACAGCTCAGCCAGCACTTCACCTTTTTCATTCTTCACGCGCTTGCCAATTGGCGGATGAGACACCTCAAAGCCCGTGCCCCAGATAATGACATCCACTTCATGGCGCTCGCCGTTGGCAGCCACCACGGTATTGCCCTCAACCTTCACCAGACCGTGCGGAATCAGCGTGGTGTTGGGTTGCTGCAAGGCCGGATAATAATTGTTGGCAAACAGCAGGCGCTTACAGCCAATGGTAAAATTAGGGGTCACATTTTTCAGCAGTTCCGGGTCTTTTACCTGAGCTTTAAGCACCTGTTTAAAAATTTCGCCCACTGGCTTTAACACGGCTGGATTTCTCAGGCCAAAGTTAATGGCATTCAGTGATTGTGCCACGGCCTTGCGCCAGCTTTTTTGAATCACTGGATATTTGGCAATGATTGATTTGCTAAATTCACTCAGGTCTGTATCCGGCTTTGGCACCACCCACGGAGCAGTCCGCTGGAACACATACAGTTCTTTGGCCAGTGGCTGGATTTGTGGCACAAACTGGATGGCGGATGCACCTGTACCAATCACGGCAATCCGTTTGCCTTTGAGGTCATAATCATGGTTCCACTTGGCAGAATGGAACATCTCACCGGTAAAGGTTTCAATGCCATTGAGTTTTGGAATTTGCGCTTCCGTAATGGGACCAGTGGCAAAAATCACCGTTCTGGACAAATACGGGCCATTGGTGGTTTCCAGTTGCCACACATGCTGGGCTTCATTCCACTCGGCACTGAGCAGTTCATTATTAAACTCAATCAGCGAGGTAATGTTGAACTGGTTACTGGTTTCTTCCAGATAATTCAAAATTTCCGGCTGGCGGGCAAACAGGTGGCTCCACTTGGCACTTGGCGCAAAGGAGTAGGAATACAGCGATGAGGGTACATCGCAGCCACACCCCGGATAGGTATTTTCGCGCCAGGTTCCACCCACGCGGCTGGCTTTTTCAATAATCTTGAAATTGCTGTAGCCTTCCTTGTTTAAGCGAATGGCTGCCGCAATCCCGGAAATGCCCGCACCCACAATAAAGGTGTCATAGATGTGTGCCGGAGTTGCCGTTTTTTTGGCACGGCTGTTTGTTTTTGCTGCTGTTGTCATGAAAAAACCTACCTCTAAATTGGTGAATTACACAGACGCTGTCTTAAACAGCCTGCTTATTTAAACAGTCTGTAGCCTATGCCCAGAAACTTGGTGTAAAGGTCTGGTGATGCGCGTTTCATCAGCCAGAACAGCTTGGCATCGATTTGCGGAATGGTATACAACTTGCCTTTATCCAAATTATCCAGCGTGAGTTTTGCCACCTTGTCACTGGTGGTAAAGGCCAGATTGGTCAAGGCATAATCCAGTAGCCCCTTATGCGGCACCTTGCCATTTTTGATGATATTGGTTGGCACCAAGGTCGGGCACAGCACATTGACTTTAATATCAAATTTCTTCAGTTCCGCCGATAGTGTCTCTGACAAGGCCCGAACCCCGGCTTTAGACACGTTGTAAACGGTCATTTCGGGCGCGGCAGTATAAGAAGCAGCGGAAGCCACATTGATAATGGCACCATGACCCAGTTGCTTAAATTTCGGTACAAAGGCACGGCAACCATAAATCACGCCCCATAAATTGATATTCATGCACCACTGCCAGTCTTCCAGGGTCATTTCATCAAATTTGCCACCCAGGCCGATTCCCGCATTATTAATCACCAGCGTAACCGGGCTTTGCATCAACTGCCCGGCTTGCTCGGCCAGCTGCGTGACCTGCTCTTCTTTTCCCACATCACACTGTACGGCAAAGCCTTTTGCACCAAGGGCTTCAATCAGGCCTACCGTTTCTCTGGCGGCATCAAGGTTAATGTCTGAGCACACCACGGTGCCACCCCGTTTCGCCAGTTCCAGCGCAAAGCTACGGCCAATCCCACTGCCTGCTCCCGTCACCACTGCATAGGCTTTGTGGCTGGGCTTCTGCTCTTTCTTGCCAAATAACATTATCATTTATCCAAAACAATCAGGGAAAAGTAGCCATAAGTCGGGTTATGGCGACACAGGGATTAACGCTTAGGCTGCACGAACCGGGGGAAAGAATTCCTTGGTCATATAACGGGCCAGCAGGCCAGTGTCCTGATTTAGCAGCTTGTCCTTGTAATAATCCAGATACTCACTGGTATCGTGGTCATTTGGGTGAAAATCCGGGCGCACATAATCAAACACATGGCGAATGGTACTGCCGTATACCCCGTCTTTTGGGCTAAACATGACCTTGGCACTATAAAGCGCATCTTTCCAAAAGGTTGGACTTACCAGGTTGGACGGTTTGCGCAAAAATGGGATTAAAAAGCCACCCAGCGATACCAGCCCGATAATGGTAAAGGTTGCCAGCGCAAAACCAGCCATACGCAAGGCATAACTGCCGTTTAACAACTGGTATACATCATAGGCAATGTCCTTATGCTCGGACTCTTCCAGCATGTGCCATTGCCATAGCGCTTTGGTTTTTTCATCATCAATGATGGCGTCAAAAATATACTCGTGCTTCATGGCATATTCAGCAATCACCGCAGTGAAGTGCTCAATCCCGGCCATCAAAGATAGCTTTAACGGCTGTGGAAACCTTAAAAAGCCGTAATCAAATACGTTTTTGGCCAGAAACCGATAAAACTCAACCGGAAAATCATGTTTTTTCAGGATTTCATTCCACTCATTATGTACCTTGGAGTGAATGGCTTCCTGACCAATCAGCGCAGTGACCCGTTGCTTTAGTACCGGGTCTTGCACAAGGTCACGATGATAGCGTGCCGTTTCAATCACCAGATCCTCACCAAAGGTCAGGAAAATTGACAAGGCTTCAAAATAGGCAGAGGCCAGTTCTGTATTACGGAAAAAACGGTGATCCAGCTCTTTGGCATCAAACTTAAAGTTGAAATGACGAATTGGAATAGGCTGTTTGCTGGCAAAATCAGGTAGCTGAATTTCACGATAGAACTTGAGCTTCTTGAGTGATTTCCGAACGGCGGTAGCAATCATAACAACACCTATCTAAATAAAAACATTAACTTCATCTTAAGAAACACTTGCAAAGAAAATCCCTGATCCGGGCCTTTGTATCGATTGAGCAAGCGCTTGCTTGGTTAAGAATTAGCATCTCAGCACAATGCCCGTAGCTTGCAAATGAGAAAAACTTGCCAGTTTTTTGATAGTTTTCGCTACCCGGCCCTTATTGCTGCTGGGTAGCAAAAAACATATAGGCCGTTAGGCTGCCTGCTGTACCTTGGGGGTGAATTCCTTGATAAAGAAAGAATGCAATGCCCCACCCTCGGTCAGCAGCTTGTTCTTGTAATAGTCCAGATACTCAGTGGTGTCATGGTCATTGGGGTGAAAGTCTGGACGTAAATAATCAAAAATCTGGCCTTGTGTACTGCCAAACACGCCTTCTGTTGGACTAAACAGCAGGTTAATGCCACGGCGCATGTCTTTCCAGAATTTACCGGTTAGCATTTCCTGCGGCTTGCGCAAGACAGGCACCATAAAGGCAGCAAATGGCACCAGCACCAGAATAGTGATATAGGCCAACAGAAAGCCACCAGCCCGCAACTTATAATTGCCATTTAGCAGCTGGTACACATCGTAAGCAATGTCTTTATGCTCAGATTCTTCCAGCATATGCCACATCCACAATGCACGGGTTTTGGCATCGTCAGAATGATAAAAATTCTGTTCATGCTTCATCATGTATTCGGCCAGCACTGCAGTAAAATGCTCGATACCTGCCATCATCGACAACTTCAGGGGCTGTGGGAAACGCAGGAAAACGTGCTTAAAAAACTGCTCGCCCAGAAAGCGATATAACCTTACCGGATATTGCAGCTCAGTGATTGCATCATTAAATTCGTTGTGCAATTTGGAATGAATAGCTTCCTGGCCAATCAGCGAAGTAACACGCTGCTTTAATACCGGATCTTTAATAAACTCGCGATGATGGCGCGCCGTTTCAATCACCAGATCTTCGCCATAGGTTAAAAAAACCGATAGAGTGGCAAAAAACAGGGTGGCAAACTGATTGTTCATATAAAATGATAAATCAATTTCCTTGCCTTTGAATCCAATGGCTAAATGGCGAATTGGAATAGAACTTTTTATGGCAAAATCAGGCAGTTGTGCTTGATTCCGTGGTTTCAATGCACTGGGCTTGAATGTACGGGAAACTGTTTTCCGAATCGCTGTCGTAATCATTACAAATACCTCGCACTGAAATGGTTCATCTAAAATGGCAGACGCTAGCCGAGTTGGGTTGACTTCCAACTATTAAAATGGATTTGTTAACCGATAGCCCATGCTTATGGCGTCTGCTTTTGCATGTTTCTGCAGCTTAAAAAGTAGTAATGCTCGGGCCGCAAAAGTTATTGTCTCTCTAGCATGACCATCAACATGGCGACCTAGCACAGATTAAACATACGCTTTGCAAGGTTTGAGCCTGACCTTACCGTACTCCATCTTAGAATGACAGTTTGTTCGGATTCAAGTCGGGTGTTTTTAAATAAAAAAACCAAGTCAGGAGATGATTAAAACATTCATTAAAAGATCTTGGCTAGATCAAGCCAATCAAAAAAATAATTTTATTTTTTAGAAATTTCTAATAAATTTAGTCGTTTAAATTAATGATTATATTTTTATAGCTTCTTCAGAGCTTATCATTATATTAAGACTCTTGGACTTGATTTAGCGGTAAATATCGAGCTGAATTAGCATTCTTAGGATACTATTCAGATTTTAGACCGATAACCCAGCACATTGTGAGCAAGCGGTCACAGTTTTAAGTGCGGGTTTGATGCAACTTAAAATCGTTAGACCGTTCGTTTGCACCTGTTAACGCCAGTTTATAGATTCGATGATACTATCAAGGTGTTGTATATGCTGTTGTATGAACAACCAACAGATGTTGCCATTGCCCGGTCAGTGATGGCGTCATCAGGCGGTTTGACTATCAGCAAGTTCCCCCCAAAGTTGAATACGCGCTGACTGAACAGGGACAAACCCTGTTTCCCATGGTGCAAGCCATCCACGTCTGGGGTGAAAACCATGCCAGGCGCTGTCTGCAAATCCACCAATCGTCACTGTTAAAAGAAGAGATGTAAAGCCAGTTCAAGTGGCCATTAAAAGATGTAGCGGATGGTGTTCCAGGGAATGATGGCCTGATGCAGCTGCTTAAACTTACGGATCATCTGTGCCTTAATATCATATCGGTAGCGAAGCACTTCCCCACCATAACCCGACTGTTTTATTTCCTGAAACTGTGGTTGCCATAAGAGCTGTTCAATCGCTTCATGGCCTTGTTGTACATTGTAGAGATGCATCTTTTCATTATGGGTTAAAAATATCACTTCAGCTTTAACCCTATCTTTATACTGATCAGGTACTTTATGGTCGACCAATCTAAATAACTCTTCATACTGCTGTGATGACTGATTATAGGCAATTACCGGCGAATAATTTAAATGCACCTCCCAGCCCGCCTTAATAAATAACTGAACCGCGTCTAACCGTTCTAGGATAGATGAGGTGCCAGGTTCCAGTATCTGCCGAAATGTTTCAGGCATAATTGAAAAGCGAATCCGTAGTTTATTATTGGGATCATAGTCCAGTAATTTGAGATTCACCCGTTTGGTGGCAAAAGAACCAAAGGCTTTTTCACTGCTTTTAAAATAATCAAACAGCTGAAGATAGTCCGCATGTTTAACATGTAAAGCCACATCGGTATTGCAGCCAATGTCATAGGTCCAGTAAGTCTCATGGGTTTGATCAGGATTCTTTGGCCACGCCAATCCATTCACATGCTGATCAATGGCTGCAATAATATCGGATTGATTTTTGGCAATATCAATTCCAAAAGGCTTATTACGCCGCATATAACAGTAGCCACAGCGATAAGCACACCCCGTCACCAGATCAGGCGCAATGAAATTTGTACTTCGATTGGAGACTCTACAGGTGAGCGCACGTCTATTGATGTATCTCATCATTCAAGCTGTGCTCCTGGATGGATAGAATAACGATAGGCAATACCCATTAACCCTCAATAGACATCGCAGCACTAAGGTATATTCATAACTGGCGTTTAATCATTCCTTTTAAACCAAAACAATAAATTTAACAGGATAAATTTTATTAACCAGCGTTTTTGCTGTGGTCAAAAGTCCTCACTGTCTAGCATATTATCGTTTTTCTTAGGCAATTCAGTGAATCTAACTTACGTGCTTGCAAGGTATTTTATAACTGCTTAGGGCATCATCTAACAGGACAAAACGCATAAAAAAAGGTCACTCGGGTGAGTGACCTATAAAATGGTGGCTATGGCGAGACTCGAACTTGCGACCCCAGCATTATGAGTGCTGTGCTCTAACCAACTGAGCTACATAGCCTTAAACTGTGCGCGCATTATCATTATTTCTTAGACTGCCGTCAAGCCTATTTTTAGCGTGCGCGCATAAAAAGCAGGCAAATAAATCAAATTTTTTTCAGGAATCAGGCTTGAAGTGAGTCTATAAGCCGGGTTCTGTCGAGGACGATCATTCCTCTAGGCGTATCGTCACCAATACGCTCAAGCAACCTACCCGAATCCAACGCGGGCCACGCCAAAGGATTCCTATTTGGTCTTGCTTCTGGTGGGGTTTACCATGCCGTGACCTGTTACCAGACACGCGGTGCGCTCTTACCGCACCCTTTCACCCTTACCAACCTGCCTAAGCAAGCTGGCGGTCTGCTCTCTGTTGCACTTTCCGTCGGCTTTCACCGCCCAGGCGTTACCTGGCACCATGCCCTATGAAGCCCGGACTTTCCTCCCCTGCTTTAGTTTTGATAACCTCCACAGCAGCGACCGTCCAACTCACTTCAAGGCGCGCATGGTAACAAAAAAAACAGCCGTGCGCTGTTACTTTTCAAATGTTTTTCACTCGGGTTTTGCAGGCTCATTTTGCAAAGCCTGCAACCCTTCATATTTTTGCAGCAGCGCTTGCTGACTTTCCACATGCTCAGGGTCATGCGGAATACAGTCTACCGGGCAAAATAGCTGGCATTGTGGCGTATCAAAATGTCCCACGCATTCGGTACATAGGTCAGGATCAATTTGATAAATCTCCTCACCCATATAAATGGCCTGATTGGGACACACCGGCTCGCACACATCACAATTAATGCATTCCAGCGTAATTTTTAAGGCCATGGCTTATCCCGGGTTTATCAGTAAAACTACTCGCCTTTTTTACCAGCCACCTTGCGCATGCTTTTGGGCAAAGGCTTCAGATACGGCTTTAGGCACAAACTTGGTGACATCACCTTTAAGCCGGGCAATTTCACGTACCAAGGTCGATGATACAAAAGACAAATGCTCGGATGGCGTTAAAAACACCGATTCAAACTGGCTATCCAGTTGACGGTTCATATTGGCCAGCTGAAACTCATATTCAAAGTCAGACACTGCACGTAAACCACGCAGCACTGCGGTGGCCTGCTGTTCCTGAAATAAATTCACCAGTAAGCCACTAAACCCAATCACCTTGATATTCTTAAGATCACTTAATGACTGCTGTGCCAGGGCAACCCGCTGTTCCAGGCTAAAGACCGGATTTTTATGATGGCCTGCTGCAATGGCGACCACCACCTCATCAAACATCTTGGAGGCACGCACAACAAGGTCAACATGGCCATTGGTAATAGGATCAAATGTGCCCGGATAAAGTACTTTAGTGGCCATTGCTTATGCTCGGTTGCCGATAAATTTGCCCTAGTTTAGCAAAAACTTGTTTTTAACGCGAAGTCAGCATGATTGATTAATGCTATAACCAAAATTAACTAAAGCCAGCCGCTAAAATTAGGTAAACTAGTGTTCTTATTGGATTCTTGATAAATATGAATAAAGCTACTGTTAAAAAACTGCATCAGGGCGGTACGATTGCCCAGAACCGTCGTGCCCGTCACGACTATTTTATTGAAGAAAAATTTGAAGCTGGTATGTCGCTACTGGGCTGGGAAGTTAAATCCTTGCGTGCCGGCAAAATGAACCTGTCTGAAAGCTATGTCATTTTTAAAAATGGCGAGGCATTTTTGTTTGGTAGCCAGATCATGCCACTGTTGTCTGCCTCAACCCATGTGGTCCCTGAAGCCAATCGCACCCGCAAGCTTTTATTGTCGCGCCGTGAAATTGAAAAACTCATGGGTGCGGTCAACCAGAAGGGTTATTCCTGTGTACCATTAGCCTGCTACTGGAAGGGTGCTTTGGTTAAGTGTGAAATTGCACTGGTGAAAGGTAAGCAACTGCATGACAAACGTGCAACGGAAAAAGACCGTGACTGGTCGCGTGAAAAACAGCGTGTGTTTAGGACTGCCTAAGCACCGCTTTTATTAGATTAGCCTTACTATTATAACTATGATTGTAACCTTCAACTGGCTCTCTCACTGAGTTAATTTATGAAACCGTTATTTTTAAATTTCACGGGCTAGACGAATTTGAAAATGATCTCTAAGTTTTTTATCTCTATTATTCTAACCAAAATTAATAAATATCCGAGTATTTAGCAGTTTTATCAATATCGCTTATCAGCCTATCTGAGTCTGATTCCTGTAAAAGCCGCCATAGCCCAAGGCAAAACGTGTTACAATACTGCGTTTAAAATTTAGTCCTTGCTGGGTAAATAAATGACTGAGGAAAGACTCACACATCTGAAACAGCTTGAAGCTGAAAGCATTCACATCATTCGTGAAGTTGCCGCCGAATTTGATAATCCGGTGATGCTGTATTCCATTGGCAAGGATTCTGCGGTCATGCTGCATCTGGCCATGAAAGCATTTTACCCTGCCAAGCTCCCGTTTCCACTGATGCATGTGGATACCGGCTGGAAATTCAGGGACATGATTAGCTTCCGTGATCAAATGGCCAGCAAACTGGGCCTTGAGCTGATTGTTCACCAGAACAAGGAAGGCCGTGAAGCGGGCATCAACCCTTTTACCCACGGCAGCTCCAAATATACCGACATCATGAAAACACAGGCACTCAAGCAGGCCCTGGACAAATACCAGTTTGATGCTGCTTTTGGTGGTGCACGTCGTGATGAAGAAAAATCCCGCGCCAAAGAGCGTGTGTATTCCTTCCGTGATTCCAAGCATCGCTGGGATCCTAAAAACCAGCGTCCTGAGCTGTGGAATATCTATAACGGCAAAGTGAACAAGGGCGAAAGTATTCGCGTGTTCCCGCTGTCCAACTGGACTGAGCTGGACATCTGGCAATATATCTACCTTGAACAAATTCCGCTGGTTCCATTGTATTACGCAGCTGAGCGTCCGGTAGTTGAGCGCAACGGCACCCTGATTATGGTGGACGATGAACGCATGCCGCTACGTGATGGTGAAGTCCCCCAAATGAAGTCCGTACGCTTCCGTACGCTGGGCTGCTATCCATTAACGGGTGCGGTTGAATCTGCTGCCGACACACTGCCTGAAATCATTCAGGAAATGCTGCTGGCCACCAGTTCCGAGCGTCAGGGCCGCATGATTGACCATGACGAAGCCGGCTCAATGGAAAAGAAAAAGCAGGAAGGTTATTTCTAATCAGATGCAACTGGTGCTGGCATTACCTTGACTGGCACTCTAGCGTTTTTCCTGATTGTTCTATAGCCAGCCTACAGCCCGTCTGCGCATAGAAAGCCACCATATAAAATTTTTGGAGTTATTGGAATGTCTCATCAGTCCGAGCTGATTAGCCAGGATATTTTGGCCTATTTAAAGCAGCATGAACAAAAAGACCTGCTCCGCTTTTTAACCTGCGGTAATGTGGATGATGGTAAAAGTACCCTCATTGGCCGCCTGCTGTATGATTCAAAACTGATCTACGAAGATCACCTGCAAGCCGTTACCCGTGACAGTAAAAAAGTGGGTACTACTGGTGATGCTCCTGACTTGGCGCTGCTGGTTGACGGCCTGCAAGCCGAGCGTGAACAAGGCATTACCATTGATGTGGCCTATCGCTACTTTTCAACCGAAAAACGCAAGTTCATCATTGCCGACACGCCGGGGCATGAACAATATACCCGCAACATGGCCACTGGCGCCTCAACCTGTGACCTGGCCATTATCCTGATTGATGCGCGTTATGGGGTGCAAACCCAGACCCGCCGTCACAGCTACATTGCAGGACTGCTGGGCATTAAGCACATTATTGTGGCAGTCAATAAAATGGACTTGCTGGATTACTCGCAAAGCCGTTTTGATGAAATCAGGCAGGATTACCTCAAGTTTGTTGATCAGCTTGGCAACCGCAAGCCCAGTGAAATTCACTTTGTGCCAATGTCTGCCCTAAATGGCGATAACGTGGTGAATCCATCGACGCATACCCCGTGGTACCACACCAATGGGAATCAGGGCCAAACCCTAATGCAGATTCTGGAAAGCGTGCAAATTAACCGCGATACCGCCAAGCGTGATTTCCGTTTTCCGGTTCAGTATGTTAACCGTCCCAACCTGGACTTCCGTGGCTTTGCCGGTACCATTGCGCTAGGTTCGGTGCGTGTGGGTGATGAAATTGTGGCGCTGCCTTCTGGTAAGCGCAGCACCGTTAAGGAAATTGTGACCTATGATGGCAACCTGCAACAAGCCTTTGCCGGGCAAGCAGTTACGCTTACATTACATGATGAAATCGACATTAGCCGTGGCAACATGCTTACCCATGCCGATAACCAGCCGCTGATGTCACGCGCGGTACGTGCTACCGTGGTGTGGATGACCGAGCAGCCACTGGTTAAGGGCAAGCTGTATAACATCAAGGTGGGTTCACAAAATGTACCTGCTATCGTAAGTCAGATTAATTACCGGGTTGATGTCAATACACTACAACAAAACAGCGCCGAACAGGTCGAACTCAATGGCATTGCCGATGTAGTGGTCGAGTTTGACCGCCCGATTGCCTTTGATCGCTATGCCGACAGCCGCTATACCGGTTCGTTTATTTTTATTGACCGCTTAAGCAACGTCACCATTGGCGCCGGCATGATTGAAGATACTGTTCAATTGTCCGATCAGCAGCGGCCAGTTAGTGCGGAAGAGCGTGCCGCACGGCTGGGTCAAAAACCTGCGGTGCTGGCCTTGCCTGCGCCTTTGCTTGGTCAAGCTGAAGCCCTGGAACGACGCTTGTTACAGCGTGGCATTGTGGCCATTGCCAATGCCACACTCAATGCGCATGATGCGGCCCTGCTGCGCGGCACAGGAATTGCTGTATTGGTGAGTGAGCAGATTCAGGCCGACTCAACAGTGACAGCAGCCTCCCTTGAGCAAGCGGTTGAACAAATTGTTGAATTTGTAAGGCTGTAGTGGTTGCGGCGAAGCAATAATGGTTATGCAGAGCCTGTAGTGGTTGTGATGAGCCTGTAGTGGCTGTGGTCAGACTGATAGTAGTTGTGATAAGACTGTACGTGTCAGCTGTCACCATTAGTTTATAAAGAGATAGGGCAATAAAAAAGCGGCTTGGGCCGCTTTTTTATTGGATGGAAAACTACTTAACAGGAAAACTACTTAACAGGAAAACTTAACAACCGTAACACTTAGCAGAAGGTAAGGCCGCCATAGCAGTTTGGTACAAAGTCCTGATTGGTCAGCTGCAAGTTACTAAGGTTTAACGTCAGCGGTGCATCTTTTAAATCAATGGTACCAATGTTAGCAGTTAAATCACCAATATTCAGTAAGCCGGCCAGATCATTGGTTTTAGCCGGATTGGCTTGTAGATACTGAGAAACAAAGGTGGATATTTGTGGAAATAATGGACTAATGTCTATGGCATCGGTTAGATTAACATTACCAATATTTACAGGATCGGCAAGGGAAAGCCACCATCCTTTTTGAGCAATATCATCTGCTTTGGCACCAGGCCAGTGCATGGCATTTTTCTGAAGGCTTAAATAAAATGGCGAATCAATAGGTAAACTGTGAATTAACCCTAAAGACTGCTGAAGATTCAGGTTGGCAGTAATATTACTAATGGTTCCGTTCATGTATACGTTGGGTAACTTGGTGCCGTTGGGTGCTATAAGACATGCTATAACCCTACACTGAGTGACAGTAGCTTCTACCGGGCCACCCTGGGTATATATTGCAGAAGGCTCTGGTATGCCAGCCTGGTGCGGTGTGGCATTGTACTGCACTGTTCCAGCCACCGGATAGTCTGCCCCATTACCCACATAAATATTGGGTACTTTAACGGGTGCGCTTAGCGTTACAGATTTAATTCTAGTGCCATTTACCTTAATCGCTGGTGTTTCAAAGTAATTGTTATTAATGGCTGGAACATTAAAACCGCCATTGGTCGTCTTAAAGTCAGCTTCTGCTACACCACCTAAACCCAAGGCCTGCAACGTACCTTGTACCTCATTGGGCCCATACAAGTTATCTCTTGTAGCCATGGTTTTTGCATAGCCTTTAATGATCCCGCTGGGGTCTGACTGGACTTTCATATAACCGGAAATACTGTTAATACCATTGGCAGTGCTCGAGTTTGCAGTACCTGCAGTTAACAGTCCCTGCATTTTCTCACTACTTACCCTAAAACCCACCACTTCTCTTAAGGAGGCACTATCCGGATTTTTTATAGCAAACTCAATAAATGGATTAGTTAATACTGCATCGGAACCAACCCTGCCCTCTCTTGTGGCTGAATTTCCGCTCAGACTTAAATTATCTATGTCAATATCACATCCATTGGCACCATTAACTCCACCACAACCAAGCTGCAATTTTTTGATATTGGCATTAATTTGCAGTTCAGCTTCCAGCCCAAGCTTGTAAAACCCCACATTGTTAGCGCTTTCAAAGTTACCACTATCGGAAGGCGCTAAATAAGAGGCATTAAATAATACCTGACCTGTTTGTTTAGCCATTTCCTCATCAGACAAGCTGGTTAACCCCTGGCCTGCAAAAGTAACTGTGCTCAATGACAGTAATGCACCAATAGAAGCTGCCAAAGTAACTTGATTAAATTTTACCATTTCTTTGCTCATCCTTAGCCGATCAGTTACGTGGCACAATGGTCATATTGGCGTTTAAGGTTCCACCGGTAATAACCATTTCTCCTAAACGCTGAGCCGTGCCACCTGCTGGGTACAGATTAATATCTTTCACCCGGAAGACATCCCCAGGCGTTTGATTGGGATTAAATTTTAAACCCACATTAAAACCAACATTGTCCTGATTAACTACAATGGCGTTATCAAAACCTACTCGACCAGAAATATTATCTAGTCCTAAAATAGAACCATCAGTTGGCTCTACAATCTGGACGGCACCATTATTGATATTATACGAACCAATAAATCCCAGGCGGTTGGCGCCTTCCTGAGGGCCTGACAAAGACCCTGCTTCACTGGGCACCAGCGCAAAATTCATGGCGCCATCCAGTTTAATTTTCAAGCCAAATAATACATCTGTCTTTTGCTTGAAATTATCAAGTGGCGAATAACAAGAACCTCCATTATCAGGACAAGTCTTGTATTTGGCACCCGGCAAGTAGCCTGCTGCAATTTCGGTAGACATCGCTATCAGCAAATTGGGCATATCCACATTTAACTTGCCATTTTCTACGCCAACAGAACCATAGCCTTTCAGGTACATATCAATATTGCGCAGGCCAAAGTAGTAATCTGTGGGATTACCGCCATCGTTCGCATTTGGCCCGCCATCAATCAGGAAAATAGAGGTTGTCTTACTACCATCACTACTTACGCCTTCTGTACTTAATGCAGCAGCAAAGCCCAAGCGCTGTGAACCCGTAACAGTGCTACCATCTGCCAATAACCCAGTATAGGTCGTACCATAGGTAGCAATGTTGGCATTTAAATTATAAATGGGTAAACCAATACCCCAGGTATTGTCCAGTCCTGCATTGGGCGCTATATAGCCATTCATGCCGCTGGTTACATCACTACTGACTATAAACCGCGCACGCCGTGACAAGGCCTGAAACTCCATGCCGCGAACACCAATCACCACGCTGCTTGGATTGCTGGTTTGCCCATGAATTTGCTGGGTATAATCTACTGGTTTTGTAAGCGTGTCGGTATTGCCAATTTTGGATGTATTAAGCACACTGTTTTCAGGCATGCTTAACGTTTTGGTATTGGCAAGGTTGATATATACGTCACCACTATCAAAATAGGCACGACCGCTATTTAAGGCGCCCCCTTCTGTAGTACGGGTCAATAGCGGGGTCAGCTTGCCAAATTCAACCCCATAAGCATTTTTACCGGCACCGCCCAGCTCAAGGGTAGTGGGCGTGCCCCCATCTGCATCGGCTGCATCACGGGTAAACTCGCCTTTCATCCTAAAGCCAATGCCTGTACTGCCAATCACGCTGGCATTGCTTCCGCTGCCTGCAGCAGTGGTATTGGAGGCATAGCCTAAAATATTATTGCTGGCATCGCGGGCATCCACCCCCCTAACTACCAGATAGGCATTTTTCATGCGGCCACTGGCCCCTACCCGGATAATGCCTTTGGCACCATCGGTACTGTATACTCCAGCAACTGCATTGGATTTATGCATAAACTCAAGGTTTAAACCGGGGTTGCTGCCATTAAAACTCCCCCCCGTGTATTGGGGATCGTTTACCCGGGTAAAATCAACGTATCCTGTTGGGCCAGTTTGAAAGCGCAGCCCACCGGTATCACTAACAAACATATTGCCCTGGCCAAAGAAATTAAAGTTAAAATTTCGCATGATCAGCTGATTGGTAATGCTAGGGCTCTGCTGCTGTCCCAGGTAAACATTGATATTACGCAAACCCAGCGTTAACTCGGCCTGACCGGTTTCACTAAAAAATCCATCCTGGCTATTCAAATGAAACTGTACTGGCGTGCTGGATTGAAGCGCCAGGCTACCTATACTAGGGTCACAGCCTGCTGCTGTTTCATTTGCTGCTGTTTCATTGCAAATCTGCAAACTATTGACCGCCACAGTACCCAGCGTTGCGTTGACATCCAGGTCTATTCCGGTTGTTGTTCCATTACTCCCGGTATTGATGCTAATGCCTGCGCCAATTTTTTCTCCCGCTACATTTGGAGTAATTGAAACACCATTGGCATAGGCCCTCAGGCTTTCTTCACTATTTGATGCTGTGCCGGCTTTATCTTCCCAATAGACCTTATCCACGTCTATACGATCATATTCTGTACCAATATAAATACCATCCTGGCCATCTATTTTACGCATATCCTGTTCATTCATTTCCTGCAAGGCGTAGGCCGAACCCTGAGCCAGCAGCAAACTGCCAGCCAAAGTTGACAGTGCAAAATAGCGAGAACGTTTATTGTTGAATGTCATGGCTTTTATCCCTAAATCCATATGATTAACAGCGTGGATGTGACCCATCACAACTGAAGATCTTGATCGTGCCTGCTACAGAAAGGTTGGCGTTAATGTTTAACCCTGTAAACCCAGTTTCCCTGCCAAAATCAAACTGATTGGTAGGATCTGAATATTTTCCGGCACTATAGGCATTGGCACCACTACCCCCACTACCCATCGCCAGATAACCGGGTGTGCCGCTTTCATTAACACCCCCATCGGTTTCAATAGACAGGGCGCTAAAACCCAGATTGCGTATCTGTATGGGTTTTAGTGGATCAAAACCCAGCTGAACAGCAGGTTTGGTAATATTGCCATACTTTAAATCTGCACCATCCAGTGCCATTTGCTGAATATTAATTGCGCCCTGGACTCCCTTAAACACCAGCCATAATTTTTTGCCGGTGGCAGAAGCAACCCGATTACCATTTGCATCGTAGCTATCCTGCGTTCCATCATCATAACGATTGTTAATCGAAACAGCCAAACGGCAGAATTCCAGGCTTGCACAGCCGCGGCTGGTTTGATTAAGACGTAAATCAAGACTGATATCTGCACCGGCCTGGCCATCTATGTGCTGCAACTCGCTATTGGCCAATGGCTCTAAACCAGCGCTGGCTGAAACTGATGCCAACAGTAAGGAACAAGCTAAAACTAAATTTTTCATCACTTACTCCTTATAGGCCTTTGGTGGTTATTTTCATATGCTGGATTAATAAGCCATCAATAGCAGCAGAGCCAAAGTTATTGGCAGCAGATGATGGCGTAGCATTAACCATAGGCGCTGCCGGAATCGTTGAGGGAACAATCCCTACAAAGTTTTGAGCAGTGGAATCAGCTGTCATCCATGTTGCGCTAGAGGCATCCCATGTTCTATTGGTTACTGTCGGAAATTGAGCGCTACTGGGTACCACGCCTGGGTTACTACTGTTTGTTCCATTAGCAGGTAAAGGCTGACGATCATTAGTTTCATATGTGCCATTGTTGTTATAAACCCAGTCATACATTGTTCCAGTACTGGAATTACCACAACTTCCACCAAAAAAAGTGGATGAACAATTATATGTCCAGGTACCCACTGTAGCCTGCTGACGCTGACGCTGCTGAAGCTCTGTATAAGTAGCCTTAGCAGTATTGGCATAGGAATTCATAGCGCCAAAGGAAATACCTACAGCTTCAATTCCCTTATAGGCCTCTAGCGTATTGGTAGTAGGGTTATAAACTGTTGAGCCTATCGTAATACTGCTATGGGTTGCATTGGAACCCTGATACCTTGTGCCATCTAAATTAGCTTGTGCGCCACACTGATAAATATTACAGGTTGAACCATAATATCCACCATTTGTTGCGGGGTTAATATCTGCATAGTTGGTATATACCTGCTTGTAAATGCTTTCCTTATTGGGAATACGGGCAATTTCCAGGGTAATATTTTTACCATCGGGTGCCACCCCCACCGTTAACGGCTGGTATAAAGAACCCAATACCAGGTTAATATTTGGATTATATAAAAATAAACCTTCGTTAGGGTCAAAACTGGGTGCTACCCCAGCATTAATAGCAGGAGTTGCCAAGCGCCCTGTATTGCCTGTTTCGCGAGTACTAATGCGTAAAACACTGCTTTTACTAGGCGGCGTCCATGTAGCAGCAGTAGAAGTATCAGTAATAGCACGCTGTCTAACCTGATACTGGCAACCAGTAGCTCCATAATTTGGGGCAGCAGACTGAGTCCCATTATTACAACTGGCACCAGAACCAGCTACACTGGTAGTAGCAAAATCGGCAGCACTTCCATCATGCAAAAGCGTCCATGCGCCTTCAGCGCGACTTTTACTTTCTGTGCCAGAAACACTTGCTCTTAAGGTTTGTCCATCGCCACTGTTTAAACGAAGCAATCCTGAAATACCCAGGGTATTATTGTAAAAGCTACTCATACCCCCGGTGTTGGTTGCCCCACCCAGAGTCTGGAATATCTTCAGGTTTGAACCATTAAGGCTAAAACCATCCCACACCGCCTGAAAACGCAAGCGGTTAGCACGCCCTGCGCCGCCCAAATCAAACTGGGTACCTGTAGAAGTCAGATTTTCAGCCACTTTGGGATCACGGACAAAAATATCTGCCCACAGCCCTAATTTAAGGTTATAGGCGGATTGTTCTGCTGGGCTTAAACCTGCAATCCCGGCATTAACCCCATCGGCAGAATTGCCATCACTATCAGCATGATACAGCGGCGCTTCCAGCGCTAAATAACTGACATCACCTTTTCCGGCATCAGCTGGTGAAATTGCTGAAAAGTTTGGTACATCTTTTTCTGTTGCAACTTTAAAAACCCAGGGGTTAATGGCACTGCCCCAGGAGTCAATATTGCGGCCAAATCTGCCATTCCAGTCGGTGCTGGAACGTGCCGCACCATAATTTTGACTGGATTGAGAAATAGCCAAACCATAAAGATAAATATCGGCTTTTCCTACTGGCTGGTCACTGGTATTAACCGCACCATCTTTATTCGTATCCTGTGATTCAGCAGTTAAAGGGCCGACCGGAATCAGGCGAATATAGCCTGTATCATTGGCACGATTATCTAAATCGGCTTGATTGGGATTATTGAGACTCGAAATATTACCATTTGTGTCACGATAGGTGGTGCCTTGCATCACCACGCCAAAATCCTGAGGCAAAAAGGCAAGGCCCTCACCGGTAGAATCCGCCAGGCTTTCATCATCCAGAGCTTCAAGGGCAAACCCATGAGAGGACATTAAAGACAGGCTTACAGACAATGCCAGTGTGCTTAGCCTAAAATTAGATCGTAAACCGGACTTAACGCGTAAATAAGACATGCTGGCTAACCTTCCTTCTTTAAATGCCTAACTGCCGTAAAGCAGTTCAATCCTCTTGGTCCTCATACATCAAAGGTATTATTATTGTGCCTTGTGATGTCTATAGTACGGTATACAGTACTACACTTTATATTATGAGGCTTATTTGGCAAAATGCAAAAATTGTTTTATGGTTATATATGCTTTAGGGCAAATTTTTTAAATTTTATTTATAAAAAACAATCGCTTGAAACCACTTAACCACTTATCGGGTTATTTTTCCATCCGTCATGGCTTAAGCCGTAACGACACAAGCTTAATGCCACATCAAAAGGCATAAGCTACATTTTTGCTCATTCGGAAAGCTGTTCAGGTTCTGCCGACTGCTCCGCCTTTTGCGCCTGCCACTCTAGCATGTCTTCATTTTTCACCCGATCGTAAATAGCCGATACCGTGGTCTGTAGTTCAATAGATTCAAATGTTACTACATCATCCAAATAAAAATGCTCAGATTGCCAGCCATTACTACGCCGTTGAATTTCCACATCCACAAAGTCTTGTTCAATCAAGATATACTCCTGTAATGTGGGAATTTTTATATATTGGTCGCGTTTGAAAGTCTTGTCATGCTGACGGGTAGATTTTGATAAGACCTCGACAATAAGCGTTGGAGTTTCGGTAAAATAACCGTCCACATCGGTGCAGTCCACCATTACATCAGGATAAAAGTATTTACTGCCAGTCTTAACTTTCATATCTGAGGTATAAGGCTGGCAGGGTTTAGCTTTCAGATGAACGTGAAAAGCAGTATAGATATTGCCAGCAAGGCGGTTGTGATTACTGTGCGCGCCTACCATGGCATAAACATGGCCGTCTATATATTCATGTTTAATATCACTCAGCTGCTCACCAGCCAGATATTCTGCTTCACTGATAGTAGAAAACTTGCTGACAATAGTCATGGCAATAACTTCTCCTCGTGCTGGCTATAATAAAACTGGCTAAATATTAGACTAGCGAATTCTTAAGCTTTAGGCAAGGTGACGCCACGCTGCCCCTGATACTTGCCACCACGGTCTTTATAGCTGGTTTCGCAGACTTCATCGCTTTCAAAAAACAGCATTTGTGCCACACCTTCTCCTGCATAAATACGTGCTGGCAGGTTGGTGGTGTTGGAGAATTCCAGCGTGACATGCCCTTCCCATTCCGGTTCCAGCGGGGTGACATTCACAATAATACCGCAGCGTGCATAAGTGGACTTGCCAAGACAAATGGTGAGTACATTGCGTGGAATGCGGAAGTATTCCACAGTACGTGCCAAGGCAAAAGAGTTGGGTGGAATGATGCAAACATCGGATTCAATATCAATAAAGCTTTTTTCGTCAAAATTCTTGGGATCGACAATCGCTGAATGCACATTGGTGAAGACTTTAAACTCACGCGCACAGCGTACGTCGTAGCCATAACTGGATACACCGTAAGAAATCAGCTTTTGGCCATTGTCATCCAGACGCACCTGATTTTCGGCATAGGGTTCAATCATGCCGTGCTTTTCGCTCATTTCACGAATCCAGCGATCCGATTTAATGCTCATTGATTTTCCCAGATATGGTTTAAAAAATTGCGGCTACTTTACCTTAAAAACAACTTATTTGGCATCACAATGCCTATTTTTGCCGCTTTGACACATTGATAAAAATGTCTCCCTAAGACTTTGATAAATTTTGCCGACTCAGTGCCGAATATATTGTTTGAATAAGCTCATCGGCCATATTCATTTTTTTTAAGCATTGTCTTAAGTAGTTCTCATCTTGAATTAACAGCAAGGAGGCATGAAAAGCTTTAGCCACTGTCCCACCGTAGGCTTCTTCTGCTTTGCTCCATGCTTCTAATGGAATGCTTCCCCAATGATGGATCATCATTGCAATATCAATAATATCCCTGCTAGCAGTTGACTTATCCAGTCCCCTGTCTGTATTGGCAAGCAGTTTTTCAGCAAACATGTCATGTCTTGATAGCAAGGGAATATTAAAATGAGGATAATCAGCACTAGAAATTGGAATACGTCCCTCGCTGACAATTTCAAATTTTATGGGCGTGTCGTTAATTTCAATGAACGTTCGAATACCATAACGATCCGTGCGAACTTCACGTAATAATTTAATGGGTTGTTTAAATAATGCGCCCAGTGTATTGGGTGAAACTGTGTTGCGTAATAGGCGGTAGCCATACTTTGAAGCGCATAAAAAATCAATATCAACCGACTCTCTGTATTCCTCAAGCAGCAGTGTAATTGCTGTACCCCCAGCGAAATAACATTCAGCTTCCTGCAATAACTCTGAATTAAGCAAGTTTAATGCCTGACTAATATGCTGATGGTGCAGCCGCTTAAACATTCATCACTCCGTGACCAAATTTATTGCTCAGCTCGGTAATTAGTTGTCGTTCATGCGGCTTTAACGTTGCCTCGTCAATATAACGCCAGTTACGCTCATAAAGCGCAAATGCTTCCTCTTCCACAATAGCATTACATCCCTGCCAGTGCCATGCAATGAGCTTAAGTTGGGGATAGTCTTGTAAAACAACTGTATTTGCTATAGTCATGCCCAGTCTCCCTGAGAAAACAGAACCTCATACTACTATTATCATAACATGTTGCCTGATACAGTGGCGTATACCCATCAGGCAAAGCAGACCATCAAAGAATCCGATTGTTATCCCGCTTGCGAGTGGGAAGTTTCGCCAGTTGCACCAGCATGGCCAGTGCAATGTCTTTGTACTGACTGGCAACGTTATCATTGGCACTGTCTTTTGCGATTACGCTGGGCGTGCCCTGATCTGCATTCTGGCGAATACTGGCGTTAAGCGGCAAACGACCCAATAAAGGCACCTGATAGGTAGCACTTAATTTATCACCGCCGCCTGTACCAAAGATTTCATCCGTATGGCCACAATTGGAACATACATGCGTGGACATATTTTCCACCACGCCCAGCACTGGAATATTGACCTTGTTAAATAGCTCAATGCCTTTTTGCGCATCCATTAATGCCACATGCTGCGGTGTGGTAACAATTACAGCCCCGGTAACCGGAATGCGCTGCGCCAGCGTGAGTTGAATGTCACCTGTGCCCGGCGGCATGTCAATCAGCAGGTAATCCAGATCAGGCCATGCGGTCTGGTTAAACAGTTGCATCAGTGCACCTGTTGCCTTGGGGCCGCGCCAAACGACAGGGGTGTTGTCATCACCCGTTAAGTTGCCAATAGACAGCACGGCCATACCAAAGGCTTCTAACGGAATAAACTGTTCATTTTCTATTAGCGGGGTTTTACCTGCTGTGCCCAGCATGGTTGGGACGCTTGGGCCATAAATATCAGCATCCAGCACGCCGACTTTGGCACCCGTTTGCTGCAAGGCTAACGCGAGGTTCACCGTCGTGGTGGATTTGCCCACACCGCCTTTACCTGACGCCACCACAATCACATGCTTGATACGCGGATGAGCTTGTAGCTGGCTTTGGGTTGGTGGTGCCGGACGCTTTGAAGTGAGTTGATCTTCACGTTGCACGGCTTCACTGCCGCCTGCTTCAGCGTGTGCTGTTTGATGTTGAACAGCAGATTGTGCTTGCGCATTAGTTACTGGGGGTAATTCTGCCCGTGTTAAGGCAGAGTTGGCTTGAGCGGCTACTTGTGCATCAATCACTGGTGGTAAATTCATCTGGCTTTGCTGTTGTTGACTTCCACTGGCCTTTTGCGTCACAAAATGCAGGTTAAGCTCGCGAATGCCCGCTTTTTCCAGATCACTTGCCAGACTGTTATGTAACTGTTCAAAGTCAGCTTCTGAATTGACCTGATACCCTGCTGGCAGCTTGAGCGTTAAGCCCAGTACATCATTTTGCTGCTGGCGCTGGGTAACCAGCGATAAAACAGTATGCTGGGTATTCGGCAAGTAATGGTTTTTGAGAATTTCATCAATCTGCGGATTTCCGAACTCAGCAAATGGCGCAAATTCCATTTTAAACGGTTTAAACCACGACATAACGACAACTCCAAACAGGTCAACAGCGGGCAATTTTAGCGGTGAAGCATGTTATATTAACCGCTATCATAAGACTACCAAGAGAGTATAAGCCCGTGCCATATTCTGTACGTCGCATTTTAGTCACGAATGCGCTTCCCTATGCTAATGGTCCCATCCATTTAGGCCATTTATTAGGCTATATTCAGGCTGATATCTGGGTACGTGCAATGCGCGCCATGGGCCATCAGGTAACTTATGTCTGTGCAGATGATGCACACGGCACGGCAATCATGCTTAAAGCCGAGGCCAATGGCGTGACGCCAGAGCAGCAAATTGCACAGGTACAGCGTGAACACGAACGGGATTTTTCCGGTTTTGGGATTAGTTTTGACCATTACCACTCCACGCACAGTGAAGAAAACCGCCACCGCTCACAGGAAATTTATATTAAAAACCGTGATGCCGGTCATATCAGCACCCGTCCGGTCAAGCAGCTGTTTGACCCGGAAAAAGGCTTATTTCTGGCTGATCGCTTTATTAAGGGTGAATGCCCCAAATGTAGCGCGCCGGATCAATATGGTGATTCCTGTGAAGTGTGTGGCACCACCTATAATGCTACCGAGCTTAAAAATCCCTACTCCACGTTGAGTGGCGCTACACCGATTGAAAAAGAATCGATTCACTACTTTTTCAAATTGCCTGATTTTGAGCAGTATTTACAGGACTGGACCCGCACACCAAATCGCTTGCCAGTGAGCATTGCCAACAAGCTGAATGAGTGGTTTGAAGCGGGTTTAAACGACTGGGATATTTCACGCGATGCACCGTATTTTGGTTTTGAAATTCCAGATGCGCCGGGCAAGTATTTTTATGTGTGGGTGGATGCGCCAATTGGCTATATGTCCAGTTTTGAAAACTATGTAACCACGCAAGCAGGCAAACAGGCTGGCCTGACTTTCACGGATTACTGGGGCAAGGACAGCACGGCTGAGCTGTACCATTTTATTGGCAAGGATATTGTGTATTTCCATGCGCTATTCTGGCCAGCCATGCTGGAAGGTGCTGGCTATCGTACGCCCACCGGTGTTTTTGTGAATGGCTTTTTGACCGTAAATGGCCAGAAGATGAGCAAGTCACGTGGTACATTTATCAAGGCTGAAACTTATCTGGAACATTTGAACCCGGAATACCTGCGTTATTATTTTGCCAGCAAACTATCGGATAAAGTGGAAGACAGCGACCTGAATCTTGATGACTTTATTTTAAAGGTCAATAGTGATCTGGTGGGTAAGGTAGTAAACATTGCCAGCCGCTGTGCCAAGTTTATTAACACCAAATATGACAATAAAATGTCCGCACTGTGCAGTGAGCCTGAGTTGGTGCAAAGCTTTATTGATGCCGGTGAATCAATTGGCAAAGCTTATGAAGCACGCGAATTCAGCACGGCTATTCGTGACATTATGAGTCTTGCTGACAAAGCCAACCAGTATATTGACGAGAAAAAACCGTGGGCACTGGCCAAAATGGATGGCATGTACACTGAAGTGCAGGATGTCTGTTCCGTCGGCCTTAACCTGTTCCGCCAACTGGTGGTCTATCTGGCACCAGTCTTGCCTAGCCTTGCTAAACAGGTGCAACTGTTCTTTCAACTGGACAGCATGGACTTTGCCTCACGCCAGCAGGTTTTGCTGGATCATGAGGTATATACCTTCCAGCCGCTGATGCAACGGGTGGATAAAGCCAAAGTAGAACTGATGGTGGAAGCATCCAAAGAATCATTAACCAGCACAGCTGCACCAGTTACAGCGCCTAAAGCTGCCAAACCAGCATCTACCAAGCAAGACAGTAAAACGGCTACCAACAAACCTGATATAGCGACTGGCGACAGTATCAAGATTGATGACTTTTTAAAGGTTGACTTGCGGGTTGCTAAAATTCTCAATGCGCAAACCGTAGAAGGCTCGGACAAACTGTTGCAACTAACGCTGGATGTTGGCGAAGCAGAACCACGCAATGTATTTAGTGGAATTCGCGGTGCGTATGAAGCAGACAGCCTTGTGGGCCGTTTAACCGTGCTGGTGGCCAATCTGGCGCCCCGTAAAATGCGCTTTGGTGTATCCAATGGCATGGTGCTGGCCGCAGGTAATGGCGAAGGCATTTTCCTGCTTTCACCGGATTCTGGTGCCAAGCCGGGTGATAAGGTGAGTTAATGCCTAAATAAATAGCTAATTAAAAGGGCTGCATTCATCAGCCCTTTTTTTATAAATCAGGCTGACATCAACCTATTAGAATGGCAGTTATTTCCATACACTTAATTCCTGACTTCACGCTGAACGGGGTTGCTGATAAATGTGCCAGCAGGTTTGGGCAATAGCCTGCTGGCGTGCATTAATATGGCTAAATAATGCGTCTACCTGACGCGTCTTGGTAGCATCCAGAATGTAACTTTCCGCCTGTCCACCGGCCTGCTGAATTTCAGCAACCACCCCCTCCAGTTTTTCCGGTGTGCGCCCTGCTACATACACCAGCAGACCTTCGTGGCCTATACGACGGCTAACGGCAGCGCCGATTCCGTGTGAGGCACCCATGCCAACGACTACCGCACAACGCTGGCGAATCACTTGTGGTTTAAGTCTTTAGTATTCATCACTTATTTATCCATATTGCCATGTCTGACTGTTTTAAATATTTCTGCTGTACAGCTTTAATGCCCTTAATAGGGCTATAAATAAAACAAGTCTACTTATTAACTCGTTAGTTCCCAAAACGAACTTACAGCAGAGTTTTTTAATAAAGGACATTTATTATGCAAAAAACCAACTTTTAGACATACGTGATTAAACTTGATATTCAAAAAGCCACCCGTTATACCTTTCCCAATAGCAAATACTTTGGTTCCAATATGACAACAGGCATGCAAGCTCCTATCCAGCTTTTTTATTTTCCTACTCCAAATGGCCATAAAATCACTATTGCTCTGGAAGAAATGCAGCTTCCATACGACATTCAACTGGTGGATATCCGCAAGGGTGACCAATTCAAACCAGCGTTCTTAGACATTTCGCCCAACAACCGTATGCCCGCCATTATTGATCCCAATGGCCCGGATGGCCAGCCAGTTTCAATTTTTGAATCTGGTGCGATCTTGCAGTATCTGGGACGTAAAACAGGTTTATTTTATCCGCAGGATGAGCGACAACGGATTGAAGTTGAACAATGGCTGATGTGGCAAATGGGTGGCTTTGGCCCCATGCTGGGACAAAACCACCACTTTAACCGCTTTGCCCCGGAAAAAATTCCTTATGCCATTAATCGTTATGTGGATGAAACCAAGCGGCTGTATGGCGTGCTAAATAAACGGCTGGCAGACCGTGACTATGTGGCAGGTGAATATTCCATTGCTGACATGGCCATTATTGGCTGGGCCTTAAGCTGGGAATGGCAGGACATCAGTATTGCTGAATATCCGCATGTGAATCAGTGGATTGAGCGCCTAAGATCCCGTCCTGCGGTGCAGCGTGCTTTGGCGCAAAAAGATAACGTAATGGTTTAAGCTACATCACTCTCCCGCAGCTCCTAGGCTTTGGTGCTACGGGCAAATAAAACCAATAGATTGGTTAGTACTGTTCCTGTACCACATTAATTAGAGCATCCAGTAATGCCTGCTGGTGCTCAATACATTGTGGCACCAGTTTTTTATAGGCCTGATCCAGTTGTACCATGGCAAAGCCTTCCTTCCAGTATGGAAATTTATCGGCCAGTGCTTCGGTGACCAAGCCTTCATAGTGGGAAGCATTCACAATCAGCGACAGGGTATTCATCGCATCAGCACCTGCCAGTGCATTAAAATCAATACCATGTTTTTTAAACAGGCGAATCCGGTCTTTCTTGTAGAGTATTTTCTTGGCCTGAAAGTCATTTAAGCCAAACGCTGCAATAGTAGCTTGCTGTAGCATTTCCTCATAACGCTGGTATAAAACACTAAACGCCTGCGTATAAGTGCTGGCTTCATTGGACTTAGTCAAGGTTTTGCGAATAAAGGCATGCGCCTCTTCATCCAGCGCGGTTTGCTTTAAGCTATTTAAATAAGTGATGGCCTGCTCGGGTGAGTTGCTGGATAAGTCAGATGTCATGCGCTTGGTTTTCCTCGCCCCCGTTTTGGTTAGCACGAGAAGCTCAACAGAATAAATACGGTCAGAATAGGCCATTGTCGCACATTTAAAGCTGGCCCAATGAAAAAGCCTCAAAACATTTCTGTCCTGAGGCTTGATATAACGCGACTGCGTTTTAATTGGAACGAATAATGCCCAAGAGGCGCAGGAATGAAATATACATCCAGACCAATGTGGCCAGCAGCGCAACACCACAAAACCATTCCATATATTTAGGCGCATGATATTCAGCAGAACGCTCAACCAGATCAAAATCCAGAATCAGGTTTAATGAGGCAATAACTGCCACAAATGCCGCAAAGCCCAAGCCAATCATGCCGTTTTCAAACAGGAAAGGAATGCTATTACCAAATGCCAGCACCATCACCCATTGCACCAGATACAAGATCAGAATAGCAAGGGTGGCAGACAGCACCACAGCCTTGAATTTTTCAGTGGCCTGGATAATTTTAGCTTTGTATAACCCTAACAGCCCAAACGTGGTGACAAAGGTTGCAGCCACGGCAATCAGCGGCAAACCCGGATAGCGGTATTCATAAGCAGCTGAAATACCACCCAGAAACAAGCCTTCCAGCACTGCATACGGCAAAGCCAGACTGCTACTGGTATGCGGTTTAAAAGTCATAATCAGCGCCAGAACAAAACCACCAATTGCACCAACCACTGCACCCAGCATGGCCGGGCTATTGATATAGCCCAGATTCAGGCAGTAAAAATAAAACACCAAAGCAATGGCAGTGGCCACACCAGTCATTAGTACCGCTTTATTAACCGCCCCGGATACCGTCATCGGCTCGGTATAGGTCGCATCAAACCCGACCTTTTTAAACATTGGATTATTACTTTGCATCTTCTTTCTCTTTATTGGTTGCACTACAGGTTAGACAGATTACAGCATGTCTTTATCACCATTATATGAAGAGTTAGGTGCGAATTGTATTTAAAATTGAAACCACCTGGTTACGGCCCTGATGCTTGGCTTCATACAGGTATTTATCAGCCTGACGCACAATTTTGTCCAACTGATAACCACACTGTTCGCTGCAACTCACACCAAAACTGGCCGTTACCTGCAAGCGCTGGTCTTGCTCATCGCTCACATAGGCATTACTAATGGCTACCCGGCAACGCTCTGCAATAATCACTGCCTGCTCCAGCTCAGTCTGGCTTAGCACAATCAGGAATTCCTCACCGCCATAGCGCCCTACCTGATCGGCTTTGCGTAATGTGCTTTGCAGGGTAGCAGCCACCACTTGCAAGGCTTTATCACCAATTAAGTGACCATGCGCGTCATTGATTTTCTTGAAAAAATCAACATCCAGCAGCACCACAGAAACCGGATACACCAGCTCGGCATTTTGTGCCAGTGCATTTTCCAGACAATGGGTAATGGCACGCCGGTTGTACAAATTGGTCAGGCTGTCGGTAATGCTGATATGGTGAATATTGCGTTCACGCTGCCGCCAGCGAATAAAGAACAAATCACAAAACCCGAAGATAGTAACAAAATGCGGCAAGGCAAAATAAATCATACACAGCAGGTAAAAAGGCCGTGCCTTAAAGGCATAAAAAAACTCGGGCTTGAACAACGGGGCATAGGGAATATAACCATAGGCGCTTAATGTGGACAACGCCAGAATCATCACGGTTGCGGTGGAAAATGCCGCATATACAATCTTGCGCTGAAACAGCACAAAGCCAAACAGCGGCGCACCTGCCATCACCAGGCCAGTGGTCATATTGGACAAACCAATGACATACCCCAAAATGACCAGCGTAATTGAATAGTAAAACGTGCTGAGGTAGGCAAATAATTGCTGGGCCCAGTCCTTGTCCTCTAGCCGTTTGCCAAAATATATTAACAACACTCCCAGAAAAATTATTAATGGCAGGCCCCATTGCGTGCCCATTAAGAAATCATAATTAATATATTTACTGGGAAAATACATCTGGTATAGCTGAAAAGCCCAGTAGTGCACCAAAATAACGATCAAAATGACCAAAACCAGCAGTGACTTGCGTACCGGCGTCCAGTCCAGTACATCGTCAAAATGTCTTATAATCCTATTACTAAACCCCATAACCCTGTCCTCGTTGGGTGGGACCACTTACTGGTTAAACCTGCCAGACTGTTTTTAACTACAGTTTAACTGGCATACAATTAACCGCCACGTCCATGTTGCTTTGACAATAGCGTTCTCAGAAAATTTTGTCTACTAAATCATTAGTCTTACGACAAACTGTGATAAAAGTCAGATAACATACAACAAAATGCCAATATGCTATCTGCTTATTTTTATTGATAAATTGAGGATACAGTATTAATTAATTCTAAAAAAGTATTCACGGTAATACTTGAGTTCGCGAATCGAATCACGAATATCATCCAGCGCCAGATGGGTTGCCTGCTTTTTCAAGCCAGACATAATCTCTGGACGCCAGCGACGTGCCAGCTCCTTAACCGATGACACATCCAGATTGCGATAATGGAAATACTGCTCAAGTGCCGGCATTTCACGGTGCATAAAGCGGCGATCCTGACAAATGGAATTGCCACACATCGGTGATTTTTTAGGGTCTACCCATTTTTTTAAAAAGGCAATGGTTTGTGCTTCGGCATCCTGACTGGTTAAAGTACTACGGCGTACCCGTTCAATCAGGCCGGACTGACCATGCTGGCGTGTGTTCCATTCGTCCATGGCATTGAGCACCTGATCGCTCTGATGCACTGTTAGCACCGGGCCTTCTGCCAGAATATTCAAATGCTCATCAGTCACAATGGTAGCAATTTCAATAATATGATCACGGTCGGTATCCAGACCGGTCATTTCCAAATCAATCCATATCAAGCGTTGATCGCTGCTACTCATCAGTGTTGCATCCACAAGTCTTATGCTAAAAGAGTTATATTAGCAAACTCACAGGTCTTGCTACATGAATAAAAAAAATTCACAACAATTTTAATAGTTCAGGAAAGTTAGCTATGACTGTTTGCCACAAAAGTATAATTTTGCATGTGCACTTATTGACCAAACTGACTTTTAAAATGAAATTTTCGGCCAATTGCTTGTAATCAGGATCAGCTATACTAAAAACTACTCTAATTTTATAAAAAATTGACATTTTAAAAACGTCAAGTCCTTCTGTGCTGCTGTTGACAAACTATCCAGTCATTCCCTCCTGCTTCTTAGGCTAGTATTTTCCGCTATATTAATGGTCCCTGTTCTGTTGCCTGCTCTCGTAGTGGGCAATTGAAGGAACCCCGCATCGAAAGGTGCGGGGTTTTTAGTTTAAGCTCACTTTGTTTTCTCATTAAAACCAGCTTTGACAACAAAAATTTCAAAACACACTGCTTCAACTCCGTGCCCTCTTTTAGGTTTTACACTGATAAAACTATTTACCTGCCCCATTAATTAAACCGTATACTAATAGGCAGTTTTCCACTGTAAATTCACCGCGCACCCAACAATGGGACTGACCCTCTATGGAGCTTTTTTAGGCTTATGGCTTTAATCCGCAAACGTCGCCTGACTGAACAACAGGAACGCCGCATGCAGGCACAGCAGGAACGTCGCCAGCATGATATTGATGACAGTCAGCAGCTTGAAGGGCTGGTCGTGGCGCATTATGGCCGCCAGCTTGAAGTTCAGGCATTGTCAGTCCCTGAACAGCAAACTCCTCCGGTGGTAAAAGAAGGTGAGCCTGAACCGTTCTGGCGTCCTGTGGTGGAAGGTGAAGTCTGGCGCTGTCATACCCGTACCAACCTGGAATTGCTGGTCACTGGCGACCGGGTGCGCTGGCAGGCCGATAGCAATACAGGGCTGGGTGTGATTAATGCCATGCATCCGCGTTCCTCTCTGCTGACCCGTCCAGATCGCTATCACAAGGTAAAACCGGTTGCCGCCAACGTTAGCCTGATTGTGATTGTATTTGCCCCGCTTCCAGTGCCCTCACCGCTGCTGATTGACCGTTATCTGGTGGCGTGCGAACAGGCCGGAATCAAGCCGCTACTGGTGCTTAACAAATCTGACTTGTTAAAAGAAAATGACGAGCTGTATCAATTGCTGGCGGAATATCAGGCACTGGGTTATGAAACCCTGCTTACCAATAAAAATGAAGGTCTGGAAAATCTGAAAGCCCGGCTGGTACAGCAGACTGTGGTGTTTGTGGGACAGTCTGGCGTGGGTAAAAGCTCACTGATTAATGTGCTGGCACCCAATGCCCTGCAAAAAACCAATATTATTTCTGAAAACTCGGCATTGGGCCAGCATACCACCACCACCACCAAACTGATTCCCCTATCGGACGGTGGCGCACTGATTGACTCGCCGGGCATTCGTGAATTTGGCGTATGGCATCTTGACGTGGACGCTATTCGCGCTGGTTTTGTTGAAATGCAGGATTATTATGGCACCTGCAAGTTCCGTAACTGTATGCATCGGCAGGAACCCGGCTGTGCATTACTGGCCGCCAGCGAGCGTGGTGAAATTCTGGAACGCCGCCTCAAAAGCCTGAACCGGCTGGAGGCCGAAGTCCGCGAGAATGACGGTTAAAGCGCCTGCAACATCCTTACTGTTTCTATGATTTAAGCATAGCACCCTATTTTTAGGACTGGGGCTATGTTCCTATGGCTGGGTTAAAACAAAGCAATCATATAAAACCCTGCAAAAAAGCAGCAGATTATCGGTATACTGTGTGCAATTTTAGATGTGATCAGGTGCACTGTGGAACGCTGGCTAGAGTTTATGCAAAATCATCCCTTCCTGTTTGGAATTCTGGGGGTGTTGATTGTTTTGTTTTTTATCCTTGAAAACCGTCGTAGCGGCCACAAGATATCTCCTCAGTCCCTTGGCGTTTTAATTCAGCGTGAAAATGCTTTATTAATTGACCTGCGTGATGCAAAGGACTTTAAGGCCGGACACATTAGTGGAAGCCGTAATATTCCATTCAGCCAGCTTAAAAACCATGTTGAAGAGCTGCGCGAGAGTGACCGTCCCATCGTCATGATTTGCAACATGGGTCAGGTTGCAGGTTCTGCTGTACAAATGATTACCAACACCAAATGCTATCGGCTGGATGGTGGCATTAGTAACTGGAAGGCGCAAGGCTTGCCGCTGGTTAAGGCGCGCTAGTATGCTTGCACATTAAATATAGATGAAATAGAAATTGACTGGAGTACGATGATGAGTGCCAATGTTCTTGTTTATACCACAACAGTTTGTCCGTACTGTGTCCGTGCAAAACAATTATTGCAGCGCAAGAATATTGCGTATGAGGAAATTGACCTGAACAAACAGCCTAGTGAAGTACGTTCTGAACTCATGGCACGCACCAAGCATCGTACTGTACCGCAAATTTTTATTAATGATCAGTTTATTGGGGGCTTTGACCAGCTATATGCACTGGATAAGCAGGGCAAGCTGGACGAATTGCTTAACGCCAATAATGGCTAATCGGCCTAGACCGATTTTTTAATGCAACACATTTAACGACATTAGATTAGGGACATGTTTATGAGTGAACAACAAGCTCAACCACAACTGGCACTGGAGCGTATTTACGCCAAGGATCTTTCATTTGAAGTGCCCAGCGCTAAAGTATTTACCAAAGAATGGCAGCCTGAGTTAAATATCAATTTGTCCTCTAGCGCTGAGCAAATTGATACCACTCATTATGAAGTGGTATTAAAAGTCACTGTCAGCGCTGAAAACCAGCAGGAAACTGCGTTTATTGCCGAAGTTCAGCAAGCTGGTATTTTCCTGATGGAAAATATTGATCAGGAACAACTGCCACAACTGCTGGGTGCCTATTGTCCAAGTATTTTGTTTCCGTTTGCGCGTGAAGCCATTAATGACATCGTGACCAAAGGTAGTTTCCCGCAACTGCTGCTGGCACCGATTAATTTTGATGCGGCCTTTGCTGAAAATCTGGCACGTGCCCAGCAGGAACAACAGCAAGCTGCTACTGGCAATGCCTAATTCTGTATAGCGCTGTTAAAAGCCACAGTTTTGCTGTGGCTTTTTTATACGTGCATGATTGATGACTAGCTAAAATTTATAACTGTTAAATGCTTGCCAAACACCCAAAAAAGCTGCCTTAAAAAAATTATGATTTCTTATCGTTCACTTATTAGTTTCATACCAAGATTTTTGCTGCTGATCCTGGGCTTAGTTTTACTTCTGGACAGCTTGTATTTACTTATTCAGAAAAAACTGCATATTGGTATTGTCCTGCCCTTGCTCATTGGCGCCGTTTTTCTCATTTACGCTATTGGGTGGCATAAAATCCACTATTGGCTTAATCAGCATATGTACATCAGACGGCTCTGGAAAACTGGCTGGTGCCTGTTTGCACTCTGGTGTGTGAGTCTGGGCTGGTTTGCTTTAAAGATTCAGCAAAACATGCGTCACACCATTGAAAGCACTCCTGTTAAAGCCATCATTGTACTGGGTAGTGGTGTTGAAAACGGCAAGCCATCCGCAGCTTTGGCCAAGCGCCTTGATGCTGCTGTGCCGGTAGCAAAAACTTCACCGCAGGCATTGCTCATCTTAAGTGGCGGGCTTGATTTTGGCGAACAGGAAACTGAAGCTGTGATTATGGCACGCTATCTTCGGCAGCATTATGCGATTCCTTTGTCACATATGGCGCTGGAAGATCAAAGCACCAGTACCGAACTAAACATGAAAAACAGCAAAGGCATACTGGCGCAGCATCAGATTAATCTGACTGATCCGGTGGCTATTGTTACCAGTGACTTTCATACCATTCGGGCAGCAGCGATTGCTATAAAACAGGGTTATCAGCACATCACCATGATTAGCGCACCAACGCCATTATTGATGCGCTATAACGCCTGGCTGCGTGAGTATTTTGCGTTTTTGAGTGGCTGGGTGCTGAATGAATATTAATTGGGCGCTATGGAATATTAAATAAAACACTATCATTTTGATGGCTTATAACATCAAACAATGAAATTTTAACTCTCTAAACCTATTAGCGTGCTGCTTGCGCCTTGGCAATACATTCCACCAGTTGCCATGCAATCTGCGCTTTGGACGCTTTGTCCAGATGCTGCTGCACCAAGTGATAGTTTTCCGCAAAAAACACGGTCATGGCATTGTGGTCGCTACCAAAGCCAATATCTGAACGGGACACATCATTCACGGCAATCATGTCCAGCTTTTTGCTCACCAGTTTGCTACTGGCATATTGTTCCATGTGCTGGGTTTCCGCCGCAAAGCCCACCATAAACGGACGTTTTTCCTGTTGGGCCACTGTGGCCACAATATCCGGGTTTTTGACCAGTTGAATGGTAAGCTGCTCCCCTGCTTTCTTGATTTTTTGCGGTGACACTTCGGCAGCGCGATAATCAGCCACGGCAGCGGTTGCAATAAAAATATCACAGCCCTGATTTACCACTTTCAAGCACACGGCCAGCAATTCCTGCGCCGAACCAATGTCAATGCGTTCAATTCCCTGCGGCGTTGGCAAAGTAACCGGGCCTGCTATTAATGTCACGCGTGCGCCTGCATCACGGCAAGCTTCAGCCAGTGCAAAGCCCATTTTCCCCGTGCTGTGATTGCTCACATAACGCACCGGGTCAATGGCTTCCCGGGTTGGCCCGGCAGTAATCACCACATGCTGTCCTGCCAGAATTTTTGGCTGATAGTGTGCTGGCTGGGCAAGCTGTTGAAAATAATTTGCCACTTGTAAAGCCAGTGCCTCAGGCTCCGGCATACGGCCTAATCCTACATCACCACAGGCCTGCTCACCAGCATCGGGCTGAATCACCTGCATGCCATAATCAGTCAGGGTTTGCAGGTTACGCTGAGTGAGTGCATTGGCCCACATCTGCTGGTTCATGGCAGGCGCCAGCCAAACTGGAGCCTTGCTGGCCAGTACCACAGTTGTCAATAAGTCATCAGACAACCCAGCCGCCAGCCGTGCAACAGTATTAGCGCTGGCAGGTGCAATCAGAATCAGGTCGGCCCAGCGTGCCAGTTCAATATGACCCATGCCTGCCTCAGCAGCCGGATCAAGCAAGGTGGTATGCACCGGATTGCCGGACAATGCCTGAAAAGTCAGTGGGGTAATAAATGCCAGCGCGCCCTGCGTCATCACTACACGTACATCAAACCCGGCATCTTTCAGGCGGCGTACCAGTATGGCGCTTTTGTAGGCCGCAATACCGCCGCTAACGCCCAGTACAATTCGACCAGCCTGCTGGCCAGCCTGATCCATGTCCGGATTTTTACCATCTTGATGTCTATTGTCTTGGCTTGATGTCGTGCTCATGCTGTTTTCCCATACCTGTTGTTTCGCACCTGCAACATGGCGCACACAATAGCACTAAAGTGTTTATTACCCAAATAAAACCTTGGCGCCAAACCAGACATTCATATTAAAATGCCCACGCTTTAAAAGCGGTGAAAACCAGAAATCAAAGATTTTTATAAACAGAACGACAAAGAACATTGTAGCCCTAATGACCACAAATAAACGGATCAATAATGAGTATTAAATGCTGGCCTGTCTCTGAACGACCGCGTGAACGACTGTTAAAGCAAGGTTCTGCGGCACTGTCTGATGCCGAGCTACTGGCGATTTTTTTGCGCACAGGAAGCGCACGAGCCTCTGCCATTGAAATGGCACGCAGCATGATTGGCGAATTTGGTAGCCTGTTTGATTTGCTCAATGCCAGTCAGGCGCAGTTGCTGGCCTGTCATGGGATGGGTGAAGCCAAGGTCGCGCACCTGATGGCGGCACTGGAACTGGGTCGGCGCTATGTTAGCCATCAGTTGCAACAACATCACCAACTGGATGAACCCGCGCTGGTCAAACAGTATTTTTTACAGCAATTACGCCATGAACCACGTGAGGTATTTGCGGCCATGTTTCTGGACAGCCAGCTGCGCCTGATCCAGTTTGAAAAAATCTTTTATGGCTCAATTACCCAGTGCAGTGTGCATATCCGGGAAATCATGCGACTGGCACTTACACATCGTGCAGTGAACCTGATTGTGGCGCATAATCATCCCGATGCCCCGGCTGATCCTTCGCGCGCTGACCATCAGCTCACCCTGCAACTGACACAGGCCTGCCAGCTACTGGATGTCAAGCTGGTCGATCATGTGATTGTGGGTCAGGACAGGGTGTTATCCTTTGCTGAACAGGGCGATATGCCGGGTTAAAATTTACAGGTTTGTGGCACTATGATTGTTCGTGAACGTCCCAATTCAGTCCGGCTACTATTGGCCATGCAAGGTTCAATATTGCCGCAAATCATGCCGCAACTGTTAACCGTGATTGGTTTGTCTGCATTGTTACTGCTACTCAATCACTGGGCGATTCATGCACTGGCTGATGTGCCTATTGCAGCGTTTTCGCTGATTGGCCTGACCCTGTCCATTTTTCTGGTATTTCGCAATAATGCCTGTTATGAACGCTGGTGGGAAGCGCGCAAGCTGTGGGGCAACCTGATTGCCCAGGTACGGCATCTGGACCGCAATAGCCAACTGTTGCCAGCTGCGCAACGCCAGCAACTGATGCAGTATGTTCTGGTATTTAATTATGCACTGTTGGCCAGATTGCGCAAAATTCCGCTATCGACAGTAATTCAGCAATGGCTTAGCCCGGTTCAATTTCAGGAAATCCAGCTGCACAGTAATCCGCCGCAATATGCGCTACTGCTAGCACATCAGGTCTTAATGCAAAGTTTGAAACACGGTGAACTTACTGACATTTGCTATGTGCAACTGAACAGCCATTTAATTGAATGTGCAGCTGTACAGGCAGCCTGCGACCGGATTGTCTCAACGCCGCTCCCCTTTGCGTATTCCCTGCTGTTGCACCGCACGGCTTATTTGTTTTGTTTGCTGTTACCATTTGGTTTGGCACATAGTCTTGGATTTTTTACCCCAGTTGTTGTGGGTTTGCTGGCGTATACTTTTTTTGGGCTGGATGCATTGGGCAGTGAACTGGAAGAACCGTTTGGACTGGAAAAAAATGACCTGCCGCTGGACGCCCTGCTGCGTACCATGGAAATTGATATTTTAACGGGCTTAAATGCTGCCGATATTCCCGCGCCGCTACAGCCAATTGACCATGTACTGACCTGATATGTGATTAAAGCAGCTCAGTTAGAACTGTTCCCACACGCCACGCTGGTTTTCTTTCATCACAGGCACCTGTCCCAGTTTCAGCCACGGCATATTGCTGCCATGAAAATCACTGGCAACCGATACCGCCAGGTCATGCTGGGCAATCAGGTAATCCATCATGGCACGGGTAGCTGGTGGCTCAACAGCTGATGGTAACTCAATCGCATGTCCACCCAGACTTTTAAATAATCCTGCCAGATAACGAATATGCGTGGCCGATAAGCCATAACGGGTTGGATGTGCTAGTACTGCTTGTCCACCACTGGCATTAATGATGTTCAGCACATGATCCATCTCTGCCCATGCCAGCGGTACAAATGCGCTTTTACCTTCTTTTAAGTACTGGTCAAAGGCCTGTTGCTGCCGCGCCACAATGCCTTTTTGCACCAGCCAGCTGGCAATGTGCGAGCGGGTAACGCCTTCTGCCCGGCCATCCGCCAGTGCCAATACTTCAGGCCACGGATCAGTTTTGGTGGTTTTTTCCAGTTTCTGGCAAATTTGCACAGCGCGGTTAGCCCGAATCTGCTGCTGCTCGGCCAATAATTCCTGCAACGGGGCCAGATTCTTTGGCGCCAGCGCCACAATATGCACGCCAAACGGATTTTTTTTATTGGGCTTATGCCACTGGCTTGAAATTTCTACACCTTCTACCAGCGTGACACCATGCTCTGTAGCAGCCAGCCGTGCTTCAGGCAAGCCATCCAGCGTGTCATGGTCAGTGAGCGCCAGCATATCCACACGGCTGCAACTGGCATGCTCCATCAAGGCTGCCGGTGACAAAGTTCCATCAGAAAAATGGCTGTGGGTATGTAAATCCATGCGTTGCATATTCTATACTTTCGGCACTTTAATTTGACCTGGCTCACTGTAGCATGAAAGCCCTATTGGACTATGTTCCATTAATTATATTCTTTTACTTCTACAAAACCACGGATCCGGCGGATCGCACCCATCCCCTGTTGCAGCTCATTGGCAGTAAAGGCGCGCCTGATAACAACAACATTCTGGTGGCCACCTGTGCCCTGCTGATTTCAACCCTGGTGGTCTATGGGGCGCTGCTGGTATTCCAGAAGTTCCGGCTGGAAAAATCGCAGTGGTTTGTGCTGGGTATGACAGTAATCTTTGGCGGCATTACCCTGATGCTGAGTGATGATTTTTATATCCGCCTTAAAGCCGTGATCATTAACGTGGTGTTTGGTTTTGGCTTCCTGCTTAGCCCAATGCTCATGAAAGACCGTAAGCCACTCATTCAGCGCCTGTTTGGCCCGGTGTTTGAACTGGATGACCGCAACTGGAAAAAGTTGAATCTGGCGTGGGGGCTATTTTTCTTTTTCATGGCATCACTGCATATTTTCTTTGCTTTTCTCTTTTTTAATGGCAAATACTGGGGCGAATTCACGGCATTCGGCGATATAATTGTCATGTTTAGTTTCCTGATTGCCCAAATGGTTATTCTGAGAAAACACATCAAGATTTCCAGCAACGAAAGCTAAGCGCATCATTAGTTAAACCCCGAGAAACCGCATGCCTTTATTTGCCATTCACTGCACTGATGCTCCTGACCACTTGGCCAAACGGATGGAAGTTCGTCCACGTCATCTGGAGCGCTTAAAAGCGCTTAACGAACAAGGCCGGGTTATTCTGGCCGGGCCTTGTCCAAAAAATGCAGATGATACTGCTCAGGGATTTTATGGCAGCCTGCTGGTGCTGGATTTTCCGGATCGTGCCAGTCTGGATGCATGGCTGGCCGAGGAGCCTTACCTGCTCGAAGGTGTGTATAGCCAGATTGACGTTAAGCCATTTATTAAGGCTCTGCCGTAATGGTGTTACGCACAATGGGGATAATTTTAACAGGCTGGCTGTTGCTGGCTGGTATGCTGTTGAGCACGCTGGCCTATGCAGCCCCTGTTGCCAATGCCAAAACTGCGCCTGCAAAAACTGCCACTTCTACCGGGATTGTTATTAACCAGCAGTTGCACCAGCAAATCCAGCAAAATACTGCCCGGCTGGCTCAACTGGAACAGGCCAATCAGGATGCACTGGCGCGCAATCAGGAACTGCAACTGATGAACGACAACCTCACTGTGCAAGTGCAGGTATTGCAAAGTGAACGTAGCGCGCAAATGTTTTTGTATGGGGCCGTGACTTTGGCCGTTGGTGCGTTTATTGGATTTATTCTGGCCAACTATATTTTAAGCAAACGTACCCGTCGCTGGTAATGACCGTGAAAAGTCTGAGCTGTCTTGTTACTAATGCTATATCTGCCTGTCCGATGCAAAGTAATGCCTGAACAAGCAAGATTAGCTCCCTCTAGCCCTTTACCAGATTTATTGAACCGCATCTTGCCTTTGTCGCAAGCGCATATCTGTTGGATAAAATGACTGCTCTAGCGCTTGGTCTCTTTAGTTTTAATTGTCTTTTTTAGGATTTAATACGCGTGTCCTCCAGCCTGACTGCTCCTATCCTGCATGCCGACCTTGAGTGGATCACTCAGGACGGTGTTGAAATTCCGGTATCCAAGCAGTTTGGCGATGTGTATTTTTCCAAAGCCAACGGACTGGCCGAAACCCGGCATGTATTCCTGCAAGGCAATGAACTGGCTGAGCGCTTGGCACAACTGCACTCGCATCAGTATTTTTGTGTTGGCGAAACTGGTTTTGGCACAGGCCTAAACATTCTGGCGCTGTGGCAGCTGTGGCAACAATGCCGACCCAACAACCACAGTCGCCTGCATGTCATTAGCGTAGAAAAATTTCCGCTATCGCGTGATGACCTACAGCGTGCCCTAAAAGCATGGCCTGAGCTTGCTCATGTGGCCAGTCAGCTGATTGACCAGTATCCACCTGCCTTGCCAGGTTGTCATCGGTTGGTGTTTGCTGGCGAGCGTTTTTCCATTGACCTATGGCTAGGTGATGCAGCGGATTGCCTACCAGAAATTCAAACCAGCCATCCGGTTGATGCCTGGTTTATGGATGGTTTTGCACCCAAATGCAATCCGGAACTTTGGCAGGACAATATCCTCAAGCACCTGATCCGGCTTTCTGGCCCCGGCACCACCTTTGCTTCCTTTAGCGTAGCCGGCGTGGTCAAGCAGGGCTTACGCCAGTTTGGCATTAAGGTCACCCGGCCTGCTGGTTTTGGCCGCAAACGCGAAATGCTGAAAGCGTGGTGGCCTGAGCGAGGGACAGAAATGATTGATAATCATTTCCCGAGCGCAAGACCGAAGGCTATGCCTGAGGTACGAGGAACAGAAACAATTAATAATTCCCTCCCAAGTGCAAGGCCGAAAGCTATGCTTGAGGTACATGAAATAGAAACGATTAATAATCGTTTCCCGAGCACAAGCCCGAAGGCTATGCCTGAGGTGCAAGGATTAGAAACCCGAGACCAACAGGCCATATTGAAACCAACAAAACCCCTGCCCAAAATTGCCATTATTGGGGCTGGCATTGCCGGGTTATCCATGGCACATGCCTTGGCAAGCCGTGGTTATACCTGTGATTTGTATGATCAGGCACAGCCATTGGCCGGCGCATCCGGCAATCCACGCGCTTTGCTTGCACCCAAGCTGGTTGCATTGACAAAGTTTTCTGGCAATTTGCTGAATCTGGGCTGCCTATTTAGCTTGCGCTATTGGCAGCAGTTTGCAACTGTGGTGAAGAAAACCGGTATTGTTCATCTTTTGAACCAGCGTGCAGAGCAGGAACTGGATAAAGCCAGCGCCTATCACCACGACCTTCTTGAATCACAAGCTATGGGACAGCCCTCTCAAGTTGACTCTGGGAGTGCATTACCCAGTATCTGGTTTAAGCAGGCAGGCTTACTTAACCCGCATCAGCTAGCACAAGTCATCCTGCAAAATCCTGCGATTCAGTACCATCAGGCGGAAATTTCCCAGATACATGCCTTGGATATCCCTTCGCAAAACGCACAATGGCAGCTTATCAATAGCCAGCAAGAAAGTTTAGGGATTTATGATCATGTGGTGATCTGTACGGCATTAAATAGTCCGCAACTCTGCAACCTATTACCGCAACTAAAGCCAATTCGGGGGCAGGTTTCATGGTTTAGCAAGCCTGATAAAATGCCTGCCCTGCCTTTGCCCATGACGTATGGCGGCTATATAGCCCAGCTTAACCACCCCGAATCTGAAGCTACTGTTTTACTGGGCGCCTCGTTTATCCGGCAGGATAACCAGACTGATCTTCGGCTGGCTGACCATCAACATAACCTTGATTTAATCAAGGCCATTGCACCAGCCGTTGCCGACAGCTTTCCACCCATTAGCATCTGGCAAGGCCGTGCAGCCATTCGTGCCCAGTCGCCGGATTATTTACCGCTGGCAGGCCAGATTAATGGGCATGCAGGCCTGTGGACACTCACAGGACTGGGTTCAAAAGGCTTTAGCTTTGCGCCACTCTGCGCTGAACTGATGTGTGCACAGTTACTGGGTGAAGTCTGGCCAGTGTCAGCCAGCGTGGCTGCGAGTGTTGATCCTAATCGCTTTACTCAAACTTACAGGCAAAATGGCCTTGAATAAATTACTGCCCCTGCTCAAGTTCGATGCCAGCAGCTTTGGCAGCGCGGGTGCCACCCATCAGCACTACAATATCGCGGTTTTCATCAAAAGAATGTAGCAGCTCGGCAGCTCGGGGGGCTTTGCTACCACCACCACACAACACATAAATGGGCTGACCCGCATCAATCTGGCTTAACTGATCCGCAGATAAATCATTAATCGGCTGGTTTACTGCACCTTTCACATGGCCCTCAGCAAAGGCCTTGGCGTCCCTTACATCCCAGATGACTGCATTGTCCGGGAAATCAAAGGTTGTAATTTCAAGCTTGCGAATCATTTATACACTCCTTGACTACAATCAGCACTTGGCAAAAACTACAATACCACCTAGCATTCTTACAATAATTTTCCACTCAATGTAAAGGATAAATCATGCCGTCATTTGATATTGTATCGGAATTGGAAATTTTTGAAGTCAACCACGCGGTTCAAAATACCCAAAAAGAAATCCAGACCCGCTTCGACTTCCGTGGTTCTGAGGTCAGTATTGAGCTGAATGAAAAAGCCAAAGAAATCAAGATCAGTGCCGAAAGTGACTTTCAGGTTGAACAGGTTTATAACATGCTGGAAAACCACTTTCATAAGCGCAAAATTGATTTGCAAAGCCTGGATCCGCAAAAAATGACTGCCTCAGGCAAGCACACTGTTCAAGTGATCAAGCTTAAAGATGGCCTTGACTCTGATACCGCCAAGAAAATCAACAAGGCCATCAAGGAAAGCGGCATTAAGGCACAATCGTCCATTCAGGGTGATAAAATCCGGGTTACCGACAAAAAACGTGATACCTTGCAGCAGGTCATGGCATTTCTCAAAGAACAGCAATTTGGCCTGCCTCTTCAATTTAACAATTTCAAAGACTGATTTTTACTTCACAATTTTTTACTTTAAATTTCCGGGGAAACTTTATGACCAAACCAAACCGTATGATGAAAGTGGTGAATGCCACCTCAAAACTGCCTGAATCCATGCGTACTTTTGCCATTTCCAAAGCATTTGGCACGATTGTTCCTATGGTGGGCACTGCCGGGATTCGCTATGAGCATGTCACCCCGGAAAAAGTCGTGGTCAGCATTAAAAACAAGCGCCCCATGCAAAACCATATTAAGGGCGTTCATGCCGCAGCTATGGCACTGCTGGCCGAAACTGCCACAGGTTTTGTGGTGGGCCTGAATGTGCCAGATAACCGCATCATGCTGATCAAGTCCTTGCATGTGGATTATAAACGTATTGCCAAAGGCGATTTGGTCGCTACAGCCACCTTGAGTGATGAGCAGCGCCAGTATATTGCAGACAATGAAAAAGGTGAGCTGATTGTTCCGATCACAGTCGTAGATGAATCTGGCCAGTCACCCATTCAATGCACCATGAACTGGGCATGGCTTCCCAAGAAAAAGAAACAGGCTTAATGACTTAAACTGAGTCTGATTATTAAAAAAGCTGCCCGATCAATGTGACGGGCAGCTTTTTTATTCAAGTGAATTGAATTTTTATAGCCAATTATGGCAGTGGACGTTTTTTACCATGCTCATCAATGGCCACATAAGTAAAAATACCATTGGTTACCAGCACCGGATTTTCAATATCGTTACTTTCCCAGACATCGACCATCACCTGCATTGATGTCGTGCCTTTTTTGACAATACGGGTATAACAGGCCAGCACCTCGCCTACCTTAACTGGCACATGAAACACCATATTGTTAATTGAAATGGTTGCAACACGCCCGCGGGAAAGCCTGCGCGCATGTACGGCCCCGGCCAAATCCATTTGGGAAACCAGCCAGCCGCCAAATACATCTCCATTCCAATTGGTGTCCGCAGGCATTGGAATTACCTGTAAAGACAAATCACCTTCTGGCATAGTTCACCCTTGTCAATTAAGTACCTGATAAAATTACTGATGCGCCTGCAGCCACTGCTGGATTTGTGCTGAGGTCATGGCACCAGCCTGCCGTGCCACTTCCTTACCCTGCTTTAATATTACCAGCGTTGGAATACTGCGAATGGCAAACTGTTGCGCTGTCCTGGTTGCCTGCTCAGTATTGACTTTAACAAACTGAACAGCAGGTAGCTGCCCGGCAGCATGTTCAAAATGCGGTGCCATCAACTTGCATGGCCCACACCATGACGCCCAGAAGTCTACCAGTACAGGCAATTCAGTAGAATTGATAAATTGCTGAAAGTTTTGATCATTCAGCTCCACCGGTTTACCACTTAACAACGCCTCATGGCAGCGACCACACTTGGGTTGTTCACCCAAACGGCTTTGTTCCAGCCGGTTTTTTGCCAGACAATGCGGACAGGCAACAATCATGATTTTATCCTGTGAATTTACCCATTAACCAATATGTTTCTTTAAAAAAGCCAGTTGCACCCGGATTCCTTCCTCAAACCAGCGGCCTTGCAACAAATCAAAATGCCCGATTGGCCATTCCAGATATTCAACCTGCTTAATCTTTGCAGCGGCCTTGCGAGTTGCGGATAACGGAATCAGGCTGTCCTGTTGTGCTGCAATAACCAAGGCTGGACATTGAACCTTGGCTGCTTCCTTGGTAGGCCGGTACTGATTCACTGTAATAATAATGCGTGCAGGCACTAACCCTACCCAGCTACTGCCTTTGGGTACCATTTGCATATAACCTGCATAACAATCATCTCCGGTCAGACAGCGCAGGCCCTGCTCAGCCACCACCGGAATACGGATCGGGTCACGGCCAATCTTGGAGCCAGCCAGATCCTGCAAGGCCAAAGCTGTAGCGCGCGGCAGCAAATGCTTGGGATACATCATGGCACTGGCAAAACCATCCACATGCGGCACCAGCCCAATAATGGCAGCAATGCCCTTTTCCCGGGCAGCCGTCGTGATCACATGACCACCACTCATGGACATGCCCCACAGCACAATACGCGAAGTATCCACATCCTTGCGCTTTTTAACCTGGGTCAATACAGCCTTCCAGTCCGCGACATGATTGGGCGCTGATACCAGCTCACGCGGCTTGCCAGTACTACCACCAAATCCGCGATAATCAAACAATACAACCGCGTAGCCTGCCTCAGCAAAGGCGGCGGCTGTATCGGGTAAGCTAAACTTGCGTTCCCCTGCAAAGCCATGTGCCATGATAATGACCGCAGGCTTACGTACCTTGGCGGGTCGATAAAAGTCCGCGCCCAGTGTTTCTCCACTACTTTTTAAAAATAATGGTTCTATGTTGTACTGTCCCATTTATTATTCCTCTGTCCTAGAAGTAGATGCCTAAACATACATGGCTCATGGTTTTTTAGTCCCTGTTTTCCGGTTACAGTATAGAATAGAAGATTCATCATTTAACCAGTCATCAACATATTTTTGCTGAAATTATTTGTTGATACTGTCTTAACTTAGGTAAAGTTTAGCCATATGTTTTTTTAATGAATGGGAAATCGAATATGACCGATCAAGTGGGTTTTGCAGGACAGCTTTATCCTGAACATATGCCGGAAGTGACACAAAAGGGCTTTAAATCCCTCATTAATAACCGTCCGGATTTTGAGGGTGGTAATGATCAACCTACCAGTGCCCAGCTTGAAGAAGCTGCACGTAATGCTGGCATTGATTATGTGTTTCAGCCCGTAGTGGCTGGGCAAATTAGCCAGCTTGATGTGGAAGCCTTTGCCCGTCACTACAATGAATTGCCCAAGCCTATTTTGATGTTTTGCCGTACCGGTAGTCGTTCCAGCAATTTATATCAACTGGCTAAGCAAATGGATTTACTGGATGATTAAACTATATGTTGTAATGCTATCTTTATTTTGCTGTACCTTAAGCGGTTGTCAAAATCTTGAGGTTCGACCTACCGCTACGGTCAGTATTGGGCATGGTTTATAAGATAAAAAATAGGTAATAAAAAACGGCTCGCAGGGAGCCGTTCTTTATACCTGTGAAAGTTATGGGCAGCTCGTTCCGTAAGGGCTGTTATCAAACGGTTGACCTGTTTCTGCATCGGCATCAGATTTGAGAATACCCATTGGGTAAGCAAGTGCCGCCTGTAACGTTTGGCCATTCAAAGTAACTCTAGCAGTTACATTAACACTCTGCCAACTTGCATACTTTCTCAAGTAACGAACTTGGAAATCAAATTTTCCAGTACTGTCAGTAATGTAATTGGCAGTAGTTGCTTCATTACCCTGTGTATTAATAAAAGCTGTTGCCAGTGCTGTATTTGCAGAAACTGGGAAAATAGGGCAACTCACTTGATCCCGGCCTGGAAGCACAATATTTTTCAGCGCATCAATCTGATTTTGTAAGATTTGACGTCGCTGATTATTTGTGAGTGTTTGATTAGGCTCAATGTTATCATTTGCAGGTATTGCAGTCTGCTGATTTTGCAAGGTTAGAATAGCTGCCTGATTTTCACCTTCAAGCTGTTTCTTAGTCTTGTAAAAGCCTTTCCAGATACGACTAATATTAACCCCAAGTGCAACAGGCTGATTTGCAATTGGACGGCCTGTACTGTCCACCAGATGTGCTGATAAATTTTCAGTGTAATACAGGCCATCTGCAGACTTCTGGATTTCTGCTGCATCACCAAAAGTGATATTGCCTACCGGGGTGGGTGGCGTGGATTGAACTACATCAATCTTCCAAGGGGTGATAGCATCCTGATACCCTGTTTCCACAAACATTGCTGTTATATTCAGTTCATCGTTCGCAAAATCAGCAGCAGAATAATTTTGATTTCGTGCAGTTTCGTCTACCTTCACTTTAAAGGTAGCCTGACCATTTATATCTGTCATCAGCATAGATGGCCCGACGATAGATGCACCATTACGAATAATGTCTGCAATGTTCAGACTCACATACTTATCCGCTATACCGCCACCGTTTTGATCAAGCAATGTAAGTGTTACATCAGTAGTATCGCTCCGTACATTTAGCGCTGGCTTAGCTACACTGATACGTAAATTATAACGTGGGGGTTGAGGCTGCGGAGAACCTGGAAGAGTTGGCCGGAAGGCAGCCAGACGCGCAATATTACTTTTAACTATGCCCTGCTCATTGGTTTGGCTTGCTTCAAGCTCAATACCACTCGCAATTAATGTATCTTTATCATGACCATCGGTTGGAATAATGACCGTAAAGAAAGCGTTACCATTGTCATCAGATACTACTACCGCTTCACGCTTAAGCGGGCGAACTGGCTCTAGATCAGCTTCCCCTACATCCACTCCTACGTTAGTTGCAGTTGTAGAAGCAGTTTGTTTTATCTTAAGTTTAATCTCTTTATTTTTAACCGGATTACCATTTAAGTCCTTAAGAGATACACTAACTACAGCTTTATCTCCATCAACATTAAGACTCCATTTATCGCTACCAAATGATAGAGTATTCGAATTAATGGCATCTTCCACTGCCAGTTTCAGATCAGCACTAAAACGCTTATTACCATTCGGCAGTGTCACTGACGTTTTAATAATCAGACCATTCGTTAATAACTCATTAATCTGAGCTTGGTTGGTTTTAGCAGGTAAAGTAACTTTGAAACTGACATTACCATTTACGTCAGTAACGGCTGTCATACCGCTTTCAACATTGACCCCACCGTTGACCGCGACATTATTCACCACTAAAGTCACTGGCTGGGATTTTAACGGGGCACCGTTATTGTCAACCAACTTAGAGGTGACAGTAACTGTATCGCCTGTAATTAACAATGAGGGTTTGGATGGCGTTAACGGGAGCAGGTTATACGTACCTGCTGGTATACTCACATTAATCTTGCCAACCTGATTTACCGAGTTACCATCGTTTTGATTAATAGTATTTACAGCATAGATTAAACCATCTTTAACCAAGTCATTGTCTACATCACCGTTCGCAATATTTACAGTGAAGTATGCATAGCCCTGACTATTGGTAGTGGCAGAATTTTTATCCACACTCACCCGGGCATTGGTGGCATTGACTCCACCCAAAGCAAAACTGATATCTTGATTAACTACAGGATTGCCAGCAACATCAACAGCACGAACAACAATAACCGTACTACCGCCTGTACTTTCAATACTTGCAGACGAAGGATTAACCTCTAATTTACTTACAGCCAAGGTTTGTGGAGCCTTTGCCATTACCTGGGTAGTTTGCTTAATCTCTGCCCCATTAGACTGAACGACTGAAGCAGTCAAACCAATGCCATTCGCAACCAGATTGTCAATCATCTGCTGGTTTGCGCCCCTTACATTCACTGTAAAGGTGACGTTACCATTGGTATCGGTCTTTTGCTGGGAAATACCAGCAATAGTTACGCCATTTTGGATTGCTGCTGCATCCAGACTAAGATTAACGAATCTGTCTGCTGCCGGGTTCCCACTTCTATCAATTACTTTAGTGGTGAGCGTAAAGCTGTCGCTGTTTGCCACTACTTCACCTTTGGAAGTGCTCAGCTCTAAACGCTGTGCATCCCTAGCAATTGCAGCACTATTGGCATAGAACTGAATTTTTGTGCTTTGAGTAATCGCCTTGCCGCTATCAGTATGACTGGCTGTTGCCTGTATTCCTGCTAATAAGCCTTTAATTTGAACAGGGGTAAGGTTAGCATCAGCTGGCGCGGTATAAGTTACGGTAAATTTTGCCTCGCCTTTACTATCAGTAATATCTGACATGGATGAGCTAGGCGCTGCCGTAATCGTCAAGCCTGCTGGAATATCAGCTAATGCCAGTGAAATGCCTCTGCCTGCAAGCCCGTCTCCTTTCGCATTAAAAGCCTTAACGGTAATTTCAGTGCTGCCATTAGCCGTCGTCGCCAAAGATTGCGAATTGACAGCTGTTAAGTAGCTTACTGCATTTGCAGCTTCAGCTTCAGCTGCTTCAGACACTACACGGACATTGGTAGTCTGGTTGATAGTGCTAGAACCATCACCCTGTACTGCTGAGGCATTAATGGTAATGCCTGAGGCAACCAGAGCATCAAGGTCAGCCTGATTTTGCACTAACGCTTCAACGGTTACTTTGGCCTGGCCATTAACATCGGTTGTTACAACAGTCGAACCGCCAATCACGCCTTTAAAATTAACCAATCTAAACAAGATATTGTTATCCACAGCAATATTATCTAGCGATAAAATCACCTGACGGTTAGCAATAGGCTTGCCATCCCTATCTTTGAGCGTCACTGTAGCGTCAAACCATTTTTTATCATTGAGCCTTAGTGAGAGCGCACCACCATTTTGAGTAGGTGACTGACTCATTGCAGTAACCAGATCCATACGCTGGATATTTTGCTGGTTCACGTAGAACTGAACTATTGTACTCTGAGTAGTCTTTTCATTAGTTGAAGCTGCGGTATAGCTGGCTGTTGCCTGAATACCTGCCAATAGCTTTTGAATTTGCTCGGTACTTAAATTCGATTTAGCAGTATACAGCACGGTAAACTGTGTCACACCTTTGGCATCAGTTGTTGCCTCTACACCTTGTCGCGCGTCACCACCATTAACTTTAAGGTCAAGATCACTTGGCAGACCAGTAAGGTCTAGTGATAGCTTAACTTTCTGGTTGGCCGCTGCAATGCCCTTGACGCTCATTGCCTTAACAGTAACAACAGCTTCTCCACCTGTGGTGGCAATACTTGTGTTGCTGCTCATGGTAAGATAAGTAGCTTCCTCAGACACCACATCAACTTTGGTATTTTGGCTAATGCTTCCAGTACCATCACCCTGCACTGCTGAGGCACCGATACCAATACCTGAAGCCAGGAGGGCATTAAGCGCAGTCTGATTTGCGGGATTCACACTCAAGGTTACTGTGGCTTGCCCCTTATTATTAGTCTGAACAGTGGTTGAACCACCATTGATCAGCTCAACAACACCATTTCTACCAGTTAGACTTACGCCATTTTGCAGAACATTCGGATCAAGCGCCAATGTTACCTGACGATCTTCAACTGCTGCTCCAGCTGTATCTTTTAGCGTCACAGTGGCCGTCACGGTTTGTGGATTACCCACGCTAGCAACCAGTGCTGGCTTGTCCACCACCAGATCCATACGCTGGATATTCTGCTGGTTGACATAAAACTGAACGGTAGTGCCTTGCGTGATGGTCTTGCCTGCACTGTTGGTATAGCTGGCTGTGGCCGAGATCCCCGCCAGTAGCGCCTTAATCTGCTCTGCACTCAGGCTGGTTGCAGCAGTGTAAGTCACTTTAAATGTAGCATTGCCAGCAGCATCAGTTACCTGGCTGGCGTTATCCAATTTAATGTTTAAACCATTAGGAATAGCACCAAGATTTAGCTTAACAGTCTTGCCTGCAGCTGCGATGCCCTTGGCATTGAATGCCTTAACGCTAATGGTGGATATGCCGCCTGTGGTGGCAATCACATCACTGCTCTCAGCAGTCAGATACCCTACTTCATTCTCAGCCGCTTCTGACAGAACGTTGATCTTGGTGCTCTGGCTAATCGTGCCACTGCCATCACCCTGTACTGCCGCTGCTGAAATGGTAATCCCATTTGCAACTAAACTATCAAAGGATGCAGTATTTGCTGCATTAACGCTCAGTTCAATGCTTGCCTGACCTGTACTGCTGGTATAGACCAGTGCAGTGCCACCTAAAGTCTGGGCAAATCTTACCCCAGCCTGGAACGCGCTATCATTAAGCGCCAAAGCTACCTGACGGTTAACAATAGGTTGACCTTGCTCATCCCGTAACGTTACGGTAGTGGTCACGGTCTGCGCGCTACCCACGCTAGCAACCAGTGCTGGCTTGTCCACCACCAGATCCATACGCTGGATATTCTGCTGGTTGACATAAAACTGAACGGTAGTGCCTTGCGTGATGGTCTTGCCTGCACTGTTGGTATAGCTGGCTGTGGCCGAGATCCCCGCCAGTAGCGCCTTAATCTGCTCTGCACTCAGGCTGGTTGCAGCAGTGTAAGTCACTTGGTGGATATGCCGCCTGTGGTGGCAATCACATCACTGCTCTCAGCAGTCAGATACCCTACTTCATTCTCAGCCGCTTCTGACAGAACGTTGATCTTGGTGCTCTGGCTAATCGTGCCACTGCCATCACCCTGTACTGCTGAGGCACCGATACCAATACCAGAAGATAGCAAGGCATCTAGCATCGCCTGGTCTTTAGCATTAACCGTGAACTCAACAGTTGCCTGACCATTGGCATCAGTAGTTACAGCTATTGCACCACCAGTTCCTCCGGTAAAACTCACGCCTTGCTGTAAGGCAGCAGGATCTACAGCAATGATGACCTGACGGTTCTTGATTGCTGCACTATTAGCATCTTTTAGCGTCACGGTGGCCTTGACGGTCTGCGCGCTACCCACGCTAGTAACCAGTGCTGGCTTGTCCACCACTAAGTCCATACGCTGGATGTTCGCTTCAAGACTATAAAAAGAAACTTTGGTCTTTTGCGTCACAGAGCCAAATCTTGCCGTAACACTTAAACCAGACTGAAGCAGTTCATTTCGCTCACTAGCAGACAATTGTGCAGGATCATACTTTAATATGAAAGTAGCCTGGCCTGAGCTATTGGTGGTAGGCGCTGAATTATCAATTGAAATTGCTGAGTAACTTTTATCCAAAGTTAAACGGATATCTTTATTGGCTGCGGTCGCGCCATTACTTTTATACGCGCGTACTACAACTGCCATATTTTTATTGGCTTTGCTGACATCCAAAGAAGCAGGTTCAACAATGTCCAAGTAAGCCACTTCTGCGGTAGACAGTGCAGAGGCAGCGACCATAATGGTGGTATTTTGAGTTACTGAGTTGCCATCAGTGAGCTTGGTACTTACTGCAACTGCAATTCCAGAGCTAACCAGCTTTTCAATAGCCTGTTCATTAAGTGCATTAGTACGTATGGTAAAAGTCACATAGCCATTTTGATCAGTGTTTTTTGTCACTGCACCATCAAAACTTATGCCATTTTGCTGTACCTCATCGGTTAGACCCAGACTAATGGCTTTATTAATCGCTGGCTTTCCTTCATTATCGAGTGCCCGCGCCACTACCTGAACAGAATCCCCAGTAGAAGAAACAATTCCCTTGGTTGCTGTCAACTCAATGCGCTGAACTTCTTTTTCTACATTAATCTGATAAAAGCCTAATTTTGTAGTTTGAGTAATTGCCTGATTATTTAAACCCGTATATTGGGCACTAACGATAATACCTTTACTCAATAACTCATCAGTCGTGGTCTTAGGAACATTTGAAGAATTAAAACTTACATTAAATTTAGCTTGTCCATTGCTATCGGTAATAATCTTGGAACCATTTTTAATACTGAGTCCTGCAATTTGTGGAATACTTAAATTAATTGCTTTACCCACCAATGCACCGCCATTTTTATCCTTGGCAGTTACTGTAATAACAGCTTCTCCGCCTGAGATATTAATATCATTCGCAGTGGCTAGACTCAAACTGGTCACATCTTCCGCTACTGGTGCTACTACAGTTATCTTTGTACTTTGGGTAGCAATAGCAGCATTTTCTTTTAATAATGCCTGAACAGTAATTCCATTACTAACCAGCATTTTACCATCTGGATTATCTTGATTAATACCGGTTTGAATGGTAAAGACTGCTTCACCCTTAATATTAGTTTTAACAACTGTATTAACCAGTTTTGCGCCATATTTTACGGCTTGCTCATCCAGGGTTAACTGGATATCTTTATCGACAACTACAATTCCTTCTGGATTTTTTGCCGTTACTATAACGTTAATTAAACCATCTACAGCATCTACCTTGTTATTATTACCAGTTACTAAAGTCAAGTTACTCACAACGTTACTGACCGAGCTGACTCCTAGCGTGTAAACTTGGGTTTTAGTAGCACCGTTTGCTTCAGTTAATATTGCCTCTAAACCTACCCCTTCTGCAATAAGGGCAGCGCGATCCGCCTCTTTTCCGGCTGGCAACTCAAGCGTAAATTCTGCATAACCCTGATTATCAGTTGTTGCGGTGGATAGCCCTTTAATCGTTACACCATTTTTTTGAAAATCTTTAACTTTTAAAGCAACTTTTTCATTAGGTACACCACCACCATTGGCATCTACAGCACGAACACGAACATTTGTCTCTCCACCAATCACTTTCAAAGAGGCAGCAGTATCAAATCTTAGTTCATACTGGCTTTGGGTAACAGTACCCGCCCCTGTGACTGCTGCTTTCTTTACATCATTAATAGTAGTGCCTGCAACAGTTACAGTAAATAATAACTCTGATAAAGTAGAGTTTGAACCATTTAAAGTTACAGTAAATGTGGCATTACCCTTTTCATCCGTTATAACTTCAGAAGAGTCAGCCGTTGCACCATTTTTAATGGCATCTTTTATGTTTAAGCTAATTTTTTTACCCGCAACACCTCCGCCATCTTTATCTACCGCTTTAGCAGTGAGTGTAATAGTATCACCTTTAACATTAAGCTCATTTTTACTTAAAGCTAAAGTGATGCCCGCTACTTCCTTAACTTGCGTATCATTACCTGTACCTGCATTATTGCCTGTACCAGAAGTGCCATTGCCATAAAAACCTTCGCTGCCACCACCGCCACAAGCAGCCAAAGATATTGAAGTAGCAAGAACAGTTAGGTTTACGCCAAGACGCTTTGCTTTTTGAAGATGAATTTGAAGATTTGTCATTACAGCTTACCCGGGAGTTTTTTAAATTTAGAAGTCAAATGCTTTAGAACGATTCTTGTGTTACAAGCAGTTGCCTTACCTGGCTGGTTTAGGTAAGACTTTACTTAAGTCGTACATGTTTATCAATGAGTATTTAGAATGTTTCTATTTTTATTGAAAAAATAATTTAATGTGAAGAAAAACTTTAAAAGCGTTATAAGGATGAAGAAAATAATCCCTATAAAACATCGTTAATACATTTAAATATTTTTACAGTGTCTCGCTTTGAGGCTTTGTCCAGTCGCAAGGCCGAAGCATTAGCGCAGGTGCAGGGCACGTTTTTGTAGAAATAAACAAACCCGCATCAGTTTACTGATGCGGTTTGAATAATGAGCTGTGAGTGGCACTGCCACGCAAGACCTGTAGGGCACGGCCCTTAAATAAAAAAGGGGATCAGTATTGAACTGATCCCCTTAGGAATAATGAGCTGGCGATGCCCTACTCTCACATGGCGAATGCCACACTACCATTGGCGCAACGTGGTTTCACTTCTGAGTTCGGGAAGG